>NZ_JAMJEZ010000002.1 GCF_023544715.1 Pseudomonas eutrophicaquae | reverse complement strand
TTATCGACAACTCGACGAGTCAGCCCTGGCGGCATGACTCAAACCAGAGAGCCTCCGGAGTTCCCGGGGCGGTTCAGAAGTCCTTGCTCTCTGTGCTGATGCGCTGCTGGCGGGCGACGAAGGCGAAGCCCTTGCCCAGCTCCAGCAGGAAGCCCTGCAACTGGTCGATCAGCGCCTGCTCCAGGTCGCTCTCCAGAAAGGCACCGGCATTGGGCAGGCCGAGGAACTCCAGCAGTACCGGGTCGCGCACGAACTCGCGGGGGCTTTTGCCCAACAACTGCAGGTTGCTGGCGGCCTCCTGCTCGACGGCTGCCCGGTCCTGGCTGGCCAGCAGTCGCTCGTAGTACAGCGTGCCGATCTGTCGATCCAGGGCACGGGTGGTCCAGCCCTGCTCGGCGGTCTCGTTCATGTACCACTGGCGGGCGCTGTCGCTGTCGACCTTGAGCAAGGTGCGGTAGTGGGTCCAGCTCAATTCGGTACGCACTGCGTTCCAAATTGGAAAGGCCTGATAGAAGGCCCGCATATGCCGCAAATTGCGCTCGTCGAAACCCTTGCCGAACTCCGCGCTCAGCACACGAGCCAGAGAGGACAACAGCTTTTTGCCGTACTGCGCGCGAGCCGCACCGCCCTGTTCGAACTCGACGATATTGCCGGCCGACTTCCCAGCAGGTCTGCACCTGGATGGCATCCACGGCACGCAGCGCTCGCTGGCGGGCCTGGCGGATCAGCTCGCCGAGGCTGCCCAGCAGTGGCTGCAGATGAAGATCGAGATCGGTCGGTTTTGGCTTGCTCATTCAATCTCCGCGACAGGTTCAATATTGGTCAGTTGCTGCTCCTGCCAGGCAGCATAAGTCTGGCCTGTGCCCCCGGCCACCCAGGAAGTACGGCCATTGGCTGCGCGCCCACAGACCACTGCCGCTGCCGCACTCGGGCTGCTGAAGGCGTAATCGTCGCTGAACACCAGATGCTCGGGACTCTCGGCGACCAGCACACCATCCGCCACCAGTTGCCGGAATAACCCCTGATAGCCGCGCTCGGTACCGACCCAATCCGCCCTCGCCCTGGAGCCCTTGAGCACGAAGAACTCGCCATCGATCTCCTGGCCCTGTGCGCTGATGCGGTAGCGCGGCACCTCCAGGGTGAACAGCGGGGAGCGGGAGACAGGCGCAGCCGGACTGGGTGCGCTGACGGTCGAAGGCCTGGCCAGCTCGCGCAGGAAGTCGAACCCCAGCACCGGCAGCACGGTGCGGATCTGCTCCAGGAAGAAGGCCATGTCGGCGCGGTCGGATTCCGGCAGATTGCCATACTCGTGCGCGGTGCCGTTGCCCAGTACGCAGCGGCCGGCACTGGCGATGATGCCGATCAGCTTGCTTTCCAGATACTTCGCATGGGCCTTGGTCAGGTTCTGGTCCTTGCTGGTGACCAGGCAGACCCGCTCCCAGAAATCCTTGCCGCCCTGTTCCTCGGGGCGGTTGTGCTGCTTGAGGCGCTGGGCCACGTCGTCCGACTCGCCGACATACACCCGGGTACGCAGGCTGTCGTCCGGGTCGGGGCCGACCAGGAAGTACACGCCGGTGCGCGCACACTCGGGGCGCTGCACCAGCTCGGCCAGCTTGCTGCGCGGGCCGGTCAGCACGTGGCCGGTCCAGTTCATGATCTCGGCGGTCAGCAGGCCGTTCGGCGTGCCGTCGACCAGAAACAGGCGAATGCTGCGGCCCTGGCTCATACCGCCTCCCGCAGGTCGATCTGGCCGGTGACGGCGGCGGTGATCAGGGCGGAGCGGCGTTCTTTGAGGAGGGCGATGCTGCGCTCGGTCTTCCTTACCAATTCATCAAGTCGCGATGTCTTGCAATCGATATGGCTGGCTATCTGCTCCTGCTCCTCCAAACTGAGCGGTGCCGCGATAAGCAAATTCCGGATCTTGTCGCCGCTGATATTTGGCTGACCTGCACCTGTAGCCAGCTCGATCAGCTCTGTTCTGAATCCTTCAAACCACCAACGCAGCATGCGAATGCTAATTTCCCTGCAAGGATGTATAGCAAAACACGCTTGATTCAGAGCCGCAGGCACACCCAGCAAGCCAAGGCGACCAACAGTTGCGCCATACATGGCAATTACAAGTGAGCCCTCTGGATGGGCCTTCAATGCACTGTATTCCCTCAAGGCAACATCCGTAACCCGCTTATCAGTCTCACAGACCAAACTCTCGCGAAGCTCACCGGTAGTAACCCAAGGGGTCCCACCTTCTATGCAGTAGTCTTCATCCTTGGATGGGGTAGTGCCGCTTCCATAGCCTTGTATCCAGTACATCAGCTTTTTGCAAATCCAATGCTCCGGCACCTCCCCCAGCCACTCCACGCCGGAGTCCTTCATCTTCACGTTGGGATCGAGGCCCTTGGTGACGGCATGGGTGATCAGCGCCTGGCGCTTTTCGCGCAGCAGCTCGATAAAGCGGGTCTTCTTCGCCACCAGGGCGTCGATGCGGGCGGTTTCGCGGTCGAGGTGATCGCCAATGAGTTCCCGCTCTGTCCGGGGAGGAAATGCAACCGGGAAATTTCTGGTGAACTCATCTGGAACTCGCTTGAGGCCACCAGCCCCGGTCATGGCGGCTGCACCCAAGGTACGGAACTGTGTGCTTTGCACGATATAGCTCAGATGGCGTGCATCCGTGACATCCTGCACAGGACGCATGACCGTCAGTTCGGTAGTGCCAAAGCCTGCAGCATATTGCAGGCCTTGCATCAGGGCTCCTTTGCCATTCTCGAAGCAGGGCGTGACCTTGGCAAAAGCCACATCGCCATCCTCGAAATACGAGTAGCCATTACGTACATCCTGCACAGGCCGGTTCTGCTCCAGATTCAGAGAGCCATCCTCCCCGATAGCCTCCATCGGCAGAAAAGAGACTTCGCAGGCAAGATCAGCAAGAAGATCTGGACGAATAGGCGGGTTCAGCATCGCCGCAAACCGCAGTCGCTTGACTTGCCAGTGCTCTGGCACCTGCCCCAACCACTCCACCCCGGAGTCCTTGTACGCCAGATACGGCTTGTAGTGACTCATGCCGTCACCTCACCCAGCAGCGCGGCGATCTCGGCCTCCACTGCCTTCAGATCGGCGTCGATCTCGGTTAGAGGGCGCGGCGGCTGGTAGACGTAGAAGTAGCGGTTGAAGTTGATCTCGTAGCCGACGATACCGACCTGACCATCCTTCGCGTCCGTCTTGCCGGTGTCGATCCAGGCGTCCGGCACATGGGGCAGCACCTCGCGCTCGAAATAGTCCTGGATGGACTGGTTGAGGGGGACGTTCTCGAACTCGCGCAGATCCGAATCTGACTGCACATTGCCCTTGTCATCCAGCACCGGCTGGGCCTCGGCGTCGCGCTCGCCGAAGCAGGCCAGCACGGCCTTCTGTGCACCCTTGGAGAGCTTCTTCACGCCGGCGGCCTTGAGGAAGGCCGGCAGGTTATCGAAGCGGCCTTCCACGGCGGCGAAGGCCTCGGCCTGATCGGAGCCCTTGGTGTTCTGATAGGCGGCGAGCTTATCCGGATCGACCGAGAAGCGCAGGCGCAGCGGGCGCTCGACGGTGATGCGCCGGTAGCCGAAGTCGGTGGTGGCGAAGATCTTGCTGTTCGGGCCTTCCCCGAAGGCTTCGTGCAGCTTGGCGATCTCGGCGATCTGCTCGTCGGACAGGTACTTGCGCTTGCTGCCCAGGCTCTTGCGCATCGGCGCATGCATGGCACTGGCGTCGATCAGCTGGACCTTGCCCTTGCGCAGCGCGTCCTTGTGGTTGGAGAGAATCCACACGTAGGTGCCGATGCCGGTGTTGTAGAACAGGTCGGTGGGCAGCGCGATGATTGCCTCCAGCCAGTCGTTCTCCAGAATCCAGCGGCGGATCTCCGACTCGCCGGAGCCAGCGCCGCCGTTGAACAGCGGCGAGCCGGACAACACGATGCCGATGCGGGTGCCGCCCTGCTCGGCCGGCTTACGCTTGGACAGCAGGTGCATCAGGAACAGCAGCGAGCCGTCGCCGACCCGTGGCAGGCCGGGACCGAAGCGGCCAGCGAAGCCCTGCTGGGTGTGCTCGTCCTGCACCTGCTTCTGCACCTTCTCCCACTTCACGCCGAACGGCGGGTTGGCCAGGCAGTAGTCGAACTGCTCATGGGGCAGCTGGTCGTTGGACAGGGTGTTGCCGAGCTTGATGTTCTGCGTCGAGAAGCCCTGGATCAGCTTGTCGGCCACAGAGATGGCGTAGGTCTCGGGGTTCAGCTCCTGGGCGTAGGGCACCAGCCGGGCATTGGGGTTCCACTCGCTGACCTGCTCGATGGCCGAGGACAGGAAGCCGCCGGTGCCGGCCGCGCAGTCGTAGACGGTGCGCACTACGCCTTCGCCATTGAGTGCCTGGTGGTCGGGGGCGAACACCAGGGTGGTGGCCAGGCGCACCACGTCGCGCGGGGTGAAGAACTCCCCGGCGGTGTCGTTGGCCGACTCGGCGAACTTGCGGATCAGGTGCTCGAACACCAGGCCCATCTCGTGGTTGCTGATGGCGTCCGGGTGCAGGTCGATGGCGGCGAACTTCTGGGTCACCAGGTACAGCAGGTTGGCCTTGTCCAGTTTCTCTAGCCAACCGTCGAAGGCGAAGTGCTCGAACACCTGGCGTGCGTTGGCAGAGAACTTGGCGATGTAGTCCTCCAGGTTGGCCCGCGTGCTGGTGGAGCCGAGGCTAGCCAGGGAGAACTGCGAGACGTTGTAGAAGGTCGCGCCGGCGGTGCCGGGCAGCAGCAGGTCGAGATCCACGCCGCTGTCCTTGAGCAGGCTGTGCTGGGTGCGTACCGACTCGCGGGTTGGCTCCAGCACGCACTCCAGGCGACGCAGTACGGTGAACGGCAGGATGATGCGGCCGAACTCGGACTGCTTGAAGTCGCCACGCAGCACGTCGGCCACGTTCCAGATGAAGTCGGCGAGGGTTTGCTGGTTCACAGGCGGATCCTTACGGAAATCGGGAACGCGCCTGAATGCCGCGTCCCTGCAGGGTGTCTTGATAGGTTGAGAACCTTAACTGCTTGGCCAAGCAGGAGCCAGTAGCCGGCCGTGCCTACACCGCCTTGGCACGGCTCCGGGCAGTTTCGGGGAGGCTACCTGGAGCGCGCGACAAGATGTGTCGCAGCCGAATTTATGCTCGCTTTTCGATCAGTTCAGGAGGGCCAAGCGTATCCGCTGCTTCCAGTCGAACACCCTGGCATGGTTGACCCCAGATGAGCTTTCTTTAGGGTGATGCACAGAGTGCAAAGGCTCACAGTACTTCGCCATGGTGCCTGGCCAGCGCAACGAGCCTTTCACTGTCTCCCTCAAGATCCTGTCTATGCATTTTTCTGCCTCAACACCGGCTTTGAAGCCCATGATCCGCGTTGACATGGTCTTCCGGTTGTCTGAGGTATCTATTTCTAGAAGGTAGCGTTGATCGCCGTTTTGTAGTTTGAACCTTGCCAGCAGATAACAGCGTGATTTTTCGTGATCGATCATGTGGTAGCTGCAACGTGGAACGGGCGGCAGAGGCCTCACCTCCAGTGCTACCAGCGCAACTCCAGACTCTTGGGTGATTTGTTCAAGAATCTCTCGGAGTAGCGAGAAACGATCTGCAAGCCGTTCATGCTCGTCCCCATCACGCTCTCCCTCACCCAATTGTTGGAATTCTCCTGACGCTATGCTGCCCTCGCTCACAGGATCAGCCACGCCGAAGAGTTGTCTTTCTCTGCTCGGGCATTGCTCGTCGTCGACCTTCTTGCCATGACCGTTGGCACGCTCCCCGTTGTAGGCGATCTTGGTGCGCAGCTGAGCATCAAACGTGATCCCCTCAACAGGCAGATGAATCAACCTCTGCTCCTTGGCAGCAGTCGGCTCTTCGTCAGCATCCACCTCCACTTCTTCTGCTCCCGATGGCACAGATACACAGCCTGTTTTTTCACCCCTGACGGGTAACTTGAGAGCAGGGTGATGGAAAAAAATATCACCGCGATGGCTAAACCGGAGCCCCTGAAGCTTTTCGATCTCCCAGGCCAGCAATTCGTTGCTTTCCGGATCAAAGGGGCCTCGCACATCCATGGTGCTACCCGCGAGGGAAGGGGGTGCCATGAAGTCGAACTGCCACCTTGCATACGCCGAACCTTGCGGTACCTGCTCTTGCCCTTGGTTGAGGCTTTGCCAGATTGACTCGAAGGATCGCTTCACATCCTGATTCAGCAGCAGCCAACTGAAATGGTCTCTGTATCCCTTGATTTTGAGAAGCTGACTTGGCGCACCTGTCTTCGGGGGCGTATGGATATGAACAACATCGCCCTCTCTGTAGACCGTGAAGGCCATGTCCAAGCCATTCGGTGCGAAGGCTGCACGGACGATGAAGGCAGCGTGGAAGAACATTTTTCGCGCCAGCTCGAATTTCGGCAGCCAGACGGTCAGACCATCGACCTCGAACACAACGCATCGCTGTCCAGATATCTCAGGATTTGCAGCAAGCCTTCTGGCCAGACGTGGGCACTCACCCAACTGCCGTTCCCGCCAGGTATCTATTGCAGGAAGCACCACCGTCTTCTTGAAACCACTGGGACGATAAGGAGCCCCTTCTTCGCCAAGAAACTCGCGACCAACGGCCAAGACACACGACATCTCCTGTGCGAACCGCTGCAGCTGCAGCTGACCGTTACGCTCAAAGAGAGCCGCCAAGCGCCACTCGGCTGCCGGAGTCGGAGCCCTGAAAAAATTTCCAACGGCCAGCAACCTGGATCCGTTCGGGATCTGACGAAATACTGTCCTATTCAATCCATCTTCCTATCAATCGAATGAACGCAGTGGTCAGTGGTGCCATCCTGCTTTTTTCCAATCCACAACGCCTTTCCAGCTCCCAGCGCCTGGACGTTATGCCTGTCTGTACATCCTCCAGCATCGCTGCAGTCAGGCGACGGATCTGATACTCGCCGACGGACTCGGCATAGCGATCCAGGAAGGTGTGGCACAGAGGCAGTTGATCGAGATGGTGCTCGACTGATGCCCGATGGGGTAGCTGCTGCAGGAACCAGTTGCGGCTCCTGCGCGGAAGGCCCAGGTCTTCTTCGCTACCTCTGCCAATCCGGATCAGTAGGCGCACCAGCTTCCTGTCACGCACTCGCCAGTCGACGTGGCTGTTGTTGCCCTGTCGGTGCTGCCTGGCCTGGTTCGCAGCCATCAGCCAGTGTCGGTCATGACGATAGAGCCAGGCGTAACATGCCCCCCCTCCGTTTTGCCTGGCTGCCTTAGCGCCACCGTGATTAGCCAGTGCTTGCAGCCAAACGGCTCGGTATTGCTGCTTTTGTTCAAACTCAGCGGGGAGCAACTGTACTGACCGGTCGGAGGCAAGGTCGACCTGGCGAGTCTTCGCCTCGCTGATCAGCTCGCCAGCAGGCTGGCCAGGGCGCAGGCTGGTCCAGACGATCAGATGCTGCAGCGCACTGAATCCCTTGCGGTGCTTCCTGAACATTGCCAACAGCCAGGGCGGAGGCTCCCAGGATGTCAGCAGACCGTTCGCAGCAAGCCAATCCCTGCGATGGGATGCCAGGATCTTCTCCCAGATGACTTCAGCCCTGACCTGCCGGCCGCGCCTGGCGCCGTACTCTGTAGCCAGGTACCGGTACAAATTGGTCCAGCGTCCGTAGCCAGGCGATTGCACCTCTTCGCACGCCAGCAGCTGCATGGCAGCCTTGGCGAGCCTGATAGCCTCTTCGCCCACGGGACTCACGCGAAGATCGCGAGGCAGAAACAGTGGCGAGGCTGGATGAAACTCATGCCGCTGCGCTCGACGAAACGGGATGGGTGAGTCCAAGAGCTGGCAGCCATGCTCTGGGCAGGCATCTATCCCTTGGATCTGCCAGCTACGCTGCCAGTAGGGCTCACCGAAACGATCCGCCATGTCCTCGAAGCAGACCGGGCAGTAACGCAGCCACTCGGGCCATTTGACCAAGGCCGTCGATGCCCCAGACAGGCCAATCGTCGGCCGGTCGGAAGCGAGCATGGCCTGAAAAAGTTCGGTACGACGCTCCGGCGGAATGAAAGGGGCATAGAGCGGGAACAGCGTGTGATTCAGGATCATGCCTTCCGCATCCAAGCCCGTGTTGTTCGCCAACGCAGTCAGGTGTGTGGGCAGATCGGTGATCGCGGCAACCTTGCTGTCACCGAACAGCATGTGCAGCAAGGTCTTGTGGTTGCCTATCCCCAGATGTACCCGGCACCGGGCAATACCGCTGTAAAGCAGTTCGTCCGGGTAGAGCCTGGGGAAGTACATGTCAGCTCGCTCTCAGCAGAGGCCGCAGATCGAGGATCAAGCCAGCCTGCTTGAATCTGTCATAGGCCTCGCTTTCAGGCCCATCGGCATAACGTCGGCGCAGATCCTCCTCGGATAGGCACCCCCACTCCGTCCGCTTAACTCTGGAAATGCCGGGCCTCTTGGGAGCGTCCTGCGCGAGGTAGGCCGTGGCCTTGTGAATCAGGGCCGCCAGCGGGATGTCCGGATTCTCCGCCAACAATTCATCGGCCATGGGAATGGCGATGTCCCTCGGGATTTCCATACCTTCGAGCAGGGCGGCCAGCCTCTTCGCCTTGTCATCAGCCGGAGGGGCCGGCGGTTTCGGTTGGGCGACGCTATCCAGAGAGCGAGTCAGGGTCAGCAACCGTCCCTCGATCTCTGGCATAAGCAGGTCGTCATATTTGGCGATCAGCTCGGACCTACCGCTCCGCAAGGCCGCCAGCATCGGATGGACCGGTTTGAACTCGTCCTCGAAAACCCTGCGCAGCAACAGCGGCTTGATGCACTCGACGCCCGTCACTATCGCCCGGATCTGCGCCAGCGCGAACAGCTTGATGACGATGTCCATGACCCCTTGGGTGAGGTCGTACATCGTAGCCTCCAGTTCGTCATCCAATGGCGCCGCATTTCGCAGCCACTGGTACTTCCAGAGCCGCTTCAACAGACGCTTCCAATGCTCGTCCCGAGGCAACCTATCCCAGCGGATGCTGCCCAACCCGGAGACCCGCCGAGCAGCCCGGAACGTGCGCTGGAAGAACTTGCTGGCCCGGTGGGTGCCGACCTGAATGATCGGAACACCGATGGTGTTCACCAGCGACACGAAGAAATTGTGCATTTTCTCGGCACCACCGGAGCGTGCCTCGTTGAGGTTCTGAACCTCGTCGATGATCAGCACTCCGAGCGCGTGCAGATTGGCCACCTGGCACATGGATGCCAGCAGACGTTTGGTACCCAGCTTCTTGCGTCCGTGGCTACGGCTGTAGTGGGTACCCAGGATCTTGTCTACTTCGTTGAAGAAGCTCAGGCACAGCTCATCCAAATCACCATCAATTGGGCAGTCGATCTTCAGGTAGACCAGTTGGGTGATGTTGTAATCAGGGTGATGGAGAGCTTGGGGGTACATGCCCAGAATCCGCTCCAGCGTGCGCGTCTTGCCGCAACCGGAGCAGCCGAACAGCGACAGGCTGTTGGCCGTAGAGGAGACACTCTGGTACACCGCCGCATCCAGATCCTCCTCCTCGACACGGCGATAGCCATTCTGCAGGTGCGCATACCAGGCACCGCTGGCCGGATTCCGACCGATGTACCCTTGACGGATCATCAGGCTGATCTTGCTCTCCAGCTCCAAGTGATGGCTCAGCGGCTGGAAGAAGCCGTGCAACAGGCGGGCAATCGCATGTGCCCTGAGCCGACCATCCAGAAGCGCCTCCTGCGGCTCGAAACCGGGAAGCTGCTGCAATAGACCGACCACCTCCTGCAGATCAGGAATCGGAGGCAATGCGCCGATGAGCGGATTGTCCTGATACTCGGGAAGCTGCTGCTCCTGGTAACGCGCCAGGGGAATGACTCCACGCTGGAATTCTTCAGTCATCCTCTTCCTCCTTGAATATCAGGTCACTGAGATCTGGGAAGGCATAATCTTCCTGCTTCTCGCCCCGCAGTGGGATCACCTCGGCTGGCTTTTCCTGCTGTTCTTTCTCCGGTTTGAATGCTGTTTTCTGGCGTTCCTGGCGCTTTTCCTGCTGCTTGTTCTCGCGGATCTGGGTTCCCAGATCCTTCGTGGTCATACCCGTTTTGACCGGACTGGCATCCTCTGCCTGGGCAACGATGGACTCGATTTGCTTCAGAAGATTGCCTCTCTCTACCAAGGCTTCCGCCGCCGCGTTGGTATCGCTACGCCGTTCCTCTCTGGACAGCAGCCAGACATCCCAGAAGGTCATCCCCCTGAAGCGTCGACTGCGGTCGGCAAGCTCGCAAACCCAGTAGTCCTTGAGACTATTGGACGGCCGCAGGTAGATGTGGTCGGCGCTACGCGGATCGTATGCGACCGTTACCCCTGTCGGCCGGCGCCCCTGGCCTCGGTGAAACCAACCCTCCCTGATTGCTTCCTGGCAGGTGTAGAAGCAGCCGAACAGCCTGATTCCCAGCTCCGAAACCGTGGCCGACTCATGGGGCAAAAGATTGATCCGCACCAGCTCCTCGGGCGCAGTACGTAACCGGCCGGTCAGGTTGGCCAAGCCCCAGTTCCATAGCATGACTGGGATGGCTGGCAGATCGCCTGGCATACCAGAGGTCCTGTCGTATTTGCTCAAGGTGTGAAAGTTGTTGTGGTAGAGGATGCCGGCAATGATGATCTGGGTGAACTCGGGCAAGGTCAGACTGGCATCAAGCCTGTAGTCGTGGCCACCCCGCTTCCGGCTGGTGGCGTGCTCGACCACACCGCTGGCATAGGGCTTGAAACGCTCCTGCACCGTCCGGAAATAACGTTCGACGATCCCCTTGGCATCTCCTCGCCTGGCCGGTGCATTCTCGATGCGAACGCCGAAGGCTTGGGAAAATGCTTCCACCTTGGTGCCATTCAGTTCGCCCTTATCAGCCAGCACCACATCCGGCAAGCCTTTGACCGGCCAGTCGCTGGCATCGATCTCCACGCCATACTGACGGCAATACTCAACCTTGTCGGCGACCGTATTGGCCAATGCCACCATGGCACTGACCCAGGAAGGCCCCTCAAATCCGACGTACATACCAACGACCATGCGGCTGAACACGTCGATCACCATGTAAACGACAGGCCTGCCGACGATGAGGCTGCGATCATGCTCTGAAACCAGATAGATATCGGCGATGGTGGCATCTATCTGGTAGCGGTATCCGGGCCCCAGTGCCTCGGTCGTCGATGTACTGCTGAGCGGTCGGAAGTCCTTGGCAAAATCCACTGCGGACACCCTGCATGGCAAGGTGTCGGTGAAGTGATATTCGCGCCCATAGAAGTAACGGAACTGACCCAATGTAGGCAGTTCGGAGGTCGGCAGCTCCGGCAGAACAGCACGGAGCAAGTTCAGCCCGGAGGCGTAGGCATCAGGAATGGACGGATGCTTTTCCTTGAGCAAGCGTTTCTCGATGACCCGGCGAAAAATGCGCTCGATGTCCGGCGTGACATTGCTCCCTTTCCCCTCCATCACCACTCTGGGCCTGCCCAGCTTGGCCTGGTTCGGCTTTCTGCGCTTGCCACGGGCGCCCGAGTTGACATAGTCCGGCAAGAGAGCATTCCTGCACATGCCCCGCTGCCAGTAGCGCCTCAGTAACCTGTACACCGTCTGATTGGTGACACCATGGCGCTCCATGATGCCTCTGACAATGAGCCCTCTGGGGTGCCGCACGTAAAGCTGGGGATCGTGCACAAAATCCGCCAGCATTGCCCAAGCTTCATCACGCTTCTGCTGATCAAGAGAACCTTCCTCAACCTCCCGTAGGACTGTCTCCTCGAAGGGATCGGCAATGCTCTCCAGCTCCCGCTCCATGAGCAGACGCTCCAGCTCTGCAACCGATATCGGTTCGGGCAACGCCGTGTCCGAATCGATATCGATCCAGATGGCCTGCTCGGTACCGGACCAGAGCAGGCGCTTTCGCAGTTCCCCCATCCGGAACACCTGATTAACGGGCAACACTGCTCAGCTCCTGATGCATTTGATGAGCGTTGGCAACCAGGTCTTTCGGCTTCAGCTCCCGGTAAGGAGTGTCAAGATCGAACAGGAAACAGTGCCGGGCCAGCAACTGGCGTAGCCAATAGAGCGCCTGACCGGCCTCCAGCTGGCCGGAGGTATCCAGTCCTTGGGCAATAGCGGTCAGCTTCTGGTCTGGGTGACGCTGAAACTCGAGCATAAACAGCTGCTGGTAATGGGCGAGATCGTCCTGAGCGATGTCGTCTTCAGCATGGGCAGGATAGAGCCATTGGATATTGGCAAATGCCTCCCTGGATACCTCACGTTCCGTGACGATGACCCAGGGAATACCTTTTTCCTGCCAGTAGCGCCTTTCAAGCTCAAGCCTCTCGATGACTTCTGGCTTCTGCAGGTCGGCACTGTACTTGGCCTGAATCGCGATGCTCGGGCGCTGAGGATCTTCGAAATCCACCAGGAAGTCGCTGGTCAGTACCTGCGGAGTACCCTTGTAACGCCCGTGGGGCAGGCCAAGCTCCTCTGCGATGCGCACCGTATCTTCGACCCGCATCGGGAACTGTTCACGGATATCGGTGACATGGGGAGACCGATCCAAGGTCAGGAAGATGGCCAGTTCAAGATCGGATAGAAGATGGTGTAAACGCCGGGTCTTGCTGCCAGGCAGACGGTGGGAGCGCCCCAGCGAGGATACGTCCCTGGTGTAGATGAACGGCTTGTAGTCCGATCCCTGGCCTTGGCCACGCCCGTCCTTGAGCCTTCTATCGATCTGGGCTTGGGTCAGCCCCTTGAATGCTCCAGACATGAGAAAGCCTGCCCCCTGTGTCGATGACCTCAACATAGCGGATGCAGGCTCAGGATGAAACTTTATTTGTAAGGATGATACTTTATTTGTACGGATGAAACTTTATTTGCATCCCACACACGCGCGAAGCACTCCCCGCACCATCATTCCACCGTCACACTTTTCGCAAGATTACGGGGCTGATCGACGTCCGTGCCCTTGAGCACCGCCACATGGTAGGACAACAGCTGCAGCGGCACGGTGTAGAGGATCGGCGCCAACAGCGGGTGGATATGCGGCACCTGCACCACATGCACGCCCTCGCCGTTCTCAAGCCCCGCCTCGCGATCGGCAAACACCACCAGCTGCCCGCCACGCGCGCGCACTTCCTGCAGGTTGGACTTGAGCTTTTCCAGCAGGGCATTGTTCGGCGCCACGGTCACCACCGGCATGTCGCTGTCCACCAGCGCCAGCGGGCCATGCTTGAGCTCACCGGCCGGATAGGCCTCGGCGTGAATGTAGGAAATTTCCTTGAGCTTGAGCGCCCCCTCCATCGCCACCGGGTACTGCGCACCGCGCCCCAGGAACAGGGTGTGATGCTTTTCCGCGAACAGCGCCGAGATCTGCTCCACGGCCTTGTCCATGCCCAGCACCGCCTGCAGATCCCCCGGCAGCGCGCGCAGCGCGGCAACCAGTTCGGCCTCACGCGCAGGATCCAGGGTGCCGCGAGCCCGACCCAGCGCCAGCGTCAGCAGCAGCAGGGCAACCAGCTGGGTGGTGAAGGCCTTGGTCGAGGCCACCCCGATCTCCGGGCCGGCATTGGTCAGCAACACCAGATCCGACTCCCGCACCAGCGAGCTGGTACCGACGTTGCAGATCGCCAGGCTGGCCAGATAGCCGCTGGAGCGGGCGTCGCGCAGCGCCGCCAGGGTATCGGCGGTTTCACCGGACTGGGAAATGGTCACGAACAGGCTGTCCGGATGCACCGCCACCGTGCGATAGCGGAACTCGCTGGCCACCTCGACCTGGCAGGGAATCCCGGTCAGCTCCTCCAGCCAGTAACGAGCAACCATCCCGGCGTGATAACTGGTGCCACAGGCCACAATCTGCACCTGGCGCACCCGGGCAAACAGCTCGACCGCTTGCGGACCGAACGCCGCCACCAGCACCTGCGTCGCGCCCAGACGCCCTTCCAGGGTGCGCTGCACCACACGGGGCTGCTCGAAGATTTCTTTGAGCATGTAATGACGGTACTCACCCTTTTCGGCCGCCTCGGCGCTTTCGTGGAACTGCACCGTCTCGCGCTGCACCGTCGTACCGGCGGCATTCCAGATCTGCAAGCTGTCGCGGCGAATGTCGGCAATATCGCCTTCTTCCAGGTAGATGAAACGATCCGTCACCTGACGCAGCGCCAGCGGGTCGGAGGCAATGAAGTTCTCGCCAAGCCCCAGGCCCACCACCAGCGGACTGCCGCTGCGCGCTGCGAGAATGCGATCCGGCTGCGCGCGGCTGATCACCGCCAGCCCATAGGCACCATGCAGCTCGCCCACCACGGCCTTGAGCGCATCTGCGAGGTCCGGCAGGCGCTTGAGGGTATGGTGCAGCAGATGGACGATGGTCTCGGTATCGGTCTGCGAGGTGAACACATACCCCAGCCGCTCCAGACGCTGACGCAGCTCGTCATGGTTCTCGATGATGCCGTTGTGCACCACCGCCAGGCTTTCTCCGGAGAAGTGTGGATGGGCGTTGGCCTCGCTGGGCACGCCGTGGGTCGCCCAGCGCGTGTGGGCAATGCCCAGATGCCCCGGTAGCGGCTCCTCGCCCAGCGCCTGCTCAAGGGCCGCCACCTTGCCGATCCGCCGGCTACGGCGCAGCTCGCCGGCCAGGTTACAGATCGCCACGCCCGCACTGTCATACCCGCGGTATTCCAGACGCTTGAGCCCCTCGATGAGGATGGCGCTGACATTACGCTCGGCAATCGCGCCGACAATTCCACACATGGGATTCTCCTTGTTCGGTTCAGGCACCGACCGCCACACAGATCAGCCGCACGCCGTGCGCCTCGATCCGTGCACGCGCCTCGGCCTCGAGGCGCTCGTCAGTGATCAGGGTATGAATGCTGTGCCACGGCAGCTCGAGATTGGGCATACGCCGGCCGACCTTGTCCGCTTCTGCCATGACGATCACCTCCCGGGCCACTTCTGCCATGACCCGGGACAGCCCCAGCAGCTCATTGAAGGTGGTGGTGCCACGCGCCAGATCGATGCCGTCGGCACCGATGAACAGCTGATCGAAATCATAGGAGCGCAGCACCTGCTCGGCGACCTGGCCCTGGAAGGATTCCGAATGCGGATCCCAGGTGCCGCCGGTCATCAGCAGCACAGGCTCCTGCTCCAGCTCGCGCAAGGCGTTGGCCACCTCCAGCGAGTTGGTCATCACCACCAGGCCCGGGCGGCGATCCAGCTCGGGAATCAGCGCGGCGGTGGTGCTGCCACTGTCGATCAGGATGCGCGCATGTTCGCGCAGGCACGCAGCAGCCGCACGGGCAATCGCCTGCTTGTAGGGGGAAATCAGCGGCGCAGGCTCGGCCACCAGCTCCTGCGGCACCGGTACTGCGCCACCATAGCGGCGTAGCAGCAGGCCATTGCTCTCCAGGGCGGCCAGATCCTTGCGGATGGTCACCTCCGAGGTCTCGAAGCGGCGGGCCAGCGCCTCGACCTGCACCTCGCCCTGCTCGGCCAGCAGCGCAAGGATGGCGTGGCGACGCTGCGGGGTATTGCGTTTGGACATGCGCAAGTTTCGATTCGTAAGTTACAGAAGGCGAATCAAAACCCAGTACAACAGCGACGTCAAGCTGACAGGGCCAAAACGATTCACAGCCTCCGTCCATGCCGGGCAATACCGCTGTGGATAATGCTCATCTGCGGTTATTCACAGGCCGGGCTGCCGCCAGAACCACAACGCTCTGTGGATAACGGAAACTCGCCATTATCCACAGAGCGTACGGCTACTTTTATCCACAGCGGCCGGAGACTCAGCCCTTGGGCTGCTTCAGCGGACGCTGCCAGCCGTCGATGTTGCGCTGGCGCGCGCGGCCAACGGCCAAGGCCCGCTCCGGCACTGCGCTGGTGATCACCGAGCCGGCGGCGGTGGTCGCTCCGTCGCCGATGCTGACCGGCGCGACCAGCGAGTTGTTGGTACCGATGAAGGCATCCGCGCCGATCAGCGTGCGGTGCTTGTTGGCCCCATCGTAGTTGCAGGTGATCACCCCGGCGCCGATATTGCTCTGCGCACCGATCTCGGCATCCCCCAGATAGCTCAGGTGGCCAGCCTTGGCGCCCGCACCCAGCACCGCGTTCTTCAGCTCCACGAAGTTGCCAACGTGCGCACCAGCGCCCAGCACACTGCCGGGGCGCAGACGGGCGAACGGCCCGCAGTCGGCCCCCTCGCCCAGCTCGGCGCCCTCCAGGTGGCTGTTGGCCTTGACCACCGCGCCGCGGCGCAGGGTGCTGTTGCGGATCACGCAGTTCGGGCCGATCTCGACACCGTCCTCGATCACCACCCGGCCCTCGAGGATCACGTTGATGTCGATCAGCACATCGCGGCCCACCGTGACCTCGCCGCGCACGTCAAAGCGCGCCGGATCGAGCAGGGTCACGCCCTGGGCCATCAGCCGGCGGGCGGCACGCTGCTGGTAGTGGCGCTCGAGCTGGGACAGCTGCAGGCGGTCGTTGGCACCCTGCACCTCCATGGCCTCCTCGGGGTGCGCGGTGGCAATCCGCAGACCGTCGTTCACCGCCATGGCGATCACATCGGTCAGGTAGTACTCGCCCTGGGCATTGCTATTCGATAGCCGGCCCAGCCAATCGGCCAGACGCGCGCCGGGCAGGGCGAGGATGCCGGTATTACCTTCGCGGATCGCCCGCTGTTCGGCGCTCGCATCCTTCTGCTCGACAATCGCCTGCACCTCGCCCGCCGCATTGCGCACGATCCGCCCGTAGCCGGTGGGATCGTCCAGCTCGACGGTCAACAGAGCCAGCTGCGTCGGCGTGGCCTGCTCCAGCAGACGCTGCAAGGTCGGCGCCTCGATCAGCGGCACATCGCCGTAGAGCACCAGCACCCGTTCAGCCTGGATGAACGGCAGCGCCTGGGCCAGCGCATGACCGGTGCCAAGCTGCTGCTCCTGCAGCACGAAATTCAGATCATCCGCCGCCAGGCGCTCGCGTACCACCTCGGCGCCGTGGCCGATCACCACATGAATGCGCTGCGGCTGCAAGGCGCGGGCGGTATCGATGACATGCGCCAGCATCGGCTTGCCGGCGACGGGATGAAGAACCTTGGGCAGGGCCGAGCGCATGCGCATGCCCTGACCGGCGGCAAGAATGACGACTTCCAGACTCATCAGAAAACTTCCCTTGCAGTGGCGCGCACCCGGGGCGGCGCCATGATCGTTCTGCCCGCAGCCCAAGGCGCGGTTCTGCAGATGCAAAAAAGGGGCAGCCCGCAAGGCCGCCCCTTTCCAACGTGAACCCCTCCAGTGAATGCCTTGGCACTCAGTGGATAGGGCCACCAAACTTCTTGCGCAGCTCCTGGATGGTCCGCAGCTGAGCAGCCGCTTCGGCCAGACGGGCCGCCGCGGTGGTGTAGTCGAACTCGGCACCCTTCTCGTTGATCGCCTTCTCGGCGGCCTTCTTGGCCTCGAGCGCAGCGGCTTCATCGAGATCGGCGGCACGCACAGCGGTATCCGCCAGCACCTTGACCATGTTCGGCTGCACTTCGAGGAAACCGCCGGAGATGTAATACACCTCCTCCTCGCCACCCTGCTTGATCACGCGCACAGGACCCGGCTTGAGGTCGGTCAGCAGCGGGGTGTGCCCCATCAGGATCCCCAGGTCACCCTGGTTACCGTGAGCCACGACCATTTCCACCAGCCCCGAGAACAGCTCTTCTTCTGCACTGACGATATCGCAATGGACTGTCATAGCCATATTCACGCCTCGGTTGTCAGCTCAGGCGGGAAGCACTCCCGCCCTAGCCGGGTAACGCCCGCAAGCGGGCGCACCAGTTACAGTTTCTTGGCTTTCTCGATGGCTTCGTCGATGCTGCCGACCATGTAGAACGCCTGCTCCGGCAGGTGATCGAAGTCACCGTTGAGGATACCGGCGAAACCACGGATGGTTTCTTTCAGCGGCACGTACTTGCCCGGAGCGCCGGTGAAGACTTCGGCGACGAAGAACGGCTGGGACAGGAAGCGCTGGATCTTACGGGCGCGGGACACCAGCTGCTTGTCGGACTCGGACAGCTCGTCCATACCGAGGATCGCGATGATGTCCTTCAGCTCCTTGTAGCGCTGCAGCACATACTGCACGCCGCGTGCGGTGTCGTAGTGCTCCTGGCCGATCACCAGCGGATCCAGCTGACGGGAGGTGGAGTCCAGCGGATCGACGGCCGGGTAGATACCCAGGGAGGCGATGTCACGGGACAGAACCACGGTGGCATCAAGGTGGGCGAAGGTGGTCGCCGGGCTCGGGTCGGTCAGGTCGTCCGCGGGAACGTAGACAGCCTGCACCGAGGTGATCGAGCCATTCTTGGTGGAGGTGATGCGCTCCTGCAGGACACCCATCTCCTCGGCCAGGGTCGGCTGGTAGCCCACCGCAGACGGCATACGACCCAGCAGCGCGGACACTTCGGTACCGGCCAGGGTGTAACGGTAGATGTTGTCGACGAACAGCAGCACGTCGCGGCCTTCATCACGGAACTTCTCAGCCATGGTCAGGCCGGTCAGGGCCACGCGCAGACGGTTACCCGGCGGCTCGTTCATCTGGCCGTAGACCAGAGCAACCTTGTCCAGAACGTTGGAGTCCTTCATCTCGTGATAGAAGTCGTTACCTTCACGAGTACGCTCACCCACGCCAGCAAACACGGAGTAACCGCTGTGCTCCATGGCGATGTTGCGGATCAGCTCCATCATGTTCACGGTCTTGCCGACGCCGGCGCCGCCGAACAGGCCGACCTTACCGCCTTTGGCGAACGGGCAGACCAGGTCGATCACCTTGATGCCGGTTTCCAGCAGATCGTTACCGCCCGCCTGCTCGGCGTAGGACGGTGCAGCGCGGTGGATGGTCCAGCGCTCTTCTTCGCCGATCGGGCCGGCTTCGTCGATCGGGTTACCCAGCACGTCCATGATACGGCCGAGGGTGGCCTTGCCGACCGGCACGGCGATGCCGGCACCGGTGTTGTTCACGGTCAGGCCACGCTTGAGGCCTTCGGTGGAACCCATGGCGATGGTACGGACAATGCCGTCGCCCAGCTGCTGCTGGACTTCCAGGGTGGTCTCGGCGCCTTCGACTTTCAGCGCGTCATAGACGTTCGGCACCTGATCGCGCGGGAATTCCACGTCGATAACGGCGCCGATGATTTGAACGATACGTCCGCTACTCATATCTGGTTCCTCTGAATATTTGAACCGGTCTTAAACCGCGGCAGCGCCGCCGACGATTTCCGAGATTTCCTGGGTGATCGCAGCCTGACGCGCCTTGTTGTAGATCAGCTGCAGATCCTTGATCAGCTGACCGGCGTTGTCGGTGGCGTTCTTCATGGCGATCATCCGCGCCGCCTGTTCGCAGGCGTTGTTCTCGACCACGGACTGGTAGACCTGCGATTCGACATAGCGAACCAGCAGGGCATCCAGCAGCTGCTGGGCGTCGGGTTCGTACAGGTAGTCCCAGGTCCCCTGCTTGGCGCCACTTTGCGCCTCGGCAGACGGGGCCAGGGGAAGCAATTGCTCGACCACCGGCTTCTGGGTCATGGTGTTGACGAACTGGTTGGAGGCCACATAGAGGCGATCCAGCTTGCCTTCGTCGAAACGATCCAGCATGACCTTGACGCTACCGACCAGGTCAGTGACCGACGGTGCTTCGCCCAGGTGGCTGACAGCGGCGATGACATTGCCACCGTAGCTGCGGAAGAAGCTGGCGCCCTTGCTGCCGATGACGCAGAAATCCGCCTCGACGCCGGCATCGCGCCAGTCCTTCATGTTTTTGATCAGGGCCTTGAACAGGTTGATGTTCAGACCGCCGCAGAGGCCACGATCACTGGAGACCAGGATGTAACCGACACGCTTGACCGGACGCTCCACCATGTACGGGTGGCGATATTCCGGGTTGGCTTTGGCCAGGTGACCGATCACTTCACGGATACGCACGGCGTAGGGACGGCTGGCTGCCATGCGCTGCTGTGCCTTGCGCATCTTGCTGACCGCGACCTTTTCCATGGCGCTGGTGATCTTCTGCGTGCTCTTGATGCTCGCAATCTTGCTGCGAATCTCTTTTGCGCCTGCCATTTGACACCTTCCGGGTTAGCAGGCGGGAGCCTTGCGGCTCCCGCTGCGGCTTACCAGCTCTGAGTGGCCTTGAACTTCTCGATACCGGCCTTGAGGCCTGCATCGATCTCGTCGTTGAAATCGCCCTTCACGTTGATTTTCGCCATCAGGTCGGCGTATTCACGGTTGAAGAAGGCGATCAGGGCCTGCTCGAAGGCGCCCACCTTGGCCACTTCCACATCGGTCAGGAAGCCACGCTCGGCGGCGTACAGCGATACCGACATGTCCGCGATGGACATCGGCGCATACTGCTTCTGCTTCATCAGCTCGGTGACGCGCTGACCATGCTCGAGCTGCTTGCGGGTGGCTTCGTCCAGGTCCGAGGCGAACTGGGCGAAGGCTGCCAGTTCACGGTACTGGGCCAGCGCGGTACGGATACCGCCGGAGAGCTTCTTGATGATCTTGGTCTGGGCCGCACCACCGACGCGGGATACCGAGATACCGGCGTTGACCGCCGGACGGATGCCCGAGTTGAACATGGCGGATTCCAAGAAGATCTGGCCGTCAGTGATCGAGATCACGTTGGTCGGAACGAACGCGGACACGTCGCCGGCCTGGGTCTCGATGATCGGCAGCGCGGTCAGCGAACCGGTCTTGCCCTTCACTTCGCCCTTGGTGAACTGCTCCACGTACTCTTCGGAAACGCGCGAGGCACGCTCCAGCAGACGGCTGTGGAGATAGAACACGTCGCCCGGGTAGGCTTCACGGCCCGGCGGACGGCGCAGCAGCAGGGAGATCTGGCGGTAGGCGACGGCCTGCTTGGACAGGTCGTCATAGACGATCAGCGCGTCTTCACCACGGTCACGGAAGTACTCACCCATGGTGCAGCCGGCATAGGGTGCCAGGAACTGCAGGGCAGCCGACTCGGAAGCCGAGGCAGCGACCACGATGGTGTTGGCCAGCGCACCGGCCTCTTCCAGCTTGCGCACCACGTTGGCGATGGTCGACTGCTTCTGACCAACGGCGACGTAAACGCAGCGGATGCCGCTGTTCTTCTGGTTGATGATGGCGTCGATGGCCATCGCGGTCTTGCCGATCTGACGGTCGCCGATGATCAGCTCGCGCTGACCACGACCAACCGGGATCATGGCATCGACCGACTTGTAACCGGTCTGCACCGGTTGGTCGACCGACTTACGCCAGATCACGCCCGGCGCGACCTTTTCGACCGCATCGGTCAGCTTGGCATCGACCGGGCCTTTGCCATCGATCGGGTTGCCCAGCGCATCGACCACACGACCCAGGAGTTCCGGACCGACCGGCACTTCCAGGATACGGCCGGTGCACTTGGCACTCATGCCTTCGGTCAGGCCCTGGTAACCGCCCAGGATCACTGCACCGACGGAGTCCTGCTCCAGGTTCAGCGCCATACCATAGACGCCGCCCGGGAACTCGATCATTTCACCGTACATCACATCGGCCAGACCGAAGATGCGCACGATGCCGTCAGAGACGCTGACGACGGTGCCTTCGTTACGGGCCTGAGCGGTTACATCAAGCTTGGCGATACGCTGCTTGATGATTTCGCTAATTTCGGAAGGATTCAGTTGCTGCATGCCATGCCCCTCAAATCAGGATTTCAACGCTTCGGCCAACTGGTTCAGTTTGCCGCGGACCGAACCGTCGATGACCAGGTCACCCGCGCGAATGATCAAGCCGCCGATCAGGGCGGGGTTGACGATCGGGGTGGGCTGTACAGTTCGATCGAGCCGCTTCGACAAGGCGGCGGCCAGCGTCTGGAGTTGTTCCGCGTTCAGTTCGTGAGCCGTTTCGATCTGGACCTCGAGCGCACGGTCAGCCTCGGCCTTCAGTGCGTCGAACTGTTCGCGTACAGTCGGAAGCAGTTCCAGGCGATCGTTTTCGCTCAAGGCCACCAGGAAGTTGCGGAACGACTCGTCGATGCGCTCTGCGCACAGCTCCGCCACGAACGCACACTTGCGCGCGGTGGTCAGGGCCGGGTTACGCAGCTGTGCGGTGACCTCGGGGGACTCCACGAAGCTTGCGGCCAGCGCCAGCATGTTCACCCAGGCATCAGTCTGTGCGACCGCGCAAGCGTGCTCGAAGGCTGCTTTCGCGTAAGGCCGTGCAAGCGTATTGATAGTAGCCATCGCTTGCCTCGCTTAGAGTTGGGAGGCCAGTTTTGCGACCAGATCGTTGTGTGCCTTGGCGTCCACGGAGGACTCCAGGATCTTCTCGGCACCCGCCACGGCGAGGGCCGCAACCTGTGCACGCAGCTGATCCTTGGCGCGATTCACTTCGACATCGATTTCGGCCTTGGCACTGGCGAGCAGACGCTCACCTTCGCTGCGGGCCTGCTGCTTGGCTTCCTCGACGATTGCATTGGCGGTCTTGTTCGCCTTGTCGAGGATCTCGGCAGCCTGCTCCTTGGTTTCACGGAGCATCTGGGCGGCTTTTTCCTGGGCGAGTTGCAGATCGCGCTGGGCACGACCGGCGGCATCCAGGCCTTCGGCAATTTTCTTCTGGCGGGCTTGCATGGCGGCCGTCAGCGGCGGCCATACGAACTTCATGCAGAACCAGACGAAAATAGCGAAGGCAATCGTTTGACCGAACAGCGTCAGATTAATGTTCACTGATCTACCTCATGCTATTTCGTTGTTTCCCGGGCGATATCGCCATGAGCGACAGGGCGCTCGCCCTGTCGCGGCGACATCATCAGATCAACCAGCCATACCAGGGGCGACAACGAAGATGAGGTACATGGCGATACCAACACCGATCATCGGGACGGCGTCGAGCAGACCGGCCATGATGAAGGTCTTGGTCTGCAGCTGCGGGCCCAGCTCCGGCTGACGGGCAGTGGATTCCAGCAGCTTGCCACCCAGCAGGGAGAAGCCGATACCGGTGGCCAGGGCGCCCAGACCGATGATGATGGCGGCAGCGATGATGACGAGTTCCATGGTTACTCCTAGAGTTTCAAGGGTTTGAGTTGCGATTAACGTTACTGGTTACGGTCGGTTTTCCGTCAGTGCTCTTCGTGGGCTGCGCTCAGGTAGACGATACTCAGCACCATGAAGATGAAGGCCTGCAGCGGAATCACCAGGATATGGAAGATTGCCCAAGGCACATTCAGGGTCCACTGCACGTAGAACGGCAGCAGGGCAATGAGGATGAACACCACCTCACCGGCATACATGTTGCCGAACAGACGCAGTGCCAGGCTCAGCGGCTTGGTCAAAAGACCCAGGATTTCGAGGAACAGGTTGAACGGCACCAGCGACCAGTGGTTGAACGGTGTGAAGGCCAGCTCCTTGCTGAAGCCGCCCAGACCCTTGACCTTGACGCTGTAGAACAGAATCAGGAAGAACACGCCGATCGAGACACCGAAGGTGCCGTTCGGATCAGCAGTCGGCACGATCTTGAAGGCCGGCAGGCCCGCCAGATGCGCGATGCCAGGGATGTAGTCGACCGGGATCCACTTCAGGCTGTTCATCAGCAGGATCCACATGAAGATGGTCAGCGCCAGCGGTGCGATCACCGGGTTACGGCCATGGAAGGTGTCCTTGACCATGCCCTCGACGAACTCGACGATCATCTCGACCATGTTCTGCAGCTTGCCGGGCACGCCGACGGTAGCCGCCTTGGCCGCCATGCTGAAGATGGCAATGAACAGGAAACCTGCGAACAGTGACCAGCCCAGCGTATCCAGGTGCACAGCCATGAAACCCATCGACTGGGCCTCGGCAGCGTTCTGTGCAATGGTCCAGGTGGCCTGATCCAGCACGCTGCCATCGGCGCGCACAGTACCTGCCGGCAGCTTGCCGTAGGTCAGGTTTTGCAGGTGGTGCTGAATATACTCAGCCGGTGTATTAGCCATAGACGCCTCAATGCTCAATGCCTTGGAAAGCCTTTTACCAGCAGGAGCGCACTGGCTGCGGTACACAGTACCAGCACGTAACCGACGAACAAGGCCGGCACGCTTACCTGCTCAACTCCTGCGAACACCAGCGCAAACAACGCTGCCGTCAGAATCAGTTTGCCCATGGCTCCCGACCAGAAGGACTGGACGATGGCCTTGACCGAACGGGCTCCAAAATACCGGAACGCCTTGTAGGTGAAGTACACGTTCGGTAATAACGCGATCATGCCGCCCAGCAGCGCCGAGTACCCCGCCTGCGGGCCTTTCCACCCCCACGCCACCAGCGCGGTCACCAGACTGACGACCAACTGCCATTGCAGCAACGGGAATACTGCCAAACGGTATAGCGGAAGTTTGTTGCGGATGTTCACCGCGACCTTCCTGCCGCGTGGCTGGCCGACATGCCGTGCAAACGCCATGCCGGGAAAAGAGCGCCGGGAGTATAGGGGCAGGGGCACGCTGCTTCAACTGTAAGGCGCTGAATTAAGACCATCCGCTACCCCTCCCCCGCTCTTCAACGGATATGCGCCAGCACACCCTGCAATTCATCCAGCGAACTGTAGCGGATCACCAGCTGGCCTTTGCCCTGCTGGCCATGCCGGATCTCGACCGCCGCGCCCAGACGCTCGGCCAGACGCTGCTCCAGACGCTGGATATCCGCATCCGCGGCAGCCGGTTCGACCGCGGGCTTATTGCTGACCCACTGGCGCACCAGCGCCTCGGTCTGGCGCACGGTCAGCCCGCGTGCGACGACCTGTCGCGCCCCCTCGATCTGCCGCTCGGCGGGCAAGCCGAGCAGTGCCCGGGCATGGCCCATTTCCAGATCACCATGCGCCAGCAGGGTCTTGATCTCGTCCGGCAGGGCCATCAGGCGCAGCAGATTGGCCACGCTGACCCGCGACTTGCCAACCGCATCGGCCACCTGCTGCTGCGTCAGGTGGAACTCCTGCTGCAGACGCTGCAACGCCGCCGCTTCTTCCACCGGGTTGAGGTCTTCGCGCTGAATGTTCTCGATCAGCGCCATGGCGATGGCCGCCTCGTCGCTGACCTCGCGCACCAGCGCCGGAATCCGCTCAAGCCCCGCCAGCTGACAGGCGCGCCAGCGCCGCTCACCGGCAATGATTTCATAGCGCTCACTGTCGAGCGGACGCACCACCACCGGCTGCATCAGCCCTTGGCTGCGAATCGACTGGGCCAGCTCCTCGAGCGCCTGCGGGTCCATGTCACGGCGTGGCTGGTATTTGCCACGCTGCAGCCACTCGACCGGCAGTTCCTGCAGTTCCTGCCCACCGGCACGCACCGCCTGCTCTTGCAGGGCCTTGACGGTGGTGCCGCCCAGCAGGGCATCAAGCCCGCGGCCCAGTCCGCGCTTCTTCACAGCCATGTGCGAGTCCTCATGCGGTTGCCGCGCGCGGACTGCGGCGCTGGCGGGTGACCAGTTCTTTGGCCAGATCCAGATAGGCACGCGCACCGCGAGAGCCTTTGTCATACATCAGTGCCGGCATGCCGTGGCTCGGCGCCTCGGCCAGACGCACATTGCGCGGAATGGTGGTGTCGTAGAGGGCATCCGCAAAGTGCGCCTGCAGCTGAGCGGTCACATCCTGAGTCAGACCGATGCGCCCATCGTACATGGTGCGCAGGATCCCCTCGATGCGCAGCGCAGGATTGAGCAGCGCCCCGATGCGCTGGATGCTGTTGACCAGATCGGACAGCCCCTCCAGGGCGTAGTACTCGCATTGCATCGGGATGATCACCCCGTCAGCTGCCACTAGGGCGTTGACGGTGAGCATCGACAAGGCCGGCGGGCAGTCGATCAGAATGAAGTCGTAATTGTCGCGCACCGGCGCCAGCGCCTGACGCAGACGCTGCTCCTTGTTCGGTAGCTCCAGCAGGGTCACTTCAGCGGCGGTAAGGTCACGGTTGGCCGGCAGCAGCTGGTAGCCGCCGTGCTCGGAGACCTGCATGGCATCACGCAGGTCGCAGTTGCCGACCAGCACATCGTAGACCGAGTGCTCGAGTGTGAGCTTGTCGATGCCGCTGCCGGTGGTGGCATTGCCCTGGGGATCCAGATCGATCAGCAGCACCCGGCGCTGGGTCGCCACCAGCGAGGCGGCCAGGTTGACGCAAGTGGTGGTCTTGCCGACGCCGCCCTTCTGGTTGGCGATCGCGAATACTTTGGCCATGCGTGGCACTCTCCTCAGGCGCAGCGGCGCAGTATCAGCAGATGGCGCTGGCCCTGACAACCGGGGACCTCCAGCGCGTGTTCGGACTCGACGACAAAATCGGCCGGCAGAGCCGCCAGTTCCTCGCGCGGATACTGGCCCTTCATTGCCAGCCAGCAAGTGTGCGGATCGCCCAAGTGGCGAGTCCACTGCACGAAATCTTCCAGAGCGCTGAACGCGCGCGACACGATGCCCTCGAACGGCTGTGCCGGCTGCAGCTGCTCGACCCGGCTGTGTACCACTTCAAGGTTATTCAGCCCCAGCTCCAGCTTGACCTGGGTCTGGAAACGGGTCTTCTTGCCGTTGGAATCCAGGGTGGTGAACTGGCGCTCGGGGAACAGGATGGCCAGTGGAATGCCCGGCATGCCCCCGCCACTGCCCACATCCAGCCAGCGCCCTCCCCTCTCGCGCACGAAAGGCACGATGCTCAGGCTGTCCAGCAGATGGCGCGAAACCATCTCGTCAGGATCGCGTACCGCGGTGAGGTTGTAGGCCTTGTTCCACTTGATCAGCAGGCCCAGATAGGCGAGCAGTTGCTGCTGCTGATGCGCATCGAGGACCACGCCCAGCGCGGCAGCACCAGCAGCCAGTTCGGCGGCATGGCCTTGGGTAACCAGAGACATCAGGCGTTGCGCTCCAGCTGGCGACCGGCGTCGCGTTTTTTCAGGTGGATCAGCAGCAGCGACACCGCCGCCGGCGTGACCCCCGGGATGCGCGAGGCTTGTCCGAGGGTCTGCGGGCGAGCGGCACTGAGCTTGGCCTGGATTTCCCGCGACAGCCCGCCAATCACGCTGTAGTCCAGCTCCGGCGGCAGTGGGGTGTCTTCGCTGGCGCGCAGGCGCTCGATCTCTTCCTGCTGGCGGGCGATGTAACCGGCGTACTTGATGCGAATTTCCACCTGCTCGGCCACCTGCGGATTATCCACAGGGCTGGTAACGATTTCCGCAAGACCGGGGTAATCGATTTCCGGGCGCGCCAGCAGATTATGCAGGTTGTATTCATGGGCCAGCGGCGTGCCAAAGCGGGCGGCAATCGCGTCGCCTTCGGCGGTGCCCGGGCGTACCCAGGTGCTCTTCAGACGCTGCTCCTCGCGCTCGATGCCCTCGCGCTTGGCGCAGAAGGCCGCCCAGCGGCGCTCATCGACCAGGCCCAGCTCGCGGCCCTTCTCGGTCAGGCGCAGGTCGGCATTGTCTTCGCGCAGAATCAGCCGGTACTCGGCGCGCGAGGTGAACATGCGGTACGGCTCCTGAGTGCCGAGGGTGATCAGATCATCCACCAACACGCCAAGGTAGGCTTCATCACGACGCGGGCACCAGGCCTCGTGACCCTGGGCGCGCAGCGCGGCGTTGGTGCCAGCCAGCAGCCCTTGGGCGCCAGCTTCTTCATAACCGGTGGTGCCGTTGATCTGCCCGGCAAAGAACAGCCCACCGATCACCTTGGTTTCCAGCGAATACTTGAGGTCGCGCGGATCGAAGAAGTCGTACTCGATGGCGTAGCCGGGGCGCACGATGTGGGCGTTTTCCATGCCACGGATCGAGCGCACGATCTCGAGCTGCACATCGAAGGGCAGCGAGGTGGAAATGCCATTGGGGTACAGCTCATGGGTGCTCAGGCCTTCCGGCTCGATGAACACCTGATGGCTGTCCTTGTCGGCAAAGCGGTGGATCTTGTCCTCGATCGACGGGCAATAGCGCGGCCCGATTCCTTCGATGACCCCCGAGTACATCGGCGAGCGATCCAGGTTGCTGGCGATGATCTCGTGAGTGCGGGCGTTGGTGTGGGTGATCCAGCAACTGACTTGACGCGGATGCTGCGCCTGATTACCCAGGAATGACATCACCGGGGTCGGGGTATCCCCCGGCTGCTCGCTCATCTTGGAGAAATCCACCGAGCGCGCATCGATGCGCGGCGGGGTGCCGGTCTTCAGGCGTCCGACCCGCAGCGGCAGTTCTCGCAGACGCTGCGCCAGCGCGATGGACGGCGGGTCACCGGCGCGCCCTCCGGAATGATTCTGCAGGCCGACATGAATCAGTCCACCCAGGAAGGTGCCGGCGGTCAGCACCACATTGTCGGCGTGAAAACGCAGCCCGATCTGGGTAACTACGCCGCGTACCTGCTCGCCTTCGACGATCAGGTCATCGCAGGCCTGCTGAAATATCCACAGGTTCGGCTGGTTTTCCAGAGTATGGCGGATGGCAGCCTTGTACAGCACCCGGTCGGCCTGCGCGCGTGTCGCGCGCACCGCGGGCCCTTTGCGGCTATTGAGGACACGGAACTGGATGCCACCGCGATCCGTAGCTTCGGCCATGGCGCCGCCCAGGGCGTCGATTTCCTTGACCAGATGACTTTTGCCGATCCCGCCGATGGCCGGGTTGCAACTCATCTGCCCGAGGGTTTCCACGTTGTGGGTAAGCAGCAGGGTTTTCACGCCCATGCGTGCAGCTGCCAGTGCCGCTTCGGTACCGGCATGGCCGCCACCGATGACGATCACATCAAAACGGGAAGGGAAATCCACCACGCACCTCGTGCCTGTCGGGAAGGGGTTATCTGCAAGGCCGCGCAGTATAGAGACATCGGCAGTGTGAATGAAGCTGTGTGGACAAAAAGTAGCCAACGCTCGGGGTAGGCCGGACACCTTGCTGGTTAACAGAAGAAATCAGCATAAATGTTTAAAAAACCTGTTTTAGAGCTTGTTTATGGTGTGCACAGTTTTTGTGGATATCTGGACAAAGTCCATATATATCAACAGCTTGAGCGTTGGAAAAGGTTGTGTGCAGTGTTTCGGGAGGTCTCTGGAAAACCTACTGGGAGCTGTGCGTGAATCCATTATTTATCCACAGCCCTGTTTGTCCACAGCTCAGGCGCAGGGTTGTCAAAAGTGCTCTGTGGCGTTTATCCACAATGCTTACGGACAGGCGAGTCGGCAGAATTTCAGGAACGACAGGCAGCCGCCGACCGTCCACCGCCGGTAGCGGTGGACAATGTCGGGATTGAGAGGGGCTTTGCCACGCGCCGTGGCAAGATTGGGAGGGCGGCGTTATTTGCCGATGCAGAAGCTGGAGAAGATCCGCCCGAGCAGGTCGTCAGGGGTGAAGGTACCGGTGATCGCGCCGAGTGCCTGATGGGCCAGGCGCAGGTCTTCAGCCAGCAGCTCACCAGCGCCGCTGCCCAGCAGCTGGGCGCGGCCATGGCTCAGGCAGGCAGATGCCTGCCGCAGTGCCTCTAGGTGCCGGCGCCGGGCGCTGAAGCTGCCCTCACCGGTCTGGGCAAAGCCCATGCAGGCCTTGAGGTGCTCGCGCAGCAGCACCAGTCCGTCACCGCTACGCGCCGACAGGCTCAGGCTGACATGCCCATCGGCACAGGTCTGCAGGCGTACCGGCTCGCCGGAGAGGTCCGCCTTGTTGCGGATCAGGGTGATCTTGGCCGGATCCGGGCGCTGCTCAAGAAACTCCGGCCACAGCGCAAACGGATCCGCCGCCTCGGGCGCAGTGGCATCGACCACCAGCAGGATCCGGTCGGCTTCCGCGATGGCCTCTAGGGCACGCGTCACACCGATCTGTTCGACCTGATCGCCGGTGGTGCGCAACCCGGCGGTGTCGATGACGTGCAGTGGCATGCCGTCGATGTGGATATGTTCGCGCAGTACATCACGGGTGGTGCCGGCGATATCGGTGACGATCGCCGCCTCGCGCCCGGCCAGGGCGTTGAGCAGGCTGGACTTGCCGGCATTCGGCCGTCCGGCAATCACCACGCTCATGCCATCGCGCAGCAGGGCGCCCTGCCCGGCTTCGTGCTCGACAGCGGCCAGCTCGGCACAGACGCCGTCCAGACGGCTCAGCACATGGCCATCGGCAAGAAAATCGATCTCCTCCTCGGGAAAGTCGATGGCGGCCTCGACGTACATGCGCAGCTCGATCAGCCGCTCGGACAGCGCACTCACCCGGCGTGAGAACTCGCCCTGCAGCGAGCGCAGGGCATTGCGCGCGGCCTGCTCGCTGCTGGCCTCGATCAGGTCGGCAATCGCCTCGGCCTGGGCCAGATCGAGCTTGTCGTTGAGAAACGCCCGCTCGCTGAACTCCCCCGGGCGCGCCGGACGGGCACCCAGCTCGAAGCAGCGGCGCAGCAGCATGTCGAGCACCACCGGGCCGCCATGGCCCTGTAGCTCCAGCACGTCTTCGCCGGTGAACGAGTGTGGCGCACGAAAGAACAGCAGCAGACCCTCGTCGATCACCTCGCCATCGTTGGCGAAGAAGCCCCCGTAATGGGCATGCCGGGGGACAGGCTCGCGACCGCTCAGGGTGATGGCGATCGGCAGGGCACGCGGCCCGGAAATCCGCACGATACCCACCCCACCCCGGCCGGGAGCAGTGGCGACGGCGGCGATGGTGTCACGGGAGGTCGGATGCATGGAGGTCTCCGCAGGGCAGACAGCAAGACGCCCCACGAGGGGGCGTCTGCAGGCAGTGGTGAGGGGTCAGGCCTTGTGGGCCGCCGCTTCGATCTGGCGGGTAATGTACCACTGCTGACCGATCGAGAGGATGTTGTTGACCACCCAGTACAGCACCAGGCCAGCCGGGAACCACAGGAAGAAGAAGGTGAAGACGATCGGCATCAGCTTCAGCACGCGCGCCTGCATTGGATCCGGCGGGGTCGGGTTGAGGGTCTGCTGGAAGAACATGGTGGCGCCCATGATGATCGGCAGGATGAAGTACGGGTCCTTGATCGACAGGTCAACGATCCAGCCCAGCCACGGTGCCTGACGGATCTCCACGCTTTCCAGCAGGACCCAGTACAGGGCCAGGAACACCGGCATCTGCACGAGGATCGGCAGGCAGCCGCCCAGCGGATTGATCTTCTCCTTCTTGTACAGCTCCATCATCGCCTGGGACATCTTCTGGCGATCCTCACCGTGCTGCTCCTTGAGGGCCTGCAGCTTAGGCGCCATGGCGCGCATGCGGGCCATCGAGCGGTAACCGGCACCGGAGAGCGGGAAGAAGGCCAGCTTGATCAATACGGTGAGCAGGATGATCGACCAGCCCCAGTTGCCGAGCAGGCTGTGGATAACTTGCAGCAGCCAGAAGATCGGCTGGGCGATGAACCACAGGAAGCCGTAGTCGACTGTCAGCTCAAGACCCGGCGACAGCGCTTTGAGGTCATCCTGAATCTTCGGACCGGCATACAGAGTGGCGCGGGTTTCGGCGCTGCTGCCAGTCGGGATGTTCAGCTGCGGGCCGACCAGGCCGATGATGTAGTTGCCTTGGCCATCCTTGCGGGTCGTGACCTGGTGGGTGTCATCACTGCTCGGCACCCAGGCGGTGACAAAGTAGTGTTGCAGCCAGGCGATCCAGCCGCCCTGCACGGTTTCGCGCAGGTTCTTGTCGTCCATGTCACCCAGTGAAACCTTCTTGTACGGCTCATCGTGGGTCCAGAGGGCGGCGCCCAGATAGGTGGCCATGCCGGTGGCGCTGTTCTGCGACGGGTCACCGCTGTTGTCGCGCTTGAGCTGGGCAAAGACGTTACCGCTCCAGGTGCGGTCGCTGCCGTTGACGATGCGATGGCCCACCTCGACGGTGTAGACACCGCGCTGGAACACGAACTGCTTGAGGTAATCAACACCGCCTTCACTGAAGGTCAGCTCGACGACCAGCCGGTCTTCGCCATCGCGCAGCTGGTATTCACGGCTGGTAGCCGAATACAGCGGGCGACCGCTGCTGCGTGCATCCGGGCCATCTCCTACCAGACCGCTCTGCGCCACATAGGTGCGCTCAGTGCCGTTGTCGAACAGGCTGAAGGGCACGTCACGGTTCTGCAGGCTGCGCGGATACTGCGGCAGCTTGAGCTGGACGATGTCGCCGCCTTGCGGGTCGATGTCCAGTTCAAGGACATCGGTGCGGACACGGATCAGATTGTCAGCCGTAGAGGTCGTAATGGCGGGTGCAACCGGGGCATTACCCTGCGAGCTGGCGCTGGGGATATCGGCGTTGGCGGTTGGTGCCTCGCCTGCCGGCAGTGCCGGAACACTGCTGGCCACAGCGGCCGGCGGGACAACCGGCTGTCCATAATCCTGGTTCCATTGCAGCACCAGCAGGTAAGACACGACTGCCAGGGCGACGAACAGTATCGAGCGTTGAATGTCCATGGTGTTATTCGGCCATCAGAAGGATCGGAGCAAGCGGGAAAGCACAGCAGCATACCTGCCGGAGGGTCGCCACGGGGAGCGCGACAAGAGTCGCAGGCAGACCGGCCCGTCTGTCGGGAAGGAAACTGGGCAGTGGGCAAGTACGACAACGCGCGTGATCGCGCGCGGCGCTGTCACGAAGCATTGGGCGTTGTGTGCGATGCAGATGCGACATCACTGGCGAGAGTCGCGGACGGTGACGTCGGGGCATTCTGGCGGGCCAGACGTCGCCAGAGTTTGGCGAACTGTGCATGCAGCTGGGGATTATCCAGCTCGGCGAGCCCCTTGCGGGCGATCACCACGATATCTAGACCGCTCAAGAAATCCTGATGCAGGCGAAACGAGTCGCGGATCAGACGCTTGATGCGATTGCGTTCGACCGCCAGCTTGACGCTCTTCTTGCCAATCACCAGCCCCAGACGCGGGTGATCAAGTCCGTTGTTACGGACCAGAAGCAGCACCGATCTGCCGGGCGCCTTGCCGGTGGGAGAGTCGAAGACTGCCGAAAACTGTCGGGACGTCAGCAAGCGCTTGTCCCGGCCGTAACTCCGACTCACCACCCGGTCCGGGCAATCAGACGGTGGTCAGACGCTTGCGGCCCTTGGCGCGGCGACGCGACAGGACAGCACGACCGTTCTTGGTGGCCATACGTGCGCGGAAACCGTGGGTACGGGCGCGCTTCAGATTGCTGGGCTGAAAAGTGCGTTTCATCGTTCATCTACCTAGTGATCACGGCAGCCCGGAGGGGGCTGCCCTGTTTGAGAGATCGCGGATTCTAGAGAAAGGGATCCGATAGGTCAATTTCCAACCAGTGTCTGCACTGATTCATCCACAGCGCTTTAGCAACAGGTGCTGCGGGTTTTCCCGATTCACAGGGGACTGCGTGGCTATGCGGAACGGTGGGTCAGAAAAATTTGTACACAGCTCAAGAACAAACACAGATAAGAAGATTTTAAAAAGATCGTGATGGTAATGCTTTATGGCAAAGCGGTTTTCTGTGAATAACTGCTCAAAGCCATACAGCACGGGCCTTTGCAGCACGGCAAAGTGTGTCGAGAAACCGTGCAGGGCGTGTGTTAGTTATGCGCAGAAGCTGGGGATGAATCGATGCTTTATCCACAGGGCAGTTATCCAGCGCGTTTTCCAGCGACCTTACGGGCGTTCGCTGACTGGCTTATCCACAACACTTCTGAGCCATTGGATTGCACCTTCGCGGGCTCAATACGGCAGGGATGTGGATAACTTCTTGCAGGCTGAGTACAATCTCCCCCCTGTCTTTTCCATCCAGATGCCATCGAGTGAGGGGAACCGAGTGTCCGTGGAACTGTGGCAACAGTGCGTGGAAGTCCTGCGCGATGAGCTGTCCTCTCAGCTGTTCAACACCTGGATCCGCCCGTTGCAGGCCGAAATGCATGGCGACGAGCTGCGCGTCTATGCGCCAAACCGCTTCGTCGTTGAGTTCGTCAACGAGCGCTACATCAATCGCCTGCTGGAACTGATGAATGAGCGCAGTGATGGACAGTCGCCGGCCCTGAACCTGCTGGTGGGCAGCAAGCGCCCGGCCGCACCCCGTGTGCCGGTTGCGCCGCCTGCCCCACCCGCGGCCGTCAATACGCCCGTTATAGCTGCGCTGCCCCTGGAAGAACCGCCCCAGCCCTCGGTGGAGCCAGTCCCTGCCGCACGCACCGAGCGCACGGTGCAGGTGGAGGGCGGCCTCAAGCACACCAGCTACCTGAACCGCAGCTTCACCTTCGAGAACTTTGTCGAGGGCAAGTCCAACCAGCTGGCGCGCGCCGCGGCCTGGCAGGTGGCCGATAACCCCAAGCACGGCTACAACCCGCTGTTCCTGTATGGCGGCGTTGGCCTCGGCAAGACCCACCTGATGCACGCGGTGGGCAACCACCTGTTGAAGAAGAACCCGAATGCCAAGGTGGTCTACCTGCATTCCGAGCGCTTCGTCGCCGACATGGTCAAGGCCCTGCAGCTCAACGCTATCAACGACTTCAAGCGCTTCTACCGCTCGGTGGACGCCCTCTTGATCGACGACATCCAGTTCTTCGCTCGCAAGGAGCGCTCCCAGGAGGAGTTTTTCCACACCTTCAACGCTCTGCTCGAGGGTGGCCAGCAGGTGATCCTCACCAGCGACCGCTACCCCAAGGAGATCGAGGGGCTGGAGGAGCGTCTGAAGTCGCGCTTCGGCTGGGGCCTGACCGTAGCGGTCGAACCGCCGGAGCTGGAAACCCGGGTGGCGATCCTGATGAAGAAGGCCGAGCAGGCCAAGGTTGAGCTGCCGCATGATGCCGCTTTCTTCATCGCCCAGCGCATCCGCTCCAACGTGCGCGAGCTGGAAGGCTCGCTGAAGCGGGTGATCGCCCACGCCCACTTCACTGGCAGCGAGATCAGCATCGAGCTGGTCCGTGAGTCGCTGAAGGACCTGCTCGCCCTGCAGGACAAGCTGGTCAGCATCGACAATATCCAGCGTACCGTGGCCGAGTACTACAAGATCAAGATTGCCGACCTGCTGTCCAAGCGCCGCTCGCGCTCGGTGGCGCGGCCGCGCCAGGTGGCCATGGCCCTGTCCAAGGAGCTGACCAACCACAGCCTGCCGGAAATCGGCGATGCCTTTGGCGGTCGCGATCACACTACGGTGCTGCATGCCTGTCGTAAGATCGCCGAACTTCGCGAGGAGGATGCGGATATTCGCGAAGATTACAAGAACCTTTTGCGCACCCTGACCACCTGACAGGAGCGCCTCTCGAGGCCAAGGATTCAAGATGCACTTCACCATCTCACGCGAAGCCCTGCTCAAACCCCTGCAACTGGTCGCCGGGGTCGTTGAGCGTCGTCAGACCCTGCCGGTGCTGTCCAATGTCCTGCTGGAGGTGCGCGGGCAGCAGTTGTCACTGACAGGTACCGATCTTGAGGTCGAGCTGATCGGCCGGGTGATGCTGGATGATCGAGCCGTTGATGGCGAGATCACTGTGCCAGCCCGCAAGCTGATGGATATCTGCAAGAGCCTGCCCAGTGATGCGCTGATCGATATCCGTCTCGATGAGCAGAAACTGCTGGTCAAGGCCGGGCGCAGCCGCTTCAGTCTGTCCACCCTGCCGGCCCGTGATTTCCCGATGGTCGAGGAAAGCCACGGTTCGCTGAATTTCTCGCTGGCCCAGGCACGCCTGCGTCGGCTGATCGAGCGCACCAGCTTCGCGATGGCTCAGCAGGATGTGCGTTATTACCTCAACGGCATGTTGCTGGAAGTCAGCGCCGGGCAGCTACGTGCTGTGGCGACTGATGGGCATCGTCTGGCGATGTGCGTGCTGGAGAGCAGCATTGAGGCGCAGGAGCGCCATCAGGTCATCGTCCCGCGCAAGGGGATTCTGGAATTGCAGCGCCTGCTGACCGAGCCTGACGAGCTGGTCGGCATTGTGCTCAGCCCCAACCACATCCGCGCCACCGCGGGTGACTTCACCTTCACCTCCAAGCTGGTGGATGGCAAATTCCCGGATTATCAGCGCGTATTGCCACGTAATGGCGACAAGCTGGTTGTGGCTGACCGTCAGGCCCTGCGCGAGGCACTGAGCCGTACGGCGATCCTCTCCAATGAAAAGTACCGTGGTATCCGCCTGCTGCTGGCCAGCGGGCTGCTGAAGATCCAGGCGAACAACCCCGAGCAGGAAGAAGCTGAGGAAGAGCTGCAGGCCGACTATTTCGGCGAGGCGCTGGAGGTCGGCTTCAACGTCAGCTACCTGTTGGATGTGCTCGGCGTGATGACCACCGAACAGGTCCGCATCACGTTGGCCGATGCCAACAGCAGTGCTCTGTTGCAGGAAGCTGGCAACGACGACTCCACCTATGTCGTGATGCCGATGCGCTTGTAAGAAGCGGCATGAGCAGTGCGAGGCGGGCAGTGTCGAGCGTGAAGCATAAGGCGGTGAGCCCATCCGTGCTGGCGCGGTGCATCGGGTGTATGTATGGCGAGTCGGGGGCTGCGTGTCCCTGAAGCGCCTTGCCATCCGGGCGGTACGCAACCTGCAGCCGCTGGAGCTTGAGCCCTCGCCGCGGATCAATCTGCTGGCCGGAGCAAACGGCAGCGGCAAGACCAGTGTCCTGGAAGCGATTCATCTGCTCGGGCTGGCCCGCTCGTTTCGCAGCACCCGCCTGACACCGGTGATCCAGCAAGGAGCCGATCAGGTGCTGGTGTTCGGGGCAGTACGTCTGGCGGACGGGCGCCTCAGTCAGCTGGGGGTGGCCCGTGAGCGGGAGGGGGACTGGCAGATTCGTATCGATGGCCAGAATGCGCGCAGCGCTGCTCAGCTCGCCGAGCTGCTGCCATTGCAGCTGATCAACCCGGACAGTTTTCGCCTGCTCGAGGGCGCCCCGAAGATCCGTCGACAGTTTCTCGACTGGGGCGTATTCCATGGCGAACCACGCTTTCTCAGCGCCTGGCAGCGCCTGCAGGCCGCGCTGCGTCAACGGAACTCCTGGCTGCGGCATGCTAAAATCGACGCGGTGGCGCAAATGGCGTGGGATCGTGAGCTGTGCCTCGCCAGCCAGGCGATTGATGAGTATCGGCGCACCTATATTCAGGCGTTGAAACCGGTCTTCGAGACGACCTTGGCCCAGCTGATCAGTCTGCCTGAGCTGACTCTCAGCTACTACCGGGGCTGGGATCGTGAGCGTGACCTCGACGCAGTGCTTGCAACCAGCCTGCTGCGTGACCAGCAGCTCGGCCACACCCAGTATGGCCCCCAGCGTGCCGATCTGCGCCTGCGCATCGGCAGCCATAATGCCGCGGATATTCTCTCGCGTGGCCAGCAGAAGCTGGTGGTCTGTGCCCTGCGTATTGCCCAAGGGCATCTGCTCAACCGGGCCAAGCATGGGCAATGCGTCTATCTGGTCGATGACCTGCCCTCTGAGCTCGACACACAACATCGCCACGCCCTGTGCCGCCTGCTCGAAGAGCTCGACTGTCAGGTATTCATCACCGGCGTTGATAGCGAAATCCTACAAGACGGCTGGCGTACGGACACGCCGGTCGCCATGTTCCACGTGGAACATGGCCGTATTGAATCCTCGGGAGTGAAGGCATGAGCGAGAACCCAACGTATGACTCTTCCAGCATCAAGGTGCTGAAGGGGCTGGATGCTGTACGCAAGCGTCCTGGCATGTATATCGGCGATACCGATGATGGTACCGGTCTGCACCACATGGTCTTTGAGGTGGTGGATAACTCCATCGACGAAGCGCTGGCCGGTCACTGTGATGACATCAGCATCACCATCCATACCGATGAGTCCATCACCGTGCGTGACAACGGTCGCGGCATCCCGGTGGATATCCACAAGGAAGAAGGCGTCTCTGCCGCCGAGGTCATCATGACCGTGCTGCACGCCGGCGGTAAGTTCGACGACAACAGCTACAAAGTCTCCGGCGGCCTGCACGGTGTGGGCGTCTCGGTGGTCAACGCGCTGTCCGAACAGCTGGTGCTGACCATCCGCCGCAGCGGCAAGGTCTGGGAGCAGACCTATGTGCACGGTGTGCCGCAGGCCCCGCTGGCGCCGGTCGGCGATACTGAAGGCAGCGGCACGCAGATCCACTTCAAGCCCTCCGCCGAGACCTTCCGCAACATCCACTTCAGCTGGGACATCCTCGCCAAGCGTTTGCGTGAGCTGTCGTTCCTCAACTCCGGGGTCGGCATCCTGCTGCGCGACGAGCGCAGCGGCAAGGAGGAGCTGTTCAAGTACGAGGGCGGCCTCAAGGCCTTCGTCGATTACCTGAACCAGCACAAGAGTGCGATCAACCAGGTCTTCCACTTCAACATCCAGCGCGAGGAAGACGGCGTCGGTGTCGAGGTGGCGTTGCAGTGGAACGACAGCTTCAACGAGAACATCCTCTGCTTCACCAACAACATCCCGCAGCGTGACGGCGGTACCCACCTGGCCGGCTTCCGCTCGGCGCTGACCCGCCACCTGAACAACTACATCGAGGCCGAAGGCCTGGCCAAGAAGCACAAGGTCAGCACCACCGGTGACGATGCCCGCGAAGGCCTCACCGCGATCATCTCGGTCAAGGTACCCGATCCCAAGTTCAGCTCGCAGACCAAGGACAAGTTGGTCTCCTCCGAGGTGAAGACCGCTGTCGAGCAGGAGATGGGCAAATACTTCGGCGACTACCTGCTGGAGAACCCCAACGAGGCTAAGGCAGTGGTCGGCAAGATGCTCGACGCCGCACGAGCCCGCGAGGCGGCGCGCAAGGCCCGCGAGATGACCCGCCGCAAGGGCGCGCTGGACATCGCCGGCCTGCCCGGCAAGCTGGCTGACTGCCAGGAGAAAGACCCGGCGCTGTCTGAGCTGTACATCGTCGAGGGTGATTCGGCCGGCGGCTCGGCCAAGCAGGGCCGCAACCGCAAAACCCAGGCGATCCTGCCGCTCAAGGGCAAGATCCTCAACGTCGAGAAGGCGCGCTTCGACAAGATGCTCTCCTCCCAGGAGGTCGGCACTCTGATCACCGCGCTGGGCTGCGGGATCGGCCGCGAGGAGTACAACATCGACAAGCTGCGCTACCACAACATCATCATCATGACCGATGCCGACGTTGACGGTTCGCACATCCGCACCCTGCTGCTGACCTTCTTCTTCCGCCAGCTGCCCGAGCTGATCGAGCGCGGCTACGTGTATATCGCCCAGCCGCCGCTGTACAAGGTCAAGAAGGGCAAGCAGGAGCAGTACATCAAGGACGACGAGGCCATGGAGGAATACATGACCCAGTCGGCCCTCGAGGACGCCAGCCTGCACGTCACTGAGCACGCCCCGGGTCTGTCCGGTGCGGCGCTGGAGAGGCTGGTCGGTGAATACCGCACCGTGATGAAGACCCTGGCCCGCCTGTCGCGGCTCTATCCGCAGGAGCTCACCGAGCACTTCGTCTACCTGCCGCGCGTCAGCCTTGAGCAGCTCGCTGACCAGGCTGCCATGCAGGCCTGGATCGGGCAGCTCGACACGCGCCTCAAGGCTGTGGAGAAATCCGGACAGAGCTACCAGGTCAGTCTGCGCGAGGACCGTGAGCGCCACCTGTGGCTGCCCGAGGTGCAGACCGTCGCCCACGGCCTGTCCAGCTACGTCACCTTCAACCGTGATTTCTTTGCCAGCAACGACTACCGCACCGTCACCGATCTGGGCAGCCAGCTCAACAACCTGCTGGAAGATGGCGCCTACGTGCAGCGTGGCGAGCGCAAGAAAGCCGTGGCCAGCTTCAAGGAAGCGCTCGACTGGCTGATGAGCGAAACCGCCAAGCGTCACAGCATCCAGCGCTACAAGGGCCTTGGCGAGATGAACCCCGAGCAGCTGTGGGAAACCACTATGGACCCGGCGGTACGCCGCATGCTCAAGGTCACCATTGAGGACGCTATTGCGGCCGACCAGATCTTCAACACCCTGATGGGCGATGCCGTGGAGCCGCGCCGCGACTTCATCGAGAGCAACGCGCTGGCGGTGTCGAACCTGGATGTGTGATCGGTCTGGCGGGGAATAATCCGTTGTTCACTTACTATGGCAGGTGACACCCGGCAGCTTTCCTCCGATACTGATGTGCAAACCGGCAGGGTCTCCCCTGCCGGTTTTTTTATGCGGCCCCTCTGCCGCCGTGGCGTATATCCGTCCCGTGCTGAAGGGGCCGGTATGCCATCTTTCGCATTCGGGGGGGGTTGTCGATCATGTGGAGTAAACGAGTTCTCTGCGGGCTGAGCCTGTGGTGTGCTGCAACAGCAATATGGCCGCTGGATCAGGTGCAGGCAGCTCCGGCCGTGCCTGCGCGTCAGGCCAGTGCTCAGCAGGGCCTGGAGCTGGCCTCCACCAGCGTCATGGTGCTCGATCTGCAGAGCGGGCGTGAGCTGTTTGCTAGCAACGCCGATGTGCGCTTGCCGATTGCCTCGATCACCAAGCTGATGACCGCGCTGGTTGTGCTGGATGCCCGCCAGTCCCTGGGTGAGCGCCTGCCTGTGACCATCCGTGACACCCGTGAACTGCAGGGCGTGTTCTCGCGGGTCCGGGTTGACAGTCAGGCGACACGTCGCGAGCTGCTGCATATTGCCCTGATGTCCTCGGAGAATCGTGCTTCGGCCGCCCTCGCCCACCATTACCCGGGTGGCCATGCCGCGTTCGTCCGGGCGATGAACGACAAGGCCCGCGCACTGGGCATGCACAAAACTCGCTTTACCGAGCCGACAGGCCTGTCCAGTGGCAATATCTCCACGGCTCGCGAGCTGGTGCTGCTGCTCAAGGCGGCCCAGCGCTATCCGCTGATCCGTGAGCTGAGTACTCGCGAGCGCGGCGACGTGCAGTTCCGCAATCCGGCCTATGTGCTGGGCTTCGCCAACACCAACCCGCTGGTCCGCAAAAGCGACTGGGATATCCAGCTGAGCAAGACGGGCTACACCGATGAGGCCGGTAACTGCCTGGTGATGATCGCCCGTCTGCAGGGCCGCCAGACTGCCGTGGTGCTGCTGGATTCCTTCGGCAAGCTGACTCGGATCGCTGATGCCAACCGCCTGCGCCACTGGCTGCAGACCGGTCAGAGCAAGCCGATTCCCGAGGCGGCCCGTCAGTACAAGCGTCAGAAACTTGAGCAGTTCCGCGCGCTGCAGACCGCGCTCGAGCGCCCCTGAGGGCGGCATGGTCAGACTTCGGTAGCACAGAGGCTGCGTGCTAGGCTCGCAGCTTTCCTGTCCATGTCCGGAGTCCTGCCATGCGTATCGGTGTCCCCCGCGAGATCAAGAACCATGAATACCGGGTCGGTCTGATCCCCTCGGCTGTGGCCGAGCTGTGCGCCCATGACCATCAGGTGCGGGTCGAATGTGCGGCCGGGGCGGCCATTGGTTTCACCGATGCCGACTACCAGGCCGCCGGTGCGCAGCTGGTCAGCGAGGCTGCCGAGCTGTTTGCCAGCAGCGAGCTGATCATCAAGGTCAAGGAGCCACTGGCCAGTGAGCGCCGCTTGCTCGGACCGCAGCACACTCTGTTTACCTACCTGCATCTGGCTGCGGACCGTGCCCAGACCGAGGAACTGTTGGCCAGCGGTGCCCTGTGCATTGCCTACGAGACGGTCAGTGATGCCCAGGGCCGCCTGCCGCTGCTGGCGCCGATGTCCGAAGTCGCCGGGCGCATGGCAATCCAGGTCGGCGCTCGCTGTCTGGAGAAGGCCCAGGGAGGGCGTGGCGTCCTGCTCGGTGGGGTGCCGGGCGTGGCGCCGGGTAAGGTGGTGATCCTCGGCGGTGGCGTGGTTGGCTCCCAAGCGGCGGCCATGGCGGTAGGTCTTGGGGCTGATGTCACGGTGCTGGATCGCAGCATCGACGCCTTGCGTCGTCTGGATGCCCAGTACGGCAACCGCATCACCACCCTCTACTCAACCGGTGCGGCCCTGCGAGAGCAGGTGCTGGCTGCCGACCTGCTGATCGGCAGTGTGCTGATCCCCGGCGCTGCGGCGCCACGTCTGGTGAGTGCCGAGATGGTGCGGCAGATGAAGGCAGGAGCGGTGCTGGTCGATGTGGCGATTGATCAGGGAGGCTGTGCTGAAACATCGCGCCCGACCACGCACGCCGAGCCAACCTATGTGGTCGACGAGGTGGTGCATTATTGCGTGACCAACATGCCTGGCGGTGTGGCGCGTACTTCCACCCAGGCGCTCAATAACGCCACCCTGCCCTTCGTGCTGGCATTGGCCAATAAGGGCAGCCATCAGGCCCTGCGTGATGATATGCACCTGCGCAATGGCCTGAATATCGCTGCCGGGCAGCTCTGTAACCGTGGTGTGGCTGAAGCGCATGGTTTGCCATGGCAAACCGCCGAGCAGGTGTTGGCACTGCCCTGAGCGTCCTGTCTGCCTTGTAACAGAAAGCCCGGCTTGCCGGGCTTTCGTGTTTCTGAAAAGGACCGATCAGATCATCTGGGTGTTCCACGTGAAACACCAGTCCGCTCAGAAGTTATCCCATGTTATCCATAGAGTTATCCACAAGGCGTCGATTCCATACGACAGGTCATTCCCCCACCCTGCACGGCACCTGATGGCCTGATCCGACCCGTAGGTAGCGCTGACGCTGCCAGTTCCTGCCCATTGAACCACACTGCGCTAGCGCCACTGCTGGCGCAGAGCCTCGGCGCGTGCGGACAGTCGATACTGCTGGCGGCTGCTTTTGGGCTTGTCGGGAATGGTCATCTCCAGCAAGCCAGCTTCCAGTGCAGGGACCAGATAGAGGTTGCGGAAGTTGGCATCACTGCGCAGCCCCAGAGCATCCTGTAGGGCCTTGCGGCTCATGATGCCTTGGCAAGCCATGAGCAGGCGGCGTACTTCACTGCTCACATGGCCTGTCGATAAGTGCCTTTCTTCACCTGTAACTTTTTTGGTGACTTCAACTGTTTTGTGCATAGCTTCACTCTTCTTTCCTGAGTACATGTAAGTCCTTTCAGCAGGTGAAGTATGCGAAGCCATGCCGGGTTCCGATGTCGTGCGCCGCATGGGCTGGCGGGGGGCTGGCAACAGGCTGAACTCAACCCACAGGCCCTGTTGCTCCTGGCGCAGCAGCGGCGTTTCCAGGCCCTGACGGCGACAGGCGTCGATCATCCGCTCGATCCCGGTACCCCAACCGCTGATCAGCCCGGCACGCTGGAAGACATGGGCTATATCGGGATTGGCCGGGCGTGGCAGCAGGCGGCTCTTGGGGCGCTCCAGGCTCCAGTTTTCAGGCAGACGCGCGGGATTCCAGAGCAGAATACGGTCACTCTGCAGGCGCAGCTGAATCGGTATGCCGCAGGCGTAATCCTTGTGTACCAGGGCGTTGAGCAGTGCTTCACGCAGGGCATGTCGTAGTTCATCAGCATCACCTGTAAAGCGCCCTTCATGACCTGCCTTTGCACGTAGTATATGTTGATCAAGCAGGTCAAGTGTAGCATTTAACTGAGCGAACAAGTGACCACCCAACAGGTGATGTTCAAGCAGTTGATGTTGAGCATCGAAGTGGCCTACCCGCAGATAGGCACCGGCAATCAGCTTGTCGGCAGTGGGGTGAAATAGCAGGGCGGCTGCACGCTTGAGGTGTACCAGTTGCAGGTGTTCGAGCAGTGCCGCATCGCCCTCCTCGCCAGTCGCCATGTGCGGACGCAGGCTGGCTAGGGCGGCCGGATCCAGGTCACTCAGACGCACGTGCGCGATCGGCTGCCCATCCCAGCTGCCCAGCTCGGTGGCTGGACGCTCAGGTGGGTTGTGGGAGGGCGATTGGGGGTCTTTCCAGTCGAGGTCTGCTTGCTCTGTCATCCGGGTAACCAGGCTGCGCTGAAGGGAGGGGCGCCAGCATGTTAACCAAATGTCCTGCCGGCTGTGTGCTCCGGCATAGCGTTATCGCCCGGACTGGGCAGCAGCCTGTGGATAAAGAGCGGGAGGTGGCGCGTCAGCGACGCGCCGTACCGTTGAGGCGCTGCATGGTGGTCGTCATCCAGTCTTCCACCTGCTGGTTGAGGGCGGCGATGGCGCGTGGCCCCTCGCCTTCCGCGTGCATGGGGGTACCGATGACCACCTTGATGGTACCCGGGTACTTGGCCCAGCCGTCACGTGGCCAGCATTCCCCGGCGTTATGGGCGATCGGCAGGACGGGCAGGTTGGCGGTGACGGCCAGTGACGCGCCACTGCGCGAGAACTTGCCCATTTCGCCGGCCGGCACCCGGGTGCCCTCGGGAAACACTATCAGCCAGAAACCCTGCTGCAGACGCTCCTGGCCAATGCTGGCGACCTGTTTGAGGGCCTGTTTGGGGTTGCTGCGATCAATGGCAATCGGACGTACCAGGCGCATGGCCCAGCCGAAGAACGGGATGTTGAGCAGCTCGCGCTTGAGCACCAGCGCCAGCGGGGCGAACAATCCGGTCAGGTAGAAGGTTTCCCAGGTGCTCTGGTGCTTGGCCAGCACCACACAGGGCTTGGCCGGGATGTTCTCCAGGCCTTCGACCTCGTAGCGAATGCCGACCATCACCCGGGCCAGCCATACGGCGAAGCGGCACCAGCTACGGGCGATCAACACATAGCGAGCGCGCAGCGGCAGGAAGATACCGATCAGCAGGCTGAGCGGGCACCAGATCACGACACTGAGGGCCAGCAGGAAATAGAAGAGAACGGTGCGCAGCGCCTGCATGATCGGTTCAGGCCTCCTCGGCCAGCAGATGGGCGGCAACCGCCGCCAGGTTGTCGAAGACTTTCACACCGTCCGGCAAGCCTTGAGCCAGGGTGCGTTCACCCTTGCCGCTGCGCACCAGCACCGGCTGGCAGGCCACTGCTTGGGCGGCACTGATGTCGCCGGCGCTGTCACCGACGAACCAGACGCCGTTGAGGGCGACGACGTAGTGCGCGGCGATCTGCTGCAGCAGGCCTGGCAGCGGCTTGCGGCAGATGCAGCCATCATCCGGGCCATGTGGGCAGTGGACGATCAGACCGAGCTCGCCGCCCTGCTCGGCGACCAGCTGGCGCAGGCGCGCGTGCATGGCCTCCAGCGTCGCTTCGTCGTAGTAACCGCGGGCCAGACCGGACTGGTTGGTGGCTACCGCCACGGTCCAGCCAGCGCGGCTGAGGCGGGCGATGGCCTCGATCGAGCCGGGAATCGGGACCCATTCGGCGAGCGATTTGATGTAGGCGTCGGAGTCCTCGTTGATGACTCCGTCGCGGTCGAGAATCAGCAGTTTCATGGTCGGGCCTTATGCGGCAGGTCTGTGGGTAAGTTCAGGGCTTTATCCACAGAGGGCTGTCAGTGGCAGCCTGTGGATAACGAGCGGTATCGTTATCCACAGGTGGATGGCCTTAGCCCAGCAGCGAGATGTCCGCCACGCCGAGGAACAGGCCGCGCAGTTGGCTCAGCAGCGCGTAGCGGTTGGCGCGCACCGCGGCGTCGTCGGCGTTGACCAGCACTTCCTCGAAGAACGCATCCACCGGCGCGCGCAGGGCGGCCAGGCGTTGCAGCGCGGCGTTGTAGTTGCGCGCCGCGGCCAGCGGGGCGACCGCCTCGGCGGCCTGGCTGATCGCCAGGGCCAGGGTCTGCTCGGCCGGCTCGACCAGCAGGCTGCTGCTCGGCTCGTGCGGCACCTCGCCCTCGGCCTTGGCCAGCAGGTTGGAGACGCGCTTGTTGGCGGCGGCCAGGGTGGCGGCTTCGGCCAGCTGGCGGAACGCCTGCACGGCCTGCACGCGCTGGTCGAAGTCCAGCGGCGCGGAAGGCGCCAGGGCACGCACCGCCTGGTACACGGCGACCTCGATGCCTTCGTCCTCGTATCGGGCGCGCAGGCGGTCGAAGATGAAGTCCTGCACCTGGGCGGCCAGGCCGTCGGCCTTGACCTTATCGCCGTACTGCGCGACGGCGAAGGCCACCGCCTCGACCAGATCCAGATCCAGCTGCTTCTCGATCAGGATGCGCAGCACGCCCAGCGCGGCGCGGCGCAGTGCGTAGGGATCCTTGGAGCCGGTGGGCAGCATGCCGATGCCGAAAATGCCGACCAGGGTGTCGAGCTTGTCGGCCACCGCCACGGCAGCGCCGGTCAGGGTGGACGGCAGCTCGGCGCCGGCGCCGCGCGGCATGTACTGCTCGTTCAGCGCCAGCGCCACGTCAGCCGGTTCGCCGTCGTGCAGCGCGTAGTAGTAGCCGGCGATGCCCTGCATCTCCGGGAACTCGCCGACCATCTCGCTGGCCAGGTCGCACTTGGACAGGATGCCGGCACGCGCAGCGCGCTCGGCGTCGCCGCCGATCCGTGCGGCGATGAATGCCGCCAGTTTCGATACGCGCTCGGCTTTGTCGAACACGCTGCCCAGCTGGGCCTGGAACACCACGTTGGCCAGGCGCTGGTTGTTGTCCTCGAGAGCGTGCTTCTTGTCCTGCTTGAAGAAGAACTCGGCGTCGGTCAGACGCGGGCGCACCACCTTCTCGTTGCCGGAAACGATCTGCGCCGGGTCCTTTGACTCGATGTTGGCCACAGTGATAAAGCGCGGCAGCAGCTTGCCATCGGCGTCGACCAGGCAGAAGTACTTCTGGTTGTCCTGCATGGTGGCGATCAGCGCCTCCTGCGGCACCTCGAGGAAGCGTTCTTCGAAGGAGCAGACCAGCGGCACCGGCCACTCGACCAGCGCGGTCACCTCGTCCAGCAGCGCCGGCGGCACGATGGCGCTACCGCCCTGCTCGGCAGCCAGTTCGGCGACGCGGGCGTCGATACTGGCGCGGCGCTCGGCGAAGTCGGCCACCACGTAGGCGCTGCGCAGGTCCTCGGCGTAGCTGGCCGGGTTGCTGATGCGCACGTCATGGTTGGCGTGGAAGCGGTGGCCACGTGAGACGCGCCCGGCTTTGCGGGTCAGGATCTCGCAGTCGACCACCTCGTCGCCCAGCAGCATCACCAGCCACTGGGTCGGACGCACGAACTCCTCACGACGAGCACCCCAGCGCATGCGCTTGGGGATCGGCAGCTCGTTCAGCGAGGCCTCGACGATGCCTGGCAGCAGGCTGGCGGCCGGCTGGCCGGCGATGGACTGGACGAACTTGAGTTTCGGGCCGGAGATGTCGACCTCGCTCAGCTCGACGCCGCACTTCTTGGCGAAGCCCAGCGCGGCCTGGGTCGGCTTGCCGTCCTTGTCGAAGGCGGCCTGCAGTGGCGGGCCATCCAGACGCACCTCGCGGTCCGGCTGCTGGGTGGCCAGCTGCTCGACGAAGAGGGCCAGACGACGCGGCGCGGCGTAGTAGCGCGCGTTGGCGTACTCCAGACCGGCGGCCTTCAGGCCCTTCTCCACGCCGGCGAGGAAGGCTTCGGCCAGCGACTTCAGCGCCTTGGGGGGCAGCTCTTCGGTGCCCAGTTCGACCAGGAAATCTTGAGCGCTCATTATTCGGCCTCCTTCAGCTTGGCCAGGACTTCATCACGCAGTTCGGGGGTGGCCATCGGGAAGCCGAGCTTGGCGCGCGCCTGCAGGTAGCTCTGCGCCACGGCGCGGGCCAGGGTGCGCACGCGCAGGATGTACTGCTGGCGCGCGGTCACCGAGATGGCGCGACGGGCGTCGAGCAGGTTGAAGGTGTGCGAGGCCTTGACCACCATCTCGTAGCTCGGCAGCGGCAGCTCGAGGGCCATCAGGCGGCTGGCCTCGCCCTCGTAGAAATCGAACAACTCGAACAGCTTGTCGACGTTGGCGTGCTCGAAGTTGTAGGTCGACTGCTCCACCTCGTTCTGGTGGAACACATCGCCGTAGGTGACCTTGCCGAACGGGCCGTCGGAGTAGACCAGGTCGTACACCGAGTCGACGCCCTGCAGGTACATGGCCAGACGCTCGAGACCGTAGGTGATCTCACCGGTCACCGGATAGCACTCGACGCCGCCGACCTGCTGGAAGTAGGTGAACTGGGTGACTTCCATGCCGTTGAGCCAGACTTCCCAGCCCAGGCCCCAAGCGCCGAGGGTCGGCGACTCCCAGTTGTCTTCGACGAAACGGATGTCGTGGACGCTGGTGTCGATGCCGATGGCGCGCAGTGAGCCGAGGTACAGATCCTGGATATTGTCCGGGTTCGGCTTCAGCACCACCTGGAACTGGTAGTAATGCTGCAGGCGGTTGGGGTTCTCGCCGTAGCGGCCGTCGGCCGGGCGGCGCGAGGGCTGCACGTAGGCGGCGTTCCAGGTCTCGGGACCGATGGCACGCAGGAAGGTTGCGGTATGGAAGGTGCCGGCACCCATTTCCATGTCGTAGGGCTGCAATACCACGCAGCCCTGCTCGGCCCAGTAACTTTGCAGGGCGAGGATCAGGTCCTGGAAGGTGCGCACGGCAGGCGTAGTCTGGCTCACGAAATCACCTGTTCTGAGGCTTGCATAAAGCGGGCGAGTATAACCGATGGCGAAAGCACTGGCGGGGCAGCATTGCGTATCGTCGGCGTGGCAAGGGCTGGGTGTGTTCCACGTGGAACATCCATGGTTCAGCAGTCGGCGCACGGAACGGGACCGTGATCGGCGCGCTACAATGCCCGCTCAATCCAACCGCCGGAGAACCCCGTGGAGAAAATCAAAGGCGCCCTGGTGGTGGGCGCGCTGCGGCTGGTCGCCGCCCTGCCCTGGTCCGCCGTGCAGCGCCTCGGCGCGACGATCGGCTGGTTGCTGTGGAAGCTGCCTAACCGCTCGCGCGAGGTGGTGCGCATCAACCAGGCCCGCTGTTTCCCCGAGCTGAGCGCGGCCGAGCGCGAGGATCTGCTCCGGCGCACCCTGCGCGATATCGGCAAGACCTTTGCCGAAAGTGCCTGCGCTTGGATCTGGCCAGCGCAGAAATCGCTGGCGCTGGTCAAGGAAGTCGAGGGGCTGGAGGTGCTCGAAGCCGCGCTGGCCAGCGGCAAAGGCGTGGTCGGCATCACCAGCCATCTGGGCAACTGGGAAGTGCTCAACCACTTCTATTGCAACCAGTGCAAACCGATCATCTTCTACCGTCCGCCCAAGCAGAAGGTGGTGGACGAGCTGCTGCAGCAGCAGCGGGTGCAGATGGGCAACCGCGTGGCGCCGTCGACCAAGGAGGGCATTCTCAGCGTGATCAAGGAGGTGCGCCGCGGTGGTGCGGTAGGGATTCCCGCCGACCCGGAGCCGAGCGAGGGCAGCGGCATCTTCGTGCCATTTTTTGCCGTGCAGGCGCTGACCAGCAAGTTTGTGCCGGGCATGCTCGCCGGGCACAAGGCAGTTGGCGTGTTCCTGCATGCGATCCGCTTGGAGGATGGCAGCGGCTTCAAGGTGATCCTCGAGGCCGCGCCGGAGGCGATGTACAGCAAGGATCCGGAAGTCGGCGTGGCGGCGATGAGCCAGATGATTGAAAGCTACGTGCGCCGCTGGCCAAGCCAGTACATGTGGAGCATGAAGCGCTTCAAGAAGCGCCCGCCGGGTGAGCCGCGCTGGTATTGAGCGGATCGTCCGCAGGAGTTCTGATCATGACCGCTGATTCACCGCGCGAAGCCCTGCCTCTGCTGCGTCTGCAGGATGCACAAGGCCATGTCCCTGCCCTGCGCCATCGCCCGCCCACGGTGGCGCTGGAAACCGAGCGGCGCACGCCGCAGGCACTGGCGCGGGGTGCACAGCTGCAACAGGTGGAGGCGGCCATCGCGGCGCTGCAGAGAGCCCGCGCGCAGCTGGCGCACATCGATGAATACCTGCAGCGCTTGCAGGAGCTGGCCCGTCGGGCGGCGGACGGTGTGCTGAGTGCCGAGGTGCGTGAGGCGCTGCAGTGGGCGGTCGACTGCCAGCTGCGGGCCATCCAGCGCGAAGGTGCGGCCGAACCCTGTTACAGCCCGGCGCCCACCCAGCAGGCGCGGGCGCAGCTGGTCCTGCAACTGGCCGACGATCCGGCCGAGCCACCGAGCAGGGTCTGGCTGGGGCCGCTGGATCTGCTCAGTCTCGATCTGGAGCCCTTCTCGCTGTACGGCGATCCGCCGCTGGAGGTGGAACAGCTGAGCCGCGAGCTGGGCGCGTGCCTCAAGGTGACACTCTACGGTCGCGCCGCCGAGCGCTGCGAGCTGCAGGCCGATGGCCGGGTGCTTCGCGAGGGGAGGCCGCTGTATGTCGATATGGAGGGGCGCCTGACCCCTCTCGCCGAGCAGCCCCATGTGCCGCTGGAGGCGGACTGGGTCCGTGCCCACTGGCCAGCCGAGCAGCATGCCGCGCCGCTTCTGGGCATCACGGATGTGCTGGCCGATGCCCGTCAGCATCCCAAGGGGGAGCCGGGCTACTGGCACGCCGAGCGAGAGCCCGGTGAGCCCCTCAGTGCCGCCCATGTGCAGGTCGAGTGGACCCCCGGGGCTTGGCAAACCTGTGCGGCCGGGCAGTGTCATGGCGGGTATTGCTACGAAATCGATGGAGAGCGCTACCTAGCGGTGATCGGTCAGGAGGGCCAGCTGCTGGGAGTCTATGGCGGGCCGCTGTTCCTGGAGCCCCTGCAGGGGGGGCTGTATCGCTACGCGGTCGGGGATTACCGCCGCCAGCCCCAGCGCCTGGCTGTCGATGCGGCCGGCAACGGGCGTTATCGTCTGCTGCTGGACGGGCAGCTCTACCAGGCGCACATCGCTGGTCTGGGCAGTACGTTAGCCGCGTCGCTGGAGGTCACCGATGCGCAGGGCGAGCCGGTGATCCTCTACCGGCATACGGATGGACGTACCCGCCGTGAAGCCATGCAGGCGCGCTGTGATGCCGATGGCAACGGGGTCTATCGCGCGCAGGTGGCGGGCATCGAGTGCCGGGCCTCTATCCGTGCTGCCCAGGCGGGCCGTGGCGGCATACTGGAGGTCGATGATCTGCACGGTCGCCGGCTGGCGCTCTACCTGGATGCGGCGCAGCAGCCAACCTTTGCTCCGCAGCAGCCTCATCCACCGGTGCAGGCTGCCGATCTGCAGGCGGCGGGCTGGCAGGTGCTGGCCCGGCGCTATCACATTGCTCACGGGGAGCTGGCGGGCGACTATCTGGTGGGCCGTGATGGCCGGGTGCACCGCGCCGCTGAGCGTGAGGCGCTGTTTAGCTGTCGTCAGGAGGATGGGAGTTTGCGGCCGCTGGATGAGGCATTGCGCCGTCTGCCTACCGTGCAGCCGCTGACCGTGCTGGCTGCTGCCCGCCTGCAACTCGATGCTCAGGACAGCGCGCTGCAGGCTTTGCTGGAGCGCTGTGCGGGGGTACTCGAGAGGCTGAGCAGCACTTACGCCGCACCGATCGATCGCACGGCGCAGCGCCTGCTGATCGAGCGTTTGCGCGCGCTGCCGGGGCGGGCCTTGCGGGCGCAGGCCGGGCAATCTGCCCATGATGTCCTGCTGCTGCTGGGCTGAGCCACGGCGTTTTTCAGGCAACAAAAAACCCGCTTGCGCGGGTTTTTTTCTGACCACCCCAACCTCCTGTCGGGCTGCCATCAGGGGCTGTGGTCGATCTTCCTTGATCCTGCAGTCATCCGTAACTGCAGTAGATGGCGCCATTATGGGCTGGTACTCACCGCTGGCGAAGCGCCAATCGGCCCTGCTTCGTGTAAGCCTTTTGCTATAGCGACGGATTCAGTAGCGCCAGAACGCTGGTGAGAGCAGCACCACCAGCGAGAACACCTCCAGCCGCCCCAGAATCATCGCCACACTGAGCAGCCCCTTGGCGCTGTCCGGCAGCGTGCCATAGTGAGCGGCGGCCTCGCCCAGCGCCGGGCCGAGGTTGTTCATGCACGAGGCGAGGCTGGAGAAGGCGGTAATCGGATCCAGACCGGTGCCGAGCAGCAGCAGCATCAAGCCGAAGAAGGTCACCAGATACACCGCACAGAAGCCCCATACCGACTCGATCACCCGGTCCGGTACCCGGCGCTTGCCCAGCTTCACGCCAAACACCCCGCTGGGATGCAGCAGCCGCAGGATCTCCCGCTGGCCCTGGCGCACCACCAGCATGGCGCGCATCACCTTCATGCCGCCCCCGGTGGAGCCGGCACAGGCGCCGATGAACGCGGTGTACAGCAGCAGGAAGGGCAGAAAGCTCGGCCAGGCGCTGAAATCATCGACTCCAAAGCCGGTGGTGGTGAACACCGAGACCACCTGGAAGGCCGCATAGCGCAGTGAGTCCAGTGGGCTGTCGTGATGGCCGTAGAACACCAGCACCAGCGTGGTGATCGCAAAGACCGAGGCCAGCAGCTTGAGGTAGGCCATGCACTCGGGGTCCTGCAGATAGGTCTTCAGCGAGCGGCTGCGCAGGGCGAGAAAATGCAGGGCGAAGTTCATCCCCGAAGCGGCCATGAAGAAGATGCAGAGCGCCTCGATCAGCGGGCTGTCGAAGTAGCCGATGCTGGCATCGTGGGTCGAGAAGCCGCCGATGGCGATAGTCGCAAAGCTGTGGCCGATGGCATCGAACAGTCCCATGCCGGCCATCCAGTAAGCCAGTGTGCAGAGCACGGTGAGCCCGCAGTAGATCAGCCAGAGGGTCTTGGCGGTATCGGCGATGCGTGCCGAGAGCTTGTTGTCCTTGAGCGGGCCGGGCATCTCCGCGCGGTACAGCTGCATGCCACCGATGCCGAGCATCGGCATCACCGCCACCGCCAGCACCACGATCCCCATGCCGCCCAGCCACTGCAGCTGCTGGCGGTAGTAGAGAATCGCGTGGGGCAGCGTATCGAGCCCGGTGAGCACTGTGGCCCCGGTGGTGCTGAGGCCCGAGAAGGCCTCGAACAACGCATCGGAGGCGCTCATCGCCGGTTTGTCACCCAGCAGGAACGGGATCGCCGAGAACAGCCCGAGCACGCTCCAGAACAGCGCGGTGATCAGGTAACCGTCGCGGGCGCGCAGCTCGCCACGCGCCTTGCGTACCGGCAGCCAGATCGCCGCCCCGCTGCACAGGGTGATGGTGAAGGCCCAGATGAAGCTCTGCCAGGTGCCTTCCTGATAGTAGAGATCGATCAGCAGCGGCGGCAGATGGCTGATGCTGAACAGCATCAGCAGGATGCCGAGAATCCGGGAAATGACAGCGTAATGCATGGAATCCACCAGAGCCGATGGGCGGTCACGGCCAGCCCGGTGGATGACCGGGCCACGCACGCGCGCCCTGTGGGGTCAGAAGAAGGTCAGGCCGGGCTGGAACAGCCGCTCGACATCGCGTACGTATTTCTTGTCGACCAGAAACAGCAGCACATGGTCACCGTCCTCGATCTGCGTGGTGCCATGCGCAATCAGCACCTGCTCGTCGCGCACGATGGCGCCGATGGTGGTGCCCGGCGGCAGTGGCACATCGGCGACCTTGCGCCCCACCACCTTGCTGGCGCGCGCATCGCCGTGGGCGATCGCCTCGATTGCCTCGGCGGCCCCGCGGCGCAGCGAATGCACGGCGACAATATCGCCGCGGCGCACATGGGTCAGCAGTGTACCGATGGTCGCCTGCTGCGGGCTGATGGCGATGTCGATCTCCCCGCCCTGGATCAGATCGACGTAGGCCGGGTTGTTGATCAGGCTCATCACCTTGCGCGCGCCCAAGCGTTTGGCCAGCAGCGAGGACATGATGTTGGCCTCGTCGTCGTTGGTCAGGGCAAGGAACAGGTCGGCCTCGTTGATGTTCTCCTCGATCAGCAAGTCGCGGTCGCTGGCGCTGCCGTGCAGGACGATGGCGCTCTCCAGAGTGTCGGACAGCTGGCGGCAGCGCGAGGCGTTCATCTCGATGATCTTCACCTGATAGCGGCTCTCGATGGCCTCTGCCAGCCGCTCGCCGATATGCCCGCCGCCGGCAATCACCACCCGCTGATAGCCCTGATCAAGGCGGCGCATCTCGCTCATCACTGCGCGGATATGGTTGCGGGCGGCGATGAAGAACACCTCATCATCGGCCTCGATCACCGTATCGCCCTCGGGGAGGATCGCCCGGTCACGGCGGTAGATGGCGGCGACTCGCGCATCGATGTGCGGCATGTGCTGGCGGATCTGCTTGAGCTGCTGGCCGACCAGCGGCCCGCCGTAATAGGCGCGCACCCCGACCAGCTGCACCTTGCCGTCGGCAAAGTCGAGCACCTGCAGGGCGCCGGGGTATTCGATCAGCCGCTTGATGTAGTTGGTCACCACCTGTTCCGGGCTGATCAGCACATCGATGGGGATCGATTCGTTGCAGAACAGCCCGCTGCGGGTCAGGTAGGCCGACTCGCGCACCCGGGCGATCTTGGTCGGGGTGTTGAACAGGCTGTAGGCGACCTGGCAGGCGATCATGTTGGTTTCATCGCTGTTGGTCACCGCCACCAGCATGTCGGCATCGTCGGCGCCGGCCTGGCGCATGACGGTCGGGTGCGAGCCTTTGCCCTGGATGGTGCGGATGTCCAGACGATCGCCCAGATCGCGCAGCCGCTCGCTGTCGGTGTCGATCACGGTGATGTCGTTGGCCTCATTGGCCAGGTGTTCGGCAAGGCTGCCACCGACCTGGCCTGCGCCGAGAATGATGATCTTCATCCAGCTGCTCCTCTGGCGTGGGGATCACCCGCCGCCTTGATTATGGTCGGGACGGTCAGCCCCGGGATGCCTCAGCCGCGCGGGACGGCGGCGATCTTGATCAGTTTGGCGTAATAGAAGCCGTCGTGACCGTCCACCTGCGCCAGCAGCTGGCGGCCGTGGGGCTGTTTCACGCCGAACGGGCCTGGGATGTCCAGCTCGCGGGCGCCGGGGGTGCGGGCGAGGAAGGCGCCGATCACGTCGGTGTTCTCGGTCGGCAGGCTCGAGCAGGTGGCGTAAAGCAGCACCCCGCCGACCTCCAGCGCCGGCCACAGCGCATCGAGCAGCTCGCCCTGCAGCGCGGCCAGCGCGGCGATGTCGCTGGCCTGACGAGTCAGCTTGATGTCCGGGTGGCGACGGATCACTCCGGTTGCCGAGCAGGGTGCATCGAGAAGAATGCGCTGGAATGGCTGGCCATCCCACCACTGCCCCACCGCACGGGCGTCGGCGGCGATCAGCCGGGCATCGAGCTGGAGACGCTGCAGATTTTCGCGCACCCGCTGCAGGCGGCTGTCTTCCAGGTCCACCGCGGTGACGGCAAGGCTCGGCTCGGCTTCCAGCAGGTGGCAGGTCTTGCCACCGGGGGCGCAGCAGGCATCCAGCACGCACAGGTTCGGCTTGAGTTCGAGTAGCTCGGCAGCCAGCTGGGCGGCCTCGTCCTGCACGCTGACCCGCCCTTCGGCAAAGCCCGGCAGGGTCGTCACATCGCAGGGCACGGCCAGCTGTACGCCATCGCGGCTGAACGGGCAGGCCTGCGCGTCGAGGCCGGCGGCGGCCAGCTCGGCGAGATACGCCTCGCGCGAGCCGTGGCGGCGATTGACCCTGAGGGTCAGCGGCGGATGGCTGTTGTTGGCCGCGCAGATCGCTTCCCAGTGCTCCGGCCAGTGGGCCTTGAGCGCCTTCTGCAGCCAGCGCGGGTGGGCGGTGCGTGCGGCCGGATCGCGCTCCAGTTCGGCGAGCAGCGCCTCACCTTCGCGCTGGGCGCGGCGCAGCACGGCGTTGATCAGGCCCTTGGCTGAGGATTTTTTCAGCTTGTCGACGCAGCCGACCGTCTCTCCGATCGCCGCGTGCGCGGGGATGCGGGTGTAGAACAGCTGGTAGAGGCCGACCAGCAGCAGTGCCTCAAGATCCCGGTCGGCAGCCTTGAAGGGCTTTTGCAGCAGCTTGTCAGCGAGGAGAGACAGGCGCGGCTGCCAGCGGGCGGTGCCGAAGGCCAGCTCCTGGGTCAGACCTCGATCACGCGGCTCGACGCGCTCCAGCTGCGCGGGCAGGGCACTGCCCAGCGAGGCCTTGCCGGCGAGTACGGCACCCAGCGCGCGGGCCGCGGCGAGGCGCGGATTGACGGCCATCAGACCAGCACCTGGCCGGGGGCGAACTGCTCGCGGCGGCTGTTGTACAGATCACTGAAGCCCAGCGGCTTGCCGCCCGGCAACTGCAGGCGGGTCAGGCGCAGTGCGCCACTGCCGCAGGCCACGGTCAGGCCGTCGCGGCTGGCGTCGAGTATTTTCCCCGGTGCGCCCTGCCCGTCGGTCACTTCAGCCGCGTAGACCTTGAGGGCCGCGCCGCCGAGCGTGGTGTGGCAGATCGGCCATGGGGTGAAGGCGCGCACCCGGCGCTCCAGCTCCTCAGCCGGGTGGCTCCAGTCGAGGCGCGCCTCGTCCTTGTTCAGCTTGTGGGCGTAGGTAGCCAGCGCCTCGTCCTGCCGCTCGCCTTTGAGCGTGCCGGCGACCAGCAGCGGAATGGCCTCGACCACCGCCGCGGCGCCGAGTGCGGCCAGACGGTCATGCAGGCTGCCGCCGGTGTCCTCAGCGCTAATCGGCGTGCTGACCTTGAGCAGCATCGGCCCGGTGTCCAGGCCAGCCTCCATCTGCATCACCGTGACCCCGCTTTCGGCATCACCGGCCTCCACGGCGCGCTGGATCGGCGCGGCACCGCGCCAGCGGGGCAGCAAGGAGGCGTGGCTGTTGATGCAGCCAAGGTGCGGGATATCCAGCACCACCTGCGGCAGGATCAGCCCATAGGCCACCACCACCAGCAGATCAGGCGCCAGCGCGGCCAGCTCCGCCTGGGCCGCGGCATCGCGCAGCGTGGCCGGCTGCAGCACCGGGATGCCGTGGGCAACAGCCAGCTGCTTGACTGGGCTTGCCATCAGCTTCTGGCCGCGGCCGGCGGGGCGGTCGGGCTGGGTGTAGACCGCCACCGGGGTGAGGCCGGCCTCGAGCAGGGCTTCAAGGTGGCGGGCGGCAAATTCCGGGGTGCCGGCAAAGACGATGCGCAGGGGCTGGGTCATGGGACTCGCTCAAGAAAAAAGGCTTGCCGTGGCAAGCCTTCAGGTCAGTCAGGATTTTTGCAGACGGTGCTGTTTTTCCAGCTTCTTCTTGATGCGATCACGCTTGAGGCTGGAGAGGTAATCGACGAACAGCTTGCCGTTGAGATGGTCGCATTCATGCTGGATGCACACCGCCAGCAGGCCCTCGGCGATTTCCTCGAACGGCTGCCCGTCACGATTCAGCGCGCGGATCCGTATCCGCAGCGGGCGATCGACGCTTTCATAGAAACCCGGCACCGACAGGCAGCCCTCCTGATAGGGGGCCAGATCGTCGCTGAGCGGCTCAAGCTCGGGGTTGATGAACACCCGCGGCTCGTTCTGTTCCTCGGAGAGGTCCATCACCACTACACGTTTGTGCACATTGACCTGAGTGGCAGCCAGGCCGATGCCCGGCGCGGCGTACATGGTGTCGAACATGTCGTCGATCAGCTGGCGCAGGGCGTCATCGACCACATCGACCGGCTGGGCGAGGGTGCGCAGGCGCGGATCGGGGAATTCGAGAATGTTGAGGATCGCCATAGGCCTTTGTGATGCACTCGAGAAATTGCGGAGGGGGCCGGCGGTACCATCCGCTACGGTCTGCAGCGAGGCGCCCCGAAGGCAAGCCGGCGGTGTGATTCAAGAATGGCGACATCATAAAGGCATTAACCCATGAGGAAAACACTCTGCGCCCGGCTAGGCCGCGTCGCGAGCTGGCTGCTGCCGGGGCTGTTGGGTGGGGCGATCCCGCCGGCTGCGACGGCAGAGCACGCGCCGCCACCGGCCCGGGTCTTGTCCATCGAGGCAGGCCGGGCACTGGGTGGTATCGGTGATCGCCTGCAGGGGCGTGGCCACTTCCCCCAAGGCGTGCAGCACTACCTGCTCTATCGACTGCCCGAAGCGCCCCGTACTGCCGATGCCCTGAGCCTGCCGCTGGCCGGAGCCTTCGGGCAGGCCGAGCTGCTGGCGGTGCAGGAGGATCAAGCCGTACTGCGCGTCTTAAAAGCCCGCCATGAAGTGCGTCCGGGCGATCACCTGGTGCCGGTGATCCCCCAGACGTCTGCCCCCGCCCTGCCCTGAGGAGTTGCCATGCCCTGTCCTGCTCACCTCTGCGAGGCGGAGACCCGCGCCCGTCTCGCCCTGCTGTTGCTGCCGGAGATCGGTCCACGGCGCTGGCGCCGGCTGTTGCAGCATTTTGGCAGCGCCGAGGCGGCGCTGGCGGCCCCGGCCAGCGCGTGGCGTGCACTGGGCGCGCCGGCCGCGGCACTGGAGACGCGCCACGGCGCGCGGGTGCGTGATGCAGTAGCCGCCAGCCTGCCCTGGCTGGAGCAGGCCGCGCACCATCTGCTGTGCTTTGATGATCCACGCTACCCGGCGCTGCTCGGCGAGCTGTCCGATGCCCCGCCGCTGCTGTTTGTCGCCGGCGATCCGGCGCTGCTGGAGCGCCCGCAACTGGCGGTGGTGGGCAGTCGCCGCGCCAGCCGGCCGGGCCTGGACACCGCCCTGGCGTTTTCCCGCAGCCTGGCCGCCGGCGGCTTTGTCGTCACCAGCGGTCTGGCGTTGGGGATTGATGGTGCCGCCCATCAGGGCGCGCTGGAGGCACCGGGCGGTACGGTCGCGGTACTCGGTACCGGGCTTGAGCGTATTTATCCGGCCCGGCACAGCGCCCTGGCGCTGCGCATCGTGGCCGAAGGCGGTGCGCTGGTGTCTGAATTGCCGCTGCTGACCACGCCCCATGCCAGCAACTTTCCGCGGCGCAACCGGATCATCAGCGGCCTGTCGCTCGGGGTGCTGGTGGTGGAAGCCAGTCCGTCGAGTGGCTCGCTGATCACCGCGCGCCTGGCGGCCGAGCAGGGTCGTGAAGTCTTTGCCATCCCCGGCTCCATCCACCATCCCGGCTCGCGCGGCTGTCATCAGCTGATCCGCGAGGGTGCGCAGTTGGTCGAGTGCATCGAGGACATCCTCGAGGCCCTGCGTGGCTGGCAGCGGCCCGCACCGGCGATCGCTGCAAGACCGGCCCCCACGCACGCGCCGATGGCCACACCATCCCCTGCTGCGCCGCCACCGGCCCCCAGTCTGCCGTTGTTCCCCGCCAGTTCCAGCGAGGCCGAGGCCTTGCTGACTCTGCTGCGTGCCGCCCCGCTGAGCAGCGAAGCGCTGGCCCTGCACAGCGGACACCCCCTGCCGCAGACCCTCGCCCTGCTGACCGAGCTGGAACTCGATGAGCGGGTGATTTGCGAGCAGGGGCTCTGGGCCTACCGGGCGGGGTGAGCGCAGGCGGGATTCAGGGCGTCGCCGTCGGACGATTGCGCAGCATCAGGCTGATGCCATGACTGAGTGGGACGGCGTAATCATGCACAGCGATGATGGCACTGGTTTCCGGCTGCACCACCTTCAGACTGATGAAGGCATGGTTGCGGCTCTCGCCATACGTGCCGACCACAACCGCCTTGGCGGCATGCTGGCTGGCCGTTTCTTGCACGGCACGGGTCAGCACCATTTCCCCCTGATCGCGGTGCATATAGACGCTTTTGCCGAACTTCATCTCCACGATGCGGTAATCATGCTGCACGAAGCGCGAGGTGACCTGCTCGGAGATCACGCGCCCGAGTGTTGATGAAGTATCCAGATCATCGATGTTGACCAGCGTGGTGACCAGCAGCGGCCCGCTGCCGGCCGGCAGTCGGGCATCCAGATGCCGTATCAAGCGATCCACGGCGATCTGGTTGGTGGCGATGAAGGTGTTTTCGGAGAGCGTCAGCCGCTCACTCCGGTGCTGCAGCGAGTGCGAGCAGCCGGATAGCACGGCCACGGTCAGGGCGAGGACTGCAGGTGTCAGTTTCATCATCACTCCCCCTTCACCGGCAAGATGGCTGTTGGCCAGTTTTCGTACAGGCTGAGATCACCATCGGCGGTGTAATAGGCGCTGGTGGTTTGCAGGTAATACTGATCAGCGCTGGAAACACGGGTGTTGACGACCAGCTCCGTGCGGGGTGTCGGGCCACTGGCAAACTCCGAGCGCAGCCAGGTGGTGGCATCCACGGCGACGGCACCCGCGACCATCGCGGCTCCCGGGGAGACGTTATTGTAGATCTCGTGCAACACCCACAGCCCACTGCTCAGTGCGGTCAGTACGCCGGTGGTGCTGTACTGCTGACGATGCCGGGAGAAGCGCAGCGGTGTGGCGGAGACCTCTACCGTCAGTACATCGGGGCGCTGGGCGCGCTTCATCATCGGATAGCCCGCGCTGGCCAGTTCGCTGGCCAGTTGCTGCATGAATGCTTGTTCAAACGGGCTGTGTTGCCCTGAGGTGTGCACATACAGCGCGCGCTGGGTCGGCAACTGCGCCTTGATCTGGGCCGCCGTATCGCGGGCAATCAGTTGCCAATGCGCGGCTGACTGCAGCTTGTGCTGCTGCTGATAGGGGAAGTTGCTGGCAATAGGTGCTTCGGTATGTCGTGCGCAACCACCGATCACCACACTGCTGGCCAGCAGACCGAGGATGAGTCTGTTCATGAGATCGTCCCTTTCGACAAATGAAAATCCGCCGCTTCCGAGGTGCATACGCCGGATCAGTCCAAACCTCCGGGCACCGGCTTCTGCGGTCACCGTGCGGCAGCGCTGCGTCAACCGACGCCCCCGCCTTCTTGGAGTCTAGAAGTCGTTGCCCGATACCCCCTGGTATTGTTTTGCCTTTTGCTGGCACTGTTTTCCCCCATTGGCCGCTGATCCCGGCGGCTGCCGGCCTTCGGGCAAACCGCTACACTGCGCAGCATTTTTCGGCCAGCGGAGGCGGTGATGGTCAGTCAGTGGCAGTTACAGCGCGTGGCGCGAATCGTGAAGGCGGGTGGGGTGATCGCTTATCCCACCGAGGCAGTCTGGGGCGTGGGTTGTGACCCCTGGAATGCTGACGCGGTCGAGCGGCTACTGGCGCTCAAGCAGCGCCCGGTGGAAAAAGGCCTGATCCTGGTGGCGGCCGAGCGTGCGCAGTTCGATTTTCTGCTCGATGATCTGCCTGTCGATTGGCTGGCGCCGCTGGAGGACAGCTGGCCCGGCCCGAACACCTGGCTGGTGCCCCATCAGGGCCGCCTGCCGGCCTGGATCACCGGCCGGCACGACAGCGTGGCGCTGCGGGTCAGTGATCATCCGGGTGTGCAGGCCCTGTGCCGGCTGACCGGCCCGCTGGTCTCCACCTCGGCCAACCCGGCCGGACGTCCGGCGGCCCGCTCACGGCTGCGGATCGCACAGTATTTCGGCGCGCGGTTGGATGCGGTGCTGGGCGGTGAGCTGGGCGGGCGGCGTAATCCCAGCCTGATTCGCGACCTGCGCACCGGCGCGGTGCTGCGCCCTTCCTGAGGGGTGGTTTAGTCGACGGGCTGCTGGCGATTGAGGCAGTGCAGTCCCTTGACCAGCCGGTACACCGACCAGACAAACCAGACCAGCAGCACCAGATACCCCACCAGAATCAGCGACAGCAGCGTCCCCAGCACGACCCACAACAGGCTCCACCAGAACCAGCGGATCTGCTGGCGCAGGTGCGAGCCGAGCAGCGGGCTGCTGCCATCCAGATTCAGGTAGGCGAGGATCACCCCGATCAGCGCCGTCACGCCGCCGGTGAAGTAGCTGCTCGCCTGCAGCAGGTAGATCAGCCAGACGATCTGCAGCGGGGTGAGCATGGCATCAGCCCTGGGGCGGCTGGCGCTGGCGCCAAGCGTCGAGCTGGATCACCCGGTCGAGCACCGGGTCTTCCGGGGCCTGATCGCGCATCGGGTGCGGGGCCAGTTCGATCAGCAGCGGCTGGCGCCCCATCAGCAGCAGGCGGCCGGGGTGGCGCTGCTCGCCGGTGACGGTGAACTCGAAGGTGAACTCGCGGACCAGACGGCGGCGTCCCTGCCGGTCGCGCTGCAGGCGCAGGCCGCGAAAGGCGACATTGTCATCCAGGAGCAGCACATCCTCGCGCAGGCAGGCCTGGCGCACCAGCGCCAGCGCCAGTTCCCGCCGGCCATGGGCATGCCATAACCAGGCACCGCATCCGAACAGCAGCAGGAAAACCGTCAGCTCACCCAGTGTCAGCATGCTGTGCTCCGTTCACGGCCGGGGATGGAGGGATGGCAGCAGACCCGCATGGCTGGCGCTCAGAGGGTGCCGCGAATCGACTGGTAGCGGGCTTCCAGTTCCTGACGGATCTGCCGGCGCTGCTGGGCCTGGGCAAAGCGGCGCTTTTCGTCAGGGGTCTGTGGCTCCAGAGGCGGCACGGCGGTCGGCTGCCCGTCCCCGTCCACGGCGACCATGGTGAAGAAGCAGCTGTTGGTGTGGCGCACGCTTCTGGAGCGGATGTCCTCGGTGATCACCTTGATGCCGACCTCCATCGAGGTGGTGCCGGTGTAGTTCACTGAGGCGAGGAAGGTCACCAGCTCGCCGACATGCACCGGCTGGCGGAAGGTCACCTGATCGACCGACAGGGTCACCACGTACTGGCCGGCATAGCGGCTGGCGCAGGCGTAGGCGACTTCATCGAGGTACTTGAGCAGGGTGCCGCCGTGGACATTCCCGGAAAAGTTGGCCTTGTCCGGCGTCATCAGGACTGTCATGGACAGTTGGGCGGTACCAGGCAGCATGCAAAGTTCCTGCATCAATGGGGATAAGTTCGCTACTTTAGTCGAATAGCCCGCTTTTTTGTGCAGGAAATTTCACCGCCCTGCCCGTCTGCTGCCGCTATGGCTTCAGGCGTGAAGCCGACAGCTCGATGATTTCTTCGGTGATTTCATCCTGACGCACCCGGCGAAACTCGGCGAGCAGCTCGTCGCGGCGCGCCTCGACATTGCTTTGCGCGGCGACCATCGCCTGCAGGCGCGCCTCGTTTTCCGCGCTGAACGACAGCACCAGCGCCTCACACAGCTCGGCATACAGGTACTCGCCGGCCAGCGCGCTGATCAGCTGCGTCGGCGGCAGGGTCAGGTGCGGCGCTTGGCGCGGGGGCGCTACGGCAAAGCGCGAATAGTCGAACGGCAGGAGCACCCGGGCGCACACTTCGCCACGTCCGGGCTGGGCATGCACCAGCAACACCCGCTGCAGCGTGCCCGCGCCGAGGCTGGCATACAGCGCCTCGCTCAGCCGGCTGGCCAGCATCGGCACCTCATCCAGGCGCACCGCCATCGGGGCGGTCCAGTCCAGCGCCAGACCGCGCTCGCGCGCGCCCAGCACGCCCCGCTCACCGAGCAGCCAGAGTGCGGCACCGGTGCCCAGTAGCTCTTGCGCCACATCCAGCACCCGCTCGTTGAACGGGCCGACAAAGCCCTGCTCGGCACACAGCGCCAGTACCAGCAGCGGCGCGCCCTCGCCCGCCGGCGTGTGGGCGGGCGGTGGCTCCGGGAGCAGTGCCAGCGCCTCGCCCAGTGCGGTATTGAGGGTCTGGGCGTAGGCGCGCACGCCGTCGAGCTGCTGGCGGGCCTCTTGCGAGCGCGCCGCGGCGATGCCGCGCATGGCGGCGACGATCATCCCCAGCTCACGGGTGGTCGCCAGATGCTGGCTGACCTCCCCCAGCCGGCCGCTCATGCGTGACTCCCGGCCAGCGCACGGCACAGCGCGGCCACCTGCTCGACCAGCACGGCCTGGGCCTGTGCATCCAGTTCGCCGCCTTGCTGCAGCGCCTGCAGCGGCGCGGCGGCGTGCAGGTCCAGCCAGGCCGGCAGGCGGGCACGCAGCCGCTCGAGCAGCGTGGGCGGATGTGGATCGAACACCCCGGCATTCAAGGCGGCCAGCAAGGCCACCTGATCGACCGGACGCAGGGCGGCGAAGCGCGGCTGACCGAGCAGCGCCCGGCTGCGCTCGCCGCGGGTGATCTGCTCGCGCACCCGCGCATCGCTCAGGCCGCCAAAGCGGGTGAACATCTCCAGCTCGAGAAACTGCGCGTATTCCAGACGCAGACGCCCGGCCACCGTGCGCAGCACCCGCGGCTGGGCCTTGCCGCCGACCCGGCTGACCGACAGGCCGACATCCACCGCCGGGCGCTGGCTGGCGGCGAACAGGTGGCTGTCGAGGACGATCTGCCCGTCGGTGATCGAAATCAGGTTGGTGGGGATGTAGGCGGAGAGATTGCCGGCTTCGGTCTGGGCGATCGGCAGCGCGGTCAGCGAGCCGCCGCCGAGCTCGTCGGAGAGCCGTGCGGCGCGCTCCAGCAGGCGGGCATGCAGGTAGAAGATGTCGCCGGGGTAGGCCTCGCGGCCTGGCGGCTCGTGGGTCAGCAGCGACAGCTGGCGATGGGTGGCGGCGTGTTTGCTGAGGTCATCGATCACCACCAGCGCATGCTGGCCGCGGTCGCGGAAGTATTCGGCGATGCTGAAGCCGGCGAACGGCGCCGCCCACTGCAGCCCTGCCGGTGCCGAGGCCTGGGCGACCACGAACACGCAGCGCTCGGCGGCGCCGTGGGCGCGCACCGCCTCGATGGCCTGCTGCACGGCGGTGGCGCGCTGGCCGACGGCGACATACACGCAGATCAGCTCGGAGTGCTTCTGGTTGACGATGACATCCAGCGCCAGTGCGGTCTTGCCGGTGGCGCGGTCACCGATGATCAGCTCGCGCTGACCGCGGCCGATGGCGAACAGCGCATCGACGATCAGCACGCCGGTTTCCACCGGCTCATGGACCGCAGCGCGCTCGATGATCGCCGGCGCCGGGCGCTCGATCGGCAGGCAGAGGTCGGTGTGGATCGGCTCGTCACCGTCCAGCGGGCGGCCCAGCGGGTCCACCACCCGGCCGAGCAAGGCCGGGCCGACCGGCACCTGCAGCACCTCGCCGGTGCCATACACCTCGCTGCCCGCCGCCAGGGTGCTCCCCTCATCGAGCAGCACCACGCTGATCTGCTCATGGTCCAGGCTGATGGCAAAACCCAGGCTACCGTCGGCAAAGCGCAGCAGCTCGTCGAGACGCACACCGGGCAGGCCGCTGACCCGGGCGATGCCGTCGGCGACCTGCAGTACCCGGCCGATCTCGCCGGCCTCGGCGCACAGCGGGGTGCGCGCCAGCGCGGCGCGGCTGCGGGTCAGCCAGTCGCTGGCGGGCCAGGCATCAGGTGTTGGCAAGGTCATGCTGACTCAGCTCCCGCTGCACGCGCGCCAGATCGGCGCGCAAACTGTTGCGCACCACCACACTGGAGCCTTCCAGCTCAAGGCCGGCGATCAGCCCCGGCTCGACCTCCAGGCGCAGCTGAGGTGCCTTGCCGAGCGCGGGGGCCAAGGCCGCCTGACAGTGCTGCACGTCTGCCGCACTGAGCGGCTGCGCGCTGCGCAGGATCAGCGAGTCGCACTCCAGGCACAGGGTCTGCCGGGCGGTCGGCGCGAGCTGCGCCAGCCCCTCGATCAGCCCGTCGAGAAAGGCGGTGTGGCGCAGGCTGTCTGGCAGGCGAGTCAGCAGGTGGGCGGCGATATCCAGCGCCAGTTCACCGGCTTGGCGTTCCAGCTGCAACTGCAGGCGCTGGCGCTGCTCGCTGAGCGCGAGCTCGGCCTCGGCGCGTTGCCGCTCGGCGGTGTGCTGCACCTCGGCGAGCAGCCGCGCGCGGGTTTCGGCGATCTCGTGCTGCAGGGCCTTGAGTGCGGTTTCGCGCTGGGCGAGCAGCGCCTCGCGATCGGCTTCAGCCTGCAGGCGTTCCTGCTCGGCTGCCGTCCGGGCGGCCGTCGCCTCATCAAGCAACTGCTCAGCCTGCTGCTGGCGCTCGGCGACGATGCGCGCCACCGGGCGGAACAAAAAGCGTGACAGCAGCCAGATCAGGATGACGACGTTGATCGTCTGCAGGCCGAGGGTCCACCAGTCGAAGGTCATGGCAGCGCACTCAGCGCACGAAGGGATTGGCGAACAGCAGCAGCACCGCGACCACCAGACAGTAGATGGCCATGGTTTCGATCATCGCGAGGCCAACGAACAGGGTGCGCGACAGGCTGCCGGCGGCTTCCGGCTGACGGGCGATGGCGTCCATCGCCGCAGCCACGGCCCGGCCCTCGGCCAGCGCCGGGCCAATCGCGCCGAAGCTCACCGCGATGGCCGCGGCGATGATGCTGACCACTTCGATCAGGTTATCCATGGGATGACTCCTTGCTTGAGGGGGGCGGGGTGTGGCCGTGAATCGCGGCGGCGACAAACACCATGGCCAGCACGCTAAAGATGTAGGCCTGGATCGCCCCGGTGAGCAGGTCCAGCGCCATGAACGGGATCGGCACCAGCAGGCCGGCCAGCGACAGGGCCAGGCCCACCACGAACACGCCGCTCATGATGTTGCCGAACAGGCGCACGATCAGCGAGAAAGTGCGGGTCAGCTGCTCGACGATGTTCAGCGGGATCATCACCCAGCTTGGTTCTGCGAAGGTGCGCAGGTAACCGCGCAGACCCTGACTGGCGATCCCGTAACCGATGCTGGCGACCAGTACGATCAGCGCCAGAGCGGTGTCGGTCTCCAGAGTGGCGGTCGGCGGCTCCAGCCCCGGCAGCAGCGAGGCCCAGTTGGCTGCGAGGATGAACAGGAACAGGCTGCCGAACAGCGGCCGGTAGCGCGCAGGCTCGGTCTGCAGGGTGCTGCGAATCTGCTCGTCTAGGGTGCCGACCAGCAGCTCCAGTGCCGCCTGGCGGCGTGAGGGGCGCAGGCGCAGGCGACGGGTCAGCAGGGCGCTGCCACCGGCCAGCAGCAGCATCAGCAGCCAGGTCGTCGCCACCGCATGGCTGATCGGCAGTGGGCCGAGGTGGAACAGGGTCTGACTGACCAGCGGTGAGGTCATCATGGGCGCATTCTCCGTACTTTCAGTTGCCTCGCCAGCAGCAGGCCGAGCGCGGCGGCGAGCAGCGCTGCCAGGCCGAAACGGCTCACTACGACCAGCGCCGCCACGCTTGAGGCCACCCGCACGAGCTGCAGGGCCAGTGCCGGCAGCAGGCGCCCGCTACTGAACAGGCGCAGGTTGAGCGCCAGCGAGGCGAAATGCACGGCACCGATCAGGCCGCCGGCCAGCAGGCCTACCCCTAGCTGGGCGAACAGGGGCAGCGCGATCCATACCGTCATTGACGCTGCACCCAGCGCCAGGCCGCCCACAGGCCGACGCCGACGCCGACGCACAGCAGCGCGGCGGAGAAGGTCACGCCGGTGTCCAGCCAGCGGTCCAGCTCGCGGCCGACGAACAGGCCCAGCAGCAGCGGCCCGACGATGACCCAGCCAAGCACGCCGACCTGCCCCAGACGCCGGCCGAGAGACGGCTCCGGGTCATCGCGGGCCTGTGTCTCGCGCGCCACGGCCCGCCGGGCGGCGTCATCCAGGTGGCGATCGGGCTGCTCATCCGGCTTCATGGCAGATCTCCTTCTGGGCTGAACGGTGTCTCGCCCTCGGTGCGCAGGTAGCGCACCAGCTGGCGCACCGCCTGGGTGTGCAGGCGCAGGTGCTCGACCCGCGCCTGACGCAGACGCTCTTCCTGCGCCTCGCGGGACTCGCGCACCCGTGCTTCCAGCTCGTCGAGGCGTGTACCGAGGATACCCTCGCGACAGGCCACGCGCAGCTGGCCCGCGGTGAGGCTCAGCACTCCGCCACGCACCGCGCAGAAACCCAGTTCGCCACCGGCGCGGCGCCAGCGCAGCACGCTGGGCTGCAGCACGGTGAGGTAGTCGACATGCCCGGGCAGCAGGCCGAAGGCGCCGCTGGCATCCTCGCCGCGCAGCGCCACCACGTCGCTCAATTCGACCAGAATGCGCTGCGGGGTGGTGATCAGTAGGCGCAGCGGCTCAGTCATGGGTGCCTGCCTGGCGCGCGGCCTGCTCGCGAGCGCGCGCCTCGTCGAGGGTGCCGACCATGTACAGCGAGCGCTCCTGCCAGTCATCGCACTCGCCGGCGAGGATCGCCTGACAGCCGGCCAGGGTATCGGCCAGCGCCACTGAGCGGCCGGGGATGCCGGTAAAGGCCTCGGTCACGATGAACGGCTGGGTCAGGAAGCGCTGCAGGCGCCGGGCGCGGCCGACGATGCGCCGATCCTCGACCCCCAGCTCCTCGATGCCAAGCAGGGCAATCACGTCCTGCAGGCTGCGGTAATGCTCGATCACCCGGCGCACCTCGGTCGCCACCGCCAGATGCACCTCGCCGACCACCTGCGCATCGAGCAGTGGTGAGGAGGAGGCAATCGGGTCAATCGCTGGGTACATGCCCTGCGCGGCCATCTGCCGCGAGAGCACCACCATGCTGTCGACGTGGGCGGCCAGCGCGGTCACCGCCGGATCGGTGAAGTCATCGGCCGGTACGTAGACCGCCTCGATGGCGGTCACCGCCACGCCGCCGACCGAGACGATGCGCTCCTGCAGCGCCGCCACTTCGTCGGCCAGAGTCGGCTGGTAGCCGACTCGCGACGGCAGGCGGCCTAGCAGGCCAGACACCTCGGCCCCGGCCTGGACAAAACGGAATACGTTGTCGATCAGCAGCAGCACGTTCTGCCGGCGCTCATCGCGAAAATATTCGGCGATGCTCAGGGCGCTGAACGGCACCCGCCAGCGCGCGCCGGGCGGCTCGTTCATCTGCCCATAGACCAGCACACTGTTTGCCAGGACCCCGGAGTCGCGCATCTCGTTGAGCATTTCGTGGCCTTCGCGGGAGCGCTCGCCGACCCCGGCGAACACCGAAATGCCGCGGTAGCGCTCGACCATCGCCTGGATCAGCTCCATCACCAGCACGGTCTTGCCGACCCCGGCGCCGCCGAACATCGCCGCCTTGCCACCCTGCACCAGCGGGGTGAGCAGGTCGATGACCTTGATCCCGGTGGAAAACAGCTCGCGCGTCACCCCCTGTGCGGCCAGGGGCGGGGCCGGGCGGTTGATCGGCCGGCACGGCACATCGGCGGGCAAGGCCGGGCCACGATCACGCGGCGCGCCGCTGACATCGACCAGACGCCCGAGCAGCGCTTCGCCGACCGGCACCTCCAGGGGGCCACCCAGGGCCTGCACCGCCACCCCGCGTGCCAGGCCTGCGGTGCTGGCCAGAGCAATGGCGCGCACCTGATGGGGGTCCAGATGCGCCTGGACCTCGGCGAGCAGGCGGCTGCCATCCTCGCACTGCACGCGCAAAGCCTCGCCGAGTGCCGGCAAGGCCTCGGGAAAGTACACATCGAGCACCGCGCCACGCACGGCGCTGACACGTCCTTCGGCAATCCCCGGCACGGGCGTCTCCTCTGTCAGCCCTCGGCCAGCTGGCGGCGCAGTTCGGCCAGCACCGGCGCGCTGTCCGGGCGCACCCCGCGCCAGAGGTAGAAGGCCTCGGCGGCCTGTTCGACCAGCATGCCCAGCCCGTCGAGGGTGCGGGCTGCGCCCTGCTCAGCCGCCCAGTGGTTAAAGGCGGTGGGCGTTTTGGCATACATCATGTCGTAGCAGATGGTGTGACCCGGCTGGATCAGGCTGGCGGCGATCGGTGGCCGCTCGCCCGCGAGGCTGGCCGAGGTGCCGTTGATGATCAGATCGACCGGGGCATCGATCCAGTCGAAGCCGCTGGCGGCCACCGGGCCCAGATCCGCGAACAACCGCGCCAGCGCCTCGGCCTTCTCCACGGTGCGGTTGGCGATCACCAGCTCGGCCGGCTGTTCGGCCAGCAGCGGCTCCAGCACGCCCCGCACGGCACCGCCGGCACCGAGCAGCAGGATACGCTGGCCACGCAGGGACAGGCCGGCATTGACGGTCAGATCACGCACCAGCCCGGCGCCGTCGGTGTTGTCGCCAAGCAGGCGGCCATCTGCCTGCTTCTTCAGGGTATTGACCGCCCCGGCGCGCCGCGCGCGCTCGGTCAGTGCATCGGCGAGGCGGAAGGCCTCTTCCTTGAACGGCACGGTGACGTTGGCGCCCAGGCCCTCGGCGAAGAAGGCGCGGGCGAAGGCGGGGAAATCGTCCAGCGGCGCCAGCAGGGCCTCATAGGTGAGCGCCTCGCCAGTCTGCGCGGCAAACAGGCGGTGGATCAGCGGCGACTTGCTGTGGGCGATGGGATTGCCGAACACGGCATAGCGGTCGGTCACAGGCCGGCCTCCCCGAGCCAGTCACGATCCTTGAGCACGTACTCGGTCAGATGCGCCTCGGGGCTGCCCGGCTCCGGCTGCCAGTCATAGCCCCAGCGCACCAGCGGCGGCAGCGACATAAGGATCGATTCGGTGCGCCCGCCCGACTGCAGACCGAACAGGGTGCCGCGGTCGAACACCAGGTTGAACTCGACGTAACGGCCACGGCGGAACGCCTGGAACTCACGCTCGCGCGCGCCAAACGGGGTGGCCTTGCGGCGCTGGATGATCGGCAGGTAGGCCTCGAGATAGGCATCGCCCACCGCACGCATGAAGGCGAAGCAGGTGTCGAAGTCCCACTCGTTCAGGTCATCGAAGAACAGCCCGCCGATGCCGCGCGGCTCGCCACGGTGCTTGAGGTGGAAGTAGCGGTCGCACCAGGCCTTGTAGCGCGGATAGACGTCGGCGCCGAACGGCTCGCAGGCCGCGCGGGCGATGCGGTGCCACTCGATGCAGTCTTCCTCGCTGGCGTAATAGGGAGTCAGATCGAAACCGCCGCCGAACCACCAGACCGGCTCCTCACCCTCTTTCTCGGCGCTGAAGAAGCGCACGTTGGCGTGGGAGGTGGGGATGTAGGGGTTTTCCGGGTGGATGACCAGCGACACGCCAAGCGCCTGGAAACTGCGCCCGGCCAGTTCCGGGCGGTGGGCGCTGGCCGATGGCGGCAGGGCATCGCCGAACACGTGGGAGAAGTTCACCCCGCCCTTCTCGATCAGCGCGCCGTTCTCGAGCACCCGGGTCCGCCCGCCACCGCCGCCCGGGCGATCCCAGGCATCCTCGCGAAAGCGTGTGCTGCCATCCTCGGCTTCCAGGGCGGCGCAGATGCGGTCTTGCAGGTCGAGCAGGTAGGCCTTCACGGCGGCGATACGGTCGGTCACGGTTCACCTCGGCAGCGGATCGGGCGCCCGTTGGGCGCGGCAAGGCGGCAAGCATAGCACTGCCCCGCGCCACCAAGGCTTGACGCGCTGCCGTGCGGGCGTTTGCATGGCGGGGCTATTTTTCCGGGAGAGCAAGGCATGGCCAAACGTATCCAGATCAGCCGCCACGGCGGCGCCGAGGTGCTCGAGTACGCCGATTTCACCCCGCCCGAACCCGGCCCGCGCGAGGTGCGGGTGCGCAACCGGGCGATCGGCCTGAACTTCATCGACACCTATTTTCGCAGCGGCCTCTACCCGCTGCCGGCCTTGCCCGGCGGGCTGGGCAGCGAGGCAGCCGGGGTGGTCGAGGCGATCGGCAGTGAAGTGCATGAGTTTTGCGTCGGGGATCGGGTGGCCTATGCCACCGGGCCGCAAGGCGCCTGTGCCGAGGTACATGTAGTCCCGGCGGATTGCCTGGTGACGCTGCCTGCGATGATCAGTTTCGAGGAAGCCGCCGCGGTGCTGCTCAAGGGCATGACCGTGCAGTACCTGCTGCGCCAGATCGGTCATCTGCAGGGCGGTGAGACGGTGCTGTTCCATGCCGCGGCCGGCGGGGTCGGCAGCCTGGCCTGCCAGTGGGCCCGGCACCTGGGACTGCGTTTGATCGGGGTGGTCGGCTCGCCAGAAAAGGCCGAACGCGCCCGCGAGCTGGGCGCCTGGGCGGTGATTGATCGCAGCCGCGAGGATGTGGTGGAGCGGGTGCTGGCGCTGACCGAGGGGCAGAAATGCCCGGTGGTCTACGATTCGGTCGGCCGCGACACCTGGGAGCAGTCGCTGGACTGCGTGGCGCAGCGCGGGCTCCTGGTCAGCTACGGCAATGCCTCGGGGCCGGTCAGCGGTGTCAACCTCGGCATCCTCGCCCAGAAGGGCTCGCTGTTCGTCACCCGCCCGACCCTGTTCGGCTATGCCGACACCCCCGAGCGTTTGCGGGCGATGGCCGCCGAGGTCTTCGCGCTGCTGGAGCGCAATGTGCTGCAGGTCGAGATCGGCCAGCGCTGGCCGCTGGCGGAAACCGCAGCGGCGCACCGTGCGCTGGAGGCGCGTCAAACCGTTGGGGCAACGGTGCTGCTGCCGTGAGGTCGTGAGGGAAGAGAGTGAAATTTTTCTCAAAAGGCTTTACATCTCATTTGAGAATCAATATCGTTAATTCAGCTGATCATCGCATCAGCGGTGATAGACAAGGGTCTGGCAGTCACCCCTTGGTTATCTCCTCATCAGGCTAATCACGGATTCGACCCGGCAGCGATGCCGGGTCTTTTTTTGTCTGAACTATTACTTTTGCTGATGGCTCAGGCCCTGCAGGCCGCCAGCGCGGACTGCAGAGCGTCCACGTCCTGTGGCTCGGCGAAGATCAGCTCAAGGCGCGAATCGCGGCGCCATTCGCTGGTGCGCCAGTCGAGGGGGGCGCCGTCCAGGGCGTTGGCGCTGTACCAGGCGCCGTCTTCGCCGTGGATCACCAGCTTGGCGCGCCGCCAGTCGAGGCTGGCCAGCCAATCGGTGAGGCGCTGACGGTCGAGGCACTGGCTTGGATGCCAGCGCCAGCCGATGCTCCAGCCGCCCTCGCCGGCCTGATGCTGGCAGATCGGCTGGGCCGGATCGCTCCACAGCGTGCCGAGCACGGCGCGCGACTCACTGGGCAGCGTCGCGGGCGCGCTGCTGGCCTGCGCCTGAGCGGCGATGCCCGGAAGTAGGCCCAGCGGCAACTGGCCCTGCTCGGTCCAGTGCAGCGGACGGGCCGGCAGCTGGGCGGCGAGCAGCGCCTTGGCCGTGCCATCAAGCGTGGCACTCTTGTTGAGCACCAGCAGACCCGCCTCGCCGAGCGCCGCCTGCTGGCTGGCCGGCAGCGGCTGGCCGCGGGCCAGCGCGGCGGCATCCAGCACCACCACGCTGGGCTGTACCGCCAGCACGTCCTGCCAAGGGTCAGCGCGCAGCTGCTGCAGCAGCTCGGCCGGATGCCCAAGGCCCGAGGGTTCGATGAACAGCCGATCCTGCCGGCCCTGACGCAGCAGGCGACTCAGCCCGACCTGAAAGGGTGCCCCGTTGACGCAGCACAGACAGCCACCCGCCACCTCGCCCAGCGCGATGCCATCCTCGTCGGTGCTTAGCAGCGCGGCATCCAGGCCGATCTGCCCGAATTCGTTGATCAGGATGGCCCAGCGCTCCGTAGTCGGGCGCTGCGCCAGCAGCTGCTGCAACAGGGTGGTCTTGCCAGCGCCGAGGGGGCCGGCGATCAGGTGGGTCGGGATTTGCGAAAGCATGGCCTGCCTGTGGATAAGTTGGTGAACAATCTGTGTGGCGGGTGTGTCCAGACGGTGGAAAATGCTCCGTGACCGTCCGGATACACAGCATGGATGCGGTCTGTTCGCCTGTCACCCCACTGCGCAGCGGGGTATCGCCCAGAGACCTATCCTGTGGATAAGTTTGTGATGATACCGGCCACCACCCGCCCGCGCGGCCCGGCTCAGGCGGCGTCCTCGCCCTCGAGGCTTTCGGTCCATACCTCGAAGGGGTCTTCCAGCTGCAGCCAGGCGGCCTCGCCCAGGGCCATTTCCGCCTCGCTGAGCAGGCAGGCTTCCAGCTCGGCCTGCAGGCGCGCGAAGTCGATGTGCTGGCCGATGAACACCAACTCCTGGCGGCGATCGCCGTGCTCGCCCTGCCACTTGGCCTCGATGGCGGCGCGGCTTTCGTCATCCGCCGGCCACTGCGCGCGCTGCACCGCGTGCCACCAGCGCCCGGCATAGCCGTAGCGCATCAGGCCACCGGCCTGCGACCAGCTGCCGGCCTCCTCCGGGCGGCTGGCCAGCCAGAAGTAGCCCTTGGAGCGCAGCAGGCGGCCGTTGTCCCATTCGCGGTGCAGGAAGTCATGGAAGCGCTGCGGATGCAGCGGCCGGCGCGCCCGCCAGGCGATGGAGGCGATGCCGTACTCCTCGGTTTCCGGCACATGCTCGCCGCGCAGCTCGGCCAGCCAGCCCGGCGCCTGGGCGGCGCGCTCGAAGTCGAAACGCCCGGTATTGAGGATCCGCTCTAGCGGAACCTGCCCCATCACCATCGGCAGCACCTCGGCCTGCGGATTGAGGCGGCGCAGGATGGCCAGCAGCTCCTCGCGCTCGGCGCTGGAGATCAGGTCGATCTTGCTGACCAGGATCACATCGGCAAACTCCACCTGATCGGTGAGCAGGTCGGTGATCGAGCGCTCATCGTCCTCGCCCAGGCTCTCACCGCGCTCGCTGAGCGCCTCGGCCTCGTGCAGATCACGCAGGAAGTTCACCCCGTCCACCACGGTGACCATGGTATCCAGGCGCGCCAGATCGGCGAGGCTCTGCCCGGTTTCGTCGCGGAAGGTGAAGGTTTCGGCCACCGGCAGCGGCTCGGAAATGCCGGTGGACTCGATCAGCAGGTAATCGAAGCGCCCCTCGCCGGCCAGGCGGGCCACCTCCTCCAGCAGATCCTCGCGCAGGGTGCAGCAGATGCAGCCGTTGCTCATCTCCACCAGTTTTTCCTCGCCGCGGGTCAGGCTGACGCCCTGCTGCACGGCGCTGCCATCGATGTTCAGCTCGCTCATGTCATTGACGATCACCGCCACCCGCAGGCCGGCGCGGTTTTTCAGCACATGGTTGAGCAGGGTGCTCTTGCCGGCCCCCAGAAAGCCGGACAGCACGGTGACGGGAAGACGATTGTCCATCGCGGGGAAAACCTCGAATCGGGCGATAACGGGAAGGATGGCTTGCCGTCTGTAGCGGCATTGTTGTTACAGTATAACACCTGACCTCTGCCCACCGAGACCCTGCCCGATGAATGCTCCGCTTCTGCCCGATATTGCCGCGCAAACCTCCACTGCCCTGCTGCCGCTGGCTCGGGTCGGCATGGCCGGCATCGCCCAGCCGCTGCGTCTGGAGGGGGAGCGGTTGATGGCGCGCATCAGCGCGGCGGTCAGCCTCGATGATCCCACGGCGCGCGGCATCCACATGTCGCGTCTGTACCTGGCGCTGGAGGCGCTGGAGCACGAAGAGCTGACTCCGGCGCTACTGGCGCGGCTGCTCGATGAGTTTCTCGCCAGCCACGCCGACCTCTCGGAAGGCGCCTATCTGGATATCCACAGCGAGCTGCTGCTCAAGCGTCCGGCGCTGGTCAGCCCGCTGGCCGGCTGGAAGGGCTACCCGCTGCAGATCTCGGCCCGCCGGGTGCGCGGTGGTGCGCTGCAGCTCGGGCTGCGCGTGGAAATCGGCTACTCCTCGACCTGCCCCTGCTCGGCCGCGCTGGCGCGCCAGCTGATCCAGCAGCGCTTTGCCGCCGACTTTGCTGACCGCGAACTGCAGCCCGAGGCGGTGCTCGACTGGCTGGGCAGCAGCGCCGGCATCCTCGCCACCCCCCATAGCCAGCGCAGCCGGGCGATCCTCGACGTGCAGCTCGATGCCACCTGCCATGAACTGCCGCTGCTCGCGCTGATCGACAGTGCCGAAGCGGCCCTCGGCACCGCCCTGCAGACCGCGGTCAAGCGCGCCGACGAGCAGGCCTTTGCCCTGGCCAACGGGCAGAACCTGATGTTCTGCGAGGATGCCGCGCGGCGTCTGCACCATGCACTGCGAGCGCTGCCGCTGCTGGACGCCTTCAGCGTGCGGGTCGAGCACGCCGAGAGCCTGCACGCCCACGACGCGGTGGCGGAAAGCCGCTGGAGCAAGGAGTCGGCATGATCCGCACCACGGGCCTGCAATGGGGTGTGGCGGGGCGGCCGCTGACCCCGCCGCTCGACCTGCACCTGGCGGCCGGCAGCCTGACCGCGGTGGTCGGTGCCAATGGCTGTGGCAAAAGCAGCCTGCTGCGGGTGCTTGCCGGGTTGCAGAAACCGCTGGCCGGGCGTGTGCAGCTCGCGGCCTCGGGCCTTGGCGCCATTGGCTATCTGCAGCAGCAGACGGCCATCGACCGCCAGTTCCCCGTCGAGCTGGCCGAACTGGTCGCCGCCGGCCTGTGGCGCGCACGCCTGCCGCGAGCCGCGCGACGGGCGCGGCTCGATGCGGTGCTGGCCGCCTGGGGCCTGAGCGAACTAGCCGGGCGGCCGCTGATCGCGCTGTCCGGCGGCGAGCTGCAGCGCGGCCTGCTGGCCCGTCTGGAACTGACCGAGGCGCCGCTGCTGCTGCTCGACGAGCCCGTCGCCGCCCTTGATGAAGCTGGCCAGCAGCTGCTCTGGCAACGGCTGGCCGACGCTCAGCGCCGTGGCTGCACGCAGCTGGTGGTCTGCCACGATCTGGCCGGCGCGCGCGAGCATCTGCCGGACTGCCTGGTGATCCACGCCGACGGCTGCCGCCACGGGCCGAGCCGCGCGCTGCTGACGGCGCCGCTGGCGCAGGTGGCCTGATGCTCGAGGTGCTCTGGCAACCCTTTGCCGAATTTGCCTTCCTGCGCCGCGCGCTGCTCGGCGGCGTGGTGCTGGCGCTGAGCATCGCCCCGCTCGGGGTGTTCCTGATGCTGCGGCGTATGAGCCTGATGGGCGACGCCATCGCCCACGGCGTGTTGCCCGGCGCGGCGCTGGCCTTCTGGCTGTTCGGCCTGAGCCTGCCGGCGCTGGCGGCGGGCGGGCTGGTCGCCGGCCTCGGCATGGCTGCGCTGGCGGCCTGGGTGACTCGGCGCACGGGCCTGCGCGAAGACGCCAGTCTGGCCGCCATCTACCCGATCTCGCTGGCCACCGGGGTGCTGCTGCTGGGCCTCGCTGGGCGGCGCATCGATCTGCTGCACCTGCTGTTTGGCTCGGCGCTGGCGGTGGATGCGGCGACCCTGCGCAGCATGCTGATCGTCTCCGTCGCTAGCCTGGCGCTGCTGGCGCTGATCTACCGCCCGCTGGTGCAGGACAGTCTGGATGCCGTGTTCCTGCGCAGCGTCAGCCGCCGCGGCGCGCCGGCCTACGGGCTGTTCCTCGCCCTAGTGGTGCTCAATCTGGTGTCCGGCCTGCACGCGATCGGCGCGCTGATGGTGATTGGCCTGCTGGTGCTGCCGGCCGCCGCGGCACGCTTCTGGAGCCGGCGTCTGCCGGTGCTGCTTGGACTGGCCGCAGGCCTGGGTGCGCTGTGCGTCTGGCTCGGCCTGCTGCTGTCCTTTTACGCCAACCTGCCGAGCGGGCCGTGCATCGTGCTGCTCGCTGGCATCGCTTACCTGCTGTCGGTCTGCCTCGGGCCTGTCCACGGCCTGCTGCGCCGCAGCTCACCCCCTCTGCCCTGCTAAGGAATGCGCCATGCGTCGCCTGTTTGCCCTGCTCGCCCTGTGCCTACCCCTGACTCTGTCCGCTGCCGAACGGCCGCAGGTGGTCACCACCTTCAGCATCCTTGCGGATCTGACCCGCGAGATCGGCGGCGATGACATCGAGCTGACCAATCTGGTCGGCGCCGATGCCGACGCCCATGTATTCGAGCCAAGCCCGCGCGATCTGCGCCAGATCCTCGCCGCCGACCTGCTGATCGCCAACGGGCTGGGCTTTGAGCCCTGGCTGGAGCGCCTGTGGGCCAGTGGCGAAGCGCGCGGTCGGCGCCTGGATGCCAGTGCCGGTGTGCCACCGCTGCAGGTCGAGGAAGACGGCCAGCGCATCGCCGATCCGCACGCCTGGCAGAGCCTCGGCAACGCCGAGCGCTATGCCCACAACATCGCCCGCGCCCTGAGCGAGATTGACCCGGACAACGCCGCCGACTACGCCGCCCGCCGCGATGCCTGGCTGGCGCAGCTGCACGCCCTGCGCGCCGAGATCGCCCCGCGCCTGGCCGCCCTGCCCGCCGAGCACCGCCGGGTGCTGACCAGCCACGATGCCTTCGGCTACTTCGCCCGCGAGTGGAACCTGCAGTTCCGCGCCGCCCAGGGCGTCAGCGACGCCGCCGAGCCGTCGGCGGCCGAGATCGCCGCGCTGATCCGCCAGCTGCGCGAGGAACAGGTGCGCGCCCTGCTCGTGGAGAACATCCGCGATCCGCGGCTGATCGAGCAGATCGCTGCCGAGGCCGGCGCGCGGGTCGGCAGCACCCTGTACTCCGACGCGCTGGCCGCCGGGGGACCGGCCAGCCGCTATCTGGGTATGTACCGGCAGAACGTCGAGCGGCTGCTTGAGGTGCTGGAGCCGTGAGGGCCGGGTTGCCACTGGCACACGCCACCGCCCATCCGGCCAGCGCCGGTGCCGAGGGGTTGCGGGTCGAGTCGCCGGGGCTGGCCTGTCATACTGGTGGGTGTACCCTCCTTTCCCGTTCACCGGAGGGCGACCGTCTGACGGTCGCCAGCTCACCACCATGAAACGCCTGCTGATCGCGCTGGTGCGCGTCTATCAATACGTCATCAGCCCGCTGCTCGGCCCGCGCTGCCGTTTCCAGCCGACCTGCTCGCAGTACGCCATCGAGGCGCTGCAGCGCCACGGCGCGCTGCGCGGCGGCTGGCTGACCCTGCGCCGGCTGGGCCGCTGCCACCCGTGGGGCGACTCGGGCTATGACCCGGTACCGCCCTGTGCCTGCCACACCCACCGTGAGCCGCCCCGATGAGCGCGTTGCCGATCCACCCTGACCGCGGCCCATGCCGGTTGCACTCGCCACACCAGGAGGCCCGATGCTGATCCGCAAACTGTTCCGCTTCGAGAACGCCCACATCGTGCGCGGCTGCACCAGCCGGCGCTGCGCCCGCTCCGTACACGGTCACTCCTACCGGGTCGAACTGCTGCTGGAGGCCCATGCCCTTGATCACGGGCAGATGGTCTACGACTTTGGTCTGCTCAAGGGCGGCGTGCGTGAGCTGATCGACGCCTTCGATCACGCGCTGAGCTTCTGGGATGGTGACGATCCCGAGTACATCGCCAGCTGCCAGCGCTTTTCCGAGCGCTGGATCGCCCTGCCGGTGTCGCCAAGCGCCGAGCAGCTGTCGCGGGTGATCTTCCGTCTGGTCGATGCGCTGCTGGCGCAGACCGAGATGGTCAACGGTGAGGCGGATGTGCGCCTGCACTCGGTGATCGTCCATGAGACCGAAACCGGCTATGCGCAGTGCTTTCGCGAGGATGCCTTCAGCCCACGCATGGGCGCCTTCGAGCTGGCAGAGATTCGCTTCTCCGAGGCGATCTGCGCCGAATGGTCGGACCCGCAGCTGTTCGAGCGCCTGCTGGCCGGCGAGCGCTGGCGCAACCCGCCGGCCCAGCGCTGAGGCTCAGGCGTCGAAGCGCGAGCGCGGGGTGGCCATCGGCACCACCTCGCCATCGAGCGGCAGGAAGCGGCCACTGGCCGCGTCATAGGCGATGATCGCGCTGGTCTCGATGTTGTACACCCAGCCGTGGATGAACAGCTGGCCGCTGGCCACCCGCGCCGCCACCGAGGGGTGGGTGAGCAGGTGGTTGAGCTGGGCTACCACGTTCTCCTCGGTGAGCAGCGCCAGATGCTCCTGGCCGCAGTCGCAGCCGGCGAAGTTCTGCTCGACCACGGTGCGCGCCACTTCGGCGTGGCGCAGCCAGCTTTTCACCGTCGGCATGCTTTCCAGCGACTGCGGGTTGAGCACCGCCTTCATCGCCCCGCAGTCGGAGTGGCCGCAGATGATGATGTGCCGCACGCCGAGCGCGGCGACCGCGTATTCGATCGCAGTGGACACGCCGCCGTTCATCTGCCCATAAGGCGGCACCACGTTGCCGACGTTGCGGGTGACGAACAGGTCGCCCGGCGAGCTCTGGGTGATCAGCTCGGGCACGATGCGCGAGTCGGCGCAGGTGATGAACATGGCGCGCGGGTTCTGCGCGGTGGCCAGCTTCTTGAACAGCTCCTCCTGCTCGGGGAAGACTTCACGGCGAAAACGCTTGAAGCCTTCGACGATGCTGCCCAGCGCTTCGTCGGCGCTGGAAAGGATGCTGGGGTCCTGCTGAATCTTCTGCACGATGGCCTCCGTGGGGCGGTGATGGGGCGCGGGCTTTTCGAACCCCGCGCTAAGGTGTTCAGATGCACTCAGTGCGCCACTATCGCCTCAATACGCGCTCGCGTCGATGGACTGCCGCCACCGTCATAGCCGCTCTGGGAGAACCACCCCGTTGACTGATCGAATTGAAGGGCTTGTCCCCAAGGCCTTGCTGCTCTTGCTGCTGCTACTCGCCGGCTTTTTCTTCCGGCATTTTCTGGTGCCTAGCCTTGCGGCCCTGATCATCGGGTTTGCGACCTGGCCGCTCTATGCCTACCTGAAAACGCGCCTGCAGGGCCGGGAAACTCTTTCCGCGACCCTGGCGATTCTCGCCGTGACGCTGACGCTGATCATCCCGCTGCTGATCGCCTTCGTGTTTGCCGTGGCGGAGGTTCGCCAGTGGGCGGAGTGGCTGATCGAGGCCAACCGCGAGGGCGCTGCCCTGCCGGACTGGCTGGGCAGCGCCCCGGGGATTGGCCCGTTTGTCGCGCCGTACTGGGAGAAGCACCTGGCCCATCCCGGCGCGCTGGGGGAGCTGGTCCGGCTTGCCAGCGGGGAGCAGCTTGGCAGCCTCTATCGCTGGCTGCGTGATTTGGGCGGGGCCACCTTCCACTCGCTCCTGATGCTGGTCTTCATGCTGATCACGCTGTTCTTCGTCTACAAGGACGGCAGCCAGATCGTCTGCCAGCTCGACCGGGCGGGCCATGCGCTGATGGGCGAGCGCTGGGGGCGTCTGTCGAGAATCGTCCCGGCGACGGTGAGTTCCACGGTCACCGGCATGCTGCTGGTGGCGATCGGCGAGGGGGTGGTGCTGGGGTTGGCGTACTGGGTGGTCAACCTGCCCTCGCCCGTGGCACTTGGCTTGTTGACGGGGTTCATGGCGCTGATCCCCGGGGGCGCGCCGCTGGCCTTCAGCATGGCGTCCGCCTATCTGGTGGCGACCGGTGAGGTGACGGCGGGCGTCGGGCTGTTTCTGTGGGGCTCGATCGAGCTGTTCATCGTCGACAAGACCATCCGTCCACGGCTGGTGGGCGGGCCGATTCGTCTACCGTTTCTGCCGACCTTTTTTGGCCTGATCGGCGGGGTGATGACCATGGGCCTCATCGGGCTGTTCATCGGCCCGGTGCTGATGGCGATGCTGGTGGCGATCTGGCGTGAATGGGTGAACAGCCTCCAGCCCTGAGGCGCTGGCCGTCGTCTATATCGCCCGGTGCTGACGGTGCAGCCGATCCGGCTGGCACCTGGGCGGCTTGGCTGTCGATAATGCCGGCCCTTTGACTGCGGAGCCCGAGCGTGACCACCGATTGCCTGATCAGCCGTGTTGATTTTGATGACCTGCCCTGCTGGCGCCTGCAGGTGCCCGGTGCCGAGCTGCTGGTCGCCGAGCAGGGTGCGCAGATTCTCCGCTATCAGCGTCACGGCGAGCCGCCGCTGATCTGGCTCAGCGAGCAGGCCCGCGGCGAGCGCGGCCAGTCGGTGCGCGGCGGGGTGCCGGTGTGCTGGCCGTGGTTCGGTGATCTGGCGCGCAATCCGGCGGCGCTGCTGGCCCAGTACCGCGGCGAGGCGGCGCCGTTTCATGGTCTGGTGCGCAACCTTCCGTGGCGGTGCAGCGAGCAGCGGATCGAGGCTGATGAAGTCTGCCTGCGCCTGAGCTGTCCACAACCAGAGGATGGCCTGCCCGGCTGGCCGCAGGCGGTCGAGGTGGCGCTGGAGATTCGCTTGGGCGCACGGCTGTCCATCGCCCTGCACAGCCACAATACCGGGACGCGGCCGGTGTGGATCAGCCAGGCGCTGCACAGCTACTTTGCCGTCAGTGACATCCGCCAGGTCGCGGTCGAGGTGCTCGACGGCTGCCGCTACATCGAGACCCTCGAGGGCTGGTGCGAGCGGCGCCAGTCTGGCGCGCTGACCTTCAGCGGTGAGACCGATCGCCTGTACCTGGACCTGCCGGCGCAGCTCAGCCTGCGTGACCCTGGCTGGCGCCGCCGCCTGCACCTGGCCAGCCAGCGCTCGCGCAGCGCTGTGGTGTGGAATCCGTGGATCGACAAGGCGCAGCGGCTGTCGCAATTTGCCGACGATGCCTGGCAGCGCATGCTCTGCATCGAAACCGCCAACGTCTGGGATGACTGCATTGAGCTTGCGGCTGGCGCGCATAGCTGCTTGGATCTGTGCCTGTGGAGCACCCCGCTGGACGAGGATTGACGCCGCCCGACAGCCGCCCTGAAGATGCTCGGCATCTCCCCGCCAGGTGCCCTGCCATGACCTCCAGTGGTATTGCCGAAGCCGCCGTGCAGCTGTTCGCGACCCGCGAGCGGCAGCGCTTTCTCGATCATCACCCACGCTGCGTGGCGCTCGCCGAGCGGGCCCGCCACGCGCTGTTCGGCGGCGTGCCGATGCACTGGATGAGCGACTGGTCGACCCCGGTGCCGCTGTTCGTCGAGCGCGCCGAAGGGGCGCGTTTCTTCGATGTCGATGGCCACGAATATGTCGATTTCTGCCTCGGCGATACCGGCAGCATGTTCGGCCACTCGCCGGCGCCCATCGCCCAGGCGCTGCGCGAGCAGGCCGGCAACGGCCTGACCAGCATGCTGCCCGGCGAGGATGCGGTGGTCTGCGGCGAGCTGCTCGCCGCGCGCTTCGGCCTGCCCTACTGGCAGGTGGCGACCACCGCCACCGATGCCAACCGCTTCGTGCTGCGCTGGGCACGGGCGATCACCGGGCGCAAGACGCTGCTGGTGTTCGATGGCTGCTACCACGGCACCGTCGATGACGCCATGGTGCGCTGGCGCGCGGGACGCACCGTACACCGCCCCGGCCTGCTTGGTCAGGCGCGCAATCTGGCCAAGACCAGCCGCGCGGTGCCCTTCAACGATCTGGCCGCCCTGGAGGCGGCGCTGGCGAGCGGCGATGTGGCGGCGCTGCTGTGCGAGCCGGTGATGACCAACATCGGCATGGTGCTGCCGGAGCCGGGCTTCATGGCTGCGGTGCGTGAGCTGACCCGTCGCTACGGCACCCTGCTGATCATCGACGAGACCCACACCCTCTCCACCGGCCCCGGCGGCTGCACGCAGGCCTGGGGGCTGGAACCGGACTTTCTCACCGTCGGCAAGGCGATTGCCGGCGGGGTGCCCTGTGCGGTGTACGGCTGCAGCGCGGCGATGGCCCAGGCCATGCAGCTGGCCCGCCAGCACGCTAGCGAGCTGAGCCACGGCCACGGGCACAGCGGCATGGGCACCACCCTGTCGGCCAATGCCCTGGCCATGCACTGCCTGCGCGCCAGCCTCGAGCAGCTGATGAGCCCGGACGCCTACGCGCACATGCTGGCGCTGGCCGCGCAGCTGGCCGCCGGGCTGCGCGCCCTGCTGGCCCGCCACGCCCTGCCCTGGTCGGTGACTGAGCTGGGTGCGCGCTGCGAATTCCAGTTCTGCGCCGTGCCGCCGCGTACCGGTGCCGAGGCCGAGGCGGCTTTCCACGACAGCCTGCAGATGACCCTGCACCTCTACCTGATCAATCGCGGCATCCTGATCACCCCGTTCCACAACATGACCCTGTGCTGCCCGGACACCCGCGAGGCCGATGTCGACCGGCTGATCGCCACCCTCGACGCCGCGCTGGTCGAACTGCTGGCGCTTCCCGGTGCGCGGGAGGCCTGAGCCGTGGCCCTGTATCCTTCCGGCATCGCACCCGGGCCGTGAGCTGATCGTCTGCTGGCCGGATCGCCACGCCGGAGCGTGGCAACCTTCAGGGTTCATGCCTACAGGATTCCCCCCATGCATTTTGCCGATCTCCAGGAAGCCGATGCCTTCCTCGCCGCCCATCCCGGGGTGCAGAGCTTCGAGCTGTTCATCATCGACCCCTGCGGCGTGCCGCGCGGCAAGCTGCTGCGCCGCGAGGAGCTGCGCGCCGTCTACCGCGAGGGGCGGCCGCTGCCGAGCAGCATCCTCGGCCTGACCATCCGTGGCGAGGATGTCGATGCCACCGGGCTGGTCTGGGACGTGGCCGACGCCGACTGCCGGGCCTTCCCGCTGCCCGGCAGCCTCCGCCTGCAGACCTGGCGGGCCACGCCGACCGCCCAGCTGCAGGTGTCCATGCACCCGCAGCTGGGCCTGCCGGCCAGCATCGCCGATCCGCGCCATGTGCTGGCCCGGCAGGTCGAGCGGCTCAAGGCTGACGGCTACCACCCGGTGATGGCCGCCGAGCTGGAGTTCTACCTGCTCGACCAGGCACGCGACGCCGAGGGCCGGCCACAGCCGGCCCGTCAGGCCAATGGCCTGCGTCCGCAGGCGCCGCAGGTCTACGGGGTGCTTGAGCTGGAGCAGCTGGCGCCGTTCCTCGACGACCTCTATGCCGCCTGCGCCGCGCAGGGCCTGCCGGCGCGCACGGCGATTTCCGAGTACGCGCCGGGGCAGGTGGAAATCACCCTCGAGCACCGCGCGGATGCCCTGCAGGCGATGGATGAGGCGGTACGCTACAAGCGGCTGGTGCGCGGCGTGGCCCAGCGGCATGGCTATCAGGCCTGCTTCATGGCCAAGCCGTTTGGCGAGCTGGCCGGCAGCGGCTTGCACATGCATGTCAGTCTGGCCGATGCGCAGGGTCACAACCTGTTCGCCAGCGAGGTGGATGAGCTGCTCGGCGCGCCGCCTTCGGGCGCTGCGGCGCGGCTGCGCCAGGCCATCGGTGGCCTGCTGGCCACCCTTGAGGAGGGGCTGGCGGTGTTCTGCCCCAACGCCAACTCGTTCCGCCGCTTTCAGGCCAACAGCTACGCGCCGCTGGCCAGAAGCTGGGGCGTGAACAACCGCACCGTGTCGTTGCGGGTACCGGGCGGGCCGGCGGCCAGCCGGCACATCGAGCACCGGATCTGCGGCGCGGATGCCAACCCGTATCTGGCCGCTGCGCTGCTGCTGGCTGGCCTGCATCGCGGCCTGCGCGAGGAGCTCGACCCCGGCGCACCGATCGAGGGCAACGGCTATGCCCAGGCCCGCGAGGTGCTGCCCACCGACTGGCTGAGCGCCTTGCGTGGCCTGCAGGCCTCAAGCTGGGCGCGCGAGGCGCTGGGCGAGGACTTCCAGCGCATCTACCTTGCGATCAAGCAGGAGGAGTATCGTCAGTTCATGGCCGAAGTCGGCGAGCAGGACTGGCGCTGGTACTTAGGCCACGCCTGAGGCGCAACCGCTCTGCAGCGGGCCGGGCAATCGATTAGGCTTTAAAGGTGATGGGTTCAGGGAGCGTGCTGATGTCGATGACCATGCTGCTACGCGGCAGCCCCCTGCTGCTGGTGGCGCTGCTGACCGGATGCCCGCAGGCGGGCGATCCGACGACGGTGCCGAGCGCCGATGGCCGTTATATCCGGGTGATTCAGGTGCCGGGCCTTGAGCGACGCACCTTCGAGGCCCATGTGGTGGCCGACGGCAAGCGGCGCTATGTGTCGGCGGATCTGCGTAGCGACCAGCTGACCCGCGCCGCCTTCCCGCTGATGCCGGCGACCACCCTGTACATGGGCCCCTGCGGCCCGGTGCTGTGGACGCCACCCAGCAACGTGCTGAATGCGCGTACCTGGCAGGCGGTGCGCAACGCCGGACATCCCGACTGCCCGATTCCGCTGGGCACCAGCCAGTGGAAGGTGCTGGCGGCCGAGGAGTGAGTCGGCGGCGGCATCGGCACCTAAGGTTGGCTTAAGGATCGGTTAAGGCGCGCTCCGCAGGATGACTCGGTTGTGGCGACAGATGCCCTTGTCCGAGGAAACCCACCGATGTCCATCACCGTCCGGCGCACCGACGCCCTCTACTGGCTGCTGTCCTGGCTGGCGGTCGCCATCCACCTGAGCCTGTTCATCTCCCCAGCGCCGCCCTCCTGGCTGCTGCTCTATCAGGGCGTGCTGACCGGCACCTACGCCCTGCTGTTCCTGGCGCCGGCCTGGCTGCTGAGTCGTCTGCTCGACCGATTCTCTACCCGCGCCGGGGTGCTGGCCTCGGTACTGCTGGTCGCGCTGCTGCAACTCTTGCTGCTGGGTGACCGGATGATCTGGCAGCTGTATGGCTTTCACTTCAACGGTTTTGTCTGGAACATCCTGACCACCGCCGGTGGCATCGAGGCGCTGGGCGCATCGGCCGCCACCGAGCGTGATGTGGCGGTGCTGGTGCTGGCGATGCTGGCCCTGCAGGGTGCCCTGCGCTGGCTGGCATCGCGGCTGGCGGCCTGGGGCATGCCGGCGCCGCGCTGGCTGTGGGTGGTGCCGCTGCTGCTGGTGGCGACCTTGGGCGAGCGCCTCAGTTACGGCCTGAGCCACTTCTACGGCTACAGCCCGCTGCTGGAAACCGCCCAGCGCATGCCCTTCTACCAGCCGCTGACCCTGCGCCGGGTGTTGGAACAGCGTTTCGGGCTGGAGCGCCCGCAGCGTCTGGAGATCGCTGGCACCCGTCTTGAGGGGCAGCTGCGCTATCCGCAGGCTCCGCTGCGCCTCGAGGCGCCGGACAAGCCACTGAACATCGTCTGGCTGGTCGCCGAGTCCTGGCGGGCCGACAGCCTGAATCCCCAGGTCATGCCACAGACCCACGCCTTTGCCGGACGTGCCCAGCACTTCGTCAACCACTTCTCCGGCGGCAACGGCACGCGGATTGGCATGTTCAGCCAGTTCTACGGCCTGCCGGCCAACCTGTGGTTCCCGGTGCTCGACGCTCGGGTCGGCAGCCCGCTGATCGAGGTGCTGCAGCGCCAGGCATACCAGCTGCGCCTGTTCACCAGCGCACGCTTCAGCTACCCGGAGTTCGACAAGACCCTGTTCGTCAATGTGCCGCCTGAGCAGCGCATCGAGGACAGCGAGGGCGTGACCTGGGCGCGTGATCGGCGCAATGTCGACCGGCTGCTGCAGTTCATCGAGCAGCGTGATCCGGCGCGCCCGTTCATGAGCTTCCTGTTCTTCGAATCGCCGCATGCCGACTACAACTTCCCGCCCGAATCGGTGATCGAGCCGGATTACCTGCGCGAATTCAGCTATGCGCGGATGGACTTGGCCCGCGATATCGAAGGCATCCGCAAGCGCTACCTGAATGCCGTGCACCATCTGGACAGCCAGCTGGCCCGGGTGACCGACTACCTGGAGCGCGAGGGGCTGCTGGAGAACACCCTGGTGGTGATCACCGGCGATCATGGCGAAGAGTTCATGGAACATGGCCGCTGGGGGCACAATTCGAGCTTCGTCGATGCCCAGCTGCGCGTGCCGCTGGTGCTCTGGGTACCGGGCCGCGCCGCCCATCAGGAGACGCTGCGCACCAGCCACGCCGATCTGCTGCCGACCCTGCTGCCGCTGCTGGGCGTGCGCAACCCGTCCCATGATTACGCAATCGGCCAGAGCCTGTTCGAGCCGAGCACGGATCGTCTGCTGCTGGCCGGCGACTGGGACCGTCTGGCGTTTCTCGGTGAGCAGAGCAAGCTGGTGCTGCCGTTCAGCAGCGGCAGCTTCTCGGCCCTGGAACTGACCCACGCCGATGATCGCACCCCACTGGATCGCGATACCTGGCTGGCGCTCAAGCTGCCGCGCGTCCAGGCGCAGATGGCGACCTTGCGCCGGTTCCTGGCGCATTGACCCCCAAGCCCGGCATCGCTGGCAGCCATGCCGGGCTTGGCGCATGATGAGGGCCTTAATCCGGCCGCACGATGGCCGTCATCACTGCACGGGTATACGGGAATAATGGTGGACAAGGGCGCGCAACCTCGCTGGAAAGCCGGAAAGGTCAGGGACGGCATCGAAGAGATCCATATCCGCAAGTGGAACTACTTCATCGATTACATCCAGGAAACCTTCTCCCCCGGCGGCGGCTGGGTGCACCGGGGTCATCGCAAGGATTACTACCGGCTGGAATCGACCATCGATCGCAAGATCGAGGACAAGCGCCGGACCGCTGAGCTGCGCCAGGCGCAGCTCAACCGTTTCAAGATGGCGATCCGCGGTAAGCGCGGCGCCAATCCGCCGCAGTACGATGAGCCGCTGGAGTGGTGGGCGCTGGGCCAGCATTTTGACCTGCTCACCCCGCTGCTGGACTGGACCCATTCGCCGTACACGGCGGCCTTCTTCGCCTTTGCCAATGCCGGCAAGGACGATACCCGCAAGCGGCTGATCGTCTCGCTGAACAAGCGCGAGGTGGAGCAGTGCCCGGCGCTGGCGCGCACCGTACGCTTCTATACGCCCAACTCCGACGAGAACGCCCGGGTGCTCGGCCAGAACGGCCTGTTCTCCTATTCCGAGTCGGGGGAGGAGCTGGAGAGCCTGATCGCCAGCGCCTTTGCCGGTAGCGGGCAGGCGGTGCTGCGCAAGATCTATCTGCCCAATGCCGAGCGGATTCATGTGCTGCAAGGTCTGGAGCAGATGAACATCAACCACCTGACGCTGTTCCCGGACCTCAGCGGCGCCTGCAACTATGCCAACATGCAGTTCGAGCTGGGCCATCATCTGCCGGACTGAGTCCGCTGCGTGGCCGCCAGGCTGCGCGGTGGCGGCAATCCGGCTAGTCTGAAAGTCGTCATCAGGCCAATCTGCTGCGCCGCGCTGGGTCCGGTGCAGCCCACCGGGAGTATCGCCATGAGCATCGACGCCGACCTGCGCCAGGTCATCTACGCCCTGTCCGACGCCCTTGATCTGGTGGGCGTCGATGATGTTGCCCACGGCAAGCGCGTCGGGGTGATGGCCGCCGAATGTGGCCGGGTGCTGGGATTGTCCGGGTACGAGGTGCTGTTTCTGTTCGATCTGGGGGTGCTGCATGACATCGGCGTCTCCAGCACCCGAGTGCATCAGCATCTGGTCGGCGAGTTCGACTGGGCCGGCTCCCAGGAGCATGCCGAGATCGGTTATCAGCTGCTGCGCGACTTCGCCCCGCTGGCGCGCATGGCGCTGCCGGTGCGCTATCACCACACCCGCTGGGAGGTGCTGCAGGCCGAGGGGGTGGCCGATGAGGTAGCGATTCCGGCCAACCTGATTCTTCTGGTCGATCGGGTGGATGCGCTGGCGGCGCCCTATTACGCCGCCGGTACCGTGCTGCAGCAGCGGGCGATGATTCAGAACGAGATTCGCCAGCGCAGTGGCAGCTACTTTGCCCCGCAGCTGGTCGAGGCCTTCCTGCAGGCCTCGGCCCATGAAGCCTTCTGGCTGATGCTTGAGCCACGGGCGCTGGCCAGCTACCTGCAGAACATGCTGGCCCAAGGGGCGCCGCTGCATGCCAGCAACGCCGAGCTGCGTCAGCTGGCGGAAATGTTCGCCCATATCGTCGATGCCAAGAGCCCGTTCACCTACACCCATTCACGGGGGGTGGCGCGGGTGGCGCGCCGGCTGGCCGAATACCTGAACGTGGACCCCGAGCAGTGCGAGCAGCTGGAGATCGCCGGGCTGCTGCATGATCTGGGCAAGCTGCGCATCCCCGATGACATTCTCGACAAGCCGGGGCGGCTGGATGAGTACGAGCGCCTGAGCATGAACACCCACAGCTTCGAGACCCGGCAGATCCTCGGTGGCATCCGCGGCTTCGAGGACATCACCCTCTGGGCCGCCGCGCACCACGAGGAGCCCGGCGGGCGCGGTTACCCGTTTGGTCTGGACGGGCGCGAACTGCCGCTGCCGGCGCGCATCCTGCGGGTGGCGGACATCTTCCAGGCGATGGTGCAGCACCGCCCGTACCGGCGCGGCCTGTCGCGCGAGGCGGTCAGTACCTTCATGGCCGAGCTGCAGGCCGAGGGGCGCATCGAGGCGCTGATCGGTGACACCCTGCAGGCCCATCTGGATGAGCTGATCTGCGAGGCGCAACGGGGTGAGGCGCCGGCCTGATCAGCTGGCGGTGAGGCCTGCGCCGTCGTCCAGCAGGGCCAGCGCGCCCAGCTCGAAGACCCGGTAGCTGCGGCGCTGCTCACCCTGGCCGCAGGTGATCATATGGAACGGCTGGCCACCCAGCTGCCCGCGGGTGTGGGTGTTGTGGCGGGTCGGCAGCAGTGCGGTGACCGCATCGACCAGCAGACCGGCCAGGTGCTCGCCGCGCTGCACCACCATCAGGCGCTGCTCCTCGGTACTTTCCGGCGTGGGCGCGGTGGGTGAGGCCGCCGTGGTACTGGCGGCGGCTGGCGTGCGCAGATCCAGCACCGGCACCATCCGTCCGCGCCACTCGAGCAGTCCGCTCAACCCCGTGCTGCCAGCCGGTGCCGGGAGCAGGGCGCTGGGCAGCGGGCAGACTTCCTTGATGCTGCGCATCGGCAAGGCCCACTCGTTACCAGCGCGGAACACCAGATAGGCTTCATCACCCGGGCGCGCAGCGCAGCGGGCCGGATCGTCAGTCGTTGTGGGCGTGGTGGCCTCACCAGAGCGCGGGGTTTGGGGCTCGTCGGGCAGGGCGGGCGCCGGGCTCATTCGCGCCATGCCGCTCAGGGCAAAGCGTGCAAAGAGCGCTGGTGTGTCCAGCAGGTACAGGCTGTCGAGCACCGGCAGGTCGCGCCCGCGCCAGCGGGCCATGCCCAGCAGGCCGGTATCCTGCCCGGGCAGTGCCTGCAGGGGCGGCATCCACAGCACTTCGCCGACCTCGGCTGCCGGAATGGCCAGACACAGCCCAGCCACCGCACACAGCGCCTGCGCCGGCAGGGTGCTGCCGGGGGGCATGAGTGTGGCGGGATCCAGGCTGGCCGGTAATTCTCCGGCCCAGGTGTGGGCGCGCTGCATCAGGCTCTGCGGATCGAGCAGGCTGAGCAGGGTGCGCTCATGATCCAGACGCGCCACGCTGTGGAAGAAACCCTCGGCATCCTGATCGTGATGGATGCGCTCGACCCACGCCTGCGGGATGCGTTGCACGTCCTGCAGCGCGTCGATAGCCAGCGCCAGGGCGCGGCCTTGATCACTGAGGATCAGTGCCTGCTCGGGCGCCCGCTCGCGGGCCGGCTCGCCCAGCCAGTGGCAGAGATCGACCAGTGGCAGCACCTGATTGCGGTGCATGAAGACCCCGAGCACCTCATCGTGACGGCGCGGCAAACGGCTGATGGCCTCCGGCCAGGCAATTACCTGACGCACATGGGTAATGTCGATGCCGACCGGCAGCGAGCCAAGGCGGACCCGCGCCAGCAGGGTGTTGCCGGCCGGGGCATCGAGGGGGAGCCGGACGGTCATCTCAGTGCTCCGCCGAGCGCTGCAGTTCGGCCAGCAGCGCCGCAACGTGGCGGGTGGCTTCGGCCTGCTCGGTGGTCGCCTGGTGGATCTGGGCGATCGAGTCGCTGGTGGTGTGGACCGAACTGCCGATCTGACTGAAGGCACGCTCGACCTGTTCGGACAGCTGCGAGCCCTCGCCGACCAGGAGGATGGTTTCGTTGATCAGCTTGACGATCTCGCGGGCGGCATGCGCGGATTTTTCCGCCAGCTTGCGCACTTCCTCGGCCACCACCGAAAAGCCCAGGCCGTACTCACCGGCGCGCGCCGCTTCGATGGCAGCATTGAAGGCCAACAGGTTGGTCTGGCTGGCGATCTCGGTGATGCTGTCGAGGATTTCATGCACGCCGCGCGAGGCCTTCTGGATTTCGAGGATCGCCTCGCGGGACTGGCCGAGCAGGCGGGTGCCGTTCTGGGCCTCGCGGCGGGTCTGGGCGGCGAGACTGCTCGATTGCTGGGCGCGGCTGGAGATGTGATCGATCGAGGTGCTCAGCTCCTCCAGCACCGCGGAAATGGCCGCCACCTTGTCGCTGATCTGCTGCTCGCGCTGCACCTGTTCGGTGATGTCCATGGCGAACTTGACCACCTTGTCTTCGCGGGTATAGCCCATGGTGCGCAGGAAGTTGCTGTTGGCGGCGATGATGTTGCCCTGCAGGTCGAACTCGATCACCGCCTGGGAGCGGGAGATGGCCTCGAGCTTGCTGGCCGCCTCGGCGCTCTGCAGGCGCCGCTCGGTGATGTCGGTGGCGAACTTGACGATCTTCTGCACCCGGCCCTCGCTGTCAAACACCGGGTTGTAGGACGCCTGGATCCAGATGTCCTGACCCTGACGGCCGATGCGGCGGAACTCGCCGGCGTTAAATTCGCCCTGGGCCAGGTGCTCCCAGAAGGTCAGGTATTCCGGCGAGCGGGTGTAGGCCGGGTCGCAGAACATGCGGTGGTGCTGGCCGATCACCTCCTCGGGGCGGTAGCCGAAGGTGTCGAGAAAATTCTGGTTGGCGTGCAGCACGCGACCGTTGAGGTCGAAGGTGATGATGGCCTGCACCCGGTCGAGAGCGGCCAGCAGGCCGGATTGTTCGGTCGCGACGCTGGTCAGTGGGGGCATGGCGGGGGAGCGGCTTTCGGCAATGCTGTGCATGGGGGCATCCTCAGGTGATACGCCGGATTGCTGGGCCGGTAATAGAGCGGGCGGCGCTGCGCCGATACGGTCGTGAGGTGCGGCAGCAGAGCCTGTTTCTACGGTGGAGTCTTGCTCGATTTGTACAATTTTCAAATTCTGTACAGGATTTTTGTGGCGATGTGATGAAAACGACTGCGCCGCCCGAAGGCGGCGCAGTGCGTTACAGCAGGGAAGCGCTCAGACGATCACTTCTTGCCCAGCATGTGGCCAGTCTGCTGCATGTTGATGTGCCAGGAGAAGGCCTCGCTGAGGATGTGCGGGGTCTGGCCGCCGACGGTGGCGCAGGCGCGGTCGAAGTAGTCCTGCATGGCCGGGCGGAAGTCCGGGTGCACGCAGTTGTCGATGATCACCTGGGCGCGCTCGCGCGGGGCCAGGCCGCGCAGGTCAGCCAGACCCTGCTCGGTGACGATGATGTCGACATCGTGCTCGTTGTGGTCGACGTGCGGGATCATCGGCACGGCGGAGGAGATGGCACCACCCTTGGCAATCGACTTGGTGACGAAGATGGCCAGGTGGGCGTTACGGGTGAAGTCACCCGAGCCGCCGAGGCCGTTCATCATGTGGGTGCCGTTGACGTGGGTCGAGTTGACGTTGCCGTACATGTCGAACTCAAGGGCAGTGTTGATGCCGATGATGCCGATGCGGCGGACGATCTCCGGGTGGTTGGAGATTTCCTGCGGGCGCAGCACCAGCTTGTCCTTGTACTTGTCGAGGTTGGCCATCACGTGGTGGCACATGCGCTCGGACAGGGTGAAGGAGCAGCCGGAGGCGGCGGCCAGCTTGCCGGCGTCGAACAGTTCGAAGGTGGAGTCCTGCAGCACCTCGGAGTACATGGTCATGCCGGTGAAGTTGGACTTCAGCAGGCCGCTCATCACGGCGTTGGCGATGGTGCCGACGCCGGCCTGCAGCGGCAGCAGGCTGGGGGTCAGGTTGCCGCACTCGACTTCCTTCTCCAGGAAGGCGATCAGGTGGTCGGCGATGGCCTGGGTCTCGTCGTCCGACGGCAGCACCGCGGAGTAGGAGTCTTCCTGGTCGGTGATGACGATGGCGGCGATCTTCGCCGGGTCGCAGGGAATGTACGGGGTGCCGATACGATCCTGGCCGTTGATCAGCGGGATCGGGCCGCGGCCCGGGCGCTTGGCCGGCAGGTAGATGTCGTGCAGGCCTTCCAGGGCGGCCGGGTGGGCCAGGTTCAGTTCGACGATGACCACGTCGGCTTCGGCGAAGCTGGCCGAGTTGCCCACGGAGGTGGTCGGCACGATGCCGCCGTTCTCGGTGATGGCGCAGGCTTCGATGATCGCCACGTCGACCTTCGGCAGGCTGCCGGCACGCAGCTGCTCGGCGGTGTCGGAGAGGTGCTGGTCGATGAACATCACTTCGCCGCTGTTGATCGCCTTGCGCAGGCCGGCGTCGGACTGGAACGGCATGCGGCGGGCCAGCAGGCCGGATTCGGCCATCAGCTTGTCCATGTCGTTGCCAAGGCTGGCACCGGTGATCAGGGTGATCTTCAGTTCTTCCTGACGGGCGCGCTCGGACAGCGCGATCGGCAGCTTCTTGGCTTCACCGGCGCGGGTGAAGCCGCTCATGCCAACGGTGTTGCCGTTCTTGACCAGCTTGGCCGCTTCTTCGGCGGTGGTGATCTTGTCGGTCAGGGACTGCAGACGGATACGATCAGAGTACATGAACGGTTCCTTTGTTTACGGCGTGGGGGCGGACACAAGACCCGCAGTCTAGGGATTCGTAAGTACCAAGCCTGTAAGACCAAAGGCTTGGGAAGCCGGCCGATTCTACATAGGGCGCAGGCGCAGGTGGAGAGGCTGGCGGGCTGGCGGCGTGACCGGCCATCTGCCGCAGAAGCGCAAGGCCGGTGGCTGCGGCAGGGGTGGTGGGCTGCAACCGCTCTGGCACGCGCCTTTGCGCCTGCCGGATGAACAGTTTATTGACTGATATATTATCGAGCTATAAATTGTCGAAGTTGCTTATCCGGAGGTGCCATGTCGGAGCTTTCCCTCGATTTGCCCCGTCTACAAGCCTCGGCCGAGCGGGCTGCCCAGTTGCTGCGGGTACTGGGCAATCCGGATCGCCTGCTGCTGCTCTGTCAGTTGGCGGGCGGCGAGCGCTCGGTCGGTGAGCTGCAGGCGACGCTGGGCATCCTGCAGCCAACCCTGTCCCAACAGCTGGCAGTGCTGCGCCGTGAGGCGCTGGTCAGCACGCGCCGCGATGGCAAGCAGATTCACTATCAGATCAGCGATCCCGAGGCGCTGGCCGTCATCGGTACCCTTTATCACCTGTTCTGTCCCAAGGAGGACACATGACCATCGACTGGGCCAATTTCACGCCCTGGAGTGCGCTGGCCGGAGGCCTGTTGATCGGGCTGGCCACGGGCATCTTCGTGCTGTTCAACGGCCGCATCGCCGGGATCAGCGGGCTCTTGGGCAGCCTGCTCAATCCCAAGGCCAGCGGCCGGCTCGACAGCCTGCTGTTCATCGTCGGCATCCTGCTGGCGCCGGCGCTGTGGCTGCTGTTTGCCGAGCTGCCGCAGGTCGAGATGCAGGTCGGCCCGCTCGGGCTGATCATCGCCGGGCTGCTGGTCGGTTTCGGCGCGCGGATGGGCGCCGGCTGCACCAGCGGCCACGGCATCTGCGGCCTGTCGCGGCTGTCACCGCGCTCGCTGTTCGCCACCCTGTCCTTCATGGCGACCGGCTTTGCCACCGTGTTCGTTGTGCGTCACCTGATCGGAGCCTGAGGCCATGAATCATCTGTCTGCGTTGGTGGCCGGCCTGTTGTTTGGCGTCGGCCTGCTGCTGGCCGGGATGGCCGATCCGGCCAAGGTGTTGGCCTTCCTGGATCTGGCCGGCAACTGGGATCCGTCGCTGGCCTTTGTGATGGGCGGCGGGATTGCTGCGGCCATCGTGCCGTTCACGCTGGCCAAGCGGCGCCAGCAGTCGCTGATCGGCTGCCCGATGCAATTGCCCACCAAGCGTGAGCCGGACCGCGCCCTGATCGTCGGCAGCCTGCTGTTTGGTATCGGCTGGGGGCTGGCCGGGATCTGCCCGGGGCCGGGGGTGGTGGTGCTGGCCAGCGGCAATCTGAGCATTGTGCCGTTTGTGCTGGCCATGCTGGCCGGCATGGGGCTGTATCGCTGGTATGAAAGTCGTCGCGCCTGAAACGGCGAGCGGCTAGTCTGGAGCGCGGTCGGCCTGTGCCGGCCGTTTGCTCGTTCATAGCAAGGAAGGAGAGATACCTGATGATCAAGAAACTGATGGCCTGCACCGCAGGTCTGCTGATGGCCGGTGCCGCCGGTATGGCAATGGCGCAGGTCAGCCCTGAAGACCAGATCAAGTACCGCAAGGCCGGCTACAGCTACATGGCCTGGAACATGGGCAAGCTCAAGGCGCAGGTCATCGACGGTAGCGTGGCCTATGACCAGCAGCAGGTCGTGGCCGCTGCCAACACCATCGCGGCGATCGCCAACTCCGGCATGGGCGCGCTCTACGGGCCGGGCACCGAGAAGTCGGTCGGCAACCAGAAGACCCGCGTCAAGCCGGAGTTCTTCAGCGATGCTGAAGGCGTCAAGGAAGTGGCCATTGCCTTCAACCAGGCGGCCAACAACCTGGCCAAGGTGGCCGCTGAGGGCGACAAGGACGCGATCGCCAAGGCCTTCGGCCAGGTCGGTCAGAGCTGCAAGGGCTGCCACGACAAGTACCGCATGGAGTGAGGGCGGCCGGCGGCGCAATCCGTGTCGCCAACCATCCCCACCGACAAAAAAGGGCGATCCTCTGGATCGCCCTTTTTGCTTTACCAGGCCGGGGTACTGGCCGGTGGAGGAGGGGGAGCCGGAATCCATTGACCGCTCGCCCCCCATAGCGCCGCCGCGCCGATCAGCAGGGCCAGCAGCAGGGCCGGCCAGCGCCCGCCGCGCGCCTCGGGGGTGTTCGCCGGCAGGTCATCGCGCCGCCCGTGCAGCATGGCGCCGACCAGCCGCTCACCGCGCAGGCGGTAGAACAGCAGGGCGGCCAGATGCAGGCCGATCAGGCCGATCACCAGCCACATCGCCTGACGGTGCAGGCCGGTCAGGCGGCTGCTGGTGTCGCTGTCTACCAGCCGCTGCAGCGGACCGGTGAAGGCGATGTCGTCATTGGCGACCAGCCCGCTCAGCACCTGAAAACTCAGCATGCCGAGCATGGCCAGCACCGACAGCCAGCCGAGCGGGTTGTGGCCGGCACCCTGCCACTGGCCGCGCAGGTAGGCGGGCAGAGTCACCGGCAGGTGCAGCAGGCCGCTGAAGCGGGCATAGGTGGAGCCCAGCACGCCCCAGGCGAGCCGAAAAGCCAGCAGGCCTGCAATCAGCACGCCGAGGCGGCCATGCCAGACCATCCAGTTGCCGCCCAGCCAGCCGGTCAGCAGCGCCGCGCTGACACTCAGCGCCAGCAGCCAGTGGAACAGGCGTGTGGGCAGATCCCAGACGCGAATCGAGCGAGTCGTCATTGCACAGTCCTTGCAAGGTTCAAACCCGGCACAGGGTAGCGGCTGAGCGGCCGCACCTGTAGCGACCCGTGGTCACAGGGTGTCACAGGCGCGGCGCGTTTCAGGCGGTGGCGGGGCGGGCTGGCGCGTTGCGCCGCCGTCCCTGCAGCAGCCAGACCAGCGCGAACACGGCCAGTGCCGGCAACCACATCAGTTCCTTGAGCCAGCGCTCGGTCGGGGCGCTGACGCTGAGGATCTGCTGATCGAACTCAAGGCCCAGCTCTGCCGCCGGGCTGCCAAAGCCGACCTGATCGATCAGCGTGCGCTCGCCCTCCTGCAGCAGCTCGATACCCAGCCGGGTCAGGCGTTCTTCACCGCTCTCGCCCTCCGGCACCGGCAGCAGCACGGTGAAGATCCGCGGATTACCCACTGCATCCTCGCCCTGGATCCGCAGGCGCAGGCTGCTGTCGGCCTCGACATCGCCCAGCGCGCGGGCCAGCTCGGCCGGTGCCACCTCGCGGTAGGGATCGTGCAGCAGGTCCATCCAGAACCCCGGGCGGAACAGGCTGAAGGCGACCAGCAGCAGCAGCAGGCTTTCGTACCAGCGATTTTTCATCCGCAAAAAGCCCTGGGTGCCGGCGGCAAAGATCAGCATCGCCAGGGTGGCGACGATAAAGATCAGCACCCCGTGGGCCGGGCTGACGTCGATCAGCAGCAGGTCAGTGTTGAAGATGAACAGGAACGGCAGGGCCGCGGTGCGCAGGCTGTAGAAGAACGCCACCAGCCCGGTCTTGATCGGACTGCCCTTGGACACAGCCGCGGCGGCAAACGAGGCCAGCCCGACCGGCGGGGTGACGTCGGCCATGATCCCGAAGTAGAAGACGAACAGGTGCACGGCGATCAGCGGCACGATCAGCCCATTCTGCTGACCGAGGGTGACGATCACCGGCGCCAGCAGGCTGGAGACCACGATGTAGTTGGCGGTGGTCGGCAGGCCCATGCCAAGGATCAGGCTGAAGACCGCGGTGAGCAGCAGCATCAGCAGCAGATTGCCCATCGACAGCAGCTCGACCAGATCGGCCAGCACCAGACCGACCCCGGTCTGCGAGACCGCACCGACAATCACCCCGGCGGTCGCGGTGGCGATGCCGATGCCGATCATGTTGCGCGCCCCGGCGATCAGCCCCTCGCGCAGGTCGATGCAGCCATCGACGAAGCGGCCGTGGGTCTTGCCGCCGTCACCGCGCAGCCAGCTGAGCAGCGGGCGCTGGGTGAGCAGGATGACCACCAGCATCATCGACCCCCAGAAGGCCGACAGCCCCGGTGACAGGCGCTCGATCATCAGGCACCAGACCAGCACCACCACCGGCAGCAGAAAATGCAGGCCGGACAGCAGCACGGCACGGGTTTCGGGCAGGGTCTGCAGGGCGTTGGCGTCCTCGGCGGCCAGTGGCGGGTGACTGGCGGCGACCTTGAGCAGCGCCAGATACACCGCGGCCAGCAACAGGCTGATGCCGGGCAGGGCGTATTCGCCGAGCGCCGGCTTGAGCCAGCCAAGGCCGTAGTAGACCGCCAGCGACAGGCCGCTGATCAGCGCCGCGCCAAAGGCCAGGCCGGTCAGGCGGCGCAGCCAGGGCTTGGGAGCCCGCCCCGGCAGCGGCTGCAGGCCGAGCTTGAGGGCTTCAAGATGCACGATGTAGAGCAGGGCGATGTAGGAGATCGCCGCCGGCAGGAAGGCGTGCTTGATGATCTCCACATACGGCAGGCCAACGTACTCGACCATCAGAAACGCCGCTGCGCCCATCACCGGCGGCATGATCTGCCCGTTGACCGAGGCAGCCACCTCGACCGCGCCGGCCTTCTCGGCGGAGAAGCCGCTGCGCTTCATCATCGGGATGGTGAAGGTGCCGGTGGTCACGGTGTTGGCGATTGAGGAGCCGCTGATCAGTCCGGTCATCCCCGAGGCGACAACGGCGGCCTTGGCCGGCCCGCCACGGTAGTGACCGAGCAGGCTGAAGGCCAGCTGGATGAAGTAGTGACCAGCGCCGGCGCGCTCGAGCAGCGCTCCAAACAGCACGAACAGGAACACGAAGCTGGTGGAGACCCCAAGGGCGATGCCGAACACCCCCTCGGTGGTGATCCACTGGTGGTTGGCCAGCGCGTTGAGGCTGACCCCACGGTGCGCCAGCAGGCCCGGCATCCACGGGCCGGCCACGCTGTAGATCAAAAACACCAGGGCGATCACCGCCAGCGCTGGACCCAGCGCGCGGCGCGCGGCCTCCAGCAGCAGCGGGATGCCAAGGCAGGCGGTCACCAGGTCCAGGCTGGTCAGGCTGCCGGGGCGCTGGGCCAGTTGCTCGTAGGCGATGAACAGGTAAGCGGCGGTGGCGCAAGCCAGCAGCCCCAGCCCCAGATCGCCCAGCGGCACCCGGTCGCGCGGCGAGCGGCGAAAGGCTGGATAGACCAGATAGGCCAGCAGCAGGGCGAAGGCCAGGTGAATGGCGCGGGTTTCGGTGTCGTTGAATACCCCGACGCCGAACACGAACGGCAGCGGCGAGGCGATCCACAGCTGGAACAGCGACCAGAGCAGCGCCAGGGCAGCAATCGCTTGGGCCGTGAGGCCGTGGGGCAGGCGACCGCCAACATCCCGGGCGATCAGTTCTTCGGCGCTGAAGTGTTTGTCATTCATGGCGATCGCCTTGTCGATTCTGTGAACGCAAAAAGGCGCCCGGGCGGTTGTCGCCGGCCCGGGCGCGCGGGGGAGCGCGGTGCGGCGCGACCCCGTGGCGGCTTACAGCCAGCCTTTTTCCTTGTAGAAGCGCGCCGCACCTTCATGCAGCGGTGCCGACAGGCCGACCTTGATCATGTCCTCGGCCTTGAGATCGGCAAACGCCGGGTGCAGACGCTTGAAGCGCTCCAGGTTGTCGAACACCGACTTGACCAGCTGGTAGACCACTTCCGGATCGGCCTTGGCGCTGGTGGACAGCACCGCCTTGCCGCCGATCGAGACGGTCGGCGTGTCGTTGCCCTTGTACAGGCCGCCGGGGATTTCGGCCTTGGTGTAGTAGCTCTTCTCGGCCAGCAGCTTGTCGATTTCGGCGCCGGTCACCGGCACCAGTACGGCATCGACGGTGGTGGTGGCTTCCTGGATCGCGCCGTTGGGATGGCCGACGAAGTAGGTCATCGCATCGATGTTGTTGTCACCCAGCGCGCTGGCCTGCTCGGCCGGCTTGAGCTCGGAGGCCAGGGCGAACACCGACTTGTCCCAGCCCTTGACGCGCATGATCTCATCGAGGGTGTCGCGCTGGCCGGAGCCGGGGTTGCCGATGTTGACGCGCTTGCCCTTGAGATCATCCAGGCTGGCGATCTTCGCATCGCGGCGCGCGAGCAGGGTGAACACCTCGCTCTGCAGGGAGAACACCGCGCGGATGTCCTCCATCGCGCCTTCGGCTTGGAACGGTGCCTCGCCCTGCATGGCCTTGTACTGGTGGTCGGACTGCATAATGCCGAAGTTGAACTCGCCACTGCGGATGCCGTTGACGTTGGCCACGCCGCCACCGCTGGCCGGGGCGTTGCACTTGATGCCGTGCTCGGCGCTGCCGCGGTTGAGGAAGCGGCAGATGGACTGGCCGGCGACGTAATAGACGCCGGTCTGCCCGCCGGTGCCGATGGTGACGAACTTGTCCTGTGCCTGGGCGGTGCCGGTGAGCGAGAGACCTGCCAGGGCGGCCGACAGGGCCAGGATCAGCGATTTGCCTTTCTGCATGGTGAACGTCCTTCTGCATGTCATGGAAGCGCGTCAGCACCCCGGCGGGATGCGAGCCCTTGCAGTGTAAGCCGGAAAAACTCCGGCCGGTTGTTTTCAGTCCAGCAGGGCCAGCAGCAGGGCGGCGCTGTGCAGGTCCGGGGTGCCGTCATGGCGCTGCGGGTGATAGCGCATCTGGAACGCCGCCAGCACGTTGCGGGTTGCCTCATCCCACTGGCCATGCTGGGGGACGGCAAAACCAAGCCGCTCAAGCTGGTGCTGGAACCAGCCGGCGCCCGGCAGCTGCGCGCCCAGCTGGGCGCGGTGCTGGCTGACGCGGGCCGCATCCGGCCAGTCGATCAGCCCGGCGCGGGCCAGTTGCTCCCAGGGGAAGCGCGGCCCCGGATCGACCTTGCGCTGCGGGGCGATGTCGCTGTGGCCGACGATGTTCACGGGTGCCACGCCATGGCGCTCGCGCAGGTCCTGCAGCAGGCGGATCAGGGTGTCGATCTGCGCCTGCGGGTAGGGGTGCCACTGGCGGCCCGCGGGGGTATCGGTGAAGCCTGGATTGACCAGCTCGATGCCGATCGAGCTGGCATTCAGCCAGGTCCGCCCGCGCCACTGGCTGTCGCCGGCATGCCAGGCCCGGCGGTTTTCATCGACCAGACGGTAGACCTTGCGCCCGTCGGCGGGGATCAGGTAGTGGGCGCTCACGCCGCCCCGGGTCAGGGCCTGCAGGGAGCGCGGCAGGTCGCTGGCGGTGTAGTGGATGACGATGAATTCGACACGGCTGTTCTGATCGCGGGCGCGCAGGGAGTCGTCGATGCGCAGGCCGGTGCCGCAGCCGGTCAGCAGCAGGGCGAGGAGGAGCAAGGAGGCAGTTCTGAGGGTCATGGCGGTCGTTCAGGGGCCGGGCACAGGGCGCAGCGGGGTGAGGGTTCAGGGGCTACAGAGTGGCAGGGGCGGCTGCAGGGCGCCGGGCAGGCGGATGTCCACCGCGACCGGCAGGTGATCGGAGACGGGCAGATCGATGACCTGCATGCGCTCCAGCGTCAGCTCCGGGCTGAGCAGGATGTGGTCGATGCAGCGCTGCGGTTGCCAGCTGGGGTAGGTGGCACAGGCCTGCGGAGCGATCAGGCCCAGATCCCGCAGCGGCGAGTGCTCGAGCAGCTCGGTAGCGTGGGTGTTCATGTCGCCCATCAGCACGCAGTGGCGGTGATCCTCTAGGCGCTCGCGGATATAGGCCAGCTGGCGGGCACGGGTGCGGGCGCCGAGGGCCAGGTGCATCACCACCACCAGCAGGGCGTCGTGACCCTGACCGAAGCGGGCGAAGATCGCCCCACGGCCGCGGGGTCCGGGCAGCGGATGATCCTCAAGCTGCTGTGGCTGCAGGCGACTGAGCAGGCCATTGCTGTGCTGGGCGAATGGCCCGAGGTTGCGGTTGAGCTGCTGGTACCACCAGGGAAAGCCGGCCAGCTGGGCGAGGTGCTCGACCTGATTGATATAGCCGGAGCGCAGGCTGCCGCCGTCCACTTCCTGCAGGGCCACCAGATCAAAATCGCCCAGCAGGGCGGCGATCTGCTGCAGATTGGCCGCCCGTTCGCGGTGCGGCAGCAGGTGCTGCCAGCTGCGGGTCAGGTAGTGGTGGTAGCGGCGGGTGCTGATGCCGACCTGGATGTTGAAGCTGAGCAGGCGCAGGTGCTCGCCGAGGCGTGCCTCGGCCTGGGGATTGTGACGCGCCTCATCCCGGCGGGCGGGGCGCGTCTTGAGCCAGTGCCTGAGCATGGCCTGTGCCGCTTAGCGGGCGGCACGCTCCTGCTCGATCAGGTGATCGGCGACCTTGAGGGCGCCCTGGGCACCGCCAGCGCTGCCCAGATCAAAGCGGTACTTGCCGTTGACGATCATCACCGGGACGCCGGTGATCTGGTAGGCCATGGCCAACTTGCGGGCCTTCTCCATCTGCCCCTTGATGGCAAAGGAGTTGAAGGTCTTGGTGAAGGCTTCGGTATCGATGCCCTGGGTGGCGAGGAAGGCGGTGATTTCCTCGAGGTTGGCGAGCTTCTTGCCCTCGCGATGCAGGGCATTGAAGATCGCGGCATGGACCTTTTCGTCGGCCTCCATGGCTTCCAGGGTCAGGAACAGCTGGCCGTGCAGGTTCCAGACGCCACCGAACAGGGCGGGAATGCGCACGAAGTTGACGTCTTCCGGCTGTTTGCCGGCCCACTCCAGCACATGGGGCTCAAACTGGTCGCAGTGCGGGCAGCCGTACCAGAACAGCTCGACCACCTCGATCTTGCCCGGTTGCGAGACAGGGACTGGGCTGCCGATCTGTACGTACTCACGGCCAGCCTGGAAGGTGTCACTGGCCTGTGCGGCGGCACCGAACAGGCCGATGCCGGCCACGACGGCGGAAAGGATCAGGTTACGCATGCAAGACTCCTGGGGATGCTATGGCCGCGCACGACGCGCCGGGGCCGCGAACAGGTGCTGATTCTAGGACAGCGGGGCATGAAAAAGGGCAGCCAAGGCTGCCCTTTTTGTATTGCAGGCTGCTGCGGTGAACTCAGTGCAGGCCTTGAATGTAGCTGGACAGCGCTTCGATATCTTTGTTGCTCAGCTTGGCGGCGATCGAGCGCATGATCATGCTATCGCCGTCGTTATTGCGGATACCTTCGCGGAAGTTGTTCAGCTGCAGGGCGGTGTACTGGGCATGCTGACCGCTCAGGCGCGGGAAGGCAGCCAGATCGTTGCCCTCACCGTTGGGCGAGTGGCAACCGGTGCAGGCCGGCATGCCGGTTTGCAGGTTGCCGCCACGGAACAGGGCCGCACCACGCTCGACCAGCGCCGGATCAGCCTGGCCGATGCTGCCTTTCTGGCTGGCATAGTAGGCGGCGATATCGGCCAGGTCCTGATCGTTCAGGTTGGTCAGGATGCCGGTCATCTCGACCACCTGACGCGCACCACTCTTGATGTCATGCAGTTGCTTGAGCAGGTAACGCTCACCCTGGCCAGCCAGTTTCGGGAAGTTAGGCACCATGCTGTTGCCATCCGGGCTATGACAGGCCGCGCACACGGCGGTCTTGGCTTGTCCTGCGGCGGCATCACCAGCAGCCTGTGCCAGACCAGTCACGCCCAGGGTCAACAGCAGACTCACGAGTAGTTTGTTCATCAGCTAATCCAACTACGGCTAAGTGGGAAGATGGTGGGCGGACTTACTTGCTCATCCACTCGATGACGGCCTTGTAGTCCTCGTCGGAGCAGTCCATGCACAGGCCACCGGCGGGCATGGCATTCAGGCCATTCTTCACGCTGGCCAGCAGGGCGTCAGTGCCCTTGGCCAGGCGCGGGGCCCAGGCAGCGGCATCACCTTTCTTGGGCGCGCCGGCGACGCCGGCGGCATGGCAGGCCAGGCAGGCCTTGTTGTACACCGCTTCGGGATCCTGAGCGGCCTGCACGGAAGCAGTCATGGCAACAAGCGATGCGGCAATCAGCAGCTTTTTCATGGTCGACCTCTTCATCATCAGGTGAGAACAGCCCAAGCTCTGCTGGCGGGTCCGTTCAGGCAACTCCGGCTCGAGTATCAAGCGCACACAAAATCCGTGGCATTATATACACGCGCCGTCAAAACGGAAACGGAACCACCGCCCGCGACACTGGGTCGCAGCTTCTCCAGTCATCGTCCGGCCGCGCCTGCAGCCGGCAGCCAACAGGCCCCGCCCCGCCATGTCTGTCAAGAACCCCATCCTTGGGCTGTGCCAGCAGTCCAGCTTTATCATGAGTGCCGCCCAGGTCGATCAGTGCCCGCCTGATGAAGGTTATGAAGTGGCCTTTGCCGGGCGCTCGAATGCCGGCAAATCCAGCGCGCTGAACACCCTGACCCACGCCCGTCTGGCGCGTACCTCGAAGACGCCGGGGCGCACCCAGCTGCTCAACTTCTTCCGTCTCGACGATCAGCGTCGGCTGGTCGATCTGCCCGGTTACGGCTACGCCAAGGTACCGATCCCGCTCAAGCAGCACTGGCAGCGTCACCTGGAAGCCTATCTGGGCAGCCGCCACAGTCTGGTCGGCGTGGTGCTGCTGATGGATGTGCGCCATCCGCTGACCGAGTTCGACCGCATGATGCTCGACTGGGCGCAGGCCAGCCAGCTGCCGATCCATGTGCTGCTGACCAAGGCCGACAAGCTGACCTACGGCGCGGCCAAGAATGCCCTGCTCAAGGTGCAGAAGGACATCCGCCAGGGCTGGGGTGAGGGTGTGGCCAGCGCGCAGCTGTTCTCCGCGCCCAAGCGTCAGGGCATCGAGGAGGCCCTGACGGTGCTGGCCGACTGGATGGGCCTGAGCGGGCCGGCCCCGGAGCCGGACAGCGCGCCGGCCTGACGCACCACCTTCGCCAGGCAGCGGATCTCGCGAGACCGGGCAGGCTGCAGCCCAGTCTCGCCCCGCGATCAGGCGCTCAGTGCGCCTCGTCCCAGTTGCTGCCCACGCCGGCTTCCACCAGCAGCGGCACGTCCAGTACGGCGGCACCGCTCATCAGCGGCAGCAGCCCGGCCTTGAGTGCCTCGACCTGATCCTCGCGCACCTCCAGCACCAGTTCGTCGTGCACCTGGAGGATCATCCGTGCATCCAGCCCGCTGCCCTCTAGCCAGGCGTCCACCGCGAGCATGGCGCGCTTGATGATGTCGGCGGCAGTGCCCTGCATCGGCGCGTTGATCGCGGTGCGCTCGGCGGCCTTGCGCAGCGCACCGTTGCGCGAGCGAATCTCCGGCAGATACAGGCGGCGACCGAACAGGGTCTCGACATAGCCCTGCTCGCTGGCTTGCTCGCGGGTGCGCTCCATATAAGCCAGCACGCCTGGATAGCGAGCGAAGTAGCGCTCGATGTACTCCTGCGCCTCCTTGCGCTCGACGCCCAGCTGCTTGGCGAGACCAAAGGCGCTCATGCCATAGATCAGACCGAAGTTGATCGCCTTGGCGCGACGGCGCTGCTCGGCGCTGACCTGCTCCAGCGCGACGCCGAACACCTCGGCGGCGGTGGCGCGGTGCACGTCGCGGTCGTGGCGGAAGGCATCCAAGAGACCCGCGTCCTGGGCCAGGTGGGCCATGATGCGCAGCTCGATCTGCGAGTAGTCGGCGGCCAGCAGCCGGTAGCCGGCCGGCGCGACGAAGGCCTGGCGGATGCGCCGGCCCTCGGCGCTGCGGATCGGGATGTTCTGCAGGTTGGGGTCCGAGGATGACAGCCGCCCGGTGGCGGTCACCGCCTGGTGGTAGCTGGTGTGGATGCGCCCGGTGCGCGGGTTGATCTGCTCGGGCAGCCGGTCGGTATAGGTACTCTTGAGCTTGCTGACGCTGCGGTAGTCGATCAGCACCTGCGGCAGCGCATGGCCCAGCTCGGCCAGCTCGACCAGCACGCTCTCGGCGGTGGAGGCCTGGCCCTTGGCGGTCTTCGACAGCACCGGCAGGCCGAGCTTGTCGTAGAGGATGGCGCCGAGCTGCTTGGGCGAGGCGAGGTTGAACTCCTCGCCGGCCAGCTCGAAGGCCTGGCGCTCGAGCTGCTGCATCTTCTCACCGAGCTCCACGCTCTGCTCGCCGAGCAGCCGGGCATCGACCAGCGCGCCGTGGCGCTCGATGCGCGCCAGCACCGGCACCAGCGGCATCTCAATCTCGCGGAGCACCTTGGCCAGCGTCGGCTCGGCTTCGAGTTTGCCCCACAGGGTCTGGTGCAGGCGCAGGGTGACGTCGGCGTCCTCGGCGGCGTAGGGGCCGGCCTGCTCGAGGGCGATCTGGTCGAAAGTCAGCTGCTTGGCGCCCTTGCCGGCGATGTCCTCGAACTTCACCGTCGACTGGCCGAGGTATTTGAGCACCAGGCTGTCCATGTCGTGGCGGGTGGCGGTGGAATCCAGCACGTAGGATTCGAGCATGGTGTCGAAGGCCACGCCGCGCACCTCGATACCGTAGCGGGCGAGGATGTTGATGTCGTACTTGGCATGCTGGCCGACCTTGGCCTTGCTCGGGTCTTCCAGCAGCGGCTTGAGTGCAGCGAGCACCGCGTCGCGATCGAGCTGCTCGGGCACGCCCATGTAGCGGTGCGTCAGCGGCACGTAGGCGGCCTCGAACGGCGTGAGTGCGAAGGAGATGCCGACCAGCTCGGCCTGCTGGGCGTCGAGGCCGGTGGTCTCGGTGTCGAAGGCGAACAGTTCGGCGGCTTCGAGCTTCGCCAGCCAGGCGTCGAACTGCGCCTGCTCCAGCACGGTCTCGTAGCGGGTCTCGATGGCCGCTGCCGCCGTCTCGTCCGTCGGCGCGCTCGCGTCAGGTGTATCGCCCGCAGCGGCATCCGGCGTCACGCTGGCGCTGGCCTTGCCGTCACGCAGCAGGTCGTTCAGCCAGCTCTTGAACTCCAGGGTGCGGTACAGCTCGATCAGCGCGGCGCGATCGATCTCGCCCGGATGCAGTTCGTCGAGGTGCACGTCGAGTGCCACGTCGGTCTTGATGGTGGCCAGCTGGTAAGACAGGTAGGCCATCTCGCGGTGTTCCTCGAGCTTGGCCGGCAGCGACTTGGCGCCGCGGATCGGCAGCGCCGGCACCTGCTCCAGATTGGCGTAGATCAGGTCGAGGCCGCCGCCCAGACCCTGCAGCAGACCCAGCGCGGTCTTCTCGCCGACTCCCGGCACGCCGGGGATGTTGTCGACCTTGTCGCCCATCAGCGCCAGGTAGTCGATGATCAGCTCCGGGCCGATGCCGAACTTGCCGATCACCCCGTCGCGATCCAGATAGGTCGGCGGGTTGGTCATGGTGTTGACTAGGGTGACGTGGCCGTTGACCAGCTGGGCCATGTCCTTGTCGCCGGTGGAGATCAGCACCGGGCGGTCGGCAGCAGCGCTGGAGCAGGCCAGGGTGCCAATCACGTCGTCGGCCTCGACGCCCTCGATGCACAGCAGCGGCAGTCCCAGCGCCTTCACGCAGGCGTGCAGCGGCTCGATCTGCACGCGCAGGTCATCGGGCATCGGCGGGCGGTGCGACTTGTAGTGCTCGAACAGCTCGTCGCGGAAGGTCGGCCCCTTGGCATCGAACACCACCGCGAACGGGCTGTCCGGATACTGCCGGCGCAGGCTCAGCAGCATGTTCAGCACGCCCTTCACCGCGCCGGTGGGCAGGCCGGCTGAGGTGTGCAGCGGCGGCAGGGCGTGGAAGGCGCGGTACAGGTAGGAGGAACCGTCCACCAGGACGAGAGGGGCTAGACTCATGGGGAAATCGACTCTTGGGCAATCCGACCGGAGTAAGATGACAGGGTCATACACTCAGCAAATAGACAAGGTTACCACCATGCGCGCACTCAACCGTCTGCTGCTCGCGGGCCTCTTGGCCAGCACCTCACTGGCGGCCATCGCCGAGGAAGATGTCACGCCGGCCGCCGAGCCGGAGGTCACCATCCGTCAGGAAGGCGACCGCACCGTGCAGGAATACCGGATCAACGGTTTCCTGTATGCCATCAAGGTCACCCCCAAGACCGGCAAGCCGTACTTTCTGGTCCGCGCCGATGGCGACAACAACTTCATCCGCGCCGATCACCCGGATCGGCTGATTCCGCAGTGGGAAATCTTCCGCTGGTAACCCGGGTGCTCGGCCACCCCCTGTGCTGGGAGCGATGCCATGTCGGTCTTTACCCCGCTGCAACACGCTGAACTGGCGGCGTTTGTCGCGCCGTATCAACTGGGCCGCCTGCTGGCCTTCGAGGGCATCGCGGCCGGGACGGAGAACAGCAATTTCTTCGTCAGCCTTGAGGCCGGCGAGTGCGTGCTGACCCTGATCGAGCGCCCGGAGCGTCAGGCGACGCTGGGCTTTGTGGTGGCGCTGCTTGACCGGCTGGATGCCGCGGGTCTCAAGGTGCCCCACGCCCTGCGCACCCGCGAGGGGCGGGCGATTGGTGAGCTGGCGGGGCTGCCGGCGCTGCTGCAGCCGCGTCTGCCCGGGCGGCATGTGCTGCAGCCGGGGGTGGCACATTGCCGGGCGATCGGTGACTGGCTGGGACGTCTGCACCAGCTCACCCGCGAGGCGGCGCTGGAGCAGCCGAATGATCGCGGCTTCGACTGGATCCTCGAGGTCGGCCCGCTGCAGGCGCTGTCACTGCCCGAGGCGGAACGTGCGCTGCTGGCCGAGACGCTGGCGGAACTGGCTGGCGAGCGTCAGCATCTGGAGAGCTTGCCGCAGGCCAACCTGCACGGCGATCTGTTCTGCGATAACGCGCTGTTCGAGGGCGCGGAGCTCAGTGGGGTGCTGGATTTCCACAATGCCTGCCTCGGGCCGATGCTGCTGGATCTGGCCATCGTCGCCAATGACTGGTGCAGCGAGCCTGATGGGCGTCTGGATGCGCCGCGTCTCTCGGCATTGCTCGGGGCCTACGGCGCGCACCGGCCATTCGTGGCCCGCGAGGCGCTGCTCTGGCCGCTGGTGCTGCGCGCGGCGGCGCTGCGCTTCTGGCTGTCGCGCCTGATCGCCGCGCAGGCCAACGCCGGGCAGGCGGTGCTGATCAAGGACCCCGGCGAGTTCCGCCAACGGCTGGAGCAGCGCCGCGTGGCGGTGCCGGGGCTGCCGTTCGCGCTCTGAGCCGGGGCTGTCCAGGCGAGGGGTTGTCGCCTATGGTGCGTGTACAACAAGAACGAGTACCTCATCATGGACCTGCGACAACAACGCCTGCGCGTGCTCTGCGCCGGCATCTTCAGTCTGCTGCTCACCCTGGGGCTGGCGCGCTTTGCCTATACGCCCCTGCTGCCGCTGATGCAGGCCCAGGTCGGGCTGGGCGTGGCGGCGGCCGGCTGGCTGGCGGCCATCAACTATACCGGCTATCTGGCTGGCGCCCTGCTGGCCTCGCTGATCAGTGACCCTGCGCTCAAGCTGCGACTCTATCGCCTCGGTCTGCTGGCTGCATTGCTGAGCACCTGGCTGATGGGGCTGACCACCGATGTCGGATGGTGGGCGCTGTCGCGCTTTGTCGCCGGGCTCGGCAGCGCGGCGGGCATGCTGCTGGGCACCGGGCTGATCCTCAACTGGCTGATCCGTCATGACCTGCGCGGCGAGCTGGGCATCCACTTTTCCGGCATCGGCCTGAGTATCGCCGGCTGTGCGCTGGTGGTCGGGCTCTGCAGTCTGTGGCTGGACTGGCGGATGCAGTGGTTCGTGCTGGGCGCGCTGGGCGTGCTGCTGCTGATTCCGGCGCTCCGCTGGATGCCGGCCCCAGCGACCGTCGGCAGCTCCGGCGGAGCGGCGCTGGCCGATCAGCCGCCGGGGCGGCTGTTCTTCACGCTGCTGCTGGTGGCGTACTTCTGCGCCGGCATCGGCTATGTGGTGAGCGCTACCTTTATTGTCGCGATTGTCGAGGCGCTGCCGGGGCTGGCAGGGCAAGGCACCTGGGTGTTTCTGGTCGTGGGCCTGGCGGCGGCGCCTGGCTGCATCTTCTGGGATCTGCTGGCCCGGCGCACCGGCACGCTCAATGCGCTGATCCTGGCTGCGCTGCTGCATATTGCCGGTATCCTGCTGCCGCTGTGGGGCGGATTGGGCGCGGCGCTGGCCGGGGCGGCGCTGTTCGGGCTGACCTTCGTCGGCATGGTCAGTCTGGTGCTGAGCATGGCCGGGCGCTTCTACCCCTCGCAGCCGGCGCGGATGATGGGGCGCATGACGCTGGCCTATGGCGTGGCCCAGATCATCGCCCCGGCGCTGACCGGCTGGCTGGCGCTGCGTCTGGGCAGCTACGACGCCGGGCTGTATCTGGCCGCTGCCGCAATGCTGCTGGCCAGTGGCTTGTTGCTGATCCTGCGGCGTCTGCCACCGGCGGCGCCGGCACGCTGAGCGAGAGAGGGCCAGAGCCGCTTTTGGCGGCTGGCTAGTACAGAAGGGAAGAGCACGCCGGGCCGGCTTGTGGACGGGGGCGTGTGCCGGCTGCAAGCAGCGCGACAGGCGCGTGATCGAGGGGGTGGCGATGGTCTGGCCATCGCGCCGCCGCTGCGGGGTACCTGACAAGACCTGGCAACGATCACGAGCGCGCGCACGGTACGCCCTGCGGCGCCAGGGGTCAATCCTGCGTGGCATGCGTTGCGATTATCGCCCCAAGGTTCGATAATCGCCGACCTTTGTTGTGCCCCGTTCGAGGAATACCCGTCATGAGCGACGCTCGCCCGACCCAGCCAACCCTGGCGCCGCCGCCCTACATCTCACCGGCCAAGCGCATCGAGGGTCTGAGTGGCGACCCCAACTTCATGACCTCGCTGGCGCGAGGTCTGGCGGTGATCAATGCCTTCCAGGAGCGCAAGCGTCACCTGACCATCGCCCAGATCAGCCACCGCACCGAGATTCCCCGCGCGGCGGTGCGGCGCTGCCTGTACACCCTGATGCGCCTGGGTTACGTCACCACCGATGGCCGCACCTACTCGCTGCTGCCCAAGGTGCTGACTCTCGGGCACGCCTACCTGTCCTCGACCCCGCTGGCCGTCTCGGCGCAGCCGTTCCTGGACCGGATCAGCGAGCAGCTGCACGAGGCCTGCAACCTGGCAAGCCTTGAGGGCGACGAGGTGCTGTACCTGGCGCGCTCGGCGATTCCCCAGCGGCTGATTTCGGTGGATCTGAGCGTGGGCAGCCGCCTGCCGGCCTACTGCACCTCGATGGGCCGCATCCTGCTGGCCGCCCTCGACGACGCCAGCCTGCGCGATTACCTGAACCACGCCGACCTGCAGCCCAAGACCAGCCGCACCCTGCACAGCGCCGAGGCGCTCTGGGAGTGCCTGCAGACCGTGCGCGCGCAAGGCTGGTGTGTGGTCGATCAGGAGCTGGAGCAGGGCCTGCGCTCGATCGCCGTACCGGTGCGCGATGCCGCCGGGCATGTGCTGGCAGCGATGAACGTCAGCACCCATGCCAGCCGGGTCAGTCGCCAGGATCTGGAAGTGCGCTTCCTGCCGGCCTTGCTGGCCGCCAGCCGTGAGCTGAGTCTGCAGCTGTTCCATTGACGCCCTTCGGGCGGCGAGGGGTGGAAAGTCAAGGCAGCTGGTGTGCTGGGTTGATAAAGCGTGCGATTGTCGGACATTGCTGTGCGGCATTCGCACAAATCGCCTATTCTAGAGTGACCAGCCTTCCATCGCGGGCGCTGGGGAGTGTTCTTGGCCAGGCTGGCTGTCACTGCATGGCACGCGGTCGCCGCTTCCTGAGGCGGCTTGCCGACTGAGCACATGCAGACGGAGTCGGTGCGAGCGACAGACAATGCTGCACCGGGGTTCTCGACCAGTACAACGAAGAGCGACGAGCGCTATGAACGGCCGCCTGTTGAACGACAAGAGTCAGATTTTCGCCCACGCCGATCCTCATGCCGTGTCCGAATACGTCAATGAGCATGTCGGCTCGCACTGCATTCGTCTGGCCCGGCACGCCCAACCGGCGGCCAGCCTCAATCACCGCACCTTCGGCAGCCTCGACCTGTGTCGGATCAGCTACGGCAGCAGTGTGCGGGTGACCTCCTCGGCGCTGGAAACCATCTACCACCTGCAGATCCTGCTCAAGGGTCACTGCCTGTGGCGCGGTCGCGGTCAGGAGCACTACTTCACCCCCGGCGAGCTGCTCCTGATCAACCCGGATGATCCGGTCGATCTGACCTACTCCGACGACTGCGAGAAGTTCATCCTCAAGCTACCGGCCAACCTGCTCGACAAGGCCTGCAGCGATAACCAGTGGCGTCGCCCGAGTACCGGCATTCGCTTCACGCCGCGTCACGAGCTGAGCCGGCTGGAAGGCTTCGGCAATCTGCTCGGGCTTGTCTGCGAGGAGGCCGAAAGCGATCACGGCCTGCCGGTGGTGCAGGAGCAGTACTCGCGGATCATCGCCAACAAGCTGCTGGCCCTGCTGGACAACAATGTCAGCCGCGAGCCGGCCAATGGCAGCTGCCCGTCTTTTGAGCGCATCGTCCAGTACATCGAGGACAACCTGCGCCAGGACATCAGCCTCGAGCAGCTGGCCGAGCTGGCGCGCATGAGTCCGCGCTCGCTGTATGCGCTGTTCGAGCGCAACGCCGGCACCACCCCCAAGAGCTACATCCGCCAGCGCAAGCTGCAGCACATCCGCGATCGCTTGAGCGATCCGGCGGCGGCGGTGCGCAATGTCACCGAAGTGGCGCTCGATTACGGCTTCCTGCACCTTGGACGCTTCTCGGAAAGCTACAAAAGTGCCTTCGGCGAGCTGCCCTCCGACACCCTGCGCCGGCGCGGCTGATACCGGCGCTGCCGTTGATCGGTAGCGCCGCGGCAGAAACTTCCCTGCGTGCAGGCATCCGCTGGCCTGCTGGGGAATTGTTGCAGTTATCCAGATGCTGCAAAAAGCGGATAAACCCAGTGCAGTAATCGGATAAACCTCGTGCAGAAAGTGGATATTGCCGGCTCTCGCCGGCACTTAGTCTTCCACCGGATGATGTTGGAACAATAACAACGGAGGCCGCGGCCGTGACCCTGGGACTCGATTACCTCGAAAGCCTGCTCGAAGAAAACAAAGAGAAGGGCATCTACCGCTGCAAGCGGGAGATGTTCACCGACCCCCGCCTGTTCGAACTCGAGATGAAGCACATCTTCGAGGGCAACTGGCTGTATCTGGCCCATGAAAGCCAGATCCCCAACGTGAACGACTACTACACCACCTACATGGGGCGCCAGCCGATCTTCATCGCGCGCAACAAGGACGGTGTACTGAACGCATTCATCAACGCCTGCAGCCACCGTGGCGCCATGCTCTGCCGTTACAAGACCGGCAACAAGGCCAGCTACACCTGCCCGTTCCACGGCTGGACCTTCAACAACAGCGGCAAGCTGCTCAAGGTGAAGGATCCGAAGGATGCCGGCTACCCCGACAGCTTCAACTGCGAAGGCTCGCACGACCTGAAAAAGGTTGCGCGTTTCGAGTCCTATCGTGGCTTCCTGTTCGGCAGCCTCAACCCGGACGTTGCGCCGCTGGAAGAGTTCCTCGGCGAGTCGAAGAAGATCATCGACATGGTCTGCGACCAGTCGCCGGAAGGTCTGGAAGTGCTGCGTGGCTCCTCCACCTACTACTACGAAGGCAACTGGAAGCTGCAGGCCGAAAACGGTGCTGACGGCTACCACGTGACCGCCGTGCACTGGAACTACGCCGCGACCCAGCAGCAGCGCAAGGCGCGTGATGCTGGCGAAGAAATGAAGACCATGAGCGCCGGCGGCTGGGGCAAGAAGGGTGGTGGTTTCTACTCCTTCGAGAACGGCCACCTGCTGCTGTGGACTCGCTGGGACAACCCGGAAGACCGTCCGCTGTCCGCCGATCGTGACCGCCTGGTCGCCGAGTTCGGTGAAGCCCGCGCTGACTGGATGATCGGCCACTCGCGCAACCTGTGCCTGTACCCGAACCTGTACCTGATGGACCAGTTCGGCTCGCAGCTGCGTATCGCTCGCCCGATCTCCGTGGACAAGACCGAAGTCACCATCTACTGCATCGCCCCCAAAGGCGAGAGCGCCGAGGCCCGCGCCCGCCGCATCCGTCAGTACGAAGACTTCTTCAACGTCTCCGGCATGGCCACTCCGGACGATCTGGAAGAGTTCCGCGCCTGCCAGCAGGGCTTCAACGGCCGTGCCATGGAGTGGAACGACATGTCGCGCGGTGCCAAGCACTGGATCGAGGGCGCTGATCAGGCGGCCGACGAGATCGAGCTCAAGCCGCTGCTGAGCGGTGTACGCACCGAGGACGAAGGCCTGTTCGTGCTGCAGCACCAGTACTGGCAGCAGGAAATGATCAAGGCCATCAAGAAAGAGCAAGAGCAGCTGATCCACGTGGAGGGCGCGCAATGAGCATGAGTTACGAAGCAATCCGCGACTTCCTCTACCGTGAAGCGCGCTACCTGGACGACAAGCAGTTCGACGAGTGGCTGGAGCTGTACGCGCCGAGCGCCACCTTCTGGATGCCGTGCTGGGATGACAACGACGAGCTGGTCGAGAACCCGCAGACCGAAATCTCCCTGATCTGGTACGGCAACCGTGGGGGTCTGGAAGACCGCGTGTTCCGCATCAAGACCGAGCGTTCGAGTGCCTCCATCCCGGACACCCGCACCTCCCACAACATCAACAACATCGAGGTTGTTGAGCAGGGCGAAGGCTTTGTGAAGGTGCGCTTCAACTGGCACACCCTGAGCTTCCGCTACAAAGTGACCGACCACTTCTTCGGTACCAGCTTCTACACCATCGATACCCGCGGTGCGAACCCGCTGATTACCGAGAAGAAGGTCGTCCTGAAGAACGATTACGTCCGTCAGGTCATCGACATCTATCACCTCTGATAGGCGCGACGGGCCGGCCCGTCCGGCCCTGACGCGAGCCGGAAAAGTGCGCCTGTGGCGCACTTTTTTCCTGCGTGCATGCACGGCTCCCGTGCGCAAGAAAAACATCGAATCGAGGCGCAGCACATGTCGCACAAGATCGCACTGAACTTCGAAGACGGGGTAACCCGCTTCATCGATGCCAATCCCGGTGAGACAGTGGCCGACGCCGCCTATCGCCAGGGCGTCAACATTCCCCTCGACTGCCGTGACGGTGCCTGCGGTGCCTGCAAGTGCTTTGCCGAATCCGGCCGTTACGATATGGGTGACAACTTCATCGAGGACGCGCTGAGCGAGGACGAACTGGAGCAGGGCTACGTGCTGACCTGCCAGATGCGTGCCGAAAGCGACTGCGTGGTTCGCGTACCGGCCTCCTCGGATGTCTGCAAGATCCAGCAGGCCAGCTACAACGCCAGCGTGCGGGAAGTGAAGTCGCTGTCAGACAGCACCATCAGCCTGACCATCGAAGGCGATGGGCTCAAGGCGCTGTCCTTCCTGCCGGGCCAGTATGTCAACCTGCAGGTGCCGGGCACCGAGCAGCACCGCGCCTACTCCTTCAGCTCCCTGCAAAACGATGGCGCGGTCAGCTTCCTGATCCGTAACGTGCCGGGCGGCCTGATGAGCAGCTTCCTCACCGGCCAGGCCAAGCCGGGTGATGCAATGACCCTCAACGGCCCGCTGGGCAGCTTCTACCTGCGCGACATCAAGCGCCCGCTGCTGATGCTGGCCGGTGGTACCGGTCTTGCGCCGTTCCTCGCCATGCTGGAGAAGATCGCTGCCGAGGGCAGCGAGTACCCGATCCATCTGATCTACGGCGTCACCAACGACAGCGACCTGGTCGAGATGGACAAGCTGGAAGCCTTCGCCGCACAGATCCCCAACTTCACCTTCGCCGCCTGCGTGGCCAGCCCCGAGAGCAGTTACCCGCTCAAGGGCTACGTGACCCAGCACATCGAGCCTGGCCAGCTCAACGACGGCGATGTGGACATCTACCTGTGCGGCCCGCCGCCGATGGTCGAGGCGGTCAGCCAGGATCTGCGCCAGCGCGGCGTGGAGCCGGTCAGCTTCCACTACGAAAAATTCGCCGCCAGCGCCTGACCGGGCCGGGCGCGATGCCCCGCCCCGCCGTGTGCTGCCGGTAATAGGGCAGTCCCCCTGAGCCCGCCCTGCGGGCTCCTTTTTAATGGATTCATTGCCATGAACAAGCGTTTCCAAGACAAGGTCGCGGTGATCACCGGTGCTGCACAGGGCATCGGCCGCGGCGTTGCCCTGCGCATGGCCGCCGAGGGCGGTCGTCTGGTACTGGTCGATCGCTCCGAGCTGGTGCACGAGCTGAGCGATGAGCTGGCCGGTGTGGCCGAAGTGCTGACCCTGACCGCCGATCTTGAGCAGAACGCCGATTGCCAGCGGGTGATGGCGGCGGCTGTCGAGCGCTTCGGGCGTCTGGACATTCTGGTCAACAACGTCGGTGGCACCATCTGGGCCAAGCCGTTCGAGCACTACCGCGAGAACGAGATCGAGGCTGAGGTGCGCCGCTCGCTGTTCCCCACCCTGTGGTGCTGCCACGCGGCGCTGCCCTACATGCTCGAGCAGGGCAAGGGCGCGATCGTCAACGTCTCCTCGATTGCCACCCGTGGCGTCAACCGTGTGCCTTATGGCGCGGCCAAGGGCGGCGTCAATGCGCTGACCGCCTGCCTGGCGCTGGAAACCGCCGAGCGCGGCATCCGCGTCAACGCCACTGCCCCGGGCGGTACCGAAGCACCGCCGCGCCGCATCCCGCGCAACAGCGCCGAGCAGAGCGAGCAGGAGAAGGCCTGGTACCAGCAGATCGTCGACCAGACCATCGACAGCAGCCTGATGAAGCGCTACGGCACCATCGAGGAGCAGGTCGGTGCTATCTGCTTCCTGGCCTCCGATGAAGCTTCCTACATCACCGGCACCATCCTGCCGGTGGGTGGTGGTGACCTGGGCTGATCGCCCGGTTACCCCCTCGCCCGGGCGGCTGCCTGTGGCCGCCTGGGTACATAACAACAAATGAGCCTTGCCATGCAAAAGACAGACGTTCACGAAATTATCGATAACGCCCGGTTCGGCGGTTATCACTGGCTGATCACCGCGCTGTGCGCGCTGCTGCTGATCTTCGACGGCTATGACCTGTTCATCTACGGCGCGGTGCTGCCGACGCTGATGAAAGAATGGAACATGACCCCGCTCGAAGCCGGTGCGCTGGGCAGCTATGCACTGTTTGGCATGATGTTTGGTGCGCTGATCTTCGGCACACTGGCAGACAAGATCGGTCGCAAGAAGGGTATTGCCATCTGCTTCGTGCTGTTCAGCGTGGCGACGGTAATCAACGGCTTTGCCAGCTCGCCGACCGAGTTCGGCATTTTCCGCTTCCTCGCCGGCCTTGGCTGTGGCGGCCTGATGCCTAACGTGGTGGCGCTGATGAACGAGTACGCGCCCAAGCGTCTGCGCAGCACCCTGGTTGCGGTGATGTTCAGCGGTTATTCGATCGGCGGCATGTGCTCGGCCGGTCTTGGCATCTGGGTGCTGCCCAACTTCGGCTGGCAGCCGATGTTCTTTGCCGCCGCCATCCCGCTGCTGCTGCTGCCGGTGATCATGTTCTATCTGCCGGAGTCGGTCGGCTTCCTGGTGCGCCACGGCAAGCATGACGAAGCGCGCAAGATCCTCAACAAGCTCGATGACCAGCGCAACCTGCAGGCGGGCAGCGAGCTGGTGATGACGGAAAGCAAGGTCAAGGGTGGCTCGATCGTCGAGCTGTTCCGTGGCGGCCGCGCACTGGGCACCCTGTCGATCTGGGTGGCCTTCTTCTGCTGCCTGCTGATGGTTTACGCCCTGAGCTCCTGGCTGCCCAAGCTGATGGCCAACGCCGGCTACAGCCTCGGCTCGAGCCTGTCGTTCCTGATGGCGCTGAACTTCGGTGCGGTATTCGGGGCGATCGGCGGCGGCTGGCTGGGTGATCGGATGAACCTGCCGCGTGTACTGGCGGTGTTCTTCGCGCTGGCGGCCATCTCGATCAGCATGCTGGGCATCCAGGGTCTGTCGCAGCCGGTGCTCTACCTGCTGATCGGCATCGCCGGTGCCACCACCATCGGCACGCAGATTCTGCTCTACGCCTGCGCCGCACAGTTCTACAGCCTGTCGATCCGCTCCACCGGCCTTGGCTGGGCATCCGGCATCGGCCGTAACGGTGCGATCGTCGGTCCGCTGCTTGGCGGTGCGCTCCTTGGCATCAACCTGCCGCTGCACCTCAACTTCATGGCGTTTGCCATCCCGGGTGTACTGGCGGCGCTGGCCATGCTGGTGTTTGCCATCAGCCGTTCCCGTAGTGAGGTTGCTGCCTGAGGCGGCAACCCCACGACACGTCACTTTCGGATATTGATATGAGCCACTCCCTGATCGAGCGCATCGAGACGATCATCGTCGACCTGCCGACCATCCGCCCTCACAAGCTGGCCATGCACACCATGCAGAGCCAGACGCTGGTGATCATCCGTGTGCGCTGCGCCGATGGCATTGAAGGCATCGGTGAGTCCACCACCATCGGCGGCCTTGCCTACGGCAACGAAAGCCCGGAAAGCATCAAGCAGAACATCGACAGCCATCTGGCACCGCTCTTGATCGGCCAGGATGCGGCCAATATCAATGCGTGCATGCTGCGCCTGGACAAGGCGGCCAAGGGCAACACCTTCGCCAAGTCCGGCCTGGAAAGCGCCCTGCTGGACGCCCAGGGCAAGCGCCTGGGCCTGCCGGTCAGCGAGCTGCTCGGTGGTCGGGTGCGTGACAGCCTCGAGGTGGCCTGGACCCTGGCCTCCGGTGATACCGCCAAGGACATCGCCGAAGCCGAGCACATGCTGGAAATCCGTCGTCACCGCATCTTCAAGCTGAAGATTGGTGCCGGTGAGGTGGCTCGCGACCTGCGCCACGTGGTGGCGATCAAGAAGGCGCTGGGCGATCAGGCCAGCGTTCGGGTTGACGTCAATCAGGCCTGGGAAGAGTCGGTGGCGATCCGCGCCTGCCAGGTACTGGGCGAGAACGGCATCGACCTGATCGAGCAGCCGATCTCCCGCATCAACCGCGCCGGCCAGATCCGCCTCAACCAGCGCAGCCCGGCACCGATCATGGCCGATGAGTCGATCGAGAGCGTCGAGGACGCCTTCAGCCTGGCCGCCGATGGCGCCGCCAGCATCTTCGCCCTGAAGATCGCCAAGAACGGCGGCCCGCGTGCTGTGCTGCGCACCGCGCAGATCGCCGAGGCGGCCGGTATCGCCCTCTATGGCGGCACCATGCTCGAGGGCTCGGTCGGGACCCTGGCGTCGGCCCATGCCTTCGTCACGCTCAACCGCCTGACCTGGGGCACCGAACTGTTCGGCCCGCTGCTGCTCACTGAAGAAATCGTCACCGAAGCGCCGGTCTACCGTGACTTCCAGCTGGAAGTGCCGCGCACCCCGGGTATCGGTCTGACCCTCGATGAAGAGCGCCTGGCGCGCTTCGCCCGCAAGTAACTGCAAGGAGAACTGCCGATGCTGTTCCACGTGAAGATGACCGTGAATCTTCCGCTCGACATGGACCCGGCCAAGGCCGACAAGCTCAAGGCCGACGAAAAGGCCCTGGCTCAGGGCCTGATGCAGGAAGGCAAGTGGCGCCACCTGTGGCGCATCGCCGGCCAGTACGCCAATTTCAGTGTGTTCGATGTGGAGAGCGTTCAGGAGCTGCATGACACCCTGATGCGCCTGCCGCTGTTCCCGTACATGGATATCGAGGTGGCACCGATCTGCCGTCACCCGTCGTCCATTCATGCCGATGATCGGTAATGTCCGCTCAAAATAACAACTGAAGGAAGCCTCTCATGACTGTCAAAGTTTCCAACACCACCGCGATCCAGGACCTGTTCAAGGAGGCAGCCGGCCTCAACAACGATCAGGGCAGCGCGCGCGTCAAGCAGCTGATGTTCCGCATCATCAACGATGTGGCGAAGATCGTCGAAGACCTGGAAGTGACCCAGGACGAGTTCTGGTTCGCCGTCGATTACCTCAACCGCATGGGCGGCCGCAACGAAGCCGGCCTGCTGGTCGCAGGTCTGGGCCTTGAGCACTTCCTCGACGTGCTGCAGGACGCCAAGGACGCCGAAGCCGGCCTGACCGGTGGCACCCCGCGCACCATCGAAGGCCCGCTGTACGTGGCCGGCGCGCCGATCTGCGAAGGCGAAGCGCGCATGGACGATGGCACCGAGCTGGACAAGGCCACCGTGATGTTCCTCGAAGGTCAGGTGATCGATCTGGACGGCAAGCCGGTCGCCGGCGCCACCGTTGACCTGTGGCACGCCAACACCGACGGCAACTACTCCTACTTCGACAAGAGCCAGTCCGAGTACAACCTGCGTCGTCGTATCGTCACCGACGCCGAAGGTCGCTACCGCGCCCGCTCCATCGTGCCGAGCGGCTACGGCTGCCACCCGGAAGGCCCGACTCAGGAGTGCCTGAACCTGCTGGGTCGTCATGGCCAGCGTCCGGCGCACATCCACTTCTTCATCTCCGCGCCGGGTCACCGTCACCTGACCACCCAGATCAACCTGGCCGGTGAGAAGTACCTGTGGGATGACTTCGCCTACGCCACCCGCGATGGCCTGGTCGGTGACATCAAGTTCATCGAAGACGCCGCCGCTGCCAAGGCCCGTGGTCTGGACGCCAGCCGCTTCGCGGAGCTGGAGTTCAACTTCCAGCTGCAGAAGGCCCCGAGCAACGAAGCCGAGCAGCGCAGCCACCGTCCGCGCGCGCTGCAGGTGCAAGGCGCCTGATCCGGCTGAGCAGCGGATGCTGATCCGCTGAATGGCTGTCGCACAACGCCCCGTCACGTCCTGTGACGGGGCGTTGTCGTTTCTGGCCGAGACCTACAGGGCGCTAATCTGTTCGATAATCGCCCTTTGTGCCGGCGGCATGTAGCCCGCTGGCGGCCGTCCGGGCGCGCTGGGCAGCTTGTGGCACGGCGCCGTTCGTCGCCTGAATAAAAGCCTCTGGCACGCGGCTTTGCTGCGAGATCATCAGGGCAGGGGAGTGGCTAGTACAGGCGTATTAAAGATGTATCCGCAAATTGCGCTTTATGGGTATTACTGTTCGATTATCGCCCATAACCGCCCTTTGCCGGATTGATGCTACGGTGACCTTGTTCCACGATGACCCGGCTTGTCGCTTTTGATCCGTTCCGGAGAGAACAATGAACAACAACAATAAGATCCTGCAAAACCGCACCAAACTGTTTTCGATGTCCGCGCTGGCTATGGCCCTGAGCGCGGGCCTCATGACTTCCGCCCAGGCGGCTGACCCGGTCAAGGTCGGTCTGTTGCTGCCCTACACCGGCACCTTCGCGGCGCTCGGTGAGGCCACCACCAACGGTCTGAAGATGGCCATCGAGCAGCAGGGTGGCACCCTGGGCGGGCGTCCGGTCGAGTATGTGGTGGTCGACAGCGAGGCCAACCCCGGCAAGGCCGTGCAGAACATGCAGAAGCTGGTCTCCGGCTCCAAGGTCGATGTGGTGGTCGGTCCGGTCCACTCCGGCGTCGGTATGGCTGCGGTCAAGGTCGCCCGCGAGACGGGTGTGCCGCTGATCATCCCCAACGCCGGCTTCAACGCCGCCACCGGCCCGCTGTGCGCGCCGAACATCTTCCGCACCTCCTTCACCTCCTGGCAGACCGCCTACCCGATGGGGAAAGTGGCGGCCGAGAAGGGCTACAAGAACATCGTCACCGTCTCCTGGCGCTACGGCTTTGGCACCGAGTCGGTGGATGGCTTCAAGGAAGGCTTCGAGCAGGCCGGCGGCAAGGTCACCAAGGAAATCTACCTGCCCTTCCCGGAAGTGGAGTTCCAGTCGCAGCTGACCGAGATCGCCTCCCTCAAGCCGGATGCGGTGTTCGTCTTCTTCGCTGGTGGTGGTGCGGCCAAGTTCGTTCAGGACTACGCCGCCGCCGGTCTCAAGGACAAGATCCCGCTGCTGGGTTCAGGCTTCCTCACCGAAGGCACCCTGCAGGCCCAGGGCGCCGCCGCCGAAGGTCTGCTGACCACCCTGCACTACGCCGACTCGCTGGACACGCCGGTCAACAACACCTTCCGCGCGGACTACCAGAAGCAGTTTGGCAAGGCCGCTGACATCTATGCGGTACAGGGCTACGACACCGGCCTGCTGCTGGCGCAATCCCTGCAGCAGGTTGCCGGCAACACCCAGGACCGCAAGGCCTGGCTGCAGGCGATGGAAGGGGCGCGCATCGACAGCCCCCGCGGCACCTGGACCTTCTCCAAGGCCCACAACCCCGTGCAGAACGTCTACCTGCGCGAGGTGCGCAACGGCGACAACGTGGTGGTCAACATCGCCAGCGAAAACCTGAGCGATCCGGCGCCCGGCTGCAAGCTGTAACGCCGCCCACGCTGCCTGAAGCGGGCCGCAAGGCCCCGTAGCACCTAGTGTCCTCCAGCCGTCGCCCCTGTCGGGCGCGGCGGGCTGGCGGCCGCCTTTCTGTCTTCGTTGTGTGGATAACTCCCATGGACCTTTCCAGCATTCTCATCCAGACCATGAACGGTCTGCAGTACGGGCTGCTGCTGTTCCTGATCGCCAGCGGCCTTACGCTGATCTTCGGCATCATGCACATCATCAACCTGGCGCATGGCGCGTTGTACATGGTGGGCGCCTACCTGGCCTACTGGCTGAGTGGCATGGTCGGCAACCTGTTCCTGGCCATCGCGCTGGCCATTCCGCTGGCCGTTGGCATCGGCATTCTCATCGAGCGCTTCCTGATGCAGGCGCTGTACAAGCGCGATCACCTCGACCAGGTACTGATGACCTTCGGCCTGATCCTGGTGTTCGACGCCCTGCAGAGCATCATCTGGGGCAATGACGTGCACAGCGTGGCGATTCCGGCGCTGCTGTCCGGCTCGATCGCCCTGACCGAGACGCTCGACTACCCGGTGTACCGACTGTTCGTCTCCGCTGTCTGCGGGGTGATCGCCCTGGTGATGTACCTGGTCCTGCAGCGCACGCGCCTTGGCATGATCATCCGCGGTGGCGCCAGCAACCGTGACATGGTGCAGGGCCTTGGCATCAACATCCGCCGCATCTACACCCTGGTGTTTGCCGCTGGCGCCGCACTGACCGCCTTTGCCGGCATGATCGCCGCGCCGATCTCCTCGGTATACCCGGGGATGGGCAACCAGGTGCTGATCATTGCCTTTGTGGTGGTGGTCATCGGGGGCCTCGGCTCGATCCGTGGTGCCTTCCTTGGTGCCCTGCTGGTCGGTCTGACTGCCACCTGGGGTGCGGTGCTGGTCCCTGACTTCGCCGGGATGGTGGTGTACGTCCTCATGGCAGCGGTGCTGCTGTTCAAGCCACGCGGCCTGTTCGCCTGATTACCTGCGGAGAATCCTCTCATGCGCATCCTGCCTGCTCCGATCCGCAACCTGCTGATCGTGCTGACCGTGCTGATCGCCCTGTTCCCGCTGTTTGGCGAGGCGCTGGTCGGCGACAAGTTTGATTTCTACCTGCAAAAACTCACCACCATCATGATCCTGTCCATCGTCGCCCTGAGCCTTGACCTGCTGGTCGGGATCACCGGGATGGTCAGCATCGCCCAGGCGGCCTTCTTCGGTCTGGCCGGCTACACCCTGGTGCTGGTGGCGCCCGAGTACGAAGCTGTCAGCATCTGGGTGGCCCTGCCGATCTGCCTTGGGGTCAGTGCCCTGGCGGCCCTGCTGATGGGGCTGCTGATCATCCGCACCTCGGGCATCTTCTTCATCATGGCGACTATCGCCTTCTCGCAGATGCTCTACTTCTTCTTCCATGACTCCTCGTTTACCGGTGGCTCCGACGGCGCCTACCTGTTCATGAAGCCGGATGTCAGCATCGCCGGGGTGCAACTGCTCGATCTGGAAAACCGCACCACGCTGTTCTATGTCGTGCTGGTCTCGCTGATCGCGGTATTCGCCCTGCTGCGCACCTTCCTGCGCGCACCCTTCGGCCAGCTGCTGCTGGGCATCAAGGAGAACGAGTCCCGCGTGCGCGCCATGGGCTACAACCCGCTGTACTACAAGCTGGTGGCCTTCGTGATTGCCGGCACGCTGGCCGGTTACGCCGGCATGCTGTCGGCGACCCAGTACGGCTTCGTCAGCCCCGACCAGGTAGGCTGGGAGCTGTCGGCCCATGTGCTGGTGATGGTGATCCTCGGCGGCATGGGCACGCTGTTTGGGGCGATCCTCGGCGCCTTTGCCTTCGAGGGCCTGCATGCCGGCTTCGCCGCCATCACCCCGCACTGGGAGCTGCTGATGGGCCTGGTGGTGATCGGCATGGTGCTGGTGCTGCCGCGCGGTATCGCCGGGCTGCTGCTCAAGCTCACCGAACGGCTGTCGGCAAAAAACGTCAATAACAAGAGCGCTGCCCCCCTGGCAGGCGCCGTACAGAAAGAGGCTGGCCAACCATGAGCGAGATCATTCTGGAAACCCGCGGTCTGACCAAGACCTTCGGTGGTCTGACGGCCGTCAATGCCGTGTCCCTGCAAGTCGGTCAGCGTGAAGTGCACGCGATCATCGGCCCCAACGGTGCCGGCAAGAGCACCATGGTCAACCTGTTGTCCGGGCACCTGCCGCCCTGCGAGGGGCAGATCATCTTCAAGGGCCGCGACATCACCGGCACCCCGCCGCAGCGCATCTCGCACCTGGGGATGGGGCGCAGCTTCCAGCGCACCAACATCTTCCCAAGCTTCACCTGCATGGAAAACTGCTGGCTGGCCGCCCAGTCGCGACTGAAAAACTCGTTCCGCTTCTTCCGGCGCAGCGAGCGCTACAGCCAGGTGCGCGAACTGGCTGAAATGGGCCTTGAGCTGTGCGGCCTGAGCGCCAAGCGCGACGTGATCGCCGGGACCATGAGCTATGGCGAGCAGCGTCAGCTGGAGATCGGCATGGTGCTGGCCACCGAACCGAGCTTCCTGCTGCTCGATGAGCCGATGGCCGGCATGGGCAAGGAGGAGTCGAGCCGCGTCGTGGAGCTGCTGGCCACCCTGTCCCGCGACTATTCGCTGGTGCTGGTCGAGCACGACATGGATGCGGTGTTCAGCATCGCCCACAAGCTCACCGTGATGGTCAACGGCCAGATGCTGGCCAGTGGCCCGCTTGATCAGGTGCGCAACGATCCGCTGGTCCAGGAAGCCTATCTGGGCGATGGCGAGGAGGAGTTCTGATGAGCGCAGCACTGGCACAGGCACCGCAGTCCGCCACCCCGATCATCGAGGCGGTCGGTCTGCACACCTACTACGGCAACAGCCACATCCTGCACGGGGTCGATCTGCGTATCGCCCCCGGCGAGACCCTGGCGCTGCTCGGGCGCAACGGCATGGGCAAGAGCACCACCATCCGCTCGATGCTGGGTTTTGTCACCCCGCGCCGCGGCGATGTGTATGTCTGTGGCGAGCGGGTCAACGGCCAGCCGCCCTACCAGACCATCCGCCGCGGCATCGGCTACGTCCCGGAAGGGCGGGGCATGTTCCCCAACCTGACCGTGCGCGAGAGTCTGGTCATGGCGGCCCGCCCCGGCCTCAACGGTCGCAAGGACTGGGATCTTGACCGGGTGCTGGCCACCTTCCCGCGTCTGGCCGAGCGCTTTGCTCACCTGACCGGCAACCTGTCCGGCGGCGAGCAGCAGATGGTCGCCATCGGTCGGGCGCTGATGACCAACCCGGAGCTGATCATCCTCGATGAGGCCACCGAAGGGCTGGCGCCGCTGATCCGCAAGGAAATCTGGGGGGTGATCCGCACCATCAAGGACACCGGCATCGCCACCCTGGTGGTGGACAAGAACGTCAGCGTGCTGCTCGATCTGACGGATCGCAGCATGATCATGGTCAAGGGACATGTGGTCTACGATGGCCCGAGCAGCGAGCTCAAGCAGCAGCCGCAGCTGCTGCAGGAGCATATCGGTCTGTAAGTGTGCGAAGACCGCCCACCAGGCGGTCTTCGACCCTTGGTCCGCCGGATGGCCAAGGTATTCTGTCCCGCCCACCGTGCGCCGGGGCGCTGTTCCGGCCGCTGGCGCACGACGACAGTCTGCTGGAGTCTGCCGATGATCGCTCTTCCCTCTCTTCTGGCTACCGTACTGATCGTGGCGGTGACTGGCCTGCAAGCCCTGCAGCTGGCCAGCCCACTCGCTTGGCTGGGCACGCTGGCCTCCCTGCTGGCGGCACTCTGGCTGCTGCGCTGTGCGCACCGTTCTACCGAGCCGGCCCTGGCCCAGATGGAAACCCCCTCTATTGATCTGCCGGCGGCGCATGAGCCGGCGGAAGCCGCCCATCACCAGCAGGCCACCAGCGACTTCGATCCACAGACCCTGCAACCGAGCCTGCAGGCGCTGGAGGCGGCCATCGGCCAGGTACAGAACGACATGGACTACGCCAGCCAGCTGGCCGCAGGCTTTGGTGAGCGGGTGGTGCAGAGCCTGCGCTCGATCGAGGAGGTGAGCAGCCGTGTCGGTGGCCTGTCCGGGCATATGGACAGCCTGCATGACGTATTCGACGCGCTGCGTGGCCAGTCGCAGAGCATTGCCGCGATCGTCTCCAGCATCCAGGAGATTGCCATGCAGACCAACCTGCTGGCCCTCAACGCGGCCATCGAGGCGGCGCGGGCCGGCGAGTATGGCCGGGGCTTTGCCGTGGTGGCCGGCGAGGTGCGCAGCCTCGCCCAGCGCGCCAACGAATCCAGCGTGCAGATCATGCAGATCGCCAGCAGTCTGGAAGGCGCCGCCGAAAGCGCCCGCGCCGGGATCGGCGAGCTGGGCGGCAGCGCCACCCAGGCCCTGCAACAAGCGCAGTTAGCACTGACGGCGATGGGCGAAATCCGCGAAGGCGCCCAGGCGCGCGTGGCCATCGTCAACCGGGTGATCCAGGGCATAGAGCAACAGAGCCGGATCAGCCGCGAGCTGGGGGCTCAGGTGGCCAGTCCTTTGCAGGGCTGATCGGGCGCGCCGCTACGCCGCGCGGATGACAACACCGCGAACAGTCAGCGGTTTTTGTTCGATTATCGAACCTATAATCGGTTATCGGATTGCCGCGCTGCGCGTAGCATCCTACTGTTGCGCGTGTCAGAGACACTCACCGGCGTCATGGCGCCGGTTTTCCCCACCGAGCAAGAGCACTAGCGATGGCCGAAATCCTCACCCTGCGCGAAGCGGTGCAACGCTTCGTCAACGACGGCAATACCGTCGCCCTCGAAGGCTTCACCCACCTGATCCCGACTGCTGCCGGTCACGAAATCATCCGTCAGGGCAAGAAAGAGCTGACCCTGGTGCGCATGACCCCCGACCTGATCTACGACCAGCTGATCGGCTCGGGCTGCGCCAAGAAGCTGATCTTCTCCTGGGGTGGCAACCCCGGTGTCGGCTCCCTGCACCGCCTGCGTGATTCTGTCGAGAAGCAGTGGCCGCACGCCCTGGAAATCGAAGAGCACAGCCACGCCGACCTGGCCAACGCCTACGTCGCCGGTGCTTCCGGCCTGCCGTTCGCCGTGCTGCGCGCCTACGCTGGCTCCGACCTGCCCAAGGTCAACCCGCTGATCAAGTCGGTCACCTGCCCGTTCACCGGTGAGCAGCTGGCCGCCGTACCGAGCGTGCGCCCGGATGTCACCGTGATCCATGCCCAGAAGGCCGATCGCAAGGGCAACGTGCTGGTGCAGGGCATCCTCGGGGTGCAGAAGGAAGCCGTGCTGGCCGCCAAGCGCGCCATCGTCACCGTCGAGGAAATCGTCGACGACCTCAACGCGCCGATGAACGCCTGCGTGCTGCCCACCTGGGCACTGTCGGCGGTCTGCCTGGTGCCGGGTGGTGCCCATCCATCCTACGCCCACGGCTACTACGAGCGCGATAACCGCTTCTACCAGGCCTGGGATCCGATCGCCCGCAACCGTGACACTTTCACTGCGTGGATCGACACCTACATTCGCGGCACCGCCGATTTCTCCGAGTATCAGGCCAAGCTGGCCGCTCAGCAGGAGGCCAAGTGATGAGCTACACCACCAACGAAATGATGACCGTGGCCGCGGCCCGTCGCCTGAAGAACGGCGCGGTGTGCTTCGTCGGTATCGGCCTGCCGTCCAAGGCCGCCAACCTGGCGCGCCTGACCTCGTCCCCGGACGTGGTGCTGATTTACGAATCCGGCCCGATCGGCGCCAAGCCGACCGTGCTGCCGCTGTCCATCGGTGACGGCGAGCTGGCCGAAACCGCCGACACCGTGGTGCCCACCGGCGAAATCTTCCGCTACTGGCTGCAGGGCGGGCGCATCGACGTCGGCTTCCTGGGCGCTGCGCAGGTCGACAAGTTCGGCAACATCAACACCACCGTGGTCGGCGACTACTTCTCGCCGAAAGTGCGCCTGCCCGGCGCCGGTGGCGCGCCGGAAATCGCCGGTAGCGCCAAAGAGGTGCTGATCATCCTCAAGCAGGGTCATCGCAGCTTTGTCGATAAGCTCGACTTCATCACCTCGGTCGGTCATGGCGAGGGCGGCGATCACCGTCAGCGTCTGGGCCTGCCGGGCAAGGGCCCGGTGGCGATCATCACTGACCTTTGCATCATGGAGCCGGAAGCGGGCAGCAACGAGTTCATCGTTACCGCCATCCACCCGGGCGTGACCCGCGAGCAGATCATCGAGAACACCGGCTGGGCGATCCGCTTTGCCGATGAGGTGAGCATCGTGCCGGAGCCGACCCAGGTCGAGCTGGAGGCCCTGCGTGCCCTGGAAGCGCGTACCGCCGCGGCCCACGGTCAGGTCGGGGGTGATGCATGAGCCGCGACGTCTTCATTTGCGACGCGATCCGCACACCGATCGGCCGCTTTGGCGGCGCACTGGCCGCTGTGCGGGCCGACGATCTGGCGGCGATTCCCCTCAAGGCGCTGCTGGAGCGCAACCCGCAGCTCGATCCTGCGGCGATCGATGAGGTGTTCCTGGGCTGTGCCAACCAGGCCGGTGAGGACAACCGCAACGTGGCGCGCATGGCGCTGCTGCTGGCCGGCATCCCCGACAGCGTGCCGGGTGTGACCGTCAACCGCCTGTGTGCCTCGGGCCTGGAAGCAGTGGGTAACGCCTTCCGCGCCATTGCGCTGGGTGAGATGGAGCTGGCGATTGCCGGTGGCGTCGAGCAGATGAGCCGCGCGCCCTACGTGATGGGCAAGGCGGAAAGCGCCTTTGGCCGCAGCCAGAAGATCGAAGACACCACCATGGGCTGGCGCTTCATCAACCCGGCGTTCAAGGCGCAGTTCGGCGTCGAGGCCATGCCGCAGACGGCGGACAACGTCGCTCAGGAATACGGCATCTCCCGTGAAGATCAGGACGCCTTCGCCCTGCGCAGCCAGCAGCGCGCCGGCCGTGCCCAGACCTCTGGCTACTTCGCCGAGGAAATCACCCCGGTGGTGATCAAGGGCCGCAAGGGTGACACCGTGATCGAGCAGGACGAGCACCCGCGTCCGGACACCACCCCGGAAGCGCTGGCCAAGCTCAAGCCGGTCAACGGCGAGGGCAACAGCGTCACCGCCGGCAATGCCTCGGGCATCAACGACGGTGCCGCGGCGATGATCCTCGCCAGCGCCGAGGCGGTCGCCAAGTACGGCCTGACCCCGCGCGCCAAGGTGATCGGCATGGCCTCGGCCGGTGTCGCGCCGCGGGTGATGGGCATCGGCCCGGTGCCGGCGGTGCGCAAGCTCTGCGCGCGCCTGAAGCTGTCGGTGGCGGACTTTGATGTCATCGAGCTCAACGAAGCCTTCGCCGCCCAGGGTCTGGCCTGCATGCGCGAGCTGGGCATCGCCGACGACGACGCCCGGGTCAACCCCAACGGCGGCGCCATCGCCCTCGGCCACCCGCTGGGCATGAGCGGCACCCGTCTGGTCCTGACCGCGCTGCATCAGCTGGAGAAATCCGGCGGCAAGCGTGGCCTGGCGACCATGTGCGTGGGCGTCGGTCAGGGTCTGGCGCTGGCCTTCGAGCGCGTGTAAGTGACCGGCAGGTGTCTGCCTGCCTGGTAAGCGATGCAGCGGCTGCCCCTGGCGGTCGCTGCATTCGCGTTGCTGTTTCCCGTTGATTCTCCAAGGAGTGCTGCATGCCGACCGTACAACTCGCCGATGGCGCCCTGAACTATCAGCTCGATGGCCCGGTCGATGCCCCGGTGCTGGTGCTGTCCAACTCGCTGGGCACTGACCTGCATATGTGGGACGCGCAGATCCCGGCCTTCACCCAGCATTTTCGCGTGCTGCGCTTTGACACCCGCGGCCATGGCGCCTCGCTGGCCACCGAGGGCTTCTACAGCATCGAGCAGCTTGGCCGTGACGTGCTGGCCCTGCTCGATGCGCTGAACATCGACAAGGCGGCGTTCTGCGGTCTGTCGATGGGCGGCCTGATCGGCCAGTGGCTGGGCATTCATGCCGGTGAGCGTCTGACCCGTCTGGTGCTGTGCAACACCGCGGCGAAGATCGCCAACGATCAGGTGTGGAACACCCGCATCGAGACCGTACTGGCCGGTGGCCAGCAGGCGATGCGTGACCTGCGCGATGCCTCGATCGCCCGCTGGTTCACCGCCGAGTTCGCCGCGGCGCACCCGGAGCAGGCCGAGCCGATCGTCGGCATGCTGGCCTCCACCTCGCCGCAGGGCTATGCCGCCAACTGCGCGGCGGTGCGCGATGCCGACTACCGCGAGCAGATCGGAGCCATCCGCGTGCCGACCCTGATCGTCTGCGGCAGCGCCGATGCGGTGACCACCCCGGACGATGGCCGCTTCATGCAGGCGCGCATCCAGGGCGCGGAGCTGGTCGAGTTCCATGCCGCGCACCTCTCCAACGTCGAAGCCGGTGCTGATTTCAGCAATGCCGTGCTGGCGTTTCTGACCCGCTGAGGTCAGACGGGGGCGGATGTGCCATGCTGGGCACACCGCCCCGACATCCCGACGTCCGGGCCTCCTGCCTGACGGAACCCCTGTACCATGACTGCCAACCCCCTCAAGGGCATCCTGCTCACCTGTCTGGTGGCGCTGATCTTCGCCTCGATGGACAGCCTGGCCAAGTTCCTGGCGCTGGCCCATGGCGTGGTGCTGGTCACCTGGGTGCGTTACTTCGCCCAGACCGCGCTGCTCGGTGCCTGGCTGCTGCCCCGTCAGGGGCTGGGCCTGCTGCGGGTCAACTGCCCGGGGCTGCAGGTACTGCGCGGCCTGAGCCAGCTGGGCATCAGCCTGTTCTTCTTCTCGGCGCTGCGCTTTTTGCCCCTGGGCGAGGCGACGGCGGTGCAGTTTCTCGCCCCGCTGCTGGTCACCCTGCTGGCCATGCCGATCCTTGGCGAGCGGGCCCGGCCGATCCAGTGGCTGGCGGTGGCCATCGGCTTTGTCGGTGTGCTGATCATCGTGCGGCCCGGCGGCGGGCTGCTGACGCCGGCCATGCTGCTGCCGCTGGGTTCGGCGACCTGTTATGCCCTGTACCAGCTGCTGACCCGGCGCATCGGCAACCGCGATTCGGCGCTGACCAGCAACCTGATTTCCGGGCTGATTGGCCTTGGCGGGATGAGCCTGTTGCTGCCATGGTTCTGGGCGGGCTGGCCGGCGCTGCCCGCGCTGCTGGCCATGCTGGCGCTCGGCGGCATCGGCGTGTTCGGCCATCTGCTGATGACCCGCGCCTTCCACTACAGCTCGCCGGTGGTGCTGGCGCCGTTCAGCTACCTGCAGATTCTGTTTGCCGCGCTGCTCGGGCTGCTGGTCTTTGCGCATCGCCCGGACGGCGGCGCGCTGCTGGGCATGGCGGTGATCATCTGTGCCGGGCTGCTCAGCGTCTGGGTGCAGGCGCGGGCCGTGCGGCGCTGAGGCGCGCGGCCCCGAGCACCGCGCAGGCTGCAGGCGTTGGGCAGGGCCGCTACCATGGGCGCCTCGTCACTGTGCTGGAAACCGTCCGTGAAGATTTCTGCTGTCCGCTCACTGGCCGCGTGGCGCCGGCCCTGGCGTCTTGCGCTGTATGCGCTGCTGGCCGTGCTGCTGCTCGGTGCGTTGCTGCTGGGCCTGTTCTGGCAGCGCAGCCTGCCGCAGCGCGAGGGCAGCCTGCCGCTGAGCGGCCTTCGCGCGCCGGTGGCGGTACGCTTCGATGCCGAGGGCGTACCGCATATCCAGGCCGAACACGAGACGGATCTGTACCGGGCGCTGGGCTTTGTGCACGCCCAGGACCGGCTGTTCCAGATGGAGCTGCTGCGCCGTCTGGCCCAGGGCGAGCTTGCCGAGATCCTCGGCGCCGAGCTGCTACCGGTCGATCGGCTGTTCCGCACTCTGCGCCTCGGCGAGCAGGCGAGTGCCGCGGCCGCCCGTGAGCCGCACGATACCCCGGCCTGGCGAGCGTTGCAGGCCTATCTGGATGGCATCAACCAGTTCCAGGCCAGCCGGCCGCTGCCGCCGGAATTTGCCGTGCTGGGCATCACGCCGCGGCCCTTTACCGCCACCGACACCTTCAGCGTGGTCGGCTACATGGCCTACAGCTTTGCCGCCGCGCTGCGCAGTGAGCCACTGCTCACCCATGTCCGCGACCGGCTGGGCAGCGAGTACCTGGCGATCTTCAGCGAGGCCCTGAACCGCGCGCCGGCCGCCTCCGGGCGGCTGCAGGAGGCGGACTGGTCGGCCCTCGAGGCGCTGGCGCAGCAGGTGGCGGCGCTGCCGGGACCGGCCTTCTCGCGCTTTGCCGGCAGCAACGCCTGGGCGCTGTCTGGCGCACGCACCGCCAGCGGTGCGCCGCAGCTAGCGGGAGACCCGCACATCGCCTTCAGCGTGCCGCAGGTCTGGTACAGCGCCCGCCTAGAGGCGCCGGGGCTGGATCTCTACGGCGAGCACCATGCGCTGGTACCGTTTGCCCTGCTCGGGCACAGCGCCGCCTTCGCCTGGAGCCTGACCATGCTGCAGAACGATGACATGGACCTGATCGCCGAGCAGGTCGATCCGCAGGATGCCCAGCGCATCTGGCACGACGGGCAGTGGGTGACGCTGAGCCAGCGCTGCGAATCGATTGCCGTGCGCGATGCCGCACCGGTCGAGCTGTGCCTGCGCCGCTCACCGAATGGCCCGCTGATCAACGAGGCACTCGGCGAGCAGGCCGGTCCCACGCCGCTGGCGCTGCGCTGGGTGCTGTATGAGGCGTACAACCCGATCCTTGACGCCTTCTACCAGCTCAACCGCGCCGACAGTCTGGCCAAGGCCCGCGCCGCGGTGGCCGGCATCGCCGCGCCGGGGCTGAACGTGGTGTGGGCGGGCGCCGGGGGCGATATTGCCTGGTGGAGCGCCGCGCGCTTGTTGCGCCATCCGCCGGGGGTGGATCCGGCGTTCATCCTGCAGGGCGGCAGCGCTGACGCGCAGGCGCCGCAGCCGCGCCCGTTCGCGGAGAATCCTCAGGAGGAAAACCCGCCGCGCGGCTATGTGCTGTCCGCCAACCAGCGCCCGGCCGGAGGCGGGCCGGGCTACTACAACCCGGTCGATCGCCAGCAGCGCCTGCAGGCGGCACTGGATGCGCGCCCTCACGGCTGGACGCCCGCCGACAGCCGCGCCCTGCAGCTGGACACCGCCAGCGCCTACCCCGCGCGCCTGCTGGCCCCGCTGGCGGCGGAGCTGCGTGCCGAGGTGGGCGAGGCGGAGCGCGCGCTGCTGGAGGAGCTGCTGGCCTGGTCCGGCGCGCACGAGCTGGACTCGCGCCCGGCGGTGCTGTTCAACCAGCTGCGCTACGAGCTGGCCCGCGCCGCGCTGGCCGATGAGCTGGGCGAGGGCTGGTTTGCCGCCCTGCTGCAGACCCGCGCCTTGGATGAGGCGCTACCCGCACTGGCCGCCCGCCACGATTCGCCCTGGTGGGATGATCGCGCCACGCCGGCCCGCGAGGACCGCGCGGCGATCCTCGCGCGCGCCTGGCAGGCGAGCCTTGCGCACCTGCGCGCGCTGTACGGTGCGCCGGACACCTGGCGCTGGGGCCGCGCCCATACCCTGACTTTCGGTCATCCGCTTGGGCGCCTCGCGCCGCTGGATCGGCTGCTCAACGTCGGCCCGCTGGAGGCGCCCGGCAGCCACGAGGTGCCCAACAACCTGTCTCAAGCCTTGGGGCCGGCACCCTGGCCGGTGCAGTACGGCCCCTCGGTGCGCCGGGTGATCGAGCTGGGCGCCGCGCCCACCGCCTGGCGGGCGGCGCCGCTCGGGCAGAGTGGGGTGCCGCTGGATCGCCACTATGCCGATCAGGCCCGTGCCTATCTGGCCGGCGAATACCGCGAGCGGCCCTGGGCGGCTCAGCCTGACGGGCGGGTGCTGTGGCTGCGGCCGTGAGCGGGGCGGATTGTCCCATGTGACAATCTGGCAGTTCTCACCCGTACCCGTGGCGACCATCCTGTGCCGCGACTCCACTCCCCGCGGGGATATTTCCATGTTCGGCTTCGATGCACTGGAACTGGCGCGTCTGCAGTTCGCTTTCACGGTGTCCTTTCACATCATCTTCCCGGCATTTTCGATCGGGCTGGCCAGCTATCTGGCGGTACTTAACGGCTTGCACCTGCGCACCGGCCAGCCGGTCTACCTGCGCCTGTTCAACTACTGGAAGACCATCTTCGCCGTGGCCTTTGGCATGGGCGTGGTCTCGGGCATCGTCATGTCCTACCAGTTCGGCACCAACTGGTCGGTGTTCTCCGACAAGGCCGGGCCGATCCTCGGGCCGCTGATGGGCTACGAGGTGCTGTCGGCCTTCTTTCTGGAAGCCGGCTTTCTGGGCGTGATGCTGTTTGGCCGCGAGAAGGTCGGTCCGCGCCTGCACTTCTTCGCCACCCTGATGGTGGCGGTCGGTACCCTCGGTTCGGCGTTCTGGATCCTCAGTGTCAACTCGTGGATGCAGACGCCCCAGGGATACGGGATCAATGAGCTGGGGCAGTTCATCCCCGAGAGCTGGTGGGCGATCATCTTCAACCCCTCGTTCCCGTACCGGCTGGTGCACATGGTGCTGGCCGCCTACCTGACCACCGCTCTGGTGGTCGGGGCGGTCGGTGCCTGGCACCTGCTGCGTGACCGCGCCGATCAGGCGGCGCGCACCATGTTCGGCATGGCGATGGGCATGCTGGTGGTGGTCGCGCCACTGCAGGTGCTGGCCGGGGACTTCCACGGCCTCAATACCCTGGAGTATCAGCCGGCCAAGGTGGCGGCGATGGAGGGGCATTACGAGACCCACGCCGGGGCACCGCTGATCCTCTTCGGCCTGCCTGATGATGAGGCTGAAATCACCCGCTATGCCGTGCAGATTCCCAAGCTCGGCTCGCTGATCCTCACCCATGACTGGGACGGCGAGGTGCAGGGCCTCAAGGCCTGGCCGCGTGAGGAGCGCCCGAAGGCGGCGCTGGTGTTCTGGTCGTTCCGGGTGATGGTGATGCTCGGCCTGCTGATGGCCGGCCTCGGGCTGTGGGCCGCCTGGCTGCGCTGGCGTGGGCGGCTGTATGGCTCGTCGGCGCTGCTGCGCGCGGCGCTGCTGATGGGGCCGAGTGGCTTTGTCGCGGTGCTGGCCGGCTGGATCACCACCGAGGTGGGCCGTCAGCCGTGGACCATTCAGGGGCTGCTGCTGACCGCCGACAGTGTGGCGCCGGTCGAGGCGACGGCCGTGGGCAGTTCCTTGCTGGCGTTCATCGTCATCTATTTCTCGATGTTCGGGGCCGGCACCTTCTACATCCTGCGTCTGATGAATACGCGCGTGCAGGGCATGGCGCCCTCGGTGGCGGGGCCGCTGCGTGCGGCGGGTATTCCGGCTCTGCATGACGGCAGCCAGCCGTCCGCGACCCGTTGAGGAGACTGAGATGACAATCGATCTGGCTCTGGTCTGGGCGGCGCTGATTGCCTTTGCCGTACTGGCCTATGTGGTACTCGACGGTTTTGATCTGGGGGTCGGCATGCTGTTCCCCTTCATGCGCGGCGATGAGGAGAAGTCGCTGGCGATGAACACGGTGGCCCCGGTCTGGGATGGCAACGAGACCTGGCTGGTGCTGGGCGGCGGCGGGCTGTTTGCGGTGTTTCCGCTGGCGTATGCGGTGATCATGCCGGCGTTGTATGTGCCGATCATCGTCATGCTGCTGGCCCTGGTGCTGCGCGGGGTGGCGTTCGAGTTCCGCTGGCGGACCCAGCGCGGGCGCTGGGTGTGGAACCTGTCGTTCTGTGCGGGCAGCCTGCTGGCGACGCTGGCGCAGGGGGTAGCGCTGGGTGCCTTGGTGCAGGGCATCGCGGTGGAAAATCGCGCCTATGCCGGCGGGCACTGGGACTGGCTGAGCGGCTTCTCGCTGCTGACTGGCGTGGCGCTGGTCTGCGGTTACAGCCTGCTGGGCGCCACCTGGCTGCTGATGAAGACGGAAGGGGCAGTGCGTGAGCGGGCGCGGCGCCTGGCGTGGCTGAGCGGTGCGCTGACCCTGCTGCTGATCGGGGTGGTCAGCCTGCTCACCCCGCTGCTCAATCCGCAGTACCTGGCGCGCTGGTTCAGCCTGCCCGGGGCGCTGTTCAGCATCTGGGTCCCGGCGCTGATGCTGGTGGCGGTGCTGGTGTTCGTGCAGGGGATGCGCCGTGGCCGTGATGCCTGGCCGTTCGGTGCGGCGCTGTCGGTGTTCGTGCTGAGCTTTGTCGGGTTGTGCATCAGCCTGTTCCCCTACATGGTGCCCCCGGCCCTGACCCTCTGGGAGACGGCCGGCCCGGACGACAGCCTGTGGTTCCTGCTGGCCGGTGCGCTGGTGCTGCTGCCGCTGATCCTAGCCTATACCGGCTACGCCTACTGGGTGTTCCGCGGCAAGATCGACCCGCAGGGCGGGTATCACTGATGGCGCGTACCTGGCGGCAACTGGGCTGGTTCGTGCTGTTCTGGGCTCTGGGTGTGGGCGCGCTGGCGCTGGTCGGCCTGCTGATCCGCAGCCTGATTCACTGAGGCGAAGGACTGGGCGGCGTGGCCGATGGCTCGGCCAGTCGCTCGGCCAGAAAGTCGATCAGCACCCGCACCCGGTGCGGCAGGAAGCGGTTGCCGGCCAGCAGGGCGTAGATGCCCAGCGGTGGCGGCTCGAAGGCCTGCAGCAGGGTCACCAGACGCCCATCGGCCAGATACGGGGCGATGATGAAATCCGGCTGCTGGCTGATGCCCATGCCCTGGGCGGCCGCCTCGGCCAGCGCGTCGCCATTGTTGGCCTGTAGCGCCAGCGGCAGCGCCAGGCTGCGCAGCTGGCCGTCCAGACTGAACTGCCAGGGCTGGTTGTTCAGGTACTGGGAATAGCCGAGGCAGGTATGTGCCTTGAGCTCCTGAGGATGCTGCGGGCAGCCGTGGCGGGCCAGGTAGTCGGGCGCCGCCACCACCTGCAACCGCACACTGCCTAGGCGCCGAACGATATCGCCGGGTTCCGGCTGCGCCATGATGCGGATCGACAGGGCGATGCCGGACTCGATCAGGTGCTGGCGCCGGTCGCTGAAATCCAGTGACAGCTGGATCTTCGGCCAGCAGCGGGCGAACTCCAGCAGCAGCGGCACCAGCCGGCGCAGGCCAAAGCTCAGCGGCAGGCTGATGCGCAGCGGCCCGCTCGGCTCCTGACGCGCCTCCATCACCCCCGACTCGGCCTCCTCGACCAGCGCGAGGATCGTCCGGCATTTTTCCAGATAGGTACTGCCAGCGGTCGTCAGGGTCAGGCGCCGGGTACTGCGCACCATCAGCTTGCTGCCCAGATGCGCCTCCAGTGCGGCGATCTGCCGGGTGACCACCGAGCGGGCCACGCCCAGCTGACTGGCCGCGGCGGCAAAGCTGCCCAGCTCCGCCACCCGCACGAACAGCGCCATCGCCTCAAGACGGTTCATTGTTGCCTCCAGCGTCAACAGAGTGTTGTTGATTGTCACCTATTTCAGCGTCAATGCCGCCGCTACAGTGCGCGGCGTCACCCACCATGCCCTTCACTGGAGCGATTTGATGAAAACCCTGCACACACTCTCGACCATCCTGCTGCTGAGCGCTTCCGCCCTGACCGCCACCAGTGCCCTGGCGGCCCCGTCCAGCGATGAGGCGACCTTCACCACCCATCGGGTGCAGTTCGAGGCCGGCCAGCCGACCGCTATCGAGGGCGCCCTGATGGTCAGTGGCGTGGAGCAGCCGCTGACCCTGCGCATCGAGCCGCAGGCGGATGAGCGGATCGACCCGGTGCAGGTGCAGATCGAGCAGCGCAACCTGTTTGCCACCGGCGGCCACCCGCGCCATGTGCTGGAAGCCATCAAGAACTGAGAGCTGTCCACGGGAGGGCGAGGCCGGCATGACCGGCCTCACCCCCGCTGAACTCAAGGAGATCGACATGCTGGAGATTCGCCCGGCCGCCGCGCGCGGCGTTGCCGACTTTGGCTGGCTGCAGTCGCAGCACAGCTTCTCGTTTGGCCGCTACTACGATCCGCAGCAGCTGGGCTTCTCGGATCTGTTGGTGATCAATGATGACCGGGTGCGCGGCGGCCACGGCTTTGATACCCACCCGCACCGCGACATGGAGATCTTCTCCTACGTGCTGGAGGGCGCGCTTGCGCACCGCGATTCGATGGGCACAGGCTCGGTGATCCACGCCGGGGATGTGCAGATGATGAGTGCCGGCAGCGGCATCCGGCACAGTGAATACAACGCCTCGGCCGATCAGCCGGTGCATTTTTTGCAGATCTGGATCGTCCCCGATCGTCAGGGCGTGACGCCGCGCTATCAGCAGCGCCACTTCAGCGCTGAAGAGAAGCGCGGCCAGCTGCACCTGATCATCTCGCCTGACGGGGCGGACGACTCGCTTGCGGTGTATCAGGATGCCCGGGTGTATGCCGGCCTGTTCGATGGTGCCGAGCGGCAGCGCATCACGCTGGCGCCTGATCGCTTTGCTTATATTCAGGTGGCGCGCGGCAGCCTGAGCGTCAACGGCCAGCGCCTGCAGGCCGGCGACGGTGCGCGCCTGCGCCGCGTGCGCGAGATCGAGTTTGCCGAGGGCGAGCAGGCCGAGGTGCTGCTATTCGACCTGCGCCCCCACGAACAACCCCGTTACTGACGCTTTTCACTCCCAGGAACCCCACCGATGAAGATTCTGCAGATCAATGCCAGCGCCCGCACCCAGGGCGCCAACTCCACCCGTCTGGCCGATGCGATCAGCGCCCGCCTCAAAGCCGCTCACCCGCAGGCGCAGCTGGAGCTGCGTGACCTGGCCCGCCAGCCGCACCCGATGCTCGATCAGGACGCGCTGGGCGCGCTGTTCACCCCGGCCGAGCAGCGTAGCGCCGAACAGACGGCGCGCGTGGCCCTTGATGACGCGCTGATCGCCCAGGTGCAGGCTGCCGATGTGCTGGTGCTCGGCGTGCCGATGTACAACTTCGGCGTGCCGGTGCAGCTCAAGTGCTGGCTGGATGCCATCGCCCGCGCCGGGGTGACCTTCCGCTACACCGAGAACGGCCCGCAGGGGCTGTTGACCGGCAAAAAGGTCTACGTCGCGCTGGCGCGTGGCGGTCAGTACCGCGACACCCCGGCTGACTCCCAGGTGCCGTACCTGAAGACCATGCTGGGCTTTTTGGGCATGCAGGATGTCGAGTTCATCTACGCCGAAGGGCTGGCGATGGGCGCCGAGGGCGTCGAGCAGGCCTTTGCTGCCGCTGAGGCGCACATCGCCGCGCTGATCGGCTGAGGACTCACCCCATGTAAACGGCCCTCCCGCTGAGGGGGCCGTTTGTTCATTTGCCGTGTTTCAGGAGTACGCCCATGCAGGCCTTGCAGTTTTCCACCACCGGCTCTCTGGATGCCTTGCAGCTCTGCGAGGTGGCCGCACCGCCGCTGGCCGCGGGTGAGGTGCGGGTCGAGGTGCGTGCCGCCGGTGTCAATCCCAGCGATGTGAAGAACGTGCTGGGGCGCTTTCCCTATACCCAGACCCCACGGATTCCCGGCCGGGATTTTGCTGGGGTGGTGATCGAGGGGCCGGACGAGTGGCTTGGCCAGGCGGTGTGGGGCGGCAGCGGCAAGGGCTTTGGCTTCACCCGCGATGGCTGCCATGCCGCGCAAGTCTGCCTGCCGATTGAGGCGCTGGCCCGTCTGCCGGCCGAGCTGGACTTTGCCCGCGCCGCGACCTGCGGAGTGCCCTACCTGACCGCCTGGGATGCCCTGAGCCGCACGGGGGTCGAGCAGGGCACGCGGCTGCTGATCATCGGTGCCGGCGCGGTGGCGCAGGCGGCGGCTGATCTGGCGCTGGCGCGCGGTGCGCAGGTGTGTGTGGCGGCGCGGCGTCGCGAGGCATTGGCGCCCTGGCAGGCGCGCACCCACACCCTGCTGCTGGGCGAGCCGACGGCACTGGCGGCGCAGGTACAGGAGGCCTTTGCCGGTGTGCTGCCTGAGGTGATCTTCGACACCACCGGCTTCTGGCTGGCGGCAGCGGTGCCGGCGCTGGCGACCTTCGGGCGTCTGGCGGTGATCGCCGCACCGGTCAGCGGGCAGGTCGAGGTGCCGGTGCTGGATCTGTACCGGCGCGGCGGTGTGCTGGTCGGGGTCAATTCGCTGCTCTATAGCCTTGAGGAATGCGCCCGCCATCTGCAGTCGATCGGGGCGCTGTTTGCCGCCGGGCAACTGCCGCTGCCGGCCCTGCCGCAGTGCTGGCCGCTCAGTCGCGGGGTCGAGGCGTACCGGGCGGTGGAGGCGGGTAGCGCCAAGATCGTGCTGATCCCCGACTGAGTCGATGGCCCCCTTCCGGCGGGCCGGCTATCATCGCCGGCCTGATCGGGAGGGGGATCGTCATGCTCAACGGCCTGTGGCTCGGATTCTTTGTGGTGGCGGCGCTGTCCGCCGCCGGGCGCTGGCTGATCGGCGATGATCCCGGCGTGTTCGCCGCCATGGTCGAGAGTCTGTTCGCCATGGCCAAGCTCTCGGTCGAGGTGATGGTGGTGCTGTTCGGCACCCTGACCCTCTGGCTGGGGTTTCTGCGCATTGCCGAGCGTGCCGGGCTGGTCGAGCGGCTGGCGGTGCTGCTCGGGCCGCTGTTTCGCCGCCTGATGCCGGAGGTGCCGCCCGGCCATCCGGCGCTGGGGCTGATCACCCTGAATTTCACCGCCAATGCGCTGGGGCTGGACAACGCCGCCACGCCGATCGGCCTCAAGGCCATGCACGCGCTGCAGAGCCTCAACCCGAGCCAGACCACGGCGAGCAATGCGCAGATCCTGTTTCTGGTGCTCAATGCCTCGTCGCTGACCCTGCTGCCGGTGTCGATCTTCATGTACCGGGTGCAGCAGGGCGCGCCAGACCCGACCCTGGTGTTTCTGCCGATCCTGCTGGCGACCAGCGCCTCGACTCTGGTCGGGCTGCTCAGCGTGGCGTTCATGCAGCGCCTGCGCCTGCACGATCCGGTGGTGCTGGCCTGGCTGGGCGGCACGGCGCTGCTGCTTGGCGGCTTCATGGCTCTGCTGGCGGGGCTGTCGGCCAGTGCGCTGGCGGCGTTGTCCTCGCTGCTCGGTAACCTGACCCTGTTCGGCCTGATCCTGGGCTTTGTGCTGTTCGGCGCGCTGCGCCGGGTGCCGGTCTACGAGGCGTTTGTCGAGGGCGCCCGCGAGGGCTTTGAGGTCGCCAAAAACCTGCTGCCCTATCTGGTGGCGATGCTCTGCGCGATTGGCGTGCTGCGCGCCTCGGGGGCGCTGGAGCTGGGCCTTGAGGGTATCCGCATGCTGGTCGAGTGGGCCGGCTGGGACAGCCGCTTTGTCGATGCGCTGCCCACCGCGCTGGTCAAGCCGTTCTCCGGCAGTGCCGCGCGGGCCATGCTGATCGAGACCATGCAGAGTCAGGGAGTGGACAGCTTCCCGGCGCTGGTGGCGGCGACCGTGCAGGGCAGCACCGAAACCACCTTCTACGTGCTGGCGGTGTACTTTGGCGCGGTGGGCATCCAGCGCGCCCGCCATGCGGTAGGCTGCGCGTTGCTGGCGGATCTTTCCGGGGTGCTGGCGGCGATTGCGGTGTGCTACTGGTTCTTTGCCTGACGCGCTGGATTGCCCCAGCAGGGTGCATGGCCGGCGACGAGCGTGCTTGACGTGTCACAAAACTGGGCTAGTTTTCTGTGACGGATGCCTCACAGTCACAGGGATGGCAGGCCGTGAAATGCTCTTCTGGCTGATCGAGGTATGCCGCCATGCTGCGTCCGCTCTGTATCCTGCGCCACGAACCCGCCACCGACACCCACACCCGCATCGAATGTCTGATCCGCCCGGTTTCTGGCAGCGGTTCGGACTGGGTATTTCTCTGCGCCATCTGCCTGGATGGCGAGCTGCCCGAGCGGGTGAGCGTGCAGGGACCGTTCCCGTGCTCGCTCAGCGCCCGCTTCATTCTCGAGCAGGTGGTCGATGGTCTGCTGGGGCAGGGCATGCGCATTGATGAGGGGATATCCCGCTGGTCGGCGCACTTGCTGCAGCAGAGTACGCCGCAGCCTGCAGCCCCCGCGCCGGTGCGCGAGCCGCTGTTCTGGTACGCCTGAGGCGCTTCAGGGTGCGGGAGATGCAGCGCCTGGCGCCGCTGCGGGTGCAAGCTCCGCAGGTGCGGCCTCTGGCGCCGGGCGCGTGCTACCCAGGTCATTGATCAGCGCTGGTGCCTGGGGCAGCAGGGCGCGGGCGCGGGCCAGCGCGGCGGTGGCGGCATTCAGATCGCCGGCCTCCAGAGCCTGCTGGCTGCGCTGCAGCCAGGCCTCGGCCAGACGCCGCTGGTAGGCCTCCAGCGTGTTGCCGGCCTGCAGGCGCTGCAGCTCGTCGAAGGCGGCACTGGCCGCTTCCAGATCACCAGCGGTCAGCTGGGCTTCCAGTTGCCAGAGGGCGGGCTGAGCCGGCGCGGCCTGCTCGGTCGGCGCGGGGCTCTGGCAGGCGCCGAGCAGCGGCAGGAGCAGCGCGCTGCTCAGACGAAGGGAAGAGGTCATCGGCAGTGCCTCGGGCTGTACAGAAAGTGAGCGATATTACACCGCCCGGCGGGGCAGCAGGAAGCTCAGCAGGCACAGCGCCGCGGCGCTGACCACGACCGACGGCCCGGCGGGCGTATCGTGCTGCCAGGACAACGCCAGCCCGCCACACACCGAAGCCAGTCCCACCAGGCTCGCGCCGATGGCCATCTGCTCCGGGGTGCGCGCATGGCGCTGGGCGCTGGCGGCCGGGATGATCAGCAGCGAGGTGATCAGCAGCACGCCGACGATCTTCATCGCCACCGCGATCACCACCGCGATCAGCAGCATCAGCGCCAGACGCAGCGCCTCGACCGGCAAGCCCTCGACCCGCGCCAGCTCCTCATGCACGGTAATCGCCAGCAGCGGCTGCCACAGCCAGGCCAGCAGGGCCAGCACCAGCAGGCTGCCGGCGACGATCCACAGCAGGTCGGTGCTGCCGACCGCCAGCAGGTCGCCGAACAGGTAGGCGAGCAGATCGACCCGCACCTCATCCAGCAGACTGACGGTGACCAGCCCCAGCGATAGTGCGCTGTGGGCGAGGATGCCGAGCAGGGTGTCGCTGGCCAGTGGCTGGCGGCGCTGCACGGTGACCAGCAATACCGCCAGCAGGACGCAGCCCAGCGCCACCGAAAGGGTCGGGCTGATGTCGAGCAGAAAACCCAGCGCCACGCCGAGCAGCGCCGCATGGGCCAGGGTGTCGCCGAAATAGGCCATGCGCCGCCAGACCACAAAGGAGCCCAGCGGGCCGGCGACCAGTGCCAGGGCGAGCCCGGCGAGCAGGGCATTGAGAAGGAAGTCGGGCATGATCAGTGCTTGCAGTCCGGGCCGTGGCGGTGGGGTGATGAGGTCGCGACCACGCTGCCGTGCAGGTCGTGGGCGTGGTCGTGATGGTGGTGATAGATGGCCAGGCTGCGGGCATCCTGGCCGAACAGCTGGCGGAATACCGGATCGTTGCTGACCTGCTCGGGATGGCCCGAACAGCAGATATGGTGGTTGAGGCAGATCACCCGGTCGGTGGCGCCCATCACCAGGTGCAGGTCGTGGGAGACCATCAGCACGCCGCAGCCATAGCGCTGGCGCAGGGTGCCGATCAGCCGGTACAGCTCGGTCTGACCGCTGACATCCACACCCTGCACCGGCTCATCCAGCACCAAAAGCTCCGGCTGGCGCAGCAGGGCGCGGGCCAGCAGCACGCGCTGCAGCTCGCCGCCGGAAATCTTCTGCAGCGGGCTGTCGATCACCTGGGCGGCGCCGACTTCCTCGAGCGCGGCCTCGACCTGGGCGCGGCGCACACCCGGCACCAGGCAGAGAAAACGCAGCACGCTCAACGGCAGGGTCGGCTCGACGTGCAGCTTCTGCGGCATGTAGCCGATGCGCAGCCGTTCGCGCCGCCAGACTTGCCCGCGCTGCGGGGCGAGCAGGCCCAGCACCACGCGCACCAGGGTGGTCTTGCCGGCACCGTTGGGGCCGATCAGGGTGACGATCTCGCCGCGCTGCAGGGTCAGCTCGACCTCCTGCAGGATGTCGTTGCCGTCAAAGCTCACTCCGACGCCCTGCAGGCGCAGCAGCGGCTCAGGCGTGGCCGGCATGGGCGGCTCCCGACTGGCAGCGGCTGCACAGACCGACCACCTCGACCATCTGCCCCTCGACGGCAAAGCCGAGCGCATCGGCGGCGTTGCGAATGGCCTCGCTGATCGCCGGCTGGCACAGCTCGATGGCGGTCTTGCACTGCCGACAGAGCAGGAAGTGCCCCTGGTGGGATTCGCCCGGATGGCTGCAGCCGGTGAAGGCATTCAGCGAGGCCAGACGATGGATCAGGCCATGCTCCAGCAGAAAATCGAGGGCACGGTAGACGGTCGGCGGCGCGGCGCGGCGGCCATCCTCGGCATTCAGCACGCCGAGGATGTCGTAGGCGCCCAGCGGCTGATGACTCTGCCAGACCAGTTCCAGCACGCGCCGGCGCAGCGCAGTCAGGCGTGCGCCCTGACGGGTGCAGATGGCCTCGGCGGCGGCCAGCGCGCTGGCCACGCAGTGGCTGTGGTCGTGGGGATGGCAGGCCAGCGGTGTCGACGACATGACGGCACTCCGGAAGAAAGGGACGTTATTATATAGACCTTTCCCGCCCTGAGAGCTTGCGCCATGTTCCGTTCGATCCCGTTGCTGTCGGCCGCAGCGCTGCCCGCTCTAGTCGCCCTGCCGGCCCAGGCCGATGTCTCGCTGCTGACCAGTATCAAGCCGCTGCAGCTGATCGCCGCCGCGGTGCAAGAGGGCGCGGGCAGCCCCGAGGTACTGCTGCCGCCCGGTGCCTCGCCGCACCACTATGCGCTGCGCCCCTCGGACATCCGCCGGGTGCGCGAGGCGCAGCTGTTCTACTGGATCGGCGAGGATCTGGAGACCTTCCTGCCCCGCGTGCTGGAAGGCCGCACGCAGCCGGCGGTGGCGCTCCAGCACCTGCCGGGCCTGCACCTGCGCCACTTCGGCGAGGCGCATGCCGCGCACGCGGCCGAACAGGACGCCCATGCCGGCCATGATGATCATGCGGATCACGATGAACACGCAGGCCACAAGGCGCACGACGCTCATCAGGACCATGATGATCACGCCGATCACGCCGATCACGCCGATCACGCCGATCACGCGGAGCACCCGGCAAAGGCGGGCGAGGCGGACGAGGATCACCATGACCACGCCCACCGCCCCGGCGCCCTGGATGCCCACCTCTGGCTGCTGCCGGCCAATGCGCGGGTGATTGCCGCGCGCATGGCCGCCGATCTGGCCGCCGCCGATCCGGACAACGCCGCCCGTTATCAGGCCAATCTGGCCGCCTTCGAGGCGCGTCTTGCGGCGCTGGACGAGCGGCTCAAGGCGCGCCTGGCCACGCTGCGGGACAAGCCGTTCTTCGTCTTCCACGAGGCTTATGACTACTTCGAGGAGGCTTACGGCCTGCGCCACACCGCCGCCTTTGCCATCAGCAGCGAAGCCCAGCCTGGCGCGCGCCACGTGGCGGCGATGCGCAGTCGTCTGGAGCAGGCCGGTGCCAGCTGCGTGTTCACCGAGCCGCCACAGCGCCCGCGTCTGGCCGAGACCCTGGGCGCCGGGCTGGATGTGCGCTTTGCCGAACTCGATGCCCTGGGCCACGGCCTGCCCCTCAAGGCCGATGCCTATGAGCGGCTGCTCGAGGGCCTGGCCACGATCATGGCCGAGTGCCTGGAAGCCCTCTGAGGCGGCCAGCCGTGCCTGCCGTGCGGCCGTACCCTGTGATCGGTCGCACGCTTTGTGGCGGCCTGCCGGCCAAGTTGTGGCACGGTCGAAACCGTCGTCATCCATACCTTGCCTAGACTCTGCGCCCTCTCTGGACCGTACGGGCACTCTGGATGATCTACGGCAACAACCCTTCCCCTCGCCTGCCGGGCCGGCTGGTGCGTTTTGTGGGGCGCCTGCTGGCCTTGCTCGGGCGCACGCTGGCCCACGGCTGGCGCTGCTGGACCGGCGATCCGCGTCTGTTGCGCCCCCTGCGCGCAGGCCTGCGCTGGGCGGTGGGGCTGCCGCTGCTGTGCTTGTTGGGCTGGGCCTTGCTCGATTACCACGACCTACGCCTGTACCTCTTGCGCAGCCCGGCCGCTCATCTGGAGCAGCAGCTGCGGCTGTGCATTGCGGGCGGCTATTTCAGCGGTGTGTTCTGGCACACCCTGCGGGCAGCCGGCTACCTGCGTCGGCTGCGCCACGGCCTGCGCGCCTGGCCCCGCCGCTGGCAGGAACGTCGCCGCGAGCGGCGTCTGCGCGTGCTGGTGCGCTGAAGACGATAGCCGCGGGTACTCGCCCGGCTCAGCCTGCTCGCGTACCGCCGTCCCTTACTCCGTCGCCCAGGGGCAGTAGCAGCCCACCGCCAGGGTGCCGGTGGCCAGTACCGGGCGGCCGGCGATCAGCGCATCGAGAATCGGCTCGATGAAGCTGTTGTCCGAGGTACACACCGCGCCCTCGCTGTAAGGGCCGAGATAGGCCAGATTGCCGGCACGATCCCAGATCGCCACCGCCGGGCTGGCCGGCATCTGCTCGGCGCCCGGCAGCTCGCGCAGCGGTTGCAGCGCGGCGAGGCTTTCTGGCAGACGGCCGCGGCTGCCGGGCTTCTGCCAGACGTGGAAGCTGACCCCCTGCTCGGCAAAGCGCGCGATCAGCTCGCTCAGGTGCTGCTGATTGCCGACATTGCACGGGCAGGGCGGGTCCCACAGATGCACCACGCGGATATTGCCGGGCCCAGCCAGCTCGGCCGGCAGGCGCAGCGCCGCCGCATCGAACAGCACCGTGGTTTCACCGAACGGGCGGATGTAGCGCGACTGATACCAGGCGTACAGGCCGCCGAGGGCGACAAACCAGCACAGGGCCAGCACGGCAATCAACAGATTCTTGCGACGGGAGGAGGGCATGGCGTAAGGGGCCGGACGGTGGGGGCTCAAGCTTGCCATGTTGCGCTGCGCCACTGAAGATCAGCGCAGGCGACCGATCCGCACACCTGAGCGCGAGGTGCTCCATGTCCGCTGTCTTCCAGCCCGCCCTGCTGCGCGCGCACCTGCCGGCCTTCTTCGAGGGTCAGGCGCCGGCCAGCCGCGCGTTCAGCGCCCAGTACGCGGCATACCGCCAGCTCTATGGCCTTCCGCCGGTCGATGGGCTCCAGAGCCGTCTGGGCTGGGTCAGCGCCGGTGGGCGGCGGCTGGCGCTGCAGGGCTGGTGGCGGGCGAGTGCCCGCGCCACGCTCTTGGTGCTGCATGGCTATTACGATCACATGGGGCTCTATCGTCATGTGATCGACTGGGCGCTGGCGCAGGATCTGGCGGTGCTGGCCTGCGATCTGCCCGGTCACGGCCTCTCGGAGGGCGCACCGGCCAGCATTGAGGACTTTGCCGAGTACCAGCAGGCCCTCAAGGCACTGCTGGCGAGCGCGCAGCAACTGGGATTGCCTGAGCCCTGGCATATGCTGGGGCAGAGCACCGGCGGGGCGATCCTGCTGGATTACCTGCTGCATAAGGCGCCGCGGCCGGCGCTCGGTCAGCGCATCCTGCTGGCGCCGTTGGTGCGTCCGCAGGACTGGCGCCGCGCCCGGCTCACCTATCACCTGCTGCGCCCCTTTGTGCAGCAGATCCCGCGGCGCTACAGCGAAAACTCCGCCGACCGGGCCTTTCTCGACTTCGTGCAGCGCGACCCGCTGCAGGCGCGCATCCTGCCGACTGCCTGGGTCGGGGCGCTGGCGCGCTGGATCGGACGGATCGAGGCCGCCCGGCCCACCGATCAGCCGCTGCTGATCCTGCAGGGGGACGCGGACCGCACCGTGGACTGGCGCCACAACCTGGGCGTGCTGAGCGAGAAGTTCCCGGCGGCCGAGACCCTCCTGCTGCCCGGCGCGCGGCATCACCTGGTCAACGAGGCCCCCGAGCAGCGGCAGCGGTTGTTCGAGTTGCTGGCGGCGCGGCTGGGCTGACTGGGGCGGGCGACCTTCACCTGAGGGTGCGTGTGTCAGCCGGCGTCAGGTGCTCAGGCCGAGGGCTCAAAATGGATTGCCAGCCACACGCTGGGCTGGTCGGTCGCCGTGGCCTCGACCCGGTGGCGCAGCCCGGCGGGGATCAGCAGGTAATCACCGACCGCCAGCGGGCGCGGGGCGGCTTCGCCGTCCAGTTGCAGCACGGCGTGGCCGCTGAGCAGCAGCACCCACTCGTCCCAGTCCTGCTCATACCAGAAGCCCGGCGGGCTGGCCTGGCCGTGGGAGACGATGCGCTCCACCCGGCAGCCCGGGCGGCGCAACAGATCATCGAAGCACTCGCCCTCGCGGGCATCCGGTAGCGGCTGGAACAGGTTGTGCGGCGGCATCGGTTCAGCCCAGCGCCGTGTCGAGGAACATCATTAGCACGAAGCCGCCCATCAGCCCGAGGGTTGCCGGGGTCTGATGACCGTTGCGGTGAGTTTCCGGGATCACTTCATGGGAGACCACGAAGATCATCGCCCCGGCCGCCAGCCCGAGGCCGACCGGGTAGGCCAGCGCAAAGCCGCTGGACAGGCCAATACCGACCAGCGCGCCGATCGGCTCCATCAGCCCGGACAGCGCCGCAACCAGCACCGACAGGCTGCAAGACAGCCCGGCGCTGCGCATCGCCAGCACCACCGCCAGCCCCTCGGGGATGTCCTGAATGGCGATGGCCAGGGTCAGCGGCAGCCCGACGCCCAGATCGCCTTGGGCAAAGCCCACGCCGATCGCCATGCCCTCCGGCAGGTTGTGCAGGGCGATCGCCAGCACGAACAGCCAGATCCGTCCGAGGCGCTCGCAGTCCGGGCCGCAGGGGCCGGTGCTGGCATGTTCGTGGGGGGTGAAGTAGTCGAGTCCGAGCATCAGGAGGGCGCCCATGCAGACCCCGATGGCCACCACCAGCGCGGCCAGCCGGCCGCTGCCGAGCATCCCTTCGGCGGCCTCAAGGCCCGGCAGGATCAGCGAGAAGGAGCTGGCCGCCAGCATCATCCCGGCGGCAAAGCCGAGCATGGCATCCTGACGGCGCTGTGAGACCCGGCCCATGCCGACCGCCAGCAGGGCGCCCAGGGTGGTGGTGAGAAAACCGGCAGAGCCACCGATCAGCGCATGGCGCACGTTGTCGCCGGCCCCATTGCCCAGCGCACTGACGATGCCCGCCAGCAGCAGGCCGAGGGTGCAGAGACCGGCGACCAGCAGACCACTGGCGATGAAGGGATGAAGGCGGACCTGCACGCGCCAGGCATCGCGCAGCTCGGCCGCCAGAGTCTGGGAAGGGGTCATGGCAGCGATTCCAAGGAGGAGAAAAAGGTACGTTTATTAGAGCCGATAGAAGCAGGCATCGCCAGGCATCACCCTGATAGATTGGGTTGATTGCCGGCGAATGCCTCAATACAGATACCAGCGCAGCTCCACCCCGGCTTCGAGGGTTTCCCCGTGGCGCCGGCTGTGCTGGTAGCGGGCGTTAACGCGCAGGGCCTGACGTGCATCAATCTCGAGTTGCTGGGTCAGTTGCCATTGCTGGCGCAGTTCGCCATTCGTGAACTGCTCGCCGCGGCCCTCAAGCAGCAGTGTGCCGAGCGGATTACGCCACAAGAGGCCGGCATTCAGGCCAGCTGCCGGGCTCAGGACGCTGGCGTGATCACGGTTGTGTTCAAGGCGCACGGTCGCCAGGGTGAACGCCTGCAGGGAGGAAGCCAGCGGCCAGGTCATCCCGGCGCCACCCCCCAGTTGGCTGACCAGCGTTTCGTCGCCTGCATGCCCCGGCACGCGCTCCAGCCCGGCGGCGACCTGCCACGACCAGGGTTGCAGCAGCCGGGTGCGCGGCGTCAGCGAGCGGATATCGATCAGATCCAGCTGCTGCACTTGCCAGTGCCCGCCCTGGTATTGACGAAGGCGCAGATGCCCCAGCTCGATCTGCGCCCCCAGCGGGAACCCTGGCAGATGATCGGCCAGATCGTGATAGGCCATGCGCAGGCCATAGTCAGCGAACGCGCGGCCTTCATGGCTGCCCACGGCCAGTTGCAGGGTGCGTGATTCGTGGCCCTGCTCGGCCGCGGTGGGGCGCTGCAGAACCAGCGGTGGCGGGGGATTTTCATGGATGGCCTGCAGCAGCCGGAAGCTGCGCGCCGCCAGCTCCGGATCACGCGCCTGCCCGGCTGCGCGATAGCGCAGCAGACGATAGGTCGCTTCCTGGATCACGGCGCGCCGCGCCGCCGGCAGTGCGTGCCAGGCCGCTTCATGCAGGCTGGCATCGCCGTCGGCCAGTCGCCGTACCCAGCGCTGCTCGTCGGCGGCCAGATCGCCACTGCGCGCCTGCAGTTCGCGCTCGCGCGAGGGGCGATAGTCGGTACGCACGATCAGCCCAGCGTCCATGACCGCCCGCACCGTGTCGGCGGGAATCGCGGTGAGCGGGAAGCGGTCGGTGAGCTCAAGGCCGGGCCGGGCAACCTCCAGCAGCTCCAGCAGGCGGTAGGAGCAGTTTTCATCGAAGAAGTAGTAATCGAAGCGGGTATCGCGCAGTTCCCAGACGTGCTCGACCAGTCGCCGGGTTTCTTCACGGCTCAGATCCAGGTGGTATTCCCAGAGGTCGCGGTTTTCCAGCCGGCTGTATTCACCGATCTTTTCGCGATAGGGCAGCAGGGCAAACTGGCCCGGGTAGCCGCCGAACAGGCCCTTCCAGGCGTACATCAGGCTGTTGTCCTGCGCATCGGTGGTGGCGCCGAAATTCAGGGCGTAACTCAGCAGGGCGGTGCCGTTGGCTTCGGTGCCGGGGGGGTCGATGCGCAGCAGGGTGTGGCCGAACATCGAGGACGGGCTGTTGAGGTAGGCCGCCGGGAAGACCAGTACGCTGCGATCAGGGTCGATATCCGCCAGCCAGCGCTGATATTCAGGGCACTCGATGACCGGTAGATCAATCAGAGGCAGCTGCTGGCGCAACCAGCGGGTGCGCGAAGGGTAGCGGCACTGGGCATGTCGATCGCCAGATGTGGCCGGCTGATACAGCGCTGTGAGGGTGGCGCGCAGCTCGGCGGCCGGGTCCTCGGCACCCTCGGTGGCGAGGAAGAAATCCGGATCATCGACATGGCTGCGCCAGCGGCCGGTGTAGGTGCGCTGGTAGTGGCCGAGATTGAGCCAGTGCGGGTCGTCTGCCAGGGTCTGCAGGCGTTCGGGGGACAGGTTGGGAGCGGCATGAGCCAGGCCAAGGCCCGAACAGAGCATCAGCAGAAGCAGGCGAAGGAGCATCGGGAAGCCAGTTGCGCGGGGGGAAGATGGCGTGGCAGGAGCCGGGGGCGGCAGAGGCTACCCCCGGACAGGCATCAGGCCTTGTCGGCGTAGCGCGCCAGACGGGCATCCTGCTTGAGGATCACCAGCGTCGCGGCATGTACTTGCTCGGCGGTGACGTTGGCGGAGTTGAAGATCTGGTTGAAGTGCTGGTGAGTCACGGCCGCAAAGTGCTCACGATCCTGCGGCTGCACGCCGAGGATGACGGCGTAGGTGGTCAGGGCTTCACCCTCACCGCGGGCCATGTCCTCGGACAGCTCGTCCATGATGCTGCCCAGCACCAGCATCGGCTTGCCGTTGTAGCTCAGGGTGCCGTTGGTGTTGCAGCCGTTGGTGCCGGAGGTCATGCCGAAGGTGGCATTGCCGGAGGTACCGTTGGTGGTCAGGGCCACCAGGTGAGAGGGCAGGCCGCGCTGGCCTTCAAACAGCATGTTGCCCCAGCCACAACCCGGGCCACCCGGCGCTTCGGCAAAGGCATTGAAGGAGGCAGCAGCCAGTAGGGAACCCAGCAGAATCCGTTTCATGATCGTTCTCTTCTTCGTGAACTGATAAGCCCGCCAGGCCTGACGGGCAAGTGTCAGCTTTTTGCAATTACCCTGGCCTGTCAAGGAAACGTCAGCAAAACCGCTCTATTTCCAGTCATTCGCGGAATTTTCCCAGCTTGGCTATACCGTTCAAGAACGGTGACCCCGTGCTGTGGTCCACCGTAACCCATCCTTGAGGAGTACCGATCATGCCGATTTCCCGTTCCCTGTCGCTGTGGTTGTCCGCCTGCGTCCTGCTTGGCGGTGCTGCAGCCGTGCAGGCCGCGCCGCCCGAAGGCAAGGGTCCCCATGCCGACACGCATCCGCGCCAGCAGGACGGGCGCAATCTGCACAAACCGCCCCGCGAGGAACGCCTGCAGCGTCAGGATCAGGCGGGCAAGGGCTGGGTGCCCGGTCACCATGAGGCCGAGGGCCGTGCCCCGAACCGGCTGCGCGAGGCCAATGCGGCGCAGCGTGCCGATCATGCCCGTATCCGCCAGATGATCGAGGCGCACCGCCAGCACTGGGGATCGCAGCCGGCACTGCCGCCGGGCATTCGCAAGAACCTGCAGCGCGGCAAGCCGCTGCCGCCGGGCATCGGCAAGTGGGTTGGCGGCGATCTGGGCCGTGAGTTGCCGCAATACCGTGGTTATGAGTGGGTGCGCGCCGGCACCGACCTGCTGCTGGTCTCGACCAGTGGGGTGATCGATCAGGTGCTGCGCGACGCCTTCTTGCGCCGCTGACGGGCTGCAGCCGGGTGCGGCCGCTGGTCTAGAATGCCGGCCCGCCCCGCTGGAGTCGCCCATGGATCACCAAGCCCTTGTCACCCTGCAGCAGCACCTGCTGCAGACTCTGCCCCAGGCCCCGAACGAGGCCCGCCGCCTGCTGCATGGCCGCGGCCGGCTGTGGCCGGGCCTTGAGCAGCTGACCGTCGACTGGCTGCAGGGCGTGCTGCTGGTCACCCTGTTCCGCGATCCGGGCGAGGAGTGGCTGGCGGCGCTGCGCACCACCCTGCAGCGCCTGACGGCCAGCCCGGTCTGGGCGCAGTGCGGTGCCCGCCAGCTGCTCCTGCAGCACCGCTACCGCGCCGACTGCGCCAATGAATGGCTGTACGGCCCGCCGGTCGAGCGCTGGCAGGTGGAGGAGGAGGGCTTGCGTTATCAGCTGGAGCTCGGTCGTACCCAGAACAGCGGCCTGTTCCTCGACATGCGTCTTGGCCGGCGCTGGGTGCGCGAGCAGGCCGAGGGTGCCCGGGTGCTCAACCTGTTTGCCTACACCTGCGCCTTTTCGGTGGCGGCGTTGGCGGGTGGGGCGCAGCAGGTGGTCAATCTGGACATGTCCAGCGCGGCGCTGGCGCGCGGGCGTGAGAATCACCAGCTCAACGATCAGGAGCTGGGCCGGGTGCGCTTTCTCGCCCACGACCTGCTCAAGTCGTGGAGCAAGGTGGCCCGGCACGGTCCGTATGAGCTGATCATCATTGATCCGCCGACCTTCCAGCGCGGCAGCTTTGTGCTGGAGAAGGATTACCGCAAGGTGCTGCGCCGGCTGCCGGCACTGCTCACCGAGCGGGGCCGGGTGCTGGCTTGCGTCAACGACCCGGCGATCGGTAGCGATTTCCTGATTGCGGAGATGGCCCGCGAGGCCCCCGAGCTGCGGTTTGTCGAGCGGCTGGCCAACCCCGAGGAGTTCGCCGACGCCGATCCGCAGGGGGGCCTCAAGGCCCTGGTGTTCAGCCGCGCTTGGCCACCAGCGTGAGGATGTCGTAACTGGCGACCAGCGCGCCATCCTGGTTGGTGACTTCCACGTCCCAGGCCACCACGCCCTGCGGGGTGCCGAGCACCGACTGCTTGCCCTGGTCGATCTTGCGCTTGCAGGTCAGGCGCGCCTGGATGGTGTCGCCGATGCCCACCGGGCTGACAAAGCGCAGGGTGTCGAGGCCGTAGTTGGCCAGCACCGGGCCGACGCCCGGGGAGACGAACAGCCCGGCTGCTGCCGACAGCACGAAGTAGCCGTGGGCGATGCGCTTGCCGAACTGCGATTCCTTGGCGGCGATCTCGTCGAAGTGCATGTAGAAATGATCGCCCGACAGGCAGCCGAAGTTGACCAGATCAGCCTCGGTGACGGTGCGCCGGTGGGTCAGCAGCGACTCGCCGATCTGCAGCTCCTCGAAGTGGCGACGGAACGGGTGTACCTCGGTCTCGATGACCTGGGCGCCGCGCACGTACTCGCCGGTGATGGCGCTGAGCATGGTCGGTGAGCCCTGCACCGCGGTGCGCTGCAGGTAGTGCTTGACCGCGCGCAGGCCACCCAGCTCCTCGCCGCCGCCGGCGCGGCCCGGGCCGCCGTGCTTGAGCATCGGCAGCGGCGAGCCGTGGCCGGTGGATTCCTTGGCGGCTTCGCCGTTCAGCACATGCACGCGGCCATGCCAGGCCGCCATCGCCGGAACCGCGCGCGCCGCCACCTGAGGGTCGCGGGTCACCAGGGTCGAGACCAGGCTGCCTTTGCCGCGCGCGGCCAGGGCCAGCGCCTCGTCGAGATCGCCATAGCCCATCAGGGTGCTGACCGGACCGAAGGCCTCGATATCGTGGGCACCGCCGTCGGCGTGCGGGTCGCGGCTCTTGAGCAGCACCGGCGCACAGAAGGCGCCTTCGGCAGTGTTATCGCCGACGAATTGCGCCTCGCCGCGCAGCAGCAGTTCGCTGCTGGCCAGCAGGGCTTCGATGCGCGCGGCGACGTCGGCCTGCTGATCGCGGGAGGCCAGCGGGCCCATCTTCACGCCTTCCTTGCTCGGATCGCCGATCACCACCTTGGCCAGGCGCGCGGCCAGGCGTTCGGCCACCGCGTCGATGCGGTTCTGCGGGACGATGACCCGGCGGATCGCGGTGCATTTCTGCCCGGCCTTGACGGTCATCTCGCGGGCGACTTCCTTGACGAACAGCTCAAATTCCTCGTCATCCGGGGTCACGTCCGGGGCGAGGATCGCGCAGTTCAGCGAGTCGGCCTCGGCGGTGAAGGGGATCGAGTGGCGGATCAGATTCGGGGTGACGCGCAGCTTGGCGGCGGTGTCGGCGGAGCCGGTGAAGGTCACCACATCCTGCCCTTCCAGGCGGTCAAGCAGATCGCCGGTGCTGCCGATCACCAGTTGCAGGGCGCCTTCTGGCAGCAGGCCGGATTGCTGCATCAGGCGCACGCAGGCTTCGGTGACATAGCTGGTCGCGGTGGCCGGCTTGATGAGGCACGGCATGCCGGCGAGGAAGGTCGGCGCGAACTTCTCCAGCATCCCCCAGATCGGGAAGTTGAAGGCGTTGATGTGCACCGCCAGCCCGCCGCGCGGCACCAGAATATGGGTGCCGGCAAAGTGGTTCTGCTTGCCCAGCGGGATCGCCGGGCCTTCGTGGACCAGGTTGCCGGAGGGCAGTTCGCGGGTGCCAAAGCCTGCGTAGGCGAACAGGGTGCCGGCACCGCCCTCGATGTCGATCCAGCTGTCCAGACGGGTCGCGCCGCTGTGGTGGCTGATCGCGTAGAGCTGCTCCTTGTGCTCCATCAGGTACTTGCCGAGCGCTTTGAGGATCTGCGCGCGGCGCTGAAAGTCGAGGGCCAGCAGGCTGCTGACGCCGCGGCGGCGGGCGAACTCGCAGGCCTCGGCAAAATCGGGGCGCTCGGCATGGGTGTGGGCGACGATGTGGCCGTCGTTGGCGCTGTGCAGCGCCTGGGCGGCCTGTTCACCGATCCAGCGACCGGCGATGAAACTTTGCAGGGTGGTCATCAGGGGTTCTCCTGAAGCAAGGCGGGGGCGGAGCCTGCAGCGTGCAGGCCGACGCGCCGCTCTGCAGGCAGGCGGCGCGCTCCGGGATGGGGGCGGGGTCAGATCTGGTCGAAGTCGAGCACGACCTTGTCGCTGACCGGGAAGGCCTGGCAGGACAGCACGAAGCCGGCGGCGACTTCGTAATCTTCCAGGGCGAAGTTGGCGTCCATCTCCACCTCGCCTTCCACCACCTTGCACTTGCAGGTCGAGCACACGCCGGCCTTGCAGGAGTAGGGCAGTTCAAGGCCGTGGCTGTTGCCGGCATCCAGCAGGTTCTGGCTGTTGCGGGCCAGCTCGAAGCTCACCGCGCGGCCATCGCTGATCACCGTGACCTGGGTCTGGCTCTGGTCGGCCTGCGCGGCGGCGGCGCGTGCCTCGCGGCGCTCGCTGGCGACGTTGCCGGCGTTGAACAGCTCGAAGTGGATGCGCTCGGCCGGCATCTGGTGCGCCTTGAGGGTGTCGCGCACGGTCTCGGTCATTTCCAGCGGGCCGCAGATGAAGGCGGCATCTAGGTTCGGTACATCCAGCCAGCGCGAGAACAGCGCCTCGCACTTGGCGCTGTCGATGCGGCCGTTGTAGAGGTCGATGTCCTGCTGCTCGCGGCTGAACACGAAGATCAGGTTGAGGCGCTCGAGGTACTGGTTCTTCAGGTCCTCAAGCTGCTCGCGGAAGATGGTGCTTTGGGTGGCGCGGTTGCCGTAGATCAGCGTGAAGCGGCTGTGCGGCTCGGTTTCCAGGGTGGTCCTGAGGATCGACATGATCGGCGTGATGCCACTGCCGGCGGCCACGCCCAGGTAGTTGCCCGCGCGCGCGGGGTCGAGCGCTACCGAGAAGTGCCCGGCCGGCGGCATCACCTCCAGACGATCACCCGCGGCCAGCTGCTGGTTGGCGAAGCTGGAGAACAGGCCGCCGGGAATGTGCTTGATCGCCACGCGCAGGTCATTGTCGCTGACCGCGGTGCAGATCGAGTAGCTGCGGCGCACTTCCTCGCCGTCAATAAAGGTGCGCATCACCAGGTGCTGGCCCTGGGCATAGCGGAAGCTGTCCTGCAGATCAGCCGGCACCGCGAAGGATACCGAGACGGTATCGCGGGTTTCCGGGCGGACTTCGCGGACGGTCAGCGTATGGAACTTGCTCATTTTATTATTCTCCAGGCTCGGCCAGCGCGACGGGCGAGCCGTTCAGATGCACTTGAAATAGTCGAAGGGCTCAAGACAGCTGCGGCAGCGGTACAGGGCCTTGCAGGCGGTGGAGCCAAATTCGCTGACCACCTCGGTCTCCTGGCTGCCGCAGTGCGGGCAGCTCACCGTGACGGGCTCGCCCAGCAGGCTGCGCTTGCTGCTGGAGCCGACCGGCGGGGCGATGCCGTAGGCACGCAGCCGCTCGCGACCGCGTTCGCTGATCCAGTCGGTGGTCCAGGCGGGGGCCAGCTGGCGCTCGATGCGCGGGGTGCGAAACCCGGCCTGTTCCAGCGCCTTGGTGATTTCGTTTTCGATCAGTTCGGTGGCCGGGCAGCCGGAGTAGGTGGGGGTGACGACCACCCGCAGGTGGCCGTCCTCCCAACTCAGGTCCCGGACGATGCCAAGGTCAGTGACACTGACCACCGGCACCTCCGGGTCCATCACCTGCTCCAGCACCTGCCAGGCCCGCGGCAGATCCTCGGCGCTGGCCTCGCGGGCTCCGCCGTCCGAGGCGATCAGCCCACCCGTCGGCGCGGACTGACCGTCACTGCAGGGGCCACCGCCAAACAGGGCGTCGACTTGCGATGAAATGCTCATGGCAACCTCCTTGGCTGGGGCAGGCGCAGCGGCCTTACCAGGTGGCGTCCGGGTAGGCGCGCTGCAGGAACTGCATCTCGGCCAGCAGGATGCCCAGGTGCTCGGTGTGCAGGCCGCGCTTGCCACTCAGGTAGAAGTAGCTGGCCGGGGCCGGCACGCTCAGGGTCGCGCTGTTGAACACCTGGGCGACCGTGCTGCGCCAGGCCGCGGCAACTGCCTCGGCATCGGCAGCGAGGCCGGCGTCAGCCAAGCGCTGCTCCAGCGCGTCGGCTTCCTGCAGCTCGTGGGTGAAGCGCCACAGCTCATCGACAGCGGCGGCCAGACGGCGGTGACTCTCCTCGGTGCCATCCCCCAGACGCTCCATCCACTCGCTGGAGCGGCGCAGGTGGTAGGTGACTTCCTTGAGGCCCTTGGCGGCAATCCCGGCTATGCGTGCATCGCTGGAGTGGCTCAGGGCGCTCAGGGTGTGGAAGTGCCAGGCATCGAACAGAAACTGCTTGAGGGTCGTGACCGCATAGTCGCCATTGGGCTGCTCGACCAGCAACAGGTTGCGGAACGCGCGCTCGTCACGGCGGAAAGCCAGCTGGTCGGCATCGCGGCCATCGTTCAGCAGCTCGGCGGCGTATTCGTACCAGTTGCGGGCCTGACCGACCAGGTCGAGGCCGACGTTCATCAGCGCCATTTCCTCTTCCAGCGCCGGCGCCTTGCCGCACCACTCGCACAGACGCTGGCCATTGATCATGGCGTTGTCGGCCAGACGCAGCAGGTACTCGATCAGATCATTCTTGTGCTCGCTCATGACCTGCTCCTTACATGTGGCCGACTTCGTCGGGCAGTTCGTAGAAGCTGGCATGGCGATAGACCTTGTCCTGGGACGGGTCGAAGAACGGTTCTTTCTCATCGCCTGCGGTGGCGGTGATCTGCGCCGAGGGCACGACCCAGATGCTCACGCCTTCATTGCGGCGGGTATACAGGTCGCGGGCGTTCTCCAGGGCCATTTGCGCGTCGGCTGCGTGCACGCTGCCGACATGCTTGTGGTTGAGGCCGTGCTTGGAACGGACGAAGACTTCGAAAAGGGTCCACTGGGACATGGCGGTCACTCCCGATCAGGTGCCGGTCAGGCGGCTTGTTGTTTTTGTTGACGCTTGGCCGCATGGGCCACGGCGGCTTCACGCACCCATGCACCATCTTCGATGGCCTTGCGGCGGGTGGCGATGCGCTCGTGGTTGCAAGGGCCGTTGCCTTTAAGGACGTCGTAGAACTCCTGCCAGTTGATCTGGCCGAAGTCGTAGTGGCCGCGCTCCTCGTTCCACTTGAGGTCCGGGTCCGGGGCGGTGCAGCCGAGGAACTCCAGTTGTGGCACGGTCTGGTCGATGAAGCGCTGACGCAGCTCGTCGTTGCTCATGCGCTTGATCTTCCAGGCCATCGACTGGGCACTGTTCGGCGAATCGGCGTCGCTTGGGCCGAACATCATCAGCGCCGGCCACCACAGGCGGTTGATGGCGTCCTGGACCATGTCCTTCTGCGCCTGGGTGCCGTGGCGCATCATGGTCAGGAGGATTTCGTAGCCCTGACGCTGGTGGAAGCTCTCTTCCTTGCAGATACGGATCATCGCCCGCGAGTAGGGGCCGTAGCTGGTGCGCTGCAGGATCACCTGGTTGACGATCGCTGCCCCATCGACCAGCCAGCCGACGGCGCCCATGTCCGCCCAGTTCAGCGTCGGGTAGTTGAAGATGCTCGAATATTTGGCCTTGCCGCTGTGCAGCTTGGCGATTTCCTCGTCACGGTCGGCGCCGAGGGTTTCCATGGCGCTGTACAGGTACATGCCGTGGCCGGCCTCGTCCTGGATCTTGGCCATCAGCTGCAGCTTGCGCTTGAGGGTCGGCGCGCGGGTGACCCAGTTGCCTTCCGGCAGCATGCCGACGATTTCCGAGTGGGCGTGCTGGGAGATCTGGCGGATCAGGGTCTGGCGGTAGGCGTCCGGCATCCAGTTCTTCGGCTCGATCTTGATCTCGGCATCGATGCGTTCCTGGAAGGCGCGCTCCTCTGTGGACATCTCCTCGAGGGTCTTGACGCGCTTGACTCCGGTTTCCACGAGTTGTGCGTACATTTTTTGTTCTCCGGCCGGTTGCAGACAGGGCATCGCCTTGCAGGCGTCCGGTATTTTTATATGATACAGAAATTACACGCAAGAAAATATTTTCAGTGTCGCTTTAAGGGTCGGCGGCCAATGCGTGGGCGATCTGTGCGCGCAGGCAGGCCGAAAGGCGCCCATAAAAAAGCCCCGCCGAAGCGGGGCTTGCCGAGGGCCGAATCAGGCCGACTTGCGCTTATCCACCACCCGCGCAGCCTTGCCTTCCGAGCGTTTCAGAGCAAAGCAGGGGCAGATGTTGATGCGGGTGCTGATTCCCACGTTGCTCTTGATGTGGTGGGCCAGCTCGCGGCTCACCGCCTGGCGCTCGATATCGCTGAGGCCCTCGAACTCCGGCTTGAGCTCGACCAGCACATCCATGCTGTCCAGGTTGCCGTTGCGATACACATGCAGCTCATATTGGGCGGAAAGTTGTTTGACTTTCAGCACCTGCTCCTCGATCTGGGTCGGAAACACGTTGACGCCACGGATGATCAGCATGTCGTCGCTGCGCCCGGTGATCTTGTCGATGCGCCGCATCGGCCGGGCGGTGCCCGGCAGCAGGCGGGTCAGGTCGCGGGTGCGGTAGCGGATCATCGGCAGCGCCTCCTTGGACAGCGAGGTGAACACCAGCTCGCCCATCTCGCCATCCGGCAGCACTTCACCGGTATTGGGGTCGATGATCTCCGGGTAGAAGTGATCTTCCCAGATGGTCGGGCCATCCTTGCTCTCGGCGCACTCCATCGCCACGCCCGGGCCCATCACCTCGGACAGGCCGTAGATGTCCAGCGCCTGAATACCCAGCCGGCTCTCCAGCTCACCGCGCAACTGGCCGGTCCAGGGCTCTGCACCGAAGATGCCCATGCGCAGCTTGAGGCTGTGCGGATCGATGCCCTGGCGCTCCAGCTCGTCGGCAATGTTCAGCATGTAGGAGGGGGTGACCATGATGATGTCCGGCTGGAAATCCTTGATCAGCTGGACCTGCTTCTCGGTCTGCCCGCCCGACATCGGGATCACCGTGCAGCCAAGGCGCTCGGCACCGTAGTGCGCGCCGAGGCCGCCGGTGAACAGGCCATAACCGTAGGCGACGTGGATGCGATCGCCCGGACGACCGCCGCCGGCACGGATCGAGCGCGCCACCAGGTTGGCCCAGGTGTCGATGTCATTGGCGGTGTAGCCGACTACGGTGGGCTGGCCGGTGGTGCCGCTGGAGGCATGGATGCGCGAGACCTGCTCCATCGGCACGGCGAACATGCCGAACGGGTAGTTCTCGCGCAGGTCGCTCTTGGTGGTGAAGGGGAACTTGGCCAGATCGGCGTGGGTTTTCAGATCCTGCGGATGGATGCCGAGATCGTCGAATTTCTTCCGGTACACCGGCACATTGTCGTAGGCATGCTGTAGGGTCCAGCGCAGACGCTCGAGCTGATGGGCGCGCAGGGCGTCGATGCTGGCGGTTTCCATCGGGTCTAGCTGGGCCTTGTTGGAATTGAACGAATGCATGGCGTTCATGATGGCGTCTCTCTTTATTCTTGTCGGGCCAGGGGCGGTCTGCGCCGCCCATTCGTGCAAAGCGGGGTTTTTTACAGGCGTTCGATGATCATGGCGATACCCTGACCGACGCCGATGCACATGGTGCACAGCGCGTAACGGCCCTGGCGCTCTTCCAGTTCGTTGAGGGCGGTGGTGACCAGGCGCGCGCCGCTCATGCCCAGCGGGTGGCCGAGGGCGATGGCGCCGCCGTTGGGATTCACCCGCGCATCGTCATCGGCGATACCCAGCTCGCGCAGCACCGCGAGGCCCTGGGCGGCGAATGCCTCGTTGAGTTCGATCACGTCCATGTCGGCCAGCGTGAGGCCGGCCAGCTCCAGCACCTTGCGGGTCGCCGGCACCGGGCCGATGCCCATGATGCGCGGCTCGACCCCGGCGCTGGCCATCGCCACAACGCGGCCACGGGCCTTGAGGCCGAAACGCTCCGCGGCTTGCGGGCTGGCCAGCAGCAGGGCACAGGCACCGTCGTTGACCCCCGAGGCGTTGCCGGCGGTGACGCTGCCGCCGTCGCGGAACGGCGTGCCGAGCTTGGCCAGCTGCTCGAGGGTAGTGTCCGGGCGCGGGTGCTCGTCCTGCTCGACGACCTTGGCCGAGCCCTTGCGCTGGGCAATCTCCACCGGGACGATCTCGCGCGCGAAGCGGCCGCGGGCCATCGCCGCGCCGGTCTTCTGCTGGCTGCGCAGGGCGAAGGCATCCTGATCAGCGCGCGAGACATTGAACTGCTCGGCGACGTTCTCGGCGGTTTCCGGCATCGAGTCGATGCCGAACTCCTTCTTCATGATCGCGTTGACGAAGCGCCAGCCGATGGTGGTGTCGAAGATCTCCGCCTGACGAGAGAAGGCGCTGTCGGCCTTGCTCATCACGAAGGGCGCGCGCGACATGGATTCGACGCCGCCGGCGATCATCAGCTGGGCCTCGCCGCAGCGCAGGGCGCGGGCGGCGGCGCCGATGGCATCCATCCCCGAGCCGCACAGGCGGTTGACGGTGGTGCCCGGCACGTTGAGCGGCAGGCCGGCGAGCAGCGAGGACATGCGCGCGACGTTGCGGTTGTCCTCACCAGCCTGGTTGGCGCAGCCGAAGATCACATCATCAATGGCCGTCCAATCGACCTGCGGATTGCGCGCCATCAGTGCGCGCAGCGGCACCGCGCCAAGATCGTCGGCCCGCACGGCGGACAGCGCGCCGGCGTAGCGGCCGATCGGGGTGCGGATCGCGTCAATAATCAGAGCCTGAGTCATGCGGGGGTCTCCTGCTGGCGGACGGTGCCGCGCACCTTGTAGGACTTGCCGTGGAACACGGCGATCAGCTGGCCGTGCTGGTTCTCGATGCGCACGTCGTAGTTGCCGGTGCGACCGCTGCGGCTGACCTCGCTGGCGCGTGCGGTGAGCAGATCACCCACGCGGCCGGGGGCGATGTAGTCGATGCTGCAGCCCAGCGCCACGCAGACGTCGTCGTAGCTGTTACAGGCGTAGGCGAAGGCCGAGTCGGCGAGGGTGAACAGGTAGCCGCCGTGGCAGCTGGCGTGTCCCTGGATCATGAACTCGCCAACCGTCATCTGCAGATCCGCCTGACCCGGCGCCACGCGCAGGATCTCAATACCCAGGTGGCGCACCGCCAGATCGCGCTCGTGCATGGCAGCCGCGCAGGCTTCGGCCAGTTGCTGGGGCGTCAGTTCGCTGTGCAGATCAGCCATGGAAACGCCCTCCGGTGCAGTGCAGGCGGCGCAGCAGCAGGGACGGGCGGTAGCGGTCCTCGCCGTAGCTGCGCTGCAGGTTGTCGAGGGCGCTCAGCACGCTGCCGACACCGATGGCGTCGGCCCAGGCCAGCGGGCCCTTCGGGTAGTTGACCCCGGCGCACATGGCCAGGTCGATGTCGGCGGCGGTGCCGACGCCCTGCAGCACGGCGTCGGCGGCCTCGTTGGCGAGCATCGCCACGGTGCGCAGCACCACCAGCGCCGGGCTGTCGGTGACTTCGGTGACGGTGATGCCGGCGGCCTGCAAGAGACCGGCGACCGCCTCGCGGGCCGCGCTGTCGCAGTCGGCGGCAAACGCCACGGCCAGGCGGGTGGCTTTCGCGTAGTCCAGCGCCAAATCGAACAGCGCCAGGTTACGCAGGCCATCAATGCGGGTGCGCTCGGCGGCCATGCGCCCGTCGCTCGGCGCCAGCACCGCCTCGCCGACGCGCAGCAGGCCGGCGCCATCGCGGCGGACGATCTCGATGCCGGCGGCTTCGAGGCGCTCGACCAGTGCCGAGGCCGCGCCGAGGTCGCCTTCCACCACCACGCATTCGGGTTTGGCAGCAGCCGGCAGGCTCTGCGGCGCCGGGCGCTCGGCGCCTTCGGCGTAGTCGTAGAAGCCGCGGCCACTCTTGCGGCCAAAGCGGCCGGCGTCGACCAGTTCCTTCTGGATCAGGGAGGGCTGGAAGCGGAAGTCGCCGTAGTAGGCGTCGAATACCGAGCAGGTCACCGCGTAGTTGACGTCGTGGCCGATCAGGTCGGTCAGCTCGAAGGCGCCCATGCGAAAACCGCCGGCGTCGCGCAGCAGCGCATCGAGGCTGGCGCAGTCGCTGGCGCCTTCCTGCAAGAGGCGCAGGCTCTCGGCGTAGAACGGCCGGGCCACGCGGTTGACGATGAAGCCCGGGGTCGATTTGGTGTGCACCGGCTTTTTGCCCCACGCCTTGGCGGTGGCGTACAGGCAGTCGAGCACCGCCGGGTCACTGGCCAGACCCGCGACGATCTCGACCAGCGCCATCACCGGCGCCGGGTTGAAGAAGTGCAGGCCGGCGACCCGCTCAGGGCGCTTGAGCGTGGCGGCCAGCGAGGTGATCGACAGCGAGGAGGTGTTGCTGGCGAGGATGCAGTCGTCGCCGCAGATGGCTTCGAGCTTCGCAAACAGCTCGCGCTTGATGGCGAGGTTCTCGACGATCGCCTCGACCACCAGGGCGCTGCCGGCCAGATCTTCCAGACGCTCGGCCGGGGTCAGGCGGGCGATCACGGCATCGCGCGCAGCGGCGTCCAGCTTGCCGGCCTCGACGCGCTTGCCGAGCTGTTTGGCGATGCCGGCGATGGCCTGGGCGGCGGCGCCTTCGCGGGTGTCGAACAGGGCCACTGGGTGGCCGGCCTGCGCGGCGACCTGAGCAATGCCGGCGCCCATCGCGCCGGCGCCAATCACCGCAATGGCGGCGTCTTTATGCAGTGCGCTCATTTCAGCGGCCCTTGAAAGCAGGAGTGCGTTTTTCCATGAAGGCGGCGACGCCCTCGCGATAGTCCTCGCTGCGCCCGGCCAGGCGCTGCAGGTCGCGCTCAAGATCGAGCTGCGCGTCGAAGCTGTTGCTGGCGCTGGCATTCAGGGCGCGCTTGATCAGCGCCAGGCCGTAGGTCGGCTGGGCGGCGAGGTGGCGGGCCAGCTTGAGGGCTTCGTCCTGCAGGGCCGCGTCATCGACGCAGCGCCAGATCATCCCCCACTGCTCGGCCTGCTCGGCGCTGAGCTTGTCGCCGAGCAGGGCGAGGGCCTTGGCGCGGGCCATGCCGACTGCGCGCGGCAGGGTCCAGGTGCCGCCGGAGTCCGGCACCAGACCGATCTTGCAGAACGCTTGAATGAAGCTGGCCGAACGGGCGGCCAGCACGATGTCGCAGGCCAGCGCGATGTTGGCGCCGGCGCCGGCGGCCACGCCGTTGACCGCGCAGATAACCGGCATCGGCAGATCGCGCAGGGTGCGGATCAGTGGGTTGTAGTTCTTCTCGATCGACTCGCCCAGATCCGGTGCCACGGCATCGGCGGCGACGTTGCGATCACCCAGATCTTGCCCTGCGCAGAAGCCGCGGCCGCTGCCGGTGATCAGCAGGCAGCGCACCTCGGGGTTCTGGCGCACCTGCTTGAGGGCCTCGCGCACTTCTTGATGCATCGGCGCGTTGAAGCTGTTGAGCTGCGCCGGGCGGTTGAGGGTCAGGGTGGCGACGCCCTGCTCGAGGGTAAAGAGGATGTGTTCGAAGCTCATGCAGGCGTTCTCTTATTAATAGAGGGGCGCAGGGCACCCCCGGAAGGCTCTTGGGCAACAGATAGGGCGGTGGAGCGGTGGCCTCAGCGGCCCTTGCTGTTCATGCAGTACCAGGACCGCTCAGCGGCCCTTGTAGGCCGGCTTACGCTTTTCCTGGAAGGCGCGGATGCCCTCGTTGCGATCCTCGGTGCCGGCCAGCAGGGTGAAGGCGTGGCGCTCGAAGCGCAGGCCGCTGGCGAGGTCGGTGTCCTCGGCCTTGAGCAGCGCTTCCTTGGCCAGGCGCACCGCCAGCGGCGCCTTCTCGGCGATCTTGCGGGCGATGGCCACGGCGCGCTCGACGGTCAGCTCCGGCTGGGTGATCTCGCTGATGAGGCCGGCGTCGAGGGCGCGACGGGCGCTGATCGGCTCGCCGGTGAGGACCATCTGCATGGCCAGCGACTTGCCGACCGCGCGCAGCAGACGCTGGGTGCCGCCGGCACCGGGCATGATGGCGAGGTTGATTTCCGGCTGGCCGAACTGGGCGTCCTCGCCGGCGATCAGGATGTCGGCGTGCATGGCCAGCTCGCAGCCGCCGCCGAGGGCGAAGCCGTTGACCGCGGCGATCAGCGGCTTGGAGAAGCGGGTGATGCGCTGCCAGTGGGCCAGACGCGGGTCTTCGAGGATGCCGACCAGATCGCGCTCGGCCATCTCCTTGATATCGGCGCCGGCGGCGAAGGCGCGGCGGCTGCCGGTGATCACCACGGCGCGGGTGTCAGCGCAGGCTTCGGCAGCATCCAGCTCAGCGGCCAGTTCGCCGAGCAGCTGGGTGTTGAGGGCATTCAGCGCTTCGGGGCGCTGCAGGGTGATCAGGCGCACGCCTTTTTCCGGCGGCAGAACGCAAAGGGTCTGGGGCATGACAGCACCTTCCTTGCAGGTATTCCGGCCTTGTCGCCGGACGGCTTCTTGGAATTGTTATGGCGGTGCGCAGCGGCAGGCGGTGTGGATGCAGGGCATCAAGCACCGCGGGTTACGCGCTCCGATGGGCCCGAGTATACTCATAACGTGATACACGGCAACTGAGATAAATGTATTTTCCGTGTCTATTTTAAAGACCATTCGACGAATGGCGAGGGTATGCCGGGTGGTGGGGTTCTGTCGGTTGTGCTGGAGATAGCCCGCGCCACTGAGCGGTTTACCGTCAATGCCGGGCCGGCTGCAGGCAGTCGGTGGTGCCCTGAGGGCGGCGGGTGGATTTATCGCCGGGGCGCGGGTATTTTGAAGTGATACAAGAAAAACAGGCCGCACTAAGCTGATGTCTTGCTTGCGCAAGGTCGCGGCGGCCCCCCATTGCGAGGATTGCCTGCGTGAGTGCTGCCCCATCTGCCATCGACCTGTTTACCCGTCACCAGCCGCTGCTTGAGCGCGCTGTTCAGGCCATCGCTAGCCGCGAGCACTGGACCCCCTACCCGGAAAACCTGCGCCCCTACGGTGAGGAGGCGCTGGCCGCCGGACCGCTCAACTTCGCCGTGCTGCGGGATCGCCATTTCGAGCTGCACTGCCCGGTGGCCGCGACCCGCGTCGGTGGCGAGCGCTCGCCCTACGGCTTTGAGCTCGGCATCAGCTATGACCAGCCGGATACCGATGCGCTGCTGAATCATCTGCAGGCGCAGCTGCCGGCCTGGCGCGCTGCCGGGCCCAAGGCGTGGATCGGCGTGTGTCTGGAGATCCTCCAGCGCCTCAATGCGCAGAGCGCGGACATCGCCCATGCCGCAGTGCACACCACCGGCCAAGGTTTGCCGATGGCCTTCCAGGCCGCCGGCCCGCACGCCCAGGACCGCGGTCTGGAAGCAGTGGCGCATGCCTGGAAGCTGCTCTGCGAAGTGCCCGAGGCGGCACGCTGGACCAAGCCGCAGGGCAAGCTCGACCCGCTGGTGGTCGACAAGCGCTTCCACATCGTCCCGCGCGGCATCGCCCTGGTGATCGCCTGCGTGACCTTCCCGACCTGGAACACCTATCCGGGCCTGTTCGCCAGCCTAGCCACCGGCAACCCGGTGCTGGTCAAGCCGCACCCCGGCGCCATCCTGCCGGTGGCGATGACCGTGCGCGTGGCCCAGCAGGTGCTCGCCGAAGCCGGCTTCGATCCGGCGCTGGTCAGCCTGGTGCCGGACACGGTGGAGGCGCCGGTGGCTAAAGCGCTGGCCCTCGACCCGCGGGTCAAGGTGATCGACTTCACCGGCTCCAGCGCCTTCGGCAACTGGCTGGAGGACAACGCCCGCCAGGCCCAGGTGTTCACCGAGAAGGCCGGCCTGAACAGCGTGGTGATCGACAGCGTGACCGATCTGAAGGCGGTGGCGCGCAACCTGGCGTTCAGCCTCAGCCTGTACTCCGGGCAGATGTGCACCGCGCCGCAGGCCATCTACGTGCCGCGCGGTGGCATCCGCACCCCGGAAGGTGTGCTTGGCTTCGATGAGGTCGCGCAGACCCTGGCCACGGCGGTGAGCAAGTTCCTGTCCGACAACGAGCGCGCCTGCACGGTGCTCGGCTGCATCCAGTCCGAGGCCACCCTGGCGCGCATCGATGCCTGCCGCGCACTGGGCGAGGTGCTGCTGGACAGCGAGGCGCGCGTGCATCCCGAGTACCCCGAGGCGCGCGTGCGTACCCCGCTGCTGCTCAAGGTCGACGCCGGCCAGCGCGAGGCCTACGCCGAGGAGCGCTTCGGCCCGATCGGCTTCGTCATCGCCACCGACGACACCGCCCACAGCCTGCAGCTGGTGCGCGAGACTCTCAGCGAGAAGGGCGCGCTGACCCTGGCGGTATACTCGACCGACGCGCAAGTGCTGGAGCAGGCCGAGGAACTGGCGCAGGATGTCGGCGTGGCGCTGTCGGTCAATCTGGACAACGGCCTGTTCGTCAACCAGTCGGCGGCGTTCAGCGACTTCCACGGTACCGGCGCCAACCCGGCGGCCAATGCCGCGCTGACCGACGCCGCCTTCGTCGCCCGGCGTTTCGTGGTGGTGCAGAGCCGCCGCCACGTGGCCGCTGAATAAGCGCACCTGCCCGCAGGGGCGAATTCAGCCGCGACCGTCTGCGCTCAAGAGCGTCGCGAAGGAATTTGCTCCTGCCAGGTACACAACAACAAGAAGAGGAATACCCATGCCCTGCTACCGTTATGCCGGAGTTACTCCGGTAGTCGATCCGACCGCCTATGTGCATCCCACCGCGGTGCTGATCGGCGACGTGATCGTCGGCCCCGGCTGCTACGTCGGCCCGCTGGCCAGCCTTCGCGGCGACTTCGGACGCATCGTCCTCGAAGAGGGGGCCAACCTGCAGGACACCTGCGTGATCCACGGCTTCCCGGAGAGCGTCACCCGCATCGCCCGCAACGGCCACGTCGGCCACGGCGCGGTGCTGCACGGCTGCCAGATCGGCGAGGACGCCATGGTCGGGATGAACGCGGTGGTGATGGACGAGGCGCAGATCGCGCCGCGCTCCATCGTCGCCGCCTGCGCCTTCGTCAAGGCCGGCTTCGCCTGCGAGGAGCAGTCGCTGGTGATGGGCGCGCCGGCGCGGGTCAGCCGCCCGCTCAGCGACAAGGAAGTGGCCTGGAAGCAGGCCGGTACCCGCGAGTACCAGGTGCTCGCCGAGCGCTGCCTGACCCAGCTGGAGGAGTGCGCGCCGCTCGCCGAGCCGGAAGCCGAGCGGCCGCGTCTGCCGCTCTCCGAGGTCAAGCCCAAGGGTGTGTCCTGAGCGGCGCTGCCGGGCTGCGCCAGGCTGAACATGCCGGGAGGTGGCGAATGAACAGCAGGCACATGGCGCGGGACCAGGCGCTCGACGGCTGGCTGCAGCGCGTCAACGAACTGTGCGGGCGTTTCTGCGCCAAGGCGCTGGGCGACGCGTTCGCCGGGCGCATCGAGCAGTACCAGAGCGGCGCGCTGCAGATGTCGTTCAACGACATCGCCCACGCGCGGCTGTACCGCACCGAGCGCGAGCTGGCCGCCGGCGAGGACAAGGGCTACTTCGCGGTGTTCCAGCTCGAAGGCCGCGCGCAGATGGCCCAGGACACCCAGCGCATCGTCCTCGCTCCCGGCGACATCACCCTGATCGATGCGGCGCGGCCCAGCGAGTTCGAGTACGGCGAGAGTTCGCGCCAGCTCAGCCTGATCCTGCCGCGCGAGGTGGTCGAGCGCAGCCTGCGCTTCTCCGGTGTGCGCAGCTGCGCGCGGATCGCCGCGCACACCCCGGTGGCGGTGCTGGCCAACAGTCTGGTGCGCGAGTCGGCGCGCCAGGAGGGGCTGAGCCTGGCGGAGAGCGAGGCGACCCTGGATGCCCTGCTCAGCCTGCTGCGCCCGGCGCTGGCCGGCGTCGACAGCGACGACGATCCGCACGAGCGGCTGTTCCGCCGCGCGGTGATGCTGATCGACCGGCGCCTCTGCGAGCCTGAGCTGAGCCCGGAGCTGATCGCCCGCGAGATCGGCGTGTCGCTGCGCGGCCTGTACCGGATGTTCGCCCGCCGCCAGCTGGTGGTGGCGCAGTACATCCGCAACCGCCGCCTGGATTTCTGCGCCGAGGCGCTGCGCCACGCCGGCAGCGAGCTGAAGCTGTCGGCGCTCGGCTACGCCTGGGGTTTCTCCGACTCCAGCTACTTCTCCACCGCCTTCAAGGCGCGCTTCGGCGTGTCGCCCGGCGAGTACCGCAAGCGCTACCGGCCGGAGGCCTGAGCCGCTTGGCAGTCTGAGCAAGCGGCCTGGCACGCAGGCACAAGCACGCGCTCCGGCGCCTGCGCACAATGCCCGGCGAATCTCCGCGCGCAGGCCCGAGGCGGTGCGCGGCTCCCCGATCCAGCGCCCGCGAGGTATTCCCATGAGTGTCGTCAACGTCCTGCCGCAGGTCGCGGCCTTTCTTCAGCGCCGCCACGGCTGCTTCATCGATGGCCAGTGGCTGATCGACGACAGCCCGCGCAGCCCGGTGCTCGACCCGGCCAGCGGCGAGCGCATCGCCGAGGTCGCCGAGGCCGACGAGGCGCTGCTCGACCGCGCCGTGCAGTCGGCCCATGCCGCGTTCAGGAACGGCGTGTGGTCGGGCCTGCGCCCGGCCGACCGCGAGCGCATCCTGCTGCGCTTCGCCGCGCTGGTCGAGGAACACGGCGAGGAGCTGGCGCAACTGGAAACCCTCAACCAGGGCAAGTCGATCAACACCTCGCGGATGCTCGACGTCGGCGCCAGCGTCGAGTTCATGCGCTACATGGCCGGCTGGGCGACCAAGATCGAGGGCCAGAGCCTCGACGTGTCGATCCCCATCCCGCAGGGCGCGCGCTACACCGCCTTCGCCCGCCGCGAGCCGGTCGGCGTGGTGGCCGGGATCATCCCGTGGAACTTCCCGCTGATGATCGCCCTGTGGAAGGCCATGCCGGCGCTGGCCTGCGGCTGCACCGTGGTGCTCAAGCCGGCCAGCGAAACCCCGCTGTCGGCCCTGCGTCTGGTCGAGCTGGCCCATGAAGCCGGGGTGCCGGCCGGCGCGCTCAACCTGGTCACCGGCCGCGGCAGCCGCATCGGCAACGCCCTGGCCGGCCACCCGCTGGTGAGCAAGGTGTCGTTCACCGGCTCCACCGAGGTCGGCCGCGGCGTCGGCATCGCCGCCATGCAGAACATGACCCGCTTCGCCCTCGAACTGGGCGGCAAGAACCCGATGATCGTGCTGGCCGACGCCGACCTCGACAAGGCCGTGCAGGGCGCGCTGCTCGGCGGCCTGCTCAACCAGGGCCAGGTGTGCGCCGCCGCCTCGCGCTTCTACGTGCACCGCTCGCGCTACGCCGAGTTCGTCGCCCGGCTGGGCGAGGCGGTGGCCGCGCTGAAGGTCGGGCCGGGCATGGATGCGAGCGCGGCGATCAACCCGCTGGTGTCGCGCCGCCAGCAGCAGAGCGTGCTGGAGCACATCGCCCGGGCCCGCGCCGAGGGCGCCCGCGTGGTGGCCGGCGGCACGCCGCTGGAGGGCGCCGGCTTCTACGTGCAGCCCACCGTGCTGGCCGACGTGCGCCAGGAGATGGGCATCGCCCGCGACGAGGTGTTCGGCCCGGTGCTTTCGGTGCTGGCCTTCGACAGCGACGAGGAGGCCATCGCCCTGGCCAACGACAGCGAATACGGCCTGGCCGCCAGCCTGTGGACCAACGACCTGACCAAGGCGATGAACCTGGTGCCGCGCATCGAGGCCGGCACCGTGTGGGTCAACGCCCATGTGCTGCTCGACCCCAACATGCCGTTCGGCGGGGTCAAGCAGTCCGGCGTCGGCCGCGAGTTCGGCCGCGCGGTGATCGAGGCCTATACCGAGATCAAGTCGGTGTGCATCGCCCACTGACGTATCGGGCGGCGGCGACGACCGCTGAGCGGGAAGACGGGCGGGGCAGCGATGCCCCGCCCGTTTTTGTTTAGAGCCGCTCACACAAAGCTTAGCTTGAGCTATCGGGTATTCATGTCACGATGGCCGAATTAAGCACCGCAATGAAATCAACGTTGGCTGAACCGCCCCGGGAACTCCGGAGGCTCTCTGGTTTGAGTCATGCCGCCAGGGCTGACTCGTCGAGTTGTCGATAA
>NZ_JAMJEZ010000029.1 GCF_023544715.1 Pseudomonas eutrophicaquae | reverse complement strand
GGATTCGATCCTACTTCCGACATCCCAAAATCGCGTATGCCGCATGATTTGGGGTATTGGGTTGCCGGATTAATATAATCAAAAACTGGACTAGTATCGATCCCCAGATACTCTACTGAGTACACGTAAGGCTCTGTCATCGCCTGGTCATCTGTTGTGTCGGACCTTTACGGAGCAACACGGCAGATACCCCCAGGCAATCCACCTCTCGAGGATCTTTCAATGGAAAACACCGTACAGATCAACTTCCCGCGCCTCAACGAGCCGGCCCCGGCCTTCAAGGCCCGCACCACCTCCGGCGAGCGCTCGCTGGAAGACTACCGCGGCAAGTGGCTGATCCTGTTCTCCCACCCGGCTGACTTCACCCCGGTGTGCACCACCGAGTTCATCGGCTTCGCCAAGGCGGCACCGAAATTCGCCTCGATGAACTGCGAACTGCTCGGCCTGTCGATCGACAGCCTATTCTCGCACCTGGCCTGGATGCGCAATATCCAGGAGAAATTCGGCGTCGAGATCCCCTTCCCGATCATCGAAGATATCTCCATGCAGGTGGCCAGCGCCTACGGCATGGTGCACCCGGGCGCCGCCGACACCCAGGCTGTGCGCGCCACCTTCCTCATCGACCCCAACGGCATCCTGCGTGCCATGGTCTACTACCCGATGAGCAACGGCCGCAGCATCGATGAGTTCGTGCGCCTGCTCGAGGCCCTGCAGACCTCCGATGCCAACGGCGTGGCCACCCCGGAAAACTGGTGCCCCGGCCAGCCGGTCATCGTGCCGCCGCCGAAGACCGCCGAAGATGCCGACAAGCGTGCCTCTGAGGGTTACAACACCGTCGACTGGTACTTCTCTACCAAGACGCTGTAATCCCTGAACACAGAACACCCCCACGGCCTGTCAGGCCAGATCGTGGGGGTGTTTTGCCGTTTTTGTCTGATTGATCGCCGGAGTCGCCGGCACAGGAGCGCCCCGTTGAGCCCTTCAAGCGAAACCCGCAGCCGCCTTGCACATTTTCCGGTGGCCCTGTTTGCCAGTGTGATGGGGATGGCCGGCCTGGCCATGGCCTGGCTCAAGGCGGGCCAGCTTGAGCAGGTGCCCGGAGAGATCGGTGCCGTACTGCGCGCACTGGCCAGCCTGCTGTTCATCGGCCTGCTGCTGGTCTACCTACTGAAGTGGCTACGCCACCCAGCGGCTGTCACCGCGGAGCGTGCTCATCCGCTCAAACAGAATTTCTTCGCTGCCATTTCCATCAGCCTGGTGCTCCTGGGTACCGCCTGGCAGCACGCCGCACCCGAGCTTGCTCGTGGATTGTGGGCCAGCGGTGCGGTCCTGCACCTGATCGTCACCCTGCGGGTGATGAGCGGCTGGATCCATCACACCCACTTTCAGATCCAGCATGCCAATCCGGCTTGGTTCATCCCGGTGGTCGGCAACATCATGGTGCCGGTCGCCGGCGTCAGTTTTGCCCATACGGATATCGGCTGGTTCTTCTTCAGTATCGGACTGGTGTTCTGGCTGGTCCTGATGACTATCGTGCTCTACCGACTGTTCTTCCATGAGCCGCTGCCCCAGCGCCTGACGCCGACCCTGTTCATCCTGCTGGCGCCGCCCTCGGTCGGCTTCCTCGCCTGGCTGGCCCTAACCGACAGCCTGGATGCCTTTGCGCGCCTGCTCTACTTCACCGCCCTGTTTCTTGCCCTGCTCCTGCTCAGCAACGCGCTACGCTTTTTCCGGGTGCCGTTTTTCATTTCCGCCTGGGCCTACTCCTTCCCACTGGCGGCGCTGACCCTGGCCAGCTTCGAAATGGGCTTGCGCAGCGGAATCGGCATCTATACTGCACTGGGGGGAGTACTCTTGGCGCTGCTGAGCAGTGTGGTGTGTGTCTTGATCGTGAAGACGCTGCAGATGGCCTTGGCCGGGCGGATTTGCGTCGCGGAATGAGCGCCGCACACGACGGCATACAGGAGCGCGGTACCGATGGTAAGGACAGGGAGGGCAGAGTCCATGAAACGCTTGCATCCTGGGGCAGCCTGGCTGCTGGGTCTGCTGTTAAGCCTGGCAGGGCTGGCCACCTCTGTGAGCGCCGGGTCAGCCACGGCGGATCACAGCCAGTTCGAGGCGCTGCAAGGCCCCTTCAAGAGCGGTGAAGAGGTCACCCGTGCCTGTCTTGGCTGTCATACCGAAGCCGCCCGTCAAGTGATGGCCACCCGCCACTGGAACTGGGAATACACCAACCCGGATACCGGGCAAAGCCTGGGCAAGAAAACCATGCTCAATGGTTTCTGCATCGGCGATCGCTCCAATGAAGCCTTCTGCCAGTCCTGCCACATCGGCTATGGCTGGAAGGACTCGAGCTTCGACTTCACCGATGAGAGCAAGGTTGACTGCCTGGCCTGTCATAACACCGGCAACTACCTCAAGCCCGGCGGCTTGGCGGGCCACCCGGCTTATGTACGCACCGAACTACCGCCAGGGTCGGGCAAGTTCGTCGATCCCGTCGACCTGGCCCAGGTCGCCCGGCAGATCGGCGCCACCTCACGGCGCACCTGCGGCACCTGCCACTACTACGGAGGCGGTGGCGATGGGGTCAAACATGGCGATCTGGACAGCTCACTGAACGATCCGCACCGCGATCTGGACGTGCACATGGCCAGTGCTGGTGCCAACTTCACCTGCTCGACCTGCCATGCGGCCGACCAGCACAAGATCCCCGGCAGTCGCATCAACATGACCGCCAGCGATCCCCATGCCGCCCTGCTGCGTGGCGAGCGCACGGAGCGTAATCCGGCCACCTGTCAGGCCTGTCATAGTGATCGACCGCACCAGAATGATCTGCTGCATGCCACCCGTCTCAACGATCATGCCGGTACGCTGGCCTGCCAGAGCTGCCACATCCCGACCTTTGCCCGCGGTGGCGTGCCGACCAAGATGGCCTGGGACTGGTCGGTCGCAGGGCGCATGAATGCCGAGGGCAAACCCTATCAGCTCAAGGATGAACAGGGGCATGTGGTGTACGACAGCCGCAAGGGCAGCTTCGTGCTTGGGGAAAATGTCACGCCGGACTATGTGTGGTTCGATGGACGGGTCAGCTATGTGCAGCCCGACACCCGCATCGACCCGAGTACACGGGTACCGATCAACCGCTTCCTCGGCACGCCAGGTGATCCGGCGGCGCGCATCTGGCCGATCAAGACCTTCCACGGTCGCCAGCCGTATGACACCCAGCACATGACCCTGCTGATCCCGCACACGGCCATCCCGGACGATACGGCCTTCTGGTACAACTTTGACTGGGCCAAAGCCCTGCAGGCCGGTGCGGATGCCAGCGGTCTGCCCTACAGCGGCCAGTTCGACTTCGTCGATACCTCGATGCAGTGGCCCATCACCCACATGGTCGCCCCCAAGGAGCAGGCGCTGGACTGCGCCCAGTGCCATGCCCCCGAGGGCCGCCTGGCCAACGTACCGGGCATCTGGATGCCCGGCCAGCATCAGCATGCCTGGCTGAATCGCGCCGGCTTCACCCTCGCAGGCCTTGCCCTGCTGGGTGTCCTGGGGCACGCCCTGCTACGCCTGATAGCTCATTACCGCCGCCAGAGGACCTGATCATGAGCGAGCGCCTTTATCTGTTCACCCGCTTCGAGCGGTTCTGGCACTGGTCGCAGGCGGCCCTGATCATCACCCTGCTGTTCAGTGGCTTTGCCATTCACGGCAGTCATGCGCTGCTCGATTTTCGCCGCGCGGTGATCGTACATGAGGTCGCAGCCTGGCTGCTGATCACCTTGTGGATCTTCGCCATCTTCTGGCACTTCACCACGGGGCAGTGGAAGCAATACATCCCGACGCTGGAGAACATCGGCCGGGTGGCGCGCTATTACGCCCACGGGATCTTCGTCGGCGCTCCGCATCCCTACAAGGTGACGCGCGAGCGCAAGCACAATCCGCTACAGCGCATCGCCTATCTAGGCGTGTTGCTGCTGATCAACCCCCTGATCTGGATCAGCGGCCTGCTGTATCTGTTCCGCCATCGCCTGGAGGGTTATCTGCCTGCTTGGCTGGGCCTTGAGCAGATTGCTCTGCTGCACACCGTAGGCGCCTTCCTGATGCTGACCTTCCTGATCGTCCATGTGTACCTGACCACGACCGGACACACGCCGCTGGCTCACATCAGGGCCATGATCAGCGGCTGGGAAGAGCGCCACTGAAACTCCATATAACAAGCGAGACTGTCTGATGAAAAAGACTCTGATGACCCTGAGCCTGCTCTGCGCAGCCAATGCCTGGGCCATGAGCCCGAACAACGAGCCCATCCAGCCGATCCAGCCCGCCAAGATCACCGACCCCGCCAAGGTCGAGCTCGGCAAGAAGCTGTTCTTTGATCCGCGCCTGTCCCGCTCCGGCTTCATTTCCTGCAACTCCTGCCACAACCTGAGCATGGGCGGCAGCGACAACCTGCAGACCTCGATCGGCCATAACTGGCAGAAAGGCCCGATCAACTCGCCCACCGTCCTCAACTCCAGCATGAACCTTGCCCAGTTCTGGGATGGCCGCGCGGCCGACCTCAAGGAGCAGGCGGCAGGCCCGATCGCCAACCCCGGCGAGATGGCCTTCACCCACAGCCTGGCGGTCGATACCCTGCGCTCGATCCCCCAGTACCGCGCCGAGTTCAAGTCCGTCTACAAGGTCGACAAGATCACCATCGATGAAGTGACCGATGCGATTGCCGCCTTCGAGGAGACGCTGGTCACGCCGCATTCACGCTTCGACCGCTGGCTGCTGGGCGATCAGAAGGCCATGACCCAGGTCGAGCTCGAAGGCTACAAGCTGTTCAAGGACATCGGCTGCACCGCCTGTCATAACGGCCCGGCGGTCGGTGGCAACTCCTTCCAGAAAATGGGTCTGGTCGAGCCCTACAAGACCGATAACCCGGCAGAAGGTGTTGCCGCACTGACTGGCAAGGATGCGGATCGCTTCAAGTTCAAGGTGCCGACCCTGCGCAACGTCGAGCTGACCTACCCCTACTTCCATGATGGCGCCTACTGGAAACTGGAAGAGTCCGTCGACGTGATGGCTCGCCTGCAGCTGGGTCGCCAGCTCAAGGAAGAGGAAATCGGCAAGATCACCGCCTTCCTCAAGACCCTGACCGGCGAGCAACCCAGCTTTGCCATGCCGATCCTGCCGCCGTCCAATAACGACACACCGCGCCCGCAGCCGTTCGAGTAACGGTCGCTGCCTGAGCACCAAGCTCACCACGTCGACGCCGGGCTACCGGCGTCGACGACTGACTCAAGCCCGCCAGCCTCCGGCCGCATCCAGTCCACACGCCACACAGGCCCTCCAGCTCCCGCGCACCTCACCATAGACACGGCAAGACTGTGGGGCAGTTTGCAGCTGAAAAATACTGCGCAGGGTATATAATGCAACATTATATCAACCCATTTTGCCTGCCGAGCCACCACCGATGCCCCCTGCTGCCCCGCACCACCACCCGTCCGCCGTATCGCTGAACACCTCTTCTGCCCTTACCCTGCTCCTCAGCCTGTTGGGAATGCCGGCTCTGGCTCATGAGCAGCCTGAAACCTCCCCCGCTGCGGATGCCCCCACACCTCTGGAGCTGGAACAGCAAGAGATCAAAGCGCCCCCGCTGGAAACACAGCGCCGCCAGCTGGATACCACGCGACTGCAAAAAACTCAGGCGAGCGATCTCCAGGATGTCTTCAAGACCGAGCCGAGCATTCAGGTCGGCTCGGGAGCGCGCAACGGGCAGAAGATCATGCTGCGTGGGGTTGAGGATCTGAACCTGAATATCCAGATCGATGGCGCCCGCCAAGGCGCCAACCTCTTCCACCACCAGGGACGGATACAGGTTGACCCCTACCTGCTCAAGGAAGTCGAAATCGACAGTGGACCCGCACCCGCCGATGGCGGTCCGGGCGCACTGGGCGGCAGTGTTCGCTTTGAAACCGTCGATGCTCAGGATCTGCTACTGCCCGGACGACGCTTCGGTGCGCGCCTCGGTGGCCAGCTGGAACACAAAACGGAAACACGCGGCGGCGTGCTCTCCGCCTATGGCCTGCTGGCAGAAAATATCGGCCTGCTCGCCTATGCCCGTAACCTGGACAGCGGTACGGCACGCGATGGCGAGGGGGAGCGGATTCGCTTTACCGATGGCCAGCGCGACAGCTACTTGTTAAAGCTCAGTGCCCTTGACCAGCAAGGCCATAGCCTGTGGCTGTCTGCCGAGCGCAACAGCAATACCGGCGGCATCCTGCGTGCCAACGTGCCCTGGCAGACCGGCAATGCAGTGCAGAATAACGACCATCAGAAAAGTTACCGCGACACCTTTACCCTGCGTCACCGCTACCAGCCCGCCGGACAGTCGCTGCTGGATCTGCAGACCACCCTGTACCGCAACGACAGCCGCCTCCATCTGTACCGCCCGGCGGCTGATGAACAGTACGAAACCCGCAGTCAGGGTGCGGACATTCGCAACACCTGGCGCTTTGCCAGTGCCGGTATTGACCATGCCCTGACGGCCGGTGTTGATCACTTCCACGATCGAGGATATCGCTGGGACGGCAACGCCCACTACGACGAACGTGCCCTCAACTACGGCGTCTTTGTACAGGATCGCCTCGATGTGGGCGCCGTTCGCCTGTCGCTTGGTCTGCGTGGGGACTTCTACGATACCCGCTATGCCGCCGCAGGGTTTGGCACCTCGGGTGAAGCCTGGTCACCCAATGCCAGTCTGGAATGGAACCCTCTGGCCGGACGGGATCTGACCCTGTTTGCCGGCTACGGTGAGTCGGTGCGTGGCGGCAAACTCAATCAGGCGGGCTGGCTGCAAAAGTACACCGCCAATTTCCAGCTCGGCGAGCGCGGTCATCTTGATCCCGAACGGGCCCAGCAGCGCCAGGTCGGCATACGCTGGCACACACAATCGCTGCTCAGTGCAGGGGATCATGCCGGCCTGGAATGGCGCGCCTACAACACCCATATCCGCGACTATCAGGTGATCCCCGGCGAGGGCGCCAATGGCCGCACGGACCGCATCTTCAATGCGCCGGGCAGCATCGTCAGCCGCGGCTATGAACTGAGTGGCCACTGGGGCATCGACAACCTGCTGCTCAACGCCGTCTACAGCCACAATGTGATCCGCAACTGGGATAGACAACCCCTGGACACGCGCGGCGACTCCGCACGGGTCGGCGTCTCTACCGGAGATCGTCTGGTACTGGATAGCGAGTGGGCTTTTGCGCCGCAGTGGTCAGCCGGCTACACCCTGACGGCAGTTCAGCGCCTGAGCGATGTTCCGGTCGGCAATCCCGACAAGCCGGGTTATGGCGTGCATGACCTGCGCCTGTCATGGATGTCCCGCAGCGAGCAGGATGGGCTGGTGCTGACGGTTGGCATCGACAACCTGCTGGACAAGCGCTATGCCGATCACACCACGGTACGCACGCTGCAGCGCACCAATACCGCTACCGCTGTAGCCGGTGAGCAGTACGCGATCCTCGAGCCGGGGCGCAATCTCAAGATGTCCGCCGACTGGTTCTTCTGAACCAGGGTCGGGTGATGTACGCCTGACCTTGCCCCGTATGGCGGGCGCCCGGATCACCGTCCGGGCGCCAGCCTTACCCAACCTACAGGTGGCTCATCACCATCTGTCAGGCCACCGGCTCAGGCGTTGTTTCCAGATAGGCGCTGTTGATCGCATCACCCAGCTGACGCAGCTGCTCGATGTAGTCGGTGATCCAGTCCTCTAGCCCCGCCTCCAGCACCTCGCTGATCGAGGTAAAACGCAGGCGCGCCTCCAGCTCCGCGGCCATGCGCTGTGCCGGGCGCCCCGTGCTGGGCAGTTCGACCAGTACCTGGCTCAGCACCGTGACGCAGGTGCGTAGCGAGCGCGGCACTTCGGCGCGCAGCAGCAGCAATTCCGCCACCGAGGCCATCTTCGGTGAGCCGCGATACAGCGTGGCGTAAGCCTCGAAGGCCGACAGCGCGCGCAGCAGCGCACTCCACTCGTAATAGACATGCGCCGGCGACTCCTCCGGCACGTCACGGCCCATCAGCTGGTGGCGTGCATCGAGCAGGCGCAGGGTGTTGTCAGCGCGTTCAATAAAGGTGCCGAGGCGAATGAAGCGGTAGGCATTGGCGCGCATCAGGGTGCTTTCCGTCGCACCGTGGAACAGCTGCACGCGCTCCTTGAGCCACTCACAGAAATGGCTGACCCCATTGTTGGCCAGCTCATCGGCGCTCATGCCGCGCATCTCGAGCCAGGTGGCGTTGACGCTTTCCCACATATCCGCGGAAATCCGCCCGCGCACCGCGTGGGCATTGCCACGGGCGGCACGCAGGCAGTTGTAGATACTCGCCGGGTTGTCGGCATCGACGGCAAAAAAGTGCAGCAGGCGCCCGGCATCCAGCTCGCCGTGGCGCTCAAGATACGCATCCAGGGTGCCAGTGATCAGCAGTGGCATGGCCAGTTCCTGCAGGCCATCACCCCGACCGTCCTGCGGCATCAGTGCCAGCGAATGGCTGACATCCAGCATGCGGGCCAGGTTTTCTGCACGCTCCAGATAGCGTGCCATCCAGTAGATATCGGCAGCGGTACGACTCAGCATGATGTCCCTTCCTCAGGCTTGGCGTTGATCGGGCATATGGGCGTCTTCGACCACCCAGGTGTCCTTGGTACCCCCGCCCTGCGAGGAGTTGACGACCAGCGAACCCTCGCGCAGCGCCACGCGGGTCAGCCCGCCCGGCACCAGGCGGGTTTCGCGCCCGGATAGCACGAAGGGCCGCAGGTCGATATGCCGCGGGGCGATACCGCTTTCGACAAAGGTCGGACAGGTGGACAGGCTCAGGGTCGGCTGGGCGATATAGGCCGCCGGATTGGCCTTGAGGCGCGCACGGAAGGTTTCGATTTCCTCCCGACTGGCCGCAGGCCCCACCAGCATGCCGTAGCCACCCGAGCCCTGGGTTTCCTTGACCACCAGCTGTTCAAGGTTGGCCAGCACATGGGACAGCTCGGCCGGCCGGCGACACTGCCAGGTCGGCACATTGGCAAGAATCGGCTCCTCATCCAGGTAAAAGCGGATCATTTCCGGCACATAGGGATAGATCGACTTGTCATCCGCCACGCCGGTGCCGATGGCGTTGGCCAGCACCACATGGCCCTTGCGGTAGGCGTCCAGCAGGCCGGGCACCCCGAGCATCGAGTCGGGATTAAAAGCCAGCGGGTCCAGGAAGGCATCATCGATGCGCCGGTAGATCACATCCACCACCTGCGGACCGGCGGTGGTGCGCATGTACACCCGCTCGTCACGCACGAACAGATCCGCCCCCTCGACCAGCTCGACCCCCATCTCGCGGGCCAGGAAGGCATGTTCGAAGTAGGCACTGTTGTAGCGACCGGGCGTCAGCACCACCACGCACGGGCTCTCGACCCGGCTGGAGCTCTTGAGGGTGTCGAGCAGCAGATTCGGATAGTGGTTGATCGGTGCGATGCGCTGCGCGGCAAACAGCTCAGGGAACAGCCGCATCATCATCTTGCGGTTTTCCAGCATGTAGGACACCCCGCTCGGGGTGCGCAGATTGTCCTCCAGCACGTAATAGGTGCCATCACCGTCGCGTACCAGATCCACCCCGGCGATGTGTGCATACAGATCATGAGGCAGATCAAGCCCCTGCATGGCACGCTGGTAGCCTTCGTTGCCCAGCACCTGCTCGGCAGGCACCAAGCCCGCCTTGATGATGCGCTGCTCGTGGTAGATGTCGCGCAAGAACAGGTTGAGTGCGCGTACCCGCTGGATACAGCCCTGCTCGACCTTGCGCCACTCACTGGCGGGAATGCTGCGCGGAATGATGTCGAAGGGAATCAGGCGCTCGGTGCCCTGATCATCCCCATAGAGCGTGAAGGTAATCCCTGCCCGGTGGAACAGCAGATCAGCCTCGCGGCGGCGCTGCTCCAGCTGCTGTGCCGGGGTGGCTCCCAACCAGCGGGAAAACGCCTGATAGTGCGGCCGGCACAGGCCACTGGCGTCATACATCTCATCGTAAATACGGCGAACCATGCTCTCGGGCTCCCTTTTCCTGCGGCGTGGCGTACATCCTGCAAGGTGCGCGCCAGTTATTATTTTTCTTATAAATCAATCAATTGCATGCAAAAAGCGGTCTTTACCAGCACTCGACGGGTACACCTTGCGGCCCGCCGAGCGATACGGCTGCCCCATTGCGGGGCAGGCGCATCATGACAGAGCGCCGTGCGCCTCAGCCGGCTGCAGATCCTCCAGAGCACCATGGCGGTCGGCGAACTGATCGTGAATGTCGATAATCTGCGGCAGCACCTGATAGAAAGGCTTGCGCAGGGCCGGGTCAAAATGCAGCCCGAACTGCCCATCGATGTATTCCAGCACCTGCTCCAGCGGCCACGGCGCCTTGTAGGGACGTGCCGAGGTCAGGGCATCGAACACATCCGCCAGCGCGACAATGCGTGCCATCAGGGGGATATCCTCGCCCTTGAGCCCCTGCGGGTAGCCGCTGCCATCCCATTTTTCATGGTGGCAGAGCGCAATGGTGCTGGCGGCCTGCAGCAGCTCATCGCTGTGCTGACCGATGATGTCGGCTCCGATCTGCGGATGGCCGCGCATGGTCACCCACTCCTGCTCGTTCAAGGGGCCGGCCTTGAGCAAAATGCTGTCAGGAATGCCGATCTTGCCGACATCGTGCATCGGCGCGGCGTTGAAGAGGATGTCCACGCTGCGCTCACCCAGCCCCGCCGCCTCGGCGATCAACCGGCTGAAATGACTCATGCGAATGATGTGATTGCCGGTCTCGTTGTCACGAAACTCCGCAGCCCGCCCAAGGCGGTGGATGATCTGCTGGCGAGTACGGCGCAGCTCGGCGGTCTTGGCGTGCACCTGGCGGGCCAGCTCGCGGTTCTGGTCGTACAAAGCAAGGTGGGTGCGAACCCGGGCCAGTACGATGGGCGGGCTGATCGGCTTGGTGATGTAATCGACGGCGCCCAGCTCAAGACCGTGGCGCTCGTCTTCCATTTCGCTCATCGCGGTGATGAAGATCACCGGAATCGCCCGGGTATCGGGATTGCGCTTGAGAGCCTCGCAGACGGCGTAGCCATCCATGCCGGGCATCATGATGTCGAGCAGAATCAGATCGGGCGGGGTGGCCGAGAACGCAATCTTCAGCGCCTTCTCGCCCGAGAGCGCCACACGAGTCCGGTAGTGAGGCGAGAGCACCTCATTGAGGATGTCGATGTTGTCCGCCACATCATCGACCAACAGGATAGTGCGCTGCAGCAGCTCCTGAGTCACGGCTATTCCCTTGTCCTGATTATCGTTTTTCCGAGACTACCCTGACGGCGGAAGGCTTGCCAGCCCCGGCTGCGCATCCAGCAGGCGCTGCAGGACCACCAGCGCCTGCTCGTAGTCATAGCGGGCGATCAGGCTTTCCAGCGCCTGCGCCTCGGCCTGCAGGCCACGTTGCTGCAAGGCACCCTGACAGCCCTGCAGACACTGGCGGGCCTGACCATCATCCTCGGCCAGCAGCTGCTGCAACCGCTGCAGCGCGGCCGCCAGCGCCGCGTGATCCAGCGCGGAGTCCTGCGTGGCCGGATGATCCGAAGCCACCAGCGGGGCGCGATCAATCTGCGCCAGCAGCTCCTGCAGCACGCGCTGCAAGGCCTCCAGCGCCGCTTCAAGCCCGGGGTTGCCCGCTTGCCGCAGGCATTGCTCGACATTCGCGGCCTGCTGTACCAGCGCCTCGGCGCCCAGATTGCCCGCCAGCCCCTTGAGGGTATGGGCCAGACGCACCGCGGTGTCCGCCTCACCTGCGGCCAGCGCCGCACGGATCTGTGTCACCACCTCGCCCTGGGTATCGCGGAAGCGGCCGATCAGCTTGCGCAACAAGCCGCGATTGCCGCCCAGACGCTGCAGGGCGGCCTCAAGCGACAGCCCGGTGATCGGCGGCAAAGGCAGTGCCTCATCATCGGGTGCAGGCTCCGGCACCGCCACCGACACGACCTGCGGATGCACCCAGCGATGCAGGGTAATAAAGAGCTGCGCGATATCGATGGGCTTGGCGATGTGATCATTCATCCCGGCCTCCAGGCAGGCCTCGCGATCCCCGGCCATGGCGTTGGCGGTCATCGCGATCACCGGCAAGTCGGCAAAGTCTGGTTGCTGACGCAAACGGCGCGTCGCCTCGAAGCCATCCATCACCGGCATCTGACAGTCCATCAGCACGCCGTCATAGCGGTTGCGCGCCAGCATGGCCAGCGCCTCGGCCCCGTTGGCGGCCACATCGACCTGCAGGCCGGCCCGCGAGAGGATCTCCTGCGCCATCTCCTGATTGACCAGATTGTCCTCGACCAGCAGCAGGTGGGCGCCGCGCAAGGCCGTCTGGGCTTCGAGCATCACCACCTGCTGCTCCTGGCGCACCATCGACGGCGGCCGCTGGCGACCGCAGGCACTGAGCACACCATCGAGCAGCGTGGAGGGGGTCACCGGCTTGACGATGATTTCGACCTCTTCATCCGCACGCAGCTGGGCGCGCAGCTCGTCACGGCTGTAGGCAGTGGCCATCAGCACCCGCGGCCACTCGGCACGCGGCCAGCGCTGACGCAGGGTACGAATCGCCTCCACGCCATCCATGCCGGGCATCACCCAGTCCATGATCACCAGCGCATACGGCTGCCCGGCCTCGCGGGCTGCCTCGAGCCGCTCGAGCGCTTCAAGCGCCGACTCGGCGCAGTCCACCTGAAACTGCAGCGCGACCAGCATGCCGGTGAGGATTTCCCGAGCGCTAGCGTTATCGTCCACCACCAGCAGGCGCATGCCCAGCAGCTCGTCACCGTCGGCCAAGAGCGCAGCATCAGCGCGCGGCGATTCGATCACCCGCAGCGGGAGGCTGAAGTGGAAGGTACTGCCGACCCCAGGCTGCGACTCGACGCCGATCTCCCCGCCCATCAGGCTGACCAGCTGCCGGCAGATCGCCAGTCCAAGGCCGGTACCGCCGTAACGCCGCGACGTGGAGGAATCGGCCTGCGTGAAGGCCTCGAACAGGTGAACGCACTGCGCAGGCTCCAGGCCGATACCGGTATCACGCACCGCAAAGTACAGCCGCGCCTGATCGCCAATGCGCTGCTCAACCCGCACGCTGATGGTGATCTCGCCCTGTTCGGTGAACTTGATCGCGTTGCTGAGCAGATTGTTCAGCACCTGCCCGAGGCGCAGCGGATCCCCCAGCAGGGTCGGCGGCACATCCGCGGCGATATCCAGCAATAGCTCCAGCCCCTTGGCCTGCACCCGCAGCGCTGCCTGCTCGGCCAGTTGCCCAAGCAGCCCCTCGAGCTGGAACTCGACCTCCTCGACATGCAGCTTGCCCGCCTCGATCTTGGAGAAGTCGAGAATGTCATTGATGATGCCCAGCAGCCCTTCAGCCGCCGTGTAGATCTTGCGCAGGTAATTGCCCAGCTGCGCCGGCGGTTGGCTATCCAGCGCGAGATGCGCCATGCCCATGATCACATTCATCGGCGTGCGGATTTCGTGGCTCATGTTGGCGAGAAAATCCGACTTGAGACGGGTGGTCTGCTCAGCCAGATCGCGGGCGCGGGCCAGGGCGTGCTCGGCCTCTTTTTGCGTGCTGATGTCAATGAACGAGCCGACCAGTCCGGCCACCCGGCCCGTGCTGTCCCGATAGCTGGACAGCGCGTAGATGGCCGGATAATCACGGCCCTCAGGCCCGGGCAGCCAGGATTCGCAGGCATGCGGCTGACCATTGCCGAGTACCTGGCGGTTGGCCGCATGGAACAGCTCGCGCTGCTCCTGGGTCAGGCCGGGCAGCTCCAGCACCGTCTTGCCGATCACCTCGGCTTCATCCACGGAGAACGCCTGCTGGAAGGCATGATTGACCCCCAGATAGCGCCCCTCGGCATCCTTGAAAAAGATCGGGTACGGCAGGGTATCCAGCAGTACACGCTGGAAGACCAGCTGATCGGCAATGGTCTGCTCATAGCGCTTGCGCTGGCTGATGTCGCGCACCGTCATGCAGAGGCTGACACTGCGCCCCTCCATCGGTGGCAGGCAGTTGAGGCGTGAGCCAATCGACAGGATCTGCCCCTGACGGTCGAGCGCCTGGGTATCACCACTGAGCTGCTCCAGCAGCGCGTGAAGTTCCTGCCCCTGCCCCAGACGCTGACGCAGCTCGGCATGGAGCGCGCGCTGGGCCTCGGGAATCAGCTGATCGACCGAAAGACCCACCAGAGCGCCCGACCCATAGCCGAACAGCTGGTGAGCGTGGCTGTTGGCGATCAGGATGCGCCCCTCGGCATCGATGATCAGCATGCCATCCGGCGAGAACTCGATGATCTGCCGATACCAGGCTTCGGCATCCCGCAGGCGCTGGCGCTGCTCGTCCAGCTCGCGCAGGGTGTTCTGGAAGCGGATCAGCGCCCGGCTGAGGTCACCGATTTCGGACACCTCCGTGGCATGCCCATAGCCCACGTCAGTATCGCCGGCCAGCAATTCGCGAGTGGTGTCGGTCATCTCGACCAAGGGCGTCAACACGCGCCGCTGGTAGAAATTGCGCAGCACCAGCAGGATCAGCAGCAGACTGCCGCCCAGCAGCAACATGGCCAGCAGCATGGCCTGCTGCGCCGAGCGCTCCAGATGGATCAGGCGTCGTTGCTCTTCGGCCACCAGCCAGCGGTTGAGCGCACGCAGCTGCTCTAGCAGCTCACGCCGGGTTTGCTCGTAGCGCGAGCCGAACACCCAGTCGAGGGCGCTGTCACGAAAGCCCCCACCCGCCGCGGAGAAGGCCTGCCAGCCGAGCTCCAGCAGCACTTCGGCCTCATGGCTCACGCTGTCCAGCAGTACCTGCTGCTCCGCCGGCGGCTCCAGGGAGCGCAGCAGTGCCACGAAGGCATCCCGGCGCTCCAGCAGGCTTTTCTCGGCGAGAAAGATCTGCCCCTGCTCCTCGCTCCCGGTCACCACGTAATTGCGCAGCGCCGCGGTCAGCTCATGGCTGCTCAGCTTGAACTGGCTCAGGGCCTCATGGGCTTCATGCAGGCGCCTAGCTTCGGCACGTCGCGCCTCGGTGGTCACGAACGCAATCAGCACCCCGACCGTAGCCAGCGCCAGCAGCCCGCTCAACAGCCAGGTCAGCAGGCGTCCGCGATTACCCAGTTTCATCTCTGCCTCACTCCCTGCCCTGCCGCAGCCTGACCTGCCCTGCTGGTCGGTTCAGCGGCAGGGCAGGCGCTGCGGTACTTCCTTGAACATAGCACCACCGCCTGAGCACGGGTATGGCATCACGAAAACATCCCCACGCAGCGCGGCGCTACTCAGTCATCCAGCCCGGCAAAGCCGGCCGCCCAAACGTAAAACGGTGCATCACTGCTCTGCAGCGGCACCGCCTGGCGCAGCAGGGTGACGTGCGGCTCCTCACCAAAATCGAAGCCATGCGGCACGCCAGGCGGAATCACCAGCAGATCGCCCCGCTGCGCACGCACGGCATACAGCCGCTCGCCCACCTGCAGCAGGCAGAGCATCCGCCCGCCCACCACCAGACAGATCCGCGGCTGCTCGGCGACCTGCTCGGCCGCTTCGCGCTCACGCTGCGCCGCCTCCAGGGGTGCCTGACGACTGGCGCAGCACCACTGCAGCGGCAGCTCGGCCACCGCTGTACCGCACAACTCACCCAGCAGCGCCTGCCAGTCACGCGGATCGGCCTCGACGCCGGGCCAGCCCTTGGGATCATGCTGGGCAAAGTGAATCTGCAGATCCGCCAGCACGCGGGTGATGTCCTCGACATGGTTGAGGATTTTCTCCGGCTGCTGGGGTTGCTGGTGGTGATAGACGCTCAGGCTGCTCATCAGATCGAACCTCATAAAAAGAAAACCGCGCGGCAGCACAGCAGGGGCAATACCCTGACCCTCAGCCCGCAGATGGAGAACGCATACGCGCACCGGCCGGCAGCCAGCCCGCGATAATCAACGCTGCCAGCAACGCCGACAGGCTGGCCAGCGCAAACGTCAGGCCGGCGCCCCACAGGTGCCAAGCATACCCAGCATACAGCGCCCCCAGCGCCCCACCCACCCCGGAGAGCGCAGCGTATAGCGCCTGCCCCTGCCCTTGCTGCCGTGCGGCAAAGCGGTGGCGGATGAAATGCACACAGGCGGCATGAAAACTGCCGAAGGTCGCGGCATGCAGCAACTGGGTCAGCAGCAGCACCGCCAGCTGATCGGCCAATTGCCCCAGCAGCAGCCAGCGCAGACTGGCCAGCAGCAGACTGACCAGCAGCACCTGGCGTACCGAGTAGCGCGCCAGCATGCGGGCCATCAGCATGAACATCAGGATTTCTGCCAACACCCCCAGTGCCCAGAGCACCCCGATCAGGCTGCGCTCATAGCCCAGCCGCTCCAGGTACAGGGTGATGAAGGTGTAGTAAGGTCCATGACTGAACTGCATCAAGGCCACCGCCAGCAGAAACGCCCAGCCGCCCGGGGCGCGCAGTTGCTGCCACAGACTGCCCGCACCCAAGACCTCTGGCTGCGCGCGGGCCGGCGCCTCCGGCACCCACAGGCTACTGGCGATGATCAGGGCCAGAATCAGCAGCACCAGCAGCGGGTAATGTGCCAGCGCGAGGCGCTCCAGCAGCCAGCCCAGCCCGACGACCGCGACAATGAAACCGATCGAACCCCACAGGCGGATCTGGCTGTAACGCGCTGCCTGCGGGCCGAGATGATCGAGGGTGATCACTTCAAATTGTGGCAGCACGGCATGCCAGAAAAAGGCGTGCAACGCCATTACCAGCGCCAGCCAGGTGTAGTCCTGCCGGTAGAGGATCGCGGCAAAACTCAGCAGGGTCAGCAGCGCGCCCAGGCGCACGATGGCCAGACGCCGACCGCTGCGATCGCCCAGCCAGCCCCACAGATTGGGCGCTATGCAGCGCATCAGCATGGGAATCGCCAGCAGCTCACCGATGCGCGCCGCGGAAAACCCTAGGTGATCCAGGTACAGCGCCATGAACGGCGCCGTCGCACCGAGCAGGGCAAAGTAGCTGAAGTAGAAACCGGACAGCCGCCAGTACGGCAAAGCCTCGCTCATCGACATTCACCGCAGGCACTGCAGAGGGACCGCGCACCCACGGGCGCCAGGCCGCGTGGGTGCGCCAGCGGCTTAGCGCTGAGGAAGGATCGGGGTGCTGACCTTGACCTCGGCATTCTGCGCGCGATGACGCAGCAGATGATCAAGCAGCACGATGGCCATCATCGCCTCGGCAATCGGCGTGGCGCGGATGCCGACGCACGGGTCATGGCGACCCTTGGTGATGATGTCCACCGGATTACCCTGCACGTCGATCGAGCGGCCGGGGGTGGTGATGCTGGATGTCGGCTTCAGCGCCAGATGAGCGACGATCGGCTGGCCGCTGGAGATACCGCCAAGCACGCCGCCGGCATGGTTGGAGAGAAAGCCCTCCGGGGTCAGTTCATCGCGGTGCTCGGTGCCGCGCTGGGCGACGCAGGCAAAGCCAGCGCCAATCTCCACGCCTTTGACCGCGTTGATGCTCATCAGCGCGTGGGCAAGCTCCGCGTCGAGACGGTCGAAGATCGGCTCGCCGAGACCCGGCGGCACGCCTTCGGCGACCACGGTGATCTTCGCGCCGACCGAGTCCTGGTCACGGCGCAGCTGATCCATGTAGGCCTCCAGCTCCGGCACCTTGTCCGGGTCGGGGCTGAAGAAGGCGTTGTCGTCCACGCTGTCCCAGGTCTTGAACGGGATCTCGATCGGCCCAAGCTGGCTCATGTAGCCGCGCACCGTGATACCGAGGCTGGCCAGGTACTTCTTGGCGATCGCGCCAGCGGCGACGCGCATGGCGGTCTCGCGCGCCGAGCTGCGGCCACCGCCCCGGTAGTCGCGCAGGCCATACTTGTGGTGGTAGGTGTAGTCGGCGTGGGCCGGGCGGAACAGGTCCTTGATCGCCGAGTAGTCCTTGGACTTCTGGTCGGTATTGCGGATCAAGAGGCCGATCGGGCAACCGGTGGTCTTGCCTTCGAACACGCCGGAGAGGATTTCCACCTCGTCGGCTTCCTGACGCTGGGTGGTGTGGCGGCTGGTGCCCGGCTTGCGGCGGTCCAGATCACGCTGCAGATCCTCCAGCGACAGCTCAAGGCCCGGCGGGCAGCCATCGACAATGGCGACCAGCGCCGGACCATGGCTTTCACCGGCGGTGGTGACGGTGAACAGCTTGCCGTAAGTATTGCCAGACATGCAGGTGCTCCGCGGCGGGAAATCGAGGGCTGCCAAGTATACAGCCCTGCGCCGCTTTGCAAACGCCGCCTCAGCCGCCCAGCCGCGCCTGGAACAGCGCCTGATGACGACGGCACTGCGTGGCGCTCAGCACGAACACGCCATGTCCGCCGCGGGTGAACTCGACCCAGTGGAAATCCACCTCGGGATAGGCGGCCTCGATATGCACCTGACTGTTGCCGACCTCGATCACCAGCAGGCCATTTTCGTTCAAGTGATCCGCCGCTTCCGCCAGCAGCCGACGCACCAGATCCAGCCCGTCCGCGCCACAGGCCAGCCCCAGTGCCGGCTCATGGTGAAACTCAGCCGGCATGTCGGCAAAGTCTTCGGCATCGACATAGGGCGGATTGGAGACGATCAGGTCAAAGCGCTGCCCCGGCAGGCCATCAAAGCCATCGCCCTGCACGGTGTAGACGCGCTCCTCGAGCTGATGGCGCTCGATGTTCAGGTTGGCCACCTCCAGCGCCTCAAAAGACAGATCCGCCAGCACCACCTCCGCCTCGGGGAAGGCCTGCGCGCAGGCCAGGCCAATGCAGCCCGAGCCGGTGCACAGATCGAGAATCCGTGCCGGAGCACCGGCCAGCCACGGGGCGAAGCGGCCCTCGATCAACTCGCCGATCGGTGAGCGCGGCACCAGCACCCGCTCATCCACCACGTAGGGCAGTCCGCAGAACCAGGCCTCGCCGAGCAGATAGGCTGCCGGTATGCGCTCCTCGACACGTCGCTGCAGCAGTGCGTGCACGGCCGCCTGCTCGTCTGCCTCCAGACGGCAGTCCAGGTACTCGGTCGGCGTATCCCAGGGCAGATGCAGGGCACCGAGCACCAGCAGGCGCGCCTCATCCCAGGCGTTGTCGGTGCCGTGACCGAAGAACAGCTCGGCCTCGTGGAAGCGGCTCACGCCCCAGCGGATCAGGTCACGGATACTGCAAAGGTGGGTGGATTCGGTCATGGCAAGCGGCTCCGGTAGCAGGGCAGGCATTCTAGCCGAGCGCCCTGCCCCGGGCATCCCCAGTGGCCGGTTTAGCCGCTGCCACAGGCTTCCCGATGGCGGCGCATCCGTTAGAATCGCCGACCTGTCGCGGAGGACCAGCCATGCAAGACGACGATGTTTCCCTGTTCCACAGCGAGATGCGCGGGGTCAAGCGCATCCAGGTCGAGGCACGCGCCGACACCGGCAAGCGCCGCGCTGACCGCCAGAGTCTGACCCAGCGCCAGCAAAATGCCCTGCTGACCACCCAGACCACCACGGTGGATGGGCTGTCGGATCTGTTCGTCATAGATGTCGGCGCTGAGGATGAGCTGTACTGGGCGCGTGACGGCGTTCAGGACAGCCAGATGCGCAAGCTCAAGGCCGGACAGATCGCCTTTGAAGGCAGCCTGGATCTGCACGGCATGAGTGTCGAGAAGGCACGCGAGACGCTCTGGGCGTTTCTCGCCGAGGCCATACCGCTGGAGGTGCGCTGCGTGCGGGTCACCCACGGCAAGGCGGCCCGTCTGGATGGGCGGCGCCCGCTGATCAAGAGCCACGTCAACACCTGGCTGCGCCAGCATCCGCAGGTGCTCGGTTTCTGCTCCTGCCTGCCGCGCCACGGCGGCACCGGGTCACTTTATGTGCTGCTCAAGCGCACCATGCTTGAGGGGCGCGACGAGTAAGGCGACCGGCTGCGCACTGAAACGCAGCCGGCCACACTGATCAGCCGCGCAGTTCAGCCACCACCGCCGCCAGCGCCGCTGCTGGATCCGCGGCCTGACTGATCGGCCGGCCGATCACCAGATAATCCGAGCCGGCGGCGAGCGCCTCAGCCGGGGTGAGGATGCGCCGCTGATCATCCGCCGCGCTGCCGGCCGGACGGATCCCTGGTGTGACCAGCTGCAGCGCCGGCTGCGCCACCTTGAGCGCCGGCGCTTCCTTGGCCGAGCAGACCAGTCCATCCAGTCCGGCCTGCGCCGCCAGGGCCGCCAGGCGCAGTACCTGCTCCTGCGGCTCGACATCCAGCCCGATACCGGCCAGATCGCCACGCTCCATGCTGGTCAGCACCGTCACGCCGATCAGCAGTGGCGTGTGGCCGTGGTGGGCGTCGAGAGTCTCGCGGCAGGCCGCCATCATGCGTAGCCCGCCGGCGCAATGCACGTTGACCATCCACACGCCCAGCTCGGCCGCCGCCTTGACCGCCATCGCCGTGGTGTTGGGGATGTCATGGAATTTCAGATCGAGGAACACCTCAAAGCCCTGCGCCTGCAGCGCTTCGACCACCGCGGGGCCACAGCGAGTGAACAGCTCCTTGCCGACCTTGACCCGGCACAGGCTGGGGTCGAGTTGCGCGGCCAGCGCCAGCGCGGCCTCGCGGCTGGGGAAATCAAGGGCAACGATGATCGGGGTCTGGCAGGGCATGGCGTGGATTCTCCGGGTCAAAACGCCGCGCATTGTACCCCAGCCACCTGAGCCTGCGCGCCGGGCGACAGCACTCTCCGCAGCAGCTATGGTGGGCAAATATCCCCGATATCGCAGGAAACTGAAAATGCCTTGGTTCGCCTGGCTGCTGATTGCCCTCGCCTTCGGCATGGTCGCCGGCAGCTTGCTGCTGCTGCGCGACAGCGCCGACAAGATGCCGCTGGATCAGGACGCGCTGGAGCGCATGAAAGCGCGCAATGCCGAGTTTGAAAAGCGCGAAGAAAAGGCTACAGAACGCGACGATTAACGGCGAAAACGCAGCTCAAGCTCCGCGCCTTCGATGGTGTCCCAGTAATCGTCGCGCTCGGTGTCAGGCTCGCTGGTCAGCAGCCGCCCGCCCAGCTCGAAGCTGCGCGGAGCCTGCGAGGACTCGCCCTTGAACAACGGCGGCAACAAGGCTGGCAATGGCTCTGCCGGGGCATCGCTGGCGGCGTCGAAGCGGGTGATCAGCGCGGGCGGCAGGCTGAGATCCAGCGGCGTGCGCGTTTTGCCGGGCATCGTTGCTGCAGGCGCGGGCTTTGCCGGTGCGCGCCGGATGTTGCTTGCAGTGGCCTGCGGCGCGGCCACCGGATCGGCTGAAGATGCAGGCCGCTTCGCTAAAGCGGGCGCCTCGCGGGAAGCCTGCCGGGCGGCAGGTGCCGTGGTGTGCGGCGGTGTGGCAGCGGCCGTGGGCGTTGGGCTCGACGGGGCCGACGACTGCACCGGCCTATCGCGCTGGATGGCTTCAGCTTCGGCTTCGGCTTCGGCTTCGGCTTCGGCTTCGGCTTCGGCTTCGGGGGAGACTACCGGACCGGCGTGCTCCTGCACGGTTGACGGGGTGGGCGGCGGCGGTGAATCGCAGCCGCTCAGCCACAAGCCACTCAGCAGGCAGCAGAGCCCCACACGCCACATCGAGCGTACCGACATGGCTTAGGGCCGCTCAGGACCGAGACGCCCCTGCTCATCGGAGAGCACGATCTCGACCCGGCGATTTTGCGCCCGCCCGCGTGAGGACGCATTGGCCACCAGCGGGTACGCCTCGCCATAACCGCGCACCTCAATACGCTGCGCATCAAGCCCCAGCGCCTCCAAGAGCGCCGCCACCGCCTGCGCCCGCGCCAGCGCCAGCTGAAGATTGCGCGCCGCCGTACCGCGGTTATCGGTGTACCCCTCGATCCGCACAGAGCGCTGCGGATAGCGCTGCAGGAAGCGATACAACTGCACCAGTGTGCGGGTCGCCCGTGGATGCAGCTCGGCGCTGCCGAAATCGAACAGCACATCGCCGAGCGTCATCACCAGCCCCCGCTCACCTTCCGCGCTGCTCAGCATCGCCAGCTGCTCTTCCAGCCAGCGGCTGTGATCTTCGGCGCGTTGCAGCTGCACTTCGCGCAACACCTGCTGCAAGCGCTGCTCCTGACGCTTTAAGCGCGCCAGCTCCTCACGGTCCGCCGCCTGGCGTCCATGCTCAAGGGCGATCGCCGCATAGCGCTCGCTAAGCTGCGCATAATGCCGGGCATCGGCGGCGCCGCCGACAAACTCGGCCAGACGCTCGGCCCGGGCCAGCGTTTCACGCGCCCGGGTGACATCCAGCGGCGCCTGAGCCATCACCTGAGGATCGTCAGCCAGTGGCGCGATGCGGCTGCGGGCCTGCTCAAGGGCCTGCAGGGTTGCCGGATCACGGGCACAGCCGGCCAGCAGCATGCCCAGCAGGGTCATCGGCAGGATACGACACCTCATGGCTGCTCCTTGATCTGCAGCAGCAGACGCTCAATTTGTACGCGCAGCTCATCCAGATGCTGGCGACCGCGCTGGGTCAGCGCCTGGGCCTCGGCCAGCCGCGCATCCAGCTCCGCCTGCTCGGCCAGCCGGCGAGCCTGGCGATGGGCTCCGCTCGCAAAGGCCTCTCGGGCGGCCTGCAAGCGGGTCTCTGCCCCGTCAATAAGCGGCGCCTCGGCGCCCAGCTGGCACGCCTGGGCAATAACCCGCTCGCTGAGCTGCAGCTGCTCACGGGGCGGTGGGTCATTGGCGCAACCGGCCACCAGCGCGGCAGTTACACCCAGCAATATCAAGGCTCGCAGCCTGCACATATCCTTTTCCTCTCTGCCTCGCATACCGGACTCAGGGCTTTGGCGCGGCGGCCTGCTGGCGGATCCAGCGCTGCCGGTTATCGTCCAGCCATTGTGCCATCTGCCCACTGCGCTGCAGCTCGCTCAGCTGCCGCGCCAGCTGACCGCGCAGCCAGGCATCATTGCAGGCCGAGTTATGGGAAAGCGCCAGATGCAACGACTCACTGCCCAGCGCCGGCTGCAATGCCACCACCGAGTTGATCGCGCCCTGCTGCTCGAGCAACATCTGCCCGGCCTTAAGCTCCATCAGCAGATAATCCTGACGCCCCTGCAAGAGCGCCTGCAGCGCTGCCCCGTTCAGGGGCGCGGCCGGGGGCTGCAAACGGCCCAGCCTCTCCCGCACCGCCGCCGGATAACTGGCCCGCTCCAGCGCCTGACCACGATGACGCGCCAGATCCTCAAGACGGGTGAACAGCGGCGCACGCTCCGGCAGCGTCCAGACCGCCACCGTGCGTTCGGCATAGGCCGGATAGAGGTAATCAAACTGTGTCAGCCCCTCAAAGGCCGCGGGGCTGCCCAGCAGCAGATCGACACGCCCACTGCGCACCTCCTCGATTGCCGCCGCCGGCTTGCCGCCGTGACGGATATCGATACGCACGCCCACGGCTTGCCCCAGAGCCTTGAGCAGATCGGCACTGGCACCGATCAGCTGCTGCGGATTTTGCGGGTCGCGCCACAGATAAGGCGGCTGATCCGGATGCCCGGTGGCCACCAGACGCTCGCACTTGCCGGCCGCCTCGGCCAGCGGCAACAGCGACAGGCTCAGCCCCAGTGCAAGCAGTACAGAGCGAATGCGCATGCAGAACCTCTTGAAGAGCGGGCGATGAAAATAGGCAGAACGTCAGTGTACCTGCGCCGCATGAGCGCTGCCGATACAAAAAACCCGCTCATTGAGCGGGTTTTTCGACAGCCTCAGCGGCTTACAGCGCCTGCTGCAGCTGCGGAACCACCTCGAACAGGTCGGCGACCAGGCCGTAATCGGCAACCTGGAAGATCGGCGCTTCCTCGTCCTTGTTGATCGCCACGATCACCTTGGAGTCCTTCATCCCCGCCAGGTGCTGGATCGCGCCGCTGATGCCCACCGCGATATACAGCTGCGGCGCCACAATCTTGCCGGTCTGGCCGACCTGCATGTCGTTGGGCACAAAGCCAGCATCCACCGCCGCGCGCGAGGCACCCACCGCGGCGCCGAGCTTGTCGGCCAGCTGATACAGCAGCTGGAAGTTCTCGCCGTTCTGCAGGCCGCGCCCGCCGGA
>NZ_JAMJEZ010000028.1 GCF_023544715.1 Pseudomonas eutrophicaquae | reverse complement strand
CGACGCTGAGTTCGTGGTAAGACATGGCAACACCGTACCGGAAAGGTCAGGTGTTGCACTCAGTTTTTGCGGCCGCCCTGTTAAAACAGTCAATTGAAAACGGTATAGCCAGGGACGCCAATGAACGCCGTCGGCCAGATTGAAAAGAAGACCCAGCAACGCATCGTCGCCCTGCTCCAGCAGCAGCTGGGCTACGACTACCTCGGCGACTGGATCGAGCGCCCGGGCAACGCCAACATCGAGGCCGCGCTGCTGCGCGACTGGCTGCTCAAACAGGGGGTGGCGGAGAACCTGATCAGCCGCGCGCTGTTCGAGCTGAACAAGCTGGCCAACGATGCCGGCAAGAGCCTCTACGACTGCAACAAGGCGGTCTACGAGCTGCTGCGCTACGGGGTGAAGGTGCGCCCGGAGATCGGCGAGAACACCCAGACCGTCTGGCTGATCGACTGGAAGAACCCCGAGAACAACGACTTCGCCATCGCCGAAGAAGTCACCATCAAGGGCGCGAATGCCAAGGCCAACAGCAAGCGCCCGGACATCGTGCTGTACGTCAACGGCATCGCCCTCGGCGTGCTGGAGCTCAAGCGCTCCAAGGTGGCGGTCAACGAGGGCATCCGCCAGAACCTCGACAACCAGAAGGCCGAGTTCATCCAGCCGTTCTTCACCACCCAGCAGTTGGTCATGGCCGGCAACGACACCCAGGGGCTGCGCTACGGCACCATCGAGACCGGCGAGAAGTACTACCTGACCTGGAAGGAAGACAGCCGGGTCGAGAACCTGCTCGACCGCCATGTGCTGCAGGTCTGCAACAAGCCGCGCTTCCTGGAGCTGATCCACGATTTCGTGGTGTTCGACAGCGGCATCAAGAAGCTCTGCCGGCAGAACCAGTATTTCGGCGTGCGCGCCGCCCAGGATTTCCTGCGCCGCCGCGAGGGCGGGATCATCTGGCACACCCAGGGCTCGGGCAAGTCGCTGACCATGGTCTGGCTGACCAAGTGGATTCGCGAAAACCTCACCGACTCGCGGGTGCTGATCGTCACCGACCGTACCGAACTGGACGAGCAGATCGAAAAGGTCTTCAAGGGCGTCAACGAGGAGATCTATCGCGCCGGCAGCGGTGCGGACCTGATCGAGAGGCTCAACGCACCGGCACCCTGGCTGCTCTGCTCGCTGATCCACAAGTTCGGCGGCAAGGAAGAGGCTGATGTCGAGGGCTTCATCGAGGAGCTGCGCAGGAGCCTGCCGCCGGACTTCCGGGCCAAGGGCGATCTGTATGTGTTCGTCGACGAGTGCCACCGCACCCAGTCCGGCGAGCTGCACAAAGCGATGAAGGCCATCCTGCCCAATGCGGTGTTCATCGGCTTCACCGGTACACCGCTGCTCAAGGCCGACAAGCAGAAGAGCATCGAGGTGTTCGGCCGTTACATCCATACCTACAAGTTCGACGAAGCGGTGGCCGATGGTGTGGTGCTGGACCTGCGCTACGAGGCCCGCGACATCGACCAGAACATCACCTCGCAGAAGAAGATCGACCAGTGGTTCGAGGCCAAGACCAAGGGCCTCAATGACCTGGCCAGGGCGCAGCTCAAGCAGCGCTGGGGCAGCATGCAGAAGGTGCTGTCCAGCCAGTCGCGGCTGGAGAAGATCGTCGCCGACATCCTGCTCGACATGGCCACCAAGGACCGCCTGGCCGATGGCCGCGGCAATGCGATGCTGGTCACCAGCAGCATCTTCGAGGCCTGCAAGTGCTACGAGCTGTTCTGCAAGGCGGGGCTGGGCGACAAGTGCGCCATCGTCACCAGTTACAAGCCGTCGCCTTCGGACATCAAGGGCGAGGCCACCGGCGAGGGCCTGACCGAGAAGCTGCGCCAGTACGAGATCTACAAGCAGATGCTCGGCGACCAGGACCCAGAGGCCTTCGAGAAGGCGGTCAAGCAGAAGTTCATCAAGGAGCCGGGACAGATGCGCCTGCTGATCGTGGTGGACAAGCTGCTGACCGGCTTCGACGCGCCCTCGGCCACCTACCTGTACATCGACAAGCAGATGCGCGATCACGGGCTGTTCCAGGCCATCTGTCGAGTCAACCGCCTGGACGGCGAGGACAAGCGTTACGGCTACATCATCGACTACAAGGACCTGTTCAAGCAGTTGGAGGGTGCCATCGGCGACTACACCAGCGGCGCGCTGGACGGCTTCGACAAGGAGGACGTGGCCGGCCTGCTGGAGAACCGCCTGGACAAGGCGGTGGACGATCTCGAAGAGGCCCGCGAGGCGGTCAAGGCGCTATGCGAGCCAGTCGAGCAGCCCAAAGACTCGCTGGCCTACCAGCGCTATTTCTGCGCCCTGGAGTCCGGCAATGCCGAACAGCTCAAGGCCAATGAGCCCAAGCGCCTCAACCTGTACAAGCTGACCGCGACGCTGATCCGCTGCTTCGCCAACCTGGCCAACGAGCTGGAGGAGGCCGGCTACAGCGCCAAGGAGATCGCCGAAATCAAGGCAGAGGTCGATCACTTCACCAAGGTGCGCGATGAGGTGAAGCTGGCCAGCGGCGACTACATCGATCTCAAGGCCTACGAGCCGGACATGCGTTTCCTGATCGACACCTACATCCGCGCCGAGGACAGCGAGAAGGTCTCGGCCTTCGACGACCTGTCGCTGATCCAGCTGATCGTCGAGCGCGGTGTGGACGCCGTGGACCAGTTGCCCAAGGGCATTCGTGAGAACCATGAAGCGGTGGCGGAAACCATCGAGAACAACGTGCGCAAGCTGATCATCGATGAGTCGCCGATCAACCCGAAGTACTACGAGTCGATGTCCGCGCTGCTGGATGCGCTGATAGCCCAGCGCAAGGAGAATGCGCTGAGCTATCAGGAGTACCTGCAGAAGATCGTCGAGCTGACCCAGCAGGCCAAGAGTCCCGGCGGTGCCAGTCAGTACCCGACCGCCATCTCCACGCCAGGCCGTCAGGCGCTGTACGACAACCTGGGTAAGAGCGAGGCGCTGGCCCTGGCGGTCGATGCGGCCGTGCTGTCGCACCGCCAGGATGACTGGCGTGGCAACGCTTTCAAGACTCGCCGAGTACGTCTGGCGATCAAGGAGGTGCTGGATGCCGCAGGGCAGGATCTTGGCGAGGGACCTGGGCTCTATGAGGTCAACGACAGCGCAGCGCTAATCGACAGCGTGCTGGAGCTGGTGAAGAGTCAGCATGGCTACTGACAGCCATACCCTGCACATCGCCGGCCTGAGCGTCGAGGTGGTGCGCAAGCCGATCAAGAACCTGCACCTGGGCGTCTACCCGCCCGAAGGCCGGGTGCGAGTCGCTACGCCGCTGGCGGTCGACGACGACGCGGTGCGCATGGCGGTGATCAACCGACTGGGCTGGATCAAACGCCAGCGCGCGCGCTTCCAGGAGCAGCCGCGGCAGTCGCAGCGGCGCATGGTCAGTGGCGAGAGCCACTACTTCCTCGGTCAACGATACCGCCTGCGCGTCATCGCCCATGACGGGGCCACACGAATCAGCCTGCGTGGCAAGCGAGTGCTGGAGCTGCGCGCCCGCCCCGACAGCAGCGCGGAAAAACGCGAGGAAGCCCTGCAGGCCTTCTACCGTGCCGAACTGAAACAGCGCGTGCCGGAGTTGCTGGACAAGTGGCAGCCGATCCTCGGCGTAGAGGCGGCAGCCTGGGGTATCAAGCGGATGAAGACCAAGTGGGGTACCTGCAACCCCACGGCCCGCCGCATCTGGCTCAACCTGGAGCTGGCCAAGAAGCCCGTGCAGTGCCTGGAGTACATCCTGGTGCACGAGCTGACTCACCTGATCGAGCGCACACACAACGAGCGCTTCCTGTCCGTACTCGACCGGCATCTGCCGCACTGGCGGCTGGTGCGGGACGAGCTGAACAGCTCGATGCTGGCTGATGAGCGGTGGAGCTGACCCGGTGACCATACTGCCCGACAGGCACTCGTTCGACGTGGTGGCGATCTAGCGGGGGGCTGCGGCAGGGCGCAGGCGCACTCACGGGGGTTGATGGCCGGGCGACGACGCCTCTCTCAACGCACGAAGCCCTGTTTCTTCGCAAAGCTCCTGCCGCAGCGCCGCAGGTAGCCGATCTTGCCGAGGCGCCTGAGAATGCTGGCCTTGTCGCGCCCGGTCTTGTCGCTGACGATCTCGGCCACATGGTCAGGCGAGATGCCCCGCTCGATGGCGTCCAGCAGTATGTTGTTCTCTTCGATGGTCCACTGCATGTGTGTGTGCTCCAGCGATGGTTGGTTTGGTGGGTGAGGGGCCGTGTGGGAGCGTTGCCGGACGTCCGTCCAATGTCAGGGTGACTATCCGTCCAAGTGCATGATAGAGCTCCGTCCAATGTGATGATGGCTCTCCCCCTGGCTGGGCTGCAGTAGTCCCTGCCCCTCAGAAGCACGCCAGCAACAGCTGCCGGTAGTGCTGCGAGAAGCTGATCCGGTAGCGCGGCCCGGCGGCGAAACCATCCGGGGAGTTGGTGCCGGTACCGCCCGCCCCAACAGGCTGTTCAGCGTCGCCATCGCCGCTGCCATTGACCGCGCGTCGGGCCCCGGTGCCGTCTGACTGCATGGCAGCAGGCGTGACGGGTCGCTGCACCTGGCTCAACACGCCTAGCTCATCCGGCAGATCTTCCGCAATCCGCTCTGCAAAGCACCGCAGGGTCGACTCTGCCAGCATGAACAGCCAGGCCTGGTCATCGACTCCGCCTATGCGCCGCAGTACGCGCCCGAGCACTTGCCGGTAGTGCAGCTCGGTACGGATGCGGCTGAGGTAGCAGCACACCTGCAGGCGGGGAGTGTCGGTGCCTTCGCTGATCATCCCCACGGCGACGATCCAGCGGCACTCGCTGTGCCGGAACGCATGGATGACTTGCTGTGCGTCCGGTGTCCGGTTGGTCACTACCCGGCACCCCTCGCCTCGACTTTCCAGTGCCTCGACAACGATTTGTTAAGCTAGGCGCTCACGCCAACCTGGAGCGCACAGCAATGCAAGTGGTGGCCTACCTGCGGGTGTCGACCGAGCGCCAGGGCGAAAGCGGCCTGGGCATCGATGCCCAGCGCGATTACATCGCCCAAGCCGCCAGGGCGAAGGGCTGGGAAGTCGTAGCCGAGTTCGTCGACACCGCGTCCGGCACTGTCGCCCCGACCGAGCGCCCTGAGTGCATCAAGGCCATGGGCGCGGCCAAGGAGCTGGGCGCGCTGCTAGTGGTCGCCAAGCTCGACCGTCTGAGCCGCGACGTTGAGCACATCGCCGCCATGGTGAAGCGGGTGCCGTTCAAGGTGGCGACCATGCCGGACGCGGACGCCTTCCAGCTCCACATCTACGCCGCCCTGGCTCAGCAGGAGCGCGAATTCATCGCTGGCCGTACCCGTGACGCCCTGGCATCGCTCAAGGCCCGTGCCGAGAGCGGGGATGCAGCAGCCCAGGCGAAGGTATCCCGCCGTGACGCTGGCCGGCGGAAGGCCCATGAGGCTGGTAACGGGGCCGCCGTGGCAGCTGCGGGCCTATGCGCTGAGCGTGGCGAACCATCTCAAAGCCGCGAGCTTCGACGGCATCACCTCACTGGCAGGCTGTGCCGACTACCTCAACCGGCATGGGGTGAAGACTCGTCGTGGTGCCGCGTTCGCGCCGATGACCGTCAAGCGGCTATCTGCCCGTCTAGGGATCACCTTTCCTCGACACGAGGAGCAGCGCTTGTCCTGAAAGGGCATGCATGGCGATAGGCTATTTCTCATTGACCTGCATGCTGCTATAAATCTTGCTGCAAGAAAGCAGCAAGATTTAACCGTTATCGTGTGTTGGCCGCCTAGCGGTGCAGCGAACGCGGTGTTATCATTTTTGATAACACCGCGGTGGGCACAGCGATGCCAGCTACTGACCAAGAAGAAGGGGTAAGAATGAAGGCAGTCAGGTTCGTTGGCGACTCGCTCGACAGGCTGCGCGAGTTCCCATTGGATGCCAAGCGAGAGGCTGGCCACCAGCTCGACCGCGTGCAGAATGGCCTCGATCCTGATGACTGGAAGCCGATGAAGAGTATCGGCCTCGGCGTGCGGGAGATTCGTATCCGGGAGGAGAGTGGAGCCTTCCGAGTTATCTACGTTGCCAATGTCGTTGACGCTGTAGTGGTGCTCCACTGCTTCCGAAAGACAACCCAGCAAACGGCCAAAGCAGACATAGACCTTGCTGCGCGCCGATTGCGTGACCTCAAGAGGGAATCACCATGACCACCGAGCAGACATTCGCCAGCGTCTGGGATGCCATCGAGGATACCCCGGCTGAGGCTGAGAATATGAAAGTGCGCTCTGCGCTGCTGATGAAACTCAATCAGTACCTGGAGCAGCTGCCGGGCACCGATGCTGATAAAGCCGCCCGCCTTGGGATTACCCGCCCACGGTATTCTGATCTGAAACACGGCCGCATCCAGAAGTTCAGCATTGATGCCCTGGTCGGGTACGCGAGCGCAGTTGGCCTACATGTACACCTTGAGTTGAGCATGGCCGCATAACCTCTGCCCGCGCGGACCTTGTGTCCGTCTGCGGGCTTTTATTCATGTAGCTATCTTGCTGCTAGATAGCTGCAACAGATATGGAGAGTCGTATGGCTACAGTGGTGGCGCTGGTGAGTCAGAAGGGGGGAGTGGGTAAGTCCACACTCTCCCGTGCTTTGGCACGCGAAGCCGCAGCCGGGGGGCTGAGGGTGAAGGTGGCCGACCTAGATACGCAGCAAGGAACTTCAGTCGACTGGCACCGGGTACGCTTGAGCGTTGGACTGGAGCCGGTCGTCTCGGTGGAGGCATTCGCTACTGCGGCGCAAGCCCTCGCAGCAGCTGATGGCTTTGACCTGCTGGTGATCGATGGGCCGGCACGTACCAGTCAGGCCACCCTGGAGATCGCCAAGGCGGCAAGCATCGTCGTGCAGCCGACCGGCGCTTCTCTCGATGATCTACGACCCGCAGTGAGAGAGTTTCATGCCCTAGTCAAAGCAGGCGTGCCGGCGCAGCGGCTTGCTTTTGCCTTGAACCGTATCGGCACTGAAGGGGAAGAGACAGCTGCACGTGCCTACCTCGAAGAGGCGGGCTATGCAGTCTTGTCCGGCTGTCTGTTTGAAAAGCCTGCCTACCGTCAGGCGCAGAATGAGGGGCGGGCAGTCACAGAGACTCGCTATGCCGGGCTGAACGCGAAAGCCGACGCACTGCTGCAATCGTTGATTGATCGAATCGGAGAATGACCATGGCCGACCTGTCCAAGCTAAAGAAGAGCAAGCTCGGCACCCCGCCCTCGCCCGATGAGGCTAGCCAGAACCTCACTGCCCCCGAAGTAGCCCCTGCCGCGCCGCAAGCTGAGCCAAGACCTCGTAGAGACGGCCGTAGCGCGCGCAAGACTCACAGGACGCTGCCATTCGCTACCCGCGTCAGCCCGGATTTCGATAGTCGGCTACGTGATATCGCTGAGCGCGATGGGTTGCTGCTGGTCGAAGTCTTGGAAAGGGCGCTAGACGCTTATGAGGCTTTGAAAGAGTCTTGCTAGCATCAAGATAATAGCAAGATTGCAGCATGATTTTTGGCGTCTATGCGGTTTAGGCACCAGAAAGCACATCCTGAAAAGCAGCCGCAGGCCGCACCAGTGCTGAGGCCTGGCGGCTAATGGCAAGCGATTCCACTTGACTAAAGATTCCGGGTTAAGTGACTAATTGATCATTTGCTTTTAGCTGGTTAGTATCAAGCTAAATCAATGGTATGGCTTAGTCTAATGAAGAGCGTTACGGTCGAGCCTGGCTCAAGGAAAAACGTCACGAAGTCGAATGACCTTGTGATGGCCGCGTACAAACTCACCCTGAATGAGCAGCGCCTGTTGCTGGCGGCGATTTCGCAGATCGATCCGCGCAAGCCGATGCCACGGCCTATCTCGATCACTGCCCAGGACTTTTCAGAGCAGTACGGGATTCCGCTGAAACACGCCTATGAGGCGTTGAAAGAGGCGACATCTGCGCTCTACGAGAGGGATATCAAAACCTTCGATGGCCGCTACAAGAGCCGTTTCCGCTGGGTGGACCGCGTGGATTACCTCGACGGAGGGGGCGAAACGAAGCTGTTTTTCACGGTCCATGTGCAGCCCTATCTGGTTCACCTCAACCAGCGATTCACCACCTACGAACTCAAGCGGATCGCTGATCTGACTTCGACGCACTCCATCCGGCTGTTTGAGCTGCTGCAACAGTTCAGAAACACGGGGTTCTACAAGGTCGGCGTCGCCGAGTTTCGAGAGCTGCTGGAGCTTGGCCCATCCTACGAGCGGTACAGCAACCTCAAGCTCAAGGTGATCGACCCCGCGATTGCTGAGCTTCGAGAGAAAAGCGGCCTTCTCGTCGAGCTGAAAACTGAGAAAAAAGGGCGGGCAATCAATCGGCTTACCTTTACGTTCAGGGACGATGACCAGATGAAGCTCAACTTCCCCGACCTTGTGGATAACAGCCGGAATCCTTAGCTTTTCAACCCGGAATCCTTAGCCACTTACCCGGAATCCTTAGCCACTTACCCGGAATCCTTAGCTACTTCAACCCGGAATCCTTAGCTACTTAATCGCTGAAAGCCGCGTGGCACTAGGGCTCCAGGGCACCTAAAAACAAGGTTTTAAAAACAAGAAAAAACAAGAAAAAACAAGCTAAAAAGCCCTTTGAAGGCAAGCAAAACAGAAAAACACGGTGATACCAGGGCATCCCTCAGGAGTTCCCCCGCTGCGTGGCTCCTACTCCCCAAGGGCTACGTCGGGCCGCATGCGGCCCGGCTTTCAGGGCGCGCACAGCGCGCTTCCCTGCTCGACCTCTCGTGCCTGAACCTCGCACCTTCAGGGGCACACAACCAGCACAGAGCAAAGGCAAGAACCGGAAATGCCTGGCCTACGGCCAGATGACTCTTCACCAGACCTCGGCCCCACCATCCTTGCCAGAAGCGACGACGGCGCCGGCATCCAGCACAAAAAGCAGGTAATCAGGAAAAGCAGATCGAGCCGGCAGGACGATCATCGTCAGCCTGAACCTCCCTGGGGGCCTCAACCTGCCCTGGTACGGGATGGCACCTGAAACGCCACCGCGCGAAGCCAGCCCGCTAAAAGCCCCTCCGGGGGGCAGGGGTGCCCCCTGCACGGCAAGCACAGGGCAAGAGCCGGAAAAGCAGCCTCCGGCGGCTCTCGCTTGCGAGGCGGCGGGCGGCCGGGGCTTCCCGGCCACCCTGGGCGAGGGTCAGCAGTGGGGGAGGCGTCAAGGCCAGGCCGCGCTCGCGCGGTGCTGCGCAGCCTTGACGCGGCGGCCACCGTGGGGCGCGCCTGGACGTCCTGGGAGGCCCGTGGCGGCGTTTCCGTGGGTAGGGTATGGGGTAGGTGGCGGGTGCTATACTGGAGGGCCTTGTGCGCCGCGCCAGGGGCTTCTCTGAATGCAGACTAATAACCGTTCGTCGGAGGTGGCGAATAATACCCAAAATAATAAGAATAATAATAACTTTATTATTGTTATTATGTTATGATTGAGTCATCCCAACGGAAGGAGTCTCCCCTCATGTCTATCGCCATCCCCGCCGACGTGCGTGAGCGCGTCATCCAGGCCGCCCAGGAGCTGTACGAGCAGAACGGCCGCGAGTCGATGCCCACCGTGGACGCGGTGCGTCGTTTGGCTCGCGTCGACATGAATGCCGCTTCCGCCGTGATGCGCGAGTGGCGCCGCGCGCAGACCGCCCAGGCGGCCCCGGTCGCCGTCACGGTGCCCGAGGTGGTGACGCAGGCGCACGGCGCGGCGCTGGTCGCGCTGTGGCAGACCGCCCAGGAGCTGGCCAACGAGTCGCTGCGCGTTGCCCAGGCCGCCTGGGAAGCCGAGCGGGCCGAGGCCGACCACGACCGCCAGGAGCTGGCCGACGCCTACGAGCGGCAGGCGACCGAGCTGGAGGAGATCCGGGCCGCTGCCGAGCGATCCGCCCGGCTCCACCAGGAGCAGCAGGACACCCAGGCCCAGGCGCTGGCCGCCATCCGTGCCGAGCTGGTCACGGCAGCCACCCGCGCGGAGCGCGCCGAGGCCCGCGCCCAGGAGATCGAGCTGCGCGCCGCCGACCTGCGCAGCGAGCTTGATCACGCGCACCAGGAGCAGGGGCGCATTCGCGCCGAGCTGGTTGCCGCTATCGCCCGTGCCGAACGCGCCGAGGCCCAGGCGCAGGATGCCGAGCAGCGCGCCGCCGCGCTGCGGGGCGAACTGGAGAGCGCGCACCAGGAGAGCGAGCGCAGCCGTGCCGAGACGGCGACCCTGGCCGGCGAGCTGCGCCAGTCCCAGGATGCCGTCGCGGTGCTGCGCGCCCAGTTGAGTTCTGTCGAAGCCAGCAAGACCCAGGAGGTCGAGCGGGCGCGGCAGGAGCGCGAGCAGCTGTTGGGCGAGCTGGACGCGACCAAGGCCGCCGTCAGCCAGGCCGAGGCGGCCGGTGCCGAAGCCCGCGAGCGGTCTGCCGTGCTGGCCGGCAAGCTGGAAAGCGAGCAGTCGCACAGCGCGGCTCTGGCCGCCCTGCTGGCCCGGCTGAATCTGGTTGCCGGTTCTGAAGGTGAGGGCGGCGAGCCGTCCGCCTGAGCCGCTAGCGCGTTGCCGCTGGGGGCTGGGGTTGCTCTACCCGGAAAGGCGTCGAGCCAGCGGAGGGGCTGCGCGTGCGCAGCGCCGCAGCGCTCGATGCCCGACAAGCGCAGCGCGTCAGGCGGTGGTTCGGGCAGCGCTGCGGGGTGGGGCGTAGGTCAAACGTCACGGCCTGCGGGGTGATTCTCCATGCCGAATCACCCCCCCCCATGATGAATCACCCCCCCCCATCCCGCGCGGGAGGCGGGGAGGATTGCCCCGCTGGTCGTGCAGCCAGGCGGGCCGTGCAGGTCAAACGTCACGGTTTTGCAGGTCAAACGTCACGCGGGTTCGGGAGCGCTTGAGCGTGCAGCCACTGCCAGACGCTGCGCGCGGCGAGGGTATCGGCCAGGGCGCGGTGTGCCTGGCCGCTCCAGGTGTGGCCGGCTGCCATGGCGGCGGCAGTGAGGCGGAACCAGCGGTAATTGCCGTGGTAATCGTTCCAGTCCCCGACCCACAGGGAGTAGGCCTGCATGGCGCAGACGGCTTTCTGGGCGGCCAGCTTGCGTACCCGTGCAGGCAGGAAGCCGAGGTCGAATGAGGCGTTGTAGATCACCAGGGCGTCGGCGGCCTCGATGACCTCGGCCAGCTGGGCGGCGACTGTCGCCAGTTCGGGGGCGGTGGCCACGTCTTCGGGACGGATGCCATGCACGGCCTGAGCCTCGGGCCAGGCCTGGCGACGGCGGGGCCGCACCAGGGTATCCAGCAGCACCGCGCCGGACTCGTCGACCACGGCGACCTCCAGCAGGTCGTTGGTGGTCGGGGCCAGGCCGGTGGTTTCGGTGTCCAGGTACAGCACCTGCCCGCCCAGCGGGGCGCGTTCGAGCAGACGGGCCAGGCTGTCGAGTCGCTGGCGGGTTTCGTCCCGGTCGTCCTCGATGAGGGGGAGCGGTTCGGGTGTTATCGGTCGCGCTGCGGTCGTCAGTCGCTCGGGCTGGGGAGCGGCCTGGCGGCGGCGGATCTCGACGGTCTGGCTGAGGTGGTAGGCGGCGACCCAGCCGGTGGGGTTGTAGCGGCTGCCGTGGCCGCTGACGACGAAGGCGCAGGGCTGTTCCCCGCGTGCCGGCCGCCTGCCCTCCAGCTTCCAGTATCCGGCCGTCTTCACGTCGCTTGGCGGCTGTGGCCAGGGCGTACCCATGCTGTCGTAGTGGGGTACATCCGGGTTCCTGGCCTGCTCGGCTTTCAGGCGGTCGAGCACCTTGGCGGTTCGCATGGCGACGGCTCCTGGTTTTACGGCTCGGTGGGCGTCGAGGACTTGGCGGCCAGCATGGCGTCCCCGGCGCGCTTCCATTCGCTGCGGCGCTGATCGTCGAGCGGCACTTTAGCCAGGCCGAGGAGGGCGCCCAGCAGCTCGCCACGGTCCACGGTGGGGCGTCCGGTTTTGCTGTCCACCAGCCCGGCCAGAATCAGCAAACCCGCCGCCTGGTACAGCTCGCGGTCGCGGGCTTTGCGTTCGGCAGCCTTCTCGGCGTTGACGATGCGGGCGGCGTTGGCCTTGGCCTTCTGGGCGCGCTCGGCGGCCTTCTCGGCTTTCACCAGCGCGGAGAGCTTGCGGTTGTCGTCGTTGCTGCGCTCGGGTTTGTCGGCCAGCAGCAGGAGCAGGCGTTGTTGGTCGCTGGGCGATTTGAGGCCGCGCAGGTAGGCAATCCGGGCCGTCAGCCATTCATCATGCATGGGGTATCTCCCTGTCCATTGTGTTGCCGAGTCTAGCGCGATTCTGCCAGACTTGCACTGACCGCTTTTTCCTTCTGTGAAGCAGAAGGCGCGCTTAGTTGTTTCTTGGCAAGCCGAGAAACGCGCGCCCTGCCGGGGGCAGAAGCCAGAGCATTTTCGCGTCCGCGAAAATTCAGAGCGAAGGGCTACAGCACATGGCGATTGCGCGACTCAGCATGAAGGTAGGCAAGGCCGGCAAGGCTGGGCCGCATGCCGCCTATATCGCGCGGGAAGGCGAGTACGCCCATCGCCGGGAGAAAGGCGAGGCGCTGGAGGCCTGCGAGGCCGGCAATATGCCGCTGTGGGCGCAGGCCAACCCGCTGGAGTTCTGGCGGGCCGCCGATGCCCATGAGCGGGCGAACGGCACCACCTATCGGGAGATGGAAATTGCCCTGCCGCGCGAGCTAAGCGCCGCGCAGCGGATCGAGCTGGTTCGAGCGTTTGTCACCCAGGAGCTTGGCGACCGTCACGCCTACCAGTGGGCGATCCACAACCCCCAGGCCGCCGATGGCGGCGAGCAGCCCCACGCGCACCTGATGTTCAGCGAGCGGCAGCGCGATGGTATCGAGCGCGACCCCGAGCAGTATTTCAAGCGTTACAACGCGAAGAACCCCGAGCGCGGCGGGGCGCGGAAAGGCTACGGGCCGCACGCCGGGCAGACCCTGACGGCGGCTCAACGCAAGGCCGATCTGGTGGCCCTGCGCAGCCGCTGGGAGGCGATGTGCAACGCGCACCTGGAGCGGGCCGGCCTGGCCGAGCGGATCGACATGCGCAGCCATGCCGAGCGGCAGACCGGCCAGATGCCGGAGCGCAAGCAGTTGCCGAGCGCCTGGCGCGGCGAAGGTCGCGCCCAGGTGATCGAGTTTCGCGCCGCCCGCGCCGAGGTGGCTCAGGCCGCTGCCGAGCTGCGCCGCGCGGTGCCGGACACCGGGGCCGAAATCATCCACCTGGAAGCCGAGCGGCAGCGCCGGCAGCAGCGCGAAAGCGAGCGCGCTCGCCGGCCGGATGAATCAGCACTCGGTGCGTTGATTCGCAACCTGAAGTCCGATGTCGATGAGCGGGCGAAGAGCGCCCCGCCGAGTGTCTTCGCGCAGGAGGTCGAGCAGGCCTTGGCTGAGCGGCGAAAAGACAAGGCTCAGGCGGAAGCCCAGGAGCGTGAACGGCAAGCGGCAGAGCTGCGCCAGGAACCCCAAGGGGGTCTGATTCATCATGGCGAGGGGGGGGTAATTCATCATGCTTCTGCCGAGGTGAGCGAGAAGCCGCTCCACGAGCGGATTGGCCAGGCACACGAGCGGCGGGAGCAGGAGCGCCAGGCAGAACGCGAGCGGCTGCGGGCTGCTGAGCGTCACCAGGAACAGCAGCGCATCGAGCGTATGAGCGCGGCCGAGCTGCGCGCCGAAATCGAGCGGCAACGGCCGGTGCCGGTGGCCGAGCTGGTGGAGCGCGATTCGGCGGTGATCGAGGCGACCCAGACGTATCGCGCGCTGACCGGGCGGGTCCAGGCGCTCCAGGGACGCGCCAACGAGGCACACCGCGAAGCGCTGGCCTGGCGTGAAGCGCACCCTATCCGGGCCAAGGCGCACGATACTGGGGTGATGCGTTCGGTCTATCTGGACGAGCGCGCCCAGGTTATCGAGCAGATGCGCGGGCAGTACCAGAAGGTCGCCCCGCAGGCGACGCGCGCCCGTGAGATGGCCGAGGCCGTGCGCAGCGCGGCTACGACCCGCATTGCCCAGGAGCAGGTGCCGGCCTTGGCGCGCATCCGGGCGCTGGAGCAGCGGGCGGCCGAGCTGGAGCGCATCGAGCGCGAGCGGCAAGCCCAGGCGCTGCGCGAGCAGCAGGCCGAGGGCGAGGCCCGGCTGTTGGTGCGGGATATGCGCGGGATTGCGGAAAGCCTGCGCTGTGGTGCGCCGGGTTGGACCGAGGATGGCCACCAGCTCCAGGCGCTCCATGCCTCTGAGAACAAGGACGCGCTGACGATGGTCGAAGGCCTGGCTGCCTTGCCCCTGGAAGAACAGCGCGACTACGTGGCCGAGCAGCTGGTGGCCCGGCTGGCAAAAGACCCGGCCGCTCGGCTACGGTTGGCGGAGCAGGTCGAGCGGGTGCAGCGTGGTCCCGAGCAGGATCACGACTATGGCATGAGCCTGTAGCGGCGAGAGAGCATGAGCGAGCCACTTCACGATTACGATCCAGCGGAGGCGCTGAACAGTGCCGAGGCCATCGAGGTGTTCATGGCCGACGCTATGGAAACTGGCGATGCGGCCTATGTGGCTAAGGCTAATGAGGTTGCGAAACGGGCTATGCAACGCATCAGCGATGTTGACCCAGCGCATACGAATGTCGTCCAGGGAACAAGCGTCTAGGTACTGAGCGGTTGCTTCTCGAAAAGGCACGATAACGGATTTTATCGTCACTTTCCTGCCGAGGGAGGAAACCTTGGGCTATGTACTAAAAGTGCCTGTGCTCGGTGAGGTCGCGTTTAAAAGTGGTTCGGAATGCTCCATGACGGCCAGTACACTCCGAGCCATCGTCACTTTTCGCCTCGTGTGACCTTCGTTCAGCTGACTTTTCGGACAGAACCCAGAGTCATGCTTACTGAGCGGGTTTAGCTGATGGCATTCCCATGTAGTGTTGGTGCCACATCATGTGATCCATCATCATCTGCTGCATCCCCATGTACCTGTCCATCATGTACTGGCGCTGTGCTCTCTGCTCCGGGGGCAGGTTCGAATAGTCCTGCCAGCCCATCATGTGGCCGCCACCCATCATGCCGCCGCCCATCATGTGCCCACCCATCATGCCTCCACCCCACATGCCCATACCCATGCCGTGCATCATTCCCATCCCGCCTTGCATGGTATTCCAATGCTCCTGGAGGAGTTTCTGCCGCTCCTTCGGGTCTTGGGTTTGCCGGATTTTCTCCATCTGGGCCTGCATCTTCTGGAGGTTTTCCTGCGCCTGAGCCATCTGCTTGTCGAACTCGGCAATGCTCGGAGCTTGCTGCTGCGCCGGGGGGGTAGCGCTTTTGGCTGGGGTTGGGTCTGCCGCCAGCGCCCATGCGGATGACAGTGATGCGGCAACGAGGAGTACCGCCAGTTTGATGTTTTTCATATCGAGCTGCCTTTGTGGTGGTGAGCTGAACCAACATCCCTATGAGCGAGCGATTGCGTTGACTCAACGGGTTTTGCCTAAAACTGTAGAGCCTCTTGGCTGGATTGCCTATTTGATTGCTCCCTTCACAAGCGGCACTCAGGCTGGCCCCGGCTACCGCTGATGGGAGATGCCTCCTGAGTGCGCGCAGCGCACGTGATTGCCCTCGCTCGTTTCGCCTTCGCATAACGGCTGCGACAATTCGTGGAGGATGCCGCAGTGGGCGGCGGCACTCGGCTCGTTGCAGCACTCACGCAAGCTCTTGAGCTGTTGCTCCAGCTGGCGGAGCTCCTCGATGCGTGCGGTGACATGGCCGATGTGCGCGTCCAGCAGGGCATTCACATCGGCGCAGTGCTCGCTGGGAGCATCCTTGAAGTGGAGCAGTCCCCGAATCTCGGCGTGTGTCATGTCCAGCATGCGGCAACGGCGAATGAAGGACAGCCTTTCGACATGCGCTTCGGTGTAGATGCGAAAGTTGCCGTCGCTGCGGGCGGGCGAGGCGAGTAGCCCCTCGCGCTCGTAGTAGCGGATGGTTTCGATCTGGGTGCCCGTGGTACTGGCTAGCTCACCGATTTTCACGTTGGTCTCCGATAGCCGGGTCTGGTGACTCCTATTTGCAGCATAGGCTCTTGACTCTGTAGTCGCTACAGGTTGTTTACTCGTGTCCAACGTCATTGGGGGTACAGCATGGGTGAGTGCAACGCTGTTGGGTGCGGTTGTTCCACTGCGTCGTCAGCGGAACCGAAGAGTCTTGCCACCGGAGCGGGCAAGACTGTGCAGTACCGCATCGACAACATGGACTGCCCCACCGAGGAACGGCTGATTCGCGACAAGCTGGAGCCGCTCGCCGGGGTGACAGGGTTGGAGTTCAACCTGATGCAGCGCACGCTGACGGTGAACCATCAGCTCGATTCGTTGGAACCGGTCGAAGCCGGATTGCGCGCCATCGGCATGCAGGCCCAGCGTCTTGCCCTTCCAGCCGAGCAGGTGTGCACGGTGTTGACCATCGCGAAGATGTGTTGCCCCACCGAGGAACGGCTGATTCGCGACAAGCTGACCGGAATGCCCGGCGTCGAGTCCCTGGACTTCAATCTGCTGCAACGCCGTTTGACGGTCACGCACCGTCCCGAAAGCCTGAATGCCATCTTGGGCGCGCTGACATCCATCGGCCTCGAAGCCAAGGTCGAACCGAGCGTTGCCAACGACACCGCCGAGCCGTCTACCAGCCCCCGCCATTGGTGGCCACTGGCCGTGGCGGGCGTGAGCGCGACCCTGGCCGAGGTCGTGCACTGGTTGAACGGTGGCAATCACTGGCTGGTCGTGGCGCTTTCCGTGCTGGCGATTGCGGTAGGCGGACTCTCGACCTACAAGAAAGGCTGGATTGCCCTCAGGAACCGCAACCTGAACATCAATGCGCTGATGTCGATTGCCGTTACCGGGGCGATGCTCATTGGCGAGTGGCCGGAGGCGGCCATGGTGATGTTCCTGTTCGCCCTGGCCGAGGTGATCGAGGCCCGATCGCTCGACCGTGCGCGCAACGCGATTCGCGGCCTGATGGAACTCGCTCCGGAAACGGCCACCGTCCAGCAACCGGATGGCACGTGGCTGGGTGTACCCGCCAGACAGGTGGCAGTGGGAGCCACGGTGCGTCTGCGCCCGGGCGAGCGAATCGCGCTGGATGGCGTGGTGACCCAGGGGCACTCGAGCGTGAACCAGGCTCCGATCACCGGCGAGAGTTTGCCGGTGGACAAGACCGTGGGTGACAGCGTGTTTGCCGGGACGATCAACGAGACGGGGTCGTTCGAATTTCGGGTGACGGCCGAAGCCAGTCACTCGACGCTATCCCGGATCATTCATGCCGTCGAATCCGCCCAAGGGAGTCGGGCGCCGACCCAGCGCTTCGTCGACCGCTTCGCGCAGATCTATACGCCGACAGTGTTCCTGATCGCCTTGCTGACCGCGGTGATGCCGCCGTTGTTCTTGTCCGGCGAGTGGATGGACTGGATCTACAAGGCGCTGGTGCTGCTGGTGATTGCCTGCCCCTGTGCACTGGTGATCTCCACGCCGGTATCCATCGTCAGCGGCCTGGCTGCGGCCGCACGCAAGGGCATTCTCATCAAGGGCGGTGTGTACCTTGAGGAGGGTCGCAAGCTGGCCACGCTGGCACTCGACAAGACCGGCACCATCACCCATGGCAAGCCGGTGCAGACCGACTTTATTGCTTTGCGCGGAGACGAGGCCCGGGTTCACGCCCTGGCGGCCAGCCTCGCTGCGCGCTCGGATCATCCGGTATCCCACGCCATCGCCCTGGCGGCAAACGAAGCCGGCTTGGCGTTATACCCGGTGACCGATCTGGCTGCCATTCTGGGCCGTGGCGTGCGTGGCCGTATCGACGATCATCTTTACCAGCTGGGCAACCACCGGCTGATCGAGGAGCTGGGTCTTTGCTCGGAAGCCATCGAGGCGCAACTGTTTGCCCTGGAGCGCCAGGGCAAGTCGGTGGTGCTGCTGGTCAACCAGCACGAAGTCCTGGGCATTTTCGCGGTGGCCGACACGGTGCGAGAAACCAGTCGCGAAGCGATCAGCGAGCTGCACGCCCTCGGGGTGAAAACCCTGATGCTCAGCGGCGACAACATCCATACCGCCGAAACCATTGCCCGCTCGGTCGGCATCGACGAGGCTCGCGGTGGGCTGCTGCCGGAAGACAAACTCAAGACCATCGAAGGGCTGATGACGAGTGGCAAGGCCGGTGCGGTCGGCATGGTGGGGGACGGGATCAACGATGCGCCCGCGCTGGCCCGGGCGAGCATCGGCTTCGCGATGGGAGCGGCGGGGACGGATACCGCCATCGAGACGGCGGACGTTGCGCTGATGGACGACGACCTGCGCAAGATTCCCGCATTCGTCCGGCTTTCGCGGGCGACCACCACGGTGTTGCGGCAGAACATCGCTTTCGCCCTCGGGATCAAGGCGGTTTTCCTGCTGCTGACGTTCACCGGGCAGGGCACGCTGTGGATGGCGGTGTTTGCCGACGCGGGGGCCAGTTTGCTGGTGGTGGTCAACGGGCTGCGGTTGCTGCGCAAGTAATGGGTTTGCGAGCTTCTGCGGTCCACGAGTGCTGATCCAGGGGGGCAAGCCAGGCTGGAAAGTGTGGGTGTCCGGAATATATGGTTGGGCGGCGTTCTCGTCGCTTGGCTTGGTTCAAATTTCCAGACCGGCCTGGACGAGAAGACGGTGTGGGACGTTTTCAACGCTTGTGCCGAGCTCATGAGCTACTGGCGCCGCCTCGAGACGCCCCGTATCTTGGCATCGATGAACTGTATCTGGATCGGCGTTATCGTTGCGTCCTCACCAACATCAAGGCGAAGGCCGTGGTTGATCTGCTGGCCAGCCACCGTCAGGATGTGGTGACCAGCCCTGATGAAGCTGAAAGACTGGCAGAAGGTCGAGATCGTCAGCGTGCCGTCGGTCCCGTCAGGTTTTCTTACCAGACAGCAACTGTTAAGATTCCATATAACTAATCCATCTACTATCAAGTCCTTATGCGCCGTTGGCTAACGATTTTTCTGCTGGTGATGATGCCGCTGCAGCTCGGTTGGGCTGCAGTGGGCAGCTATTGCCAGCACGAATCGGGTAACCAGACGAAGCATTTCGGCCACCACGTTCATCAGCACCAAAGCCAGGCGGGAAGCGAGGACGACGACGGTCCCGATCCCCAAGGCGGCAAGAACCTGCATGGCGATTGCAACGCCTGCGTTTCCGCTGGCGTCACGGCGATCTTTTCCGCGGCAACTCTGTTTGATGTGAACAGCTCCTCAGCTGGCGAGACTGGCTACCAAGCTCATCCGCTGTCCCGGCCATCCTCTCCGCCTGAGCGCCCTGCCTGGGCCCGCCTCGCCTGATCGGCGAGGCGACTCCTCTCTCCCTGCCCCGTCCAATGACCATCGTCACCGACGATGAGCGTTGGCGTGCCGCGAGCCAGCTGATGGCGTCTCGCCGATTCCCCGTGAGCTTTTTCATCACTGGAGAGTCGGGATGTTCCCAAGCAAAACCAGAAAATGGCTGCCCTGTGCCTTGCTCGTGCTGGCCACCGGCAGTTCGTTGGCGCAGACAGCGCCAAGTGCTTCCAGCCTGCAGTCGGTCACTGCCGGTCCTTTATCGCTGAAGCAAGCCTTCGATACCGCGTGGGCGCGTCAGCCCGAAGCGGAGTCCTCGTCTGCGCGTCGTGAGGCGGCCACTGCCCGTCGAGCTGTCGCCGACAGCTGGACCGCCGAGCCCATGGCCCTGGAGCTGTCGAGCAAAGGCGACCAGCTCAATGGCAACGATGGCAGCCGCGAGCACAATGTCGGCCTCGCCATCCCCCTGTGGCTGCCCGGTGAGCGCTCGCGTACGGGCGCCGTGGCCGAGGCCGAGGCCCAGTCCACCGCCAGTCGCGCCTCGGCTGCGCAGTTGCGCACTGCTGCTGAAGTGCGCGAGGCGTACTGGCAGTGGCAACGCAGCCGGGTCGAAGCGAGCCTGGCCAGCGAGCGCGAGGGCAATGCCCGGCAGCTCGCTGCCGATGTCGCCAAGCGGGTCAAGTCGGGCGAGCTGGCCCTGGCCGATCAGCACCAGGCCGAGGGTGCTGCGGCTTTGGCCGAGATCGAGGCGGCGCGAGCCAGGAGTGCGCTGACGACGGCTGCGCAGCAGTTGCGCAGCCTGATCGGCACCCTGCCGGTGGGACGCGAAGAGACTGCGCCTGGCGTTGCTGCCGGTGAGCCGGTACCCGCGCTGCCCGCCGACTTCTCTGTGCTGGATGCCCAGCATCCGACTGTGTCCGCACTGCTGGATCAGGCCGAGGTCGCCCGCCGCTCGGCCGAGCTGGCTCGCGTGCAGACCCGAGCCAATCCCGAGCTGACCTTGTCGACCAGCCGCGAACGCGAGCCGGGGGAGTCCTATGACGAAAGCCTCACCCTAGGCATTCGCATCCCCTTTGGTTCGGGCAGCCGCAATCGTGCCAAGCAAGCCACGGCCGAGGCCGAGGCCATCGAGGCCGAGGTGCAGGCGCGTCTGGCGCGTGAGCGCCTGCTCGGCGAGCTGGAGGCCGCCCGGCTGGCGTTCGAATCCGCCCGCGCCCAAATGACGGCTGCCGAGAAGCGTGCCCGGCTCGCCCAGGAGTCGCGTGGTTTCTTCGAAAAATCCTTCCGTCTCGGCGAAACCGATCTGCCGACGCGCCTGCGTATCGAACTCGAGGCGACCGACGCCAAGCGTCAGGCCGCCCTGGCCCGACTCGATCAGGAGGCGGCGACTTCCTCACTGCGCCAGGCACTGGGTCTGCTGCCCGAATAGGGCCAGAACGAACCTACAGGACTGCAAAGATGACACTGTTTCCAAGGCTGACAGCCTTCACTGCGGCGATCTTGATCGCTGCCGCCCCCCTGGCCACTCAAGCCGGCGATGGGCATGACCATGGCGAAGCGCCGGCCACTCCGACAGGCCCGGCCCTGCCGCGTTTCGCGGCGACTTCCGACACCTTCGAGTTGGTCGGCGTGCTCGATGGCCACGACCTCACCCTGTGGCTCGACCGGGCTGCCGACAACAGTCCGGTGACGGACGCCACCCTCCAGCTGATGGTGGGTGGCGTCAAGGTCGAGGTCGAGCAGCACGAGCCGGGCGAGTTCGAGGCCGCGCTGGCGGAGGAGCCCGAAGAGGGCGAACTGGCCATCGTCGCCCTGGTGGTGGCCGACCAGCAGCGTGAGCAGCTGACCGCCGAACTGGATATCCATCACGAAGAGCACGCCGAAGAGTCTGCATCTGGCGTGTCCTGGGGCACTTATGGGGCCTGGGGGGCCGGCGGGCTGGTTCTGCTTGCCCTGCTGGGTTGGGCTATGCGCCGCGCCCGTGTCGCTCCTCGTCATTCGTGAAGGTGTTTTATGAAAGCTAATTTTCTGATTTCCGCGGTGTGCCTGGCCCTGCTGTCGCTGACCTCGCCCGCCTGGGCTGGCGAAGGGCATGACCATGGCGAAGAAGCGCCTGCAAGCAACAGCAACGGCCCCCAGCGACTGCCCGACGGCAGCGTATTCCTGCCCAAACCGGCGCAACGCCAGATCGGGGTGCGCACCTTGCCGCTCGAGACGGCCGAATTGCCGCGCTCGCTGGAGTTGGCCGGCAAGGTGGTGATGGACCCCAATGCCGGCGGCAAGGTGCAGGCCGTGCTGGCTGGGCGCCTCGAAGCCGGACCGCGCGGCTTTCCCAGCGTCGGGCAGGCGGTGAAGAAAGGTGAGGTGCTGGCCTATGTAGTGGCGACCGGCGATGTTCTCGAGCGGGCCAATCAGGCTGCGCAGCTGGCTCAACTGCGAGCGGCCAAGGGCCTTGCCGACCAGCGCCTGGCGCGCTTGCGCGAGCTGGCCGATACGGTGCCGCGCAAGGATATCGAGGCAGCAGCCAGCGAGGCCGCGAGTCTGGGGGCGCAAGTCGCTGCGCTGAATTCGGGCGTCAATGCGCGGGACGCACTGGTTGCGCCGGTTTCCGGGGTGATTGCCTCGACCAATGCCGTCTCCGGCCAGGTGGTCGATGCCCGCGAACTGGTGTTCGAGGTGGTCGATCCCTCCCGTCTGCGCATCGAAGCGCTGGCCTACGACCTGAACCAGGCCGCCGATGTGGCGGGAGCCACTCTGGCGGTGGGTAGCGAACGTGTGCCGCTGACCTTCATCGGCGCGGCCCGCAGCCTGCGTGAACAGGCCCTGCCGATGCTGTTCCAGGGCGAGGGCAGCGCCTTGTCCCGCCTGGCCGTGGGACAGCCGGTGAAAGTCTTCGTGCAGACCGCCAGTCGTACCCGGGGCATCCGGGTGCCGGCGGCGTCGCTGATGAAGAATGCCGCCAACCAGAATGTCGTCTGGGTCAAGACCGCGCCGGAGCACTTCGTGCCGCACCCGGTCACCTTTGCCGCGCTGGACGGGGTATCCGTGCTGGTGACCAGTGGGCTTGCCTCTGGGGATCGTGTCGTGACGCAGGCTGCCAGCCTGATCAACCAGATTCGTTGAAGGGAGCCTGACCCATGTTCAAGTGGCTCCTCGACAACAGCCTCGGCAATCGTCTGCTGGTGATCATCGCCAGCCTGGTGCTGATGGCCTACGGCGCATTCACCCTGTCACGCATGCCGGTGGATGTCTTTCCCGATCTGAACAAGCCCACGGTCACCATCATGACCGAGGCTGGCGGCATGGCCGCCGAAGAGGTCGAGCAACTGATCACCTTCCCGCTGGAGACCACGATGAACGGTCTGCCCGGCGTGGAGAGCGTGCGCTCGGTCTCCAGCAGCGGGCTGTCGTTCATTTACGTCACCTTCGACTGGAGCACGGAGATTTTTCGGGCCCGGCAGATGGTGTCGGAGCGGCTCTCCGCGATGGAGGAGGGCTTGCCACCGGGCGTGATCCCGCGCATGGGGCCGATCAGCTCCATCATGGGCGAGATCATGCAGATCGCGATTCCCATCGACGCGGCACGGATCACCCCGATGCAGGTGCGCGAGTTCGCCGACTGGGTGCTGCGTCCGCGCCTGATGGCGATCCCCGGTGTGGCCCAGGTGATCCCGATTGGCGGTGAGGTCCGCCAGTTCCAGGTCCAGCCCGACACGGCGCGCATGGCCGAGCTGGGCATCAGCCACACGCAGCTGGAGGAGGCGCTCAAGGGCTATTCGTCGAACACTTCCGGCGGCTTCCTTGAACTCAATGGACGCGAGTACCTGATTCGCAACCTGGGGCGGACGTCGAGTCTGGAGGATCTGTCGAGCCTGGCTATCACGGCTCGTAACGGCCAGCCGATCCTGCTGCGGCAGATCGCCGAAGTGACCTTTGCCGCGGCCCTGAAGCGCGGCGACGCCGGCTTCGAAGGCAAGGCCGCGGTGATCCTCGGCATCCAGAAACAACCGACGGCCGATACCATCCAGCTGACCCGCTCCATCGAGGCGGCGCTGGGGGCAATGCGCAAGTCGCTGCCGGCCGGAATGGAGGCCCCCCAGGTCACCTTCCGTCAGGCCAGTTTCATCGAGGCTTCGATCAGCACCCTGCAGGGCAAGCTGATCGGCGCCTCGGTGTTCGTCGCGGCGATCCTGTTCTTCTTCCTCGGCACGCTGCGGCCCACCATCATCGCGCTGACGGCCATTCCGGTGTCGATCTTCATCACCGGTCTGGTGTTCAAGTACTTCGGCCTGTCGATCAACACCATGACCCTCGGTGGCCTGGCCATCGCTATCGGTGGATTGGTCGACGATGCTGTGGTGGGCGTGGAGAACGTGCTGCGCCGGCTGAAGGTGGAGCGGGCCAAGCACCCCGAGCACCGCCTGCACCCGCTGGAACTGGTGGGGCACGCGACCATGGAGGTGCGTTCGGCCATCCTCTACGCCACCATCATCATTGTGCTGGTGTTCCTGCCGCTGTTCGCCCTGCCGGGCATGGAAGGGCGGCTATTCGTACCGCTGGGGATCGCCTTCATCGTCTCGACCCTGGCCTCGCTGGTGGTTTCGGTGACCGTCACCCCAGTGCTGTCCTTCTATCTGCTGCCGCGGATGAAGTCGCTGGAGCATGGCGACACCAAACTGCTGGCTTGGCTGAAAAGCCGCTATCGCAGCAGCTTGCAAGCCGTCCTGCAGCGTCCGAAGGCAGCTGTAGTCGTAGCGGGCATTGCCGTGTTGGTCGCGGCAGCGAGCGTGCCGTTCTTCCCGAAGACCTTCCTGCCGCCGTTCAACGAGGGCACCTTGCTGATCGGCCTGCGTCTGAACCCCGGCGTGACTCTGGCGGAGTCCTCGGCGCTGGCCCAGCAGGCCGAGCAGTTGGTCATGCAGGTGCCGGAAGTGACCCACGTCGGCCGCCGCAGCGGTCGCGCGGAGCTGGATGAGCACGCCGAGGGTGTGCACGTCAGCGAGCTGGATGTCGGCCTCAAGCCGGCCTCGGAGCTGACCCGCTCGATGGATGAGATCAGCGGTGACATCCGTTCGCGGCTGGTCAATCTGCCAGCGGCCATCGGCATCGGCCAGCCGATCTCGCACCGGATCGACCACATGCTGTCCGGCGTACGCTCACAGATCGCCATCAAGATCTTCGGCGAGGATCTGGACACCCTGCGCGGCCAGGCGGATACCCTGCGCGGCAGGCTGGCGGATATTCCTGGCATCGCCGACCTTGAAATCGAGAAGCAGGTGCTGGCTCCGCAGATCAAGGTGCGCATCGACTACGCCGCCGCCGCCCAGTACGGCGTGCCCGCGCCGCAGATCCTGGCGACGCTGGAGAGTCTGGTCGAGGGCGAGAAGGTCACCCAGATCGTCGAGGGTGGCCGGCGTTTCGCCCTGGTGGTACGTCTGCCCGAGACGGCGCGTTCGGCGGAGGGCTTGGGCAACATCCTGTTCGAGACCCCGACCGGTAGGGTGCCGCTGTCGCGGATCGCCAGCATCGAGGACGGCGACGGCCCGAACCAGATCAGTCGCGACGACGGCAAGCGTCGCATCGTGCTATCGGCCAACGCCCAAGGGCGCCCGCTGTCGGAGATCGTCGAAGACATCCGCAAGGTGGTCGACGAGAGCAAGCTGCCGGAAGGCTACTTCATCACCCTGGGCGGCCAGTTCCAGGCCCAGGAGGAAGCGTCGCGTCTGGTCGGCCTGCTGTCCATCGTCTCGCTGATCCTGATGTTCGTGGTGCTCTACAGCCGCTACAAGTCGGCGACCCTGTCGGCGCTGATCATGGTCAACATCCCGCTGGCCCTGGTCGGCGCGGTGCTCGGCCTGTGGTTGTCGGGGCAGCCGCTGTCGATTGCTGCGCTGATCGGCTTCATCACCCTGGCTGGCATCTCGGTGCGCAACGGCATCCTCAAGGTCAGCCACTACATCAACCTGATGCGCATCGAGGGCGAGAACTTCGACCACGCGATGATCCTGCGTGGCTCGCTGGAGCGCCTGAGCCCGGTGCTGATGACGGCGCTGGTCACCGCCTTTGCCCTGGCGCCCCTGCTGTTCGAGGCCGAGCGGCCGGGCACGGAAGTCCTCCACCCGGTGGCGGTGGTGATCTTCTCCGGCCTGATCAGCTCGACCCTGCTCGATACCTACCTGACCCCGGTGATGTTCTGGCTGTTCGGCCGCAAGGACACCGAGCGCCTGATGGCTGATCGCGAAGCGGGGGCCTTCTGATGGTTTGCCTCATTTTTCATCGAAATCACAGCCCTCCGGGGCGGTATTGCGCACCACAACGTAACCGTGTTTGCCGGCAAATGATCCGGAAGCTGAAGTCACTGAAGCAGCACTCGGCAAATTACCGAAGTGATAGAGGAACTCAAATGAAAACCCTGAAAGCAATCTTGGCCATCTCGATGTTTGCCGTCTCTTCCATCGCAATGTCGGCTGGTTTCGATAAAGATCCTGGCAGGCTCATCCAGGAGAACCAACGCGCCATGGAAGCGTATGCCGCAGAGCTCGGGAAACCCGCTCCGAAAGTCGAGAAGTATCGCTATGGCATGGAGCTCGATGTAGTCAAGGTGATCAGTGTGACACGCAAGGCCAAGGTCTGTGGCGTGGTGCCTGCGCGGATGACCTTCCTCGACTCAAAGGGTGAGCTCCAAACGGTCGAGTACCAAGCAGTCGGAGGATGCCGGCGCGGCTGAGCGGGGGCCGGCTGACCAATCGCCTAAAAATGGCCCCACCTAATGTAAGGAGCGGCTGACTGCAGCCGTGTGGTTGAAAGTGCTTTCGTCTGGGCCTTGCCCCTTTCCAGACACTCGGCGTCCCAGTGGCGCCGATTTTTTAGGGAATCTCCTATGGGATTTAGGATCCCGACAAGCCCTTCTGAAAACCGCCAATCTGGGAGGAATCGTCATGTTTGGGGTCGTCTCAGAAAACGGAAAATAAAGCACGTTAAGCCCATTGCAGACGCTAGATATTGACGAGTACGTCGGGTTTTCTCTTGTTTGAGTTGCCTCTTGTGGCAAGATAGTACTCAATTACTATCTTACAAGGAGTGCTCGTGGACACCCATCCAAAGCATCTGCCGGCCGATGAACGTCGTGCCGTAACTGTCGAGTCCGTCGTGGCGCTTGCCGGTTCACAAAACCCAAGCGAGATAACCACTGCAGCTATCGCTAAACACATGAACTTGACCCAGGGTGCGCTGTTTCGGCACTTCCCGAACAAGGAAGCCATTTGGCAGGCGGTCATGGAGTGGGTAGCAGAGCGCCTATTAGCCAGAATCGATCGATCCGCACAAGGAATCGAGTCGCCCTTGGCAGCCATGGAGGCGATGTTCATGAGTCATATCGAATTCGTAGCTGAGCACCCAGGCGTGCCAAGAATGATGTTTGGTGAGCTTCAGCGTGCCGAATCGACACCGGCCAAGCGCATGGTGCAAACCTTGATTCAGCGCTACGGCGAACGTTTGCATCGTCTCATCGAGAAAGGCAAGGCCAGCGGCGAGTTGTCTCCCTCGCTTGACAACGAGGCGGCGGCAACGCTGTTCATTGGCACGATCCAGGGCTTGGTCATGCAATCGCTGTTGGCGGGTGATGTGGGACGTATGCACCGCGATGCGCCGCGCGTCTTTGCAATTTATCGGCGTGGCATAAGGAGTGCGCAATGAAAAAGTTACCCTTGCAAGGCCGCACCCTGGCGCTGCTTGCCGTCATCATTCCTTTGCTGGTGCTTTTTATTTATGTCGGTCTGCGATCAGGGCCGCTCGCCCCGGTCGCTGTGACGGTGGCAAGCGTGGAATCACGGGCTATCACACCGGCGCTGTTCGGCATCGGCACTGTGGAGGCGCGCTACACCTACAAGATCGGGCCGACGTTTGCCGGGCGCGTCAAACGCCTGGAGGTGCATGTAGGCGACCAGGTCAAGGCCGGACAGGTGCTCGGCGAGATGGAGCCGGTCGACCTCGATGATCGGGTGCGCTCACAGGAGTCGGCATTCAAGCGTGCGGAAGCGGCTTTGCGCGAGGCAGAAGCCCGGCAAGCCTACGCGCAAACCCAGGCGCGCCGCTACGAGCAATTGTTTGCGGTGCGCTCGACCAGCGAGGAAATCGTCACCACCAAGCGGCAGGAACTGCAGATCGCCGATGCCGCCTTATCTGCCGCTCGGGAAGATATTGTCCGGGCACGCTCCGACCGCGAAGGACTCGTCGCGCAGCGGAGCAATCTGCGCCTGATCGCGCCGGTCGACGGTGTAGTCGCCGTGCGCGATGCCGATCCCGGCACGACCATCGTCGCGGGCCAGGCCGTGGTGGAAGTGATCGACCCCAAGAGTTTGTGGATCAATGCGCGCTTCGACCAGATCAGCGCATCGGGGCTGGCTGGGGGGTTGCCGACTCTTATCGTCCTGCGTTCGCGTGGTGGCCAGACCTTGAAAGGTCGCGTGCTGCGGGTGGAACCCAAGGCCGACGCGGTAACCGAGGAAATGCTTGCCAAGGTGACTGAACCGCCCCGAGTTTCCCGGAGGCTCCAACCTTTGAGAGGATGGAGCCATGAAGAAATCCACCAAGTACTCCCC
>NZ_JAMJEZ010000027.1 GCF_023544715.1 Pseudomonas eutrophicaquae | reverse complement strand
ACGGATTCGATCCTACTTCCGACATCCCAAAATCGCGTATGCCGCATGATTTGGGGTATTGGGTTGCCGGATTAATATACATCTCACTCCTTTCGAGACACCGGTCAACTTCCGCGCCGCCGCCCCGGCGTGCGCGAAGTACGCGCCCCTTGTGTGGCCGGCTTCTTAGCGGGTTTGCGCCGCTTGGCCACGACCGCGGGCGGCGCCTCGCTGGCCGAAATATTCAGTTGCACGCTGCGGCAGCGCTCAACCTGCCGGGCCATCCAGACCGACTGACGGTCAACGAACGTCTCAAGGCTCATCTCGCCAGCCTGCACCATATCCAGTGCCTGCTCCCAGATGGCGGTGGTGCCGGGGTCCGCCAATGCGCGCGGCACGGCATCGATCAGGGCATATCCTGCGGGAGTGGCTTGCAAGGCCTTGCCCTGACGCTGCAGATAACCACGCTCCAGCAGGCCCTGGATGATCCCGGCGCGGGTCGCCTCGGTGCCAATCCCGGTGGTGTCCTTGAGTTTCTGGCGCAGGCGCGGATCCTCCACCAGCCGGGCGACATGCTTCATCGCGCGGATCAGATCGCCCTCGGTATACGGCCGCGGCGGCTGAGTCAGCTGATCCTTGAGCTGTACCGTCTCGACCGGGCAGCGCTGCCCGACCTGCAGGGCCGGCAAGATCTGCGCCTCACTGACATCACGGCCCGGAATCGCAGCCAACGCCTCGGGCAGCGCCCGCCGCCAGCCGATCTCCACCACGCACTTGCCCACCGCCTTGAGCAGATGCCCCGCACAGCGCAGCTGGGCTTCGCTGCGATCAAACTCATGCAGGGGCAGAAACTGCGCGAGGTAGCGGGCGCGGATCAGCGTGTATACCGCCCGTGCCTTGCCGGTAAGCCGCGCCAGCCCCTGCGCCGCCGCCGTGGGGATGATGCCGTGGTGAGCGGTGACCTTGGCATCATTCCAGGCGCGCGAGCGCCGCTGGGCGTCAAGGTGTGGGCGCAGCGCCTCCAGAGTGGTATCGGCTGCCCGCAGGGCGGCGAGAATCGCCGGCGCCTCGCTGTGCTGGCTGAGAGGCAGATAACCGCAGTCGCTGCGCGGATAGGTGATCAGCTTGTCGCGCTCATACAGGGACTGGGCAATGTCCAACGTCTCCTGCGCGCCAAGGCCGAGCTTCTTCGAGCAGATCTGCTGCAAGGTCGCCAGATCAAACGGCAGCGGCGCCGGCTCACGCTGGCGCTCGGTGTCCATGCTCAAGACCTGGGCCGGCTCCCCAGATTGCAGATCCGCCGCCGCGCTCCGGGCCAGCGCCTGATCCAGGCAGCGGCCCTGCTCATCGCAACGGGCCTCGGGCGCCTGCCAGTCAGCAGTGAAGCGCGCGCCCTGCCCATCCTGCAGCAGCACATGGATCGACCACCAGGGCACCGGCACAAAGGCCGCGATGCTGCGATCACGCTCGACCACCAGCCGCAGAGTCGGCGTCTGTACCCGCCCGACCGGCAGCACGCCCCGATAGCCCTGCTGCTGCCCGAGCAGGGTGAACAGGCGGCTCATGTTCATGCCGATCAGCCAGTCGGCGCGCGAGCGGCCCAGCGCTGACTGGTACAGATTAAAAGTCTCGCTGCCCGGACGCAGGGCCGCCAGCGCCCGGCGGATCGAGGCCTCATCGAGCGCGGACAGCCACAGCCGCAGGATCGGCCCGCGATAGCCGCAGTAATCCAGCACCTCGCGGGCGATCATCTCGCCCTCGCGATCGGCATCGGTGGCGATCACCAGCTCCCGGCACTCCTTGAGCAGACGGCGGATCACCCGCAGCTGCGCCGCGCCCTGGCGGCGCACCTCCAGCTTCCATTGCGTCGGAATGATCGGCAGGTCAGCCAGATTCCAGCGCTTGAAGCGCGGGTCATAGGCGTCGGGGGCGGCGGTTTCCAGCAGATGCCCGATGCACCAGGTCACTGTCACCCCCGCCCCCAGCAGGCAGCCCTCGCCGCGCTGCCGTGCGCCGAGTACCGCCGCGATGTCCCGCGCCTGAGAGGGCTTTTCACAGAGAAACAGTCGCATCATGTCCTGCCGCGCACTTGAAGGGACTGTACAGGATCACGGCTCACCGCAGGCGCAGCAAGCCCCAGGCGGGGGCTGGAGAGCATTTTCGCCTGCGGCAAAATCTGCTTGAATCGCGGTATTCGTTGTACGCAGGAGTTCTGTCATGCACGCCATCGATGGCAAAGTCTTCGAATACCTGCGCATCCTTCACCGCCAGAATGGCCAGCCCTTCGATGACGGTGACCTGCGCGACATAGTCCAGCGCCATCTGGACAGCGCCCGCGCGGTGCTGACCAATGACACCCTGGAGCGCCTCGGCCACGCCCAGCTGGCGAGCATGATCGGCACCGCCAATCACTACAGCCAGCTGCTCGGCACGCTGCTGATGGAGGCACTGCGGGCCGGTAGTCAGCAGGCGCCCGGCCTGTGCCGTGAACTGAAGAGGCGTCAGGATGCCTATGAATACCGACGGCGCCGGGCGCGTCTGCGTCTGGTCTGAGTGCGGCCAGACGGCCTGACCCGCCTTTGGGGGTACCCAGGCCGTCGCCCGATGCCCGAAAAGGGCGACCGTTTCAAGACATCGGTACGCCCGCGTGCCTATCCTCACAGGGATCTGCCCAAGGGCAGGTGCCCGTCCGCCACTCTGGAAGAAGATTGCCCATGCCCCGCTCCCTCTCCCGCACCCTGCCCTCGCTGCTGCTGGCGGCCCTGCTGACCCCCGCACTGGCCACCGCCAGCGAGGAAAATGCCCGCTGGGTCAGTGACAACCTGAATGTCTATGTCCGCAGCGGCCCAAGCGACGGCCACCGGATTACCGGCACCTTAAGTTCCGGCCAGAAGGTCGAGCTGCTCGCCACCCAGGGCGCCTACAGCCAGGTGCGCAACAGCAGCGGCAAGGTCGCCTGGCTGCCGAGCAGCGACCTGCAGGGCGTACCCGGTCAGGCCGAGCGGCTGCCGCAGCTGGAGCAGCGTGTGCTGGAGCTGGAAACCGAGCTCAAGGGTATCGATGACGCCTGGAAGCTGCGCGTCCAGGGCATGCAGGAGACCCTCGATGCCCGCAAGACCCTGATCGACGAGCTGCAAGTGACCCGCAGCACCCTGGAGGAGCAATTGACCGCCAGCCATTCCGAGGTGCGCGCCCTCAAGGCCCAGCTCGGTAACGAGCAGCAGCAGGTATTGATGACTTACATGGTCTATGGCGGCAGCATCGCCGGGGCGGGCCTGCTGGCCGGCCTGTTCCTGCCGACCCTCGCCAGAGTACGGCGCCGCCGCAACGATCAGTGGGTCTGACGCAGGCGACTCTGCGCCGGAGCTACTGGCGGCGGGTACAAGGGAGGGCAGGCTGTGCGAGAATGCGCGCCGTTTCAGCTCCCTCCCGTTCGGTCTCATGGCCGGGCGTCATGCATTGACAGGTATCCCCCTTGATCTCCACGGCTAATCTCAGCATCCAGTTCGGCCCCAAACCCCTGTTCGAGAACGTCTCCGTCAAGTTCGGCAACGGCAACCGCTACGGCCTGATCGGCGCCAACGGCTGCGGCAAATCCACCCTGATGAAGATCCTCGGCGGTGACCTTGAGCCCTCCACCGGCCAGGTCATGCTGGAAAGCAATACCCGTCTGGGCAAGCTGCGTCAGGATCAGTTCGCCTATGAGGATTTCAGTGTCATCGACACCGTGATCATGGGCCATGACGAGCTGTGGAAGGTCAAGGCCGAGCGCGATCGTATCTATTCGCTGGCCGAGATGAGCGAGGACGACGGCATGGCCGTGGCCGAGCTAGAAGTGCAGTTCGCTGAGCTGGACGGCTACACCGCCGAGTCGCGCGCCGGCGAGCTGCTGCTCGGCCTGGGGATTCCGCTTGAGCAGCACGTCGGGCCGATGAGCGCCGTGGCACCGGGCTGGAAGCTGCGGGTCTTGCTGGCCCAGGCGCTGTTCTCCGATCCGGACGTGCTGCTGCTCGATGAGCCGACCAACCACCTGGACATCAACACCATCCGCTGGCTGGAAAGCGTGCTGACCGCGCGCAACTCCACCATGATCATCATCTCCCACGACCGGCACTTCCTGAACGCGGTCTGCACCCACATGGCGGATCTGGACTACGGCGAGCTGCGCCTGTTCCCCGGCAATTACGATGAATACATGATCGCCGCCGAACAGGCCCGCGAGCGCCTGCTCTCCGACAATGCCAAGAAAAAGGCGCAGATTGCCGAACTGCAGACCTTCGTCAGCCGCTTCTCAGCCAACGCCTCCAAGGCCAAGCAGGCCACCAGCCGCGCCAAGCAGATCGACAAGATCCAGCTCGAGGAGGTCAAGCCCTCCAGCCGGGTCAGCCCGTTCATCCGCTTCGAGCAGACCAAGAAGCTGCACCGTCAGGCCGTGACGCTCGATCACGTCAGCCAGGGCTTTGACGGCATGCCGCTGTTCCAGAACCTGTCGATGCAGGTCGAGGCCGGTGAGCGGGTGGCGATCATCGGCCCGAACGGCATCGGCAAGACCACCCTGCTGCGCACCCTGGTCGGTGAACTGGCGCCGCTGGGCGGTGAGGTGAAGTGGACCGAAAGTGCCGAGGTCGGCTACTTCGCTCAGGATCATGCCGAGGACTTCGCCGACGATGTCACCCTGTTCGACTGGATGGCCCAGTGGACCCAGGGCGGCGAGCAGCTGGTGCGCGGCACTCTCGGGCGCATGCTGTTCGGCAATGACGAGATCAAAAAATCGGTGAAGGTGATCTCCGGCGGTGAACAAGGCCGCATGCTGTTCGGCAAGCTGATCCTCAAGAAACCCAACGTGCTGGTGATGGACGAGCCGACCAACCACCTGGACATGGAGTCAATCGAGGCGCTCAACCTGGCGCTGGAGAACTATCCGGGCACCTTGATTTTCGTCAGCCACGACCGCGAGTTCGTCAGCTCGCTGGCCACGCGGATCATCGAGCTGTCGGAGAACGGCGTGACCGACTTCAGCGGCAGCTACGACGACTACCTGCGCAGCCAGGGCATCCAGCCCTGACTCAATCCTCGCGACGGCTGCGGCCAGCCCTCAGTCGTCGCGGGTCAGCACTTCCAGCAGGGTGATCTCGAACTGCAGGTTGGCGTGGGGCGGGATCGAGCCCACCTTGCGCTCGCCATACGCCAGGTGCGCCGGCACCCACAGGCGACGTGTGCCGCCGACGCGCATGCCCGCCAGCCCCTGATCCCAGCCCTTGATCACCCGCCCGGTACCGATCACACACTGAAACGGCCGCCCGCGGGCGAACGAGGAGTCGAACTCGCTGCCATCCTCCAGCCAGCCCCGGTATTCGGTGGTAATCAGCGCGCCCTTGACCACGGCCTTGCCGTCGCCGGTCACCAGATCCTCAATGCGCAGTTCTGCAGGTTGCTCGCTCATGCTGTACTCCAGAGGCAGAGGCCGCACGGGGCGGCCAGAAAGACGATAGCGGTTATCGGGCAGCGCCACGCTTAGCCCTGCGCGGTGCTCCAGTCGATCATGCCGAGCTGCCAGGTGGCGAGGATCAGCAGGCCGAAGGCAATCCGGTACCAGGCAAACACCGCATAGCTGTGGGTGGCGATGAAGCGCAGCAGGGCCCGCACGCTGAGCATGGCGAACACGAACGAGGCGATAAAGCCGATGGCAAACACCGGCAAGTCGCTGCCGTTCTCGAACAGCGCGCGGTGCTTGTAGCCGGAATAGATCGCCGCGCCCACCATGGTCGGCATGGCGAGGAAGAAGGAAAACTCGGTCGCCGCCTTGCGCGACAAGCCAAACACCAGCCCGCCGATGATGGTGGAGGCCGAGCGCGAGGTGCCCGGAATCAGCGCCAGGCACTGGGCGCAGCCGACCTTGAGGGCCTGTTGCCAGCTCATTGCATCGACCGTCTCGGTCTGCACCACATGTGGGCGCCGCTCGGCCCAGAGCATCACCACGCCGCCCAGCACCAGCGCACTGGCCACGGTGATCGGGTTGAACAGCCAGTGCTCGATCAGGTCAGCAAACAGCAGGCCGAGGATCACTGCGGGGCAGAAAGCAATCAGCAGATTGAGGGTGAAGCGCTGCGCCTGGCGCTCGCGGGGCAGCCCGACGATCACCCCGAAGATCCGCGCGCGAAACTCCCACATCACCGCCAGAATCGCACCGAGCTGGATGATGATGTTGAAGGCCTTGGCCCGATCCCCGCCAAAGCCGATCAGGTCGGCAACGATGATCTGGTGCCCAGTGCTGGAAATCGGCAGAAACTCGGTCAGTCCCTCGACGATTCCCAGCAGCAGCGCCTGAAAGGCAACCCACAAATCCATGCAGCTCTCTCCTCAAATGCAGCGTGCGTAAGGCACGGCACAAGGCCGCGCGGGGGCGCATGCTAACAGAGGAGCCTCAGGATGCGCTCGCCTCAGCCGCGCCAAACGCCGGCCCAGGCCACCAGCAAACTCAAGCTGACAATCAGGGTCAGCGGCAGGCGCAAGCGAGCGTACCAAACCGGCGCCAGCCCAAGCGCGATGGCGCGAAGATCAGCCAGATAGAGCCCGACAAAGGACAGCAACAGCAGCGGAATCGCCAGCAGGGCCGGCACCCCGAAGGCAATCGCCAGCCAGCCCAGCAGCGGCGGGATCACCGACAGTCCGAGCTGCAGCTGGGTGCGCAGATCACCGGATTCGCCACGCAGCGCCAGCCCCCAGTGAATCGCCCCCATGAAGGCCAAGATCAGCGCGGCATAGTCGAGCAGCGCCTCAAGCACTAGCGTCCGCCAGCCCGCCGGGGTCACCCAGACGCCCAGCGCGCCACTGACAAAAGGAATCAGGCCGGCCAGCCCCAGCAGCCAGGCCAGTTGCGGCGGACGCTTGGCAGTGAAGGGATGCATGCTTCTCTCCTCAAGGCAGACAGGTTACAGACAGAAAAATGGCGAACCGCCACGGTTCGCCATTTTATAGCCCCACGGACCGCCCTTTGCCGCTGCGCGGCAGGATGGGTCAGTAGTAGGCATTTTCCTTGTTGCTGTGATCGGTCACATCCCGCACGCCCTTGAGCTCGGGAATGCGCTCCATCAGGGTCTTCTCGACGCCATCCTTGAGGGTCATGTCGACCATGCCGCAGCCCTGGCAGCCGCCGCCAAAGCGCAGGATTGCCACGCCTTCGTCGTCGATATCGACCAGACTGACGTTACCGCCATGGCTGGCCAGCCCCGGATTGACCTCGGTCTGCAGGTAGTAGTTGATGCGCTCGGGCAGCGGGCTGTCGTCCTTGATCATCGGCACCTTGGCATTGGGTGCCTTGATGGTCAGCTGGCCACCCATGCGGTCGGTGGCGTAGTCAACCACGGCATCCTCAAGGAAGGGAATGCTCACCGCGTCCAGCCAGGCGGTGAAGGTCTTGAGACCCAGCGCGCTGTCATCGGGCTTCACTTCGTGGGGCTTGCAGTAGGCGATGCAGGTTTCTGCATACTGGGTACCCGGCTGGGTGATGAACACCCGGATACCGATGCCCGGGGTGTCCTGCTTGGACAGCAGATCGCCCAGGTAGTCCTGGGCGGATTCTGTAAAGGTGATGGCGCTCATGGCAGCTCCTCGCAAACGTGCGCGCAGTGTACGCGATGCCGGGACGAGGATGAAGTCCTAGCGATTTAGTCGGAATAAGAGCGCCCTGCCGACCTGCACCGCGCTAGGGCACAGCGCTCCCCTGCCAGATCACAGGTTCTGATAACGGCTCATGTCCAGCACTCCCGCTTCCAGCGGTTCACGCTCGCGGATGTGCTCGCTCAGGTCATGAAACAGCGGCCAGAAACGCGCCTCGCTGCGCCGTACACCCCAGCGCAGCACGATGCGCTCGAAATCCTCAGCACTGCGGGCCTGCTGGAGCGAAGCCACAAACGCTGCCACCTCCCCCTCGCGCAGGTCGAACAGAAAATTCGGATAACTGCTCAGCACCTCCGGCCACAGGGTCAGGGTGTCGCGTTCGGGCTGATAGCGCAGCGACTCACCCAGAATGAACGCCACGTTGCTGTGCGCCCGGTTGCGCAGCAGGCTGTAGACCTCGCGCCCGCCCCCATCAAAGCGCACCCGCAGCAAGGTGGCCTCGGGCAGGAAGGCCATGGCTGGCAGCTGGGCCAGTGGCCGGGCCGCCAGTCTGCTCAGCTGCTGATCGACCTGCTGCTGCCCGGGTGCGGCATCCGGGCGATAGCAACGCCCGTCGTGGCAGCGATTGAGGGGATCGGGCCGCGCGTTGAGGGTGCCGTAGCGCGCCAGCAATTGCTCGACGAACGCGCCTTTAGGGTCCTCTGCCGCCAGGTTCAGGCCGCTTGGGGTTTTGCTGTCGATGCGCTCGTAGTTCAGCCACAGCTTGAGTCGGCCACTGTACTGATACCAGTCACGCAGCAGCGGCGCACGCGCGTCTGGCGGCATCAGGCGCAGGAAGTTCTGCTCTGCGCCGTTGCGGATCAGGTCAAAGTACAGGCGGGTCTGCGCCTGATGGGAGACATTGCCGAACACGTCAAAGTTGACCACCAGCTGGTAATAGGTGCGCTCCAGCAGCGGGAAGTCCAGCCACCAGAGGGTCTGCGGCAGCGCACCAATCAGCCCCTTGCGCACCGAGGCACTGTCGTGCTGGCGGAAGATGCTCAGCAGCGCGTTGTCGTTGCCGGCCCAGATGTGCGACCAGCTCGGGTACGGCTGGTGGGAATAGGCCTCGCGCCGTACCCGCTCATAAGCCGCCTGCTTGCGCCGGTAATCGCGCCAGACCAACGGCAGGCGCGCCAGATCATCCTCCTGCCCGGGCAGCGCCAGCAGCGGGGTGACCCGTTCGCGGTACTGGGCATCGCGCAGGTAGAGGTCATGCTCCGGCGCCTGAAACAGCGTCCAGAACTGGTCGCGGATCACGTCGGTGGCGATCTGCCCGCGGCACACCGGGCCGCGGATGAAGGTGCGCACGAAGTACTCGGCGTCATCCAGCATGAAGCGATAGCGCGCCTCGGCGGGAATCGCCGCGAAGGTGTCGAACGGATTGGCGCGGCGCTGCGGGCCGTAGCCGGGCAGCGCCTCTGCCACCCAGTCGCCGGCGAAGAACAGCGCCTCGATGCGCGCCAGCTTGCGCGCATCCAGCGCGTAGGTGATGTGGGTCTTGTGCACGATCACCCCCTGGATCGGCCGCAGGCGGTAGAAGAAGTGCGTGCCGGGGTCGTCGTTGGGCCGCCGGGTAGCGATCACATCAAGCGCCTCGCCGCTTGGCGTGCGCGAGCGCACCAGCTCGAAGAAGCTGCCGCTGGCGCCCCGATCAAAGTGCAGGTGGGCGAGAAACAGATGCTCGTACAGCCAGCGCGCCACCAGCTGCTCGCGAGCGCCGGGGCGGTTGAACAGCGCCTCCCAGGCAGCGATCTGTGCCGCCTCCGAGGCGTTGGCGCGGCGCGGCTCGCCATCCAGCCGCGCACCTTCGGCCAGCCACTGGCGCAGGATGCGGTACTCGGCATCACTCAGACCGCTGACGGCAAACGGCATCCCGGCACCCGGATGCTTGCGGGCGAAATCGTCAAACTCTGCAGGCGTCGGGCACTGGTTATTGCGGTAGATGCCGATGTCCAGATCCGCCGCAAGTTTTGCCCCGGGCAGCGGCGCCTCGGCGCGGCCCAGTTCGAGCATGCGCGCCAGCAGTGCCGCCTGACCGCCGTCGAGCACCGAATGAAAGCCCCGGGCGCGCCAGCCTGGCGCATCCGGCGCATCGACGAACAGCCGGCTGGTTGCCTCGGCAGCAGTGCGCGTGCCGTTGTACACCGGCACCTTCGAGGCGCCGCGCGCGATACCCTCGGCGCTGCCGAGATTGAGCTGACAGGGCGCGTCGTAACAGGCGTGGCAGGCCAGACACTTCTCGGTGAGGATCGGCTGCACGTCGCGGGAAAAAGACAGCGGCGTGGCCAGCAACGCCCCGGGTAGCAGACTGGCCAGCAGCAGGATGAGCAAGGGCATGGCAAGGATCCGCTGGTGAGTATCGGCAGAGTCTAGCTGCAGGCTGCAGGCACCCGACAGCGGATCCGTCAACTTGAGGGAAATTCATCGACCAGCCCGAGCTGCTGCAAAGACATGCCGCTTTGTTATCATGCCGGCCTTTAATCTACGTCTTGCCAGGTAGTCCCCATGACAGACCGCGCCGCCCGTCTCCAGGCCCTCCAGCACGCCCTCAAGGAACGCATCCTGATCCTCGACGGTGGCATGGGCACCATGATCCAGAGCTACAAGCTGGAGGAGGCCGACTACCGCGGCGAGCGCTTTGCCGACTGGCCGAGCGACGTCAAGGGCAACAACGACCTGCTGCTGCTGTCGCGCCCGGACGTGATCGCTGCCATCGAGAAGGCGTACCTGGATGCCGGTGCCGACATTCTCGAGACCAACACCTTCAACGCCACCCGCGTCTCCCAGGCCGACTACGGCATGGAGCAGCTGGCCTATGAGCTGAACGTCGCCGGCGCGCGCCTGGCCCGCCAGGTCTGCGATGCCAAGACCGCCGAAACCCCGGATCGACCGCGCTTCGTCGCCGGCGTGCTCGGCCCGACCAGCCGCACCTGCTCGATTTCACCGGACGTCAACAACCCGGGCTACCGCAACGTCACCTTCGACGAACTGGTGGAGAACTACACCGAGGCGACTCGCGGCCTGATCGAGGGCGGCGCCGACCTGATCCTCATCGAGACCATCTTCGACACCCTCAACGCCAAGGCGGCGATCTTCGCCGTGCAGCAGGTGTTCGAGGAGGAAGGCATCGAGTTGCCGATCATGATCTCCGGCACCATCACCGACGCCTCCGGGCGCACCCTGTCCGGGCAGACCACCGAGGCGTTCTGGAACTCGGTGCGCCACGCCCAGCCGATCTCCGTGGGCCTGAACTGCGCCCTCGGCGCCAAGGACCTGCGCCCGTACCTGGAAGAGCTGGCCAACAAGGCCGACACCCATGTCTCCGCGCACCCCAACGCCGGCCTGCCCAACGCCTTCGGCGAGTACGACGAGAGCCCGGCCGAGATGGCCGCGGTGGTCGAGGAGTTCGCGGCTGCAGGCTTTCTGAACATCGTCGGTGGCTGCTGCGGCACCACCCCGGCGCACATCCAGGCGATCGCCGAGGCGGTGGCCAAGTATGCGCCGCGCGTCATCCCGGACATCCCCAAGGCCTGCCGCCTGTCCGGCCTCGAGCCGTTCACCATCGACCGCAACTCGCTGTTCGTCAACGTCGGCGAGCGCACCAACATCACAGGCTCAGCCCGCTTCGCCCGGCTGATCCGCGAGGAGAACTACAGCGAGGCCCTCGAGGTCGCCCTGCAGCAGGTGGAAGCCGGCGCCCAGGTGATCGACATCAACATGGACGAGGGCATGCTCGACTCCAAGGCGGCGATGGTCACCTTCCTCAACCTGATCGCCGGCGAGCCGGACATTTCGCGCGTGCCGATCATGATCGACTCCTCCAAGTGGGAGGTGATCGAGGCCGGCCTCAAGTGCATCCAGGGCAAGGGCATCGTCAACTCGATCTCTATGAAGGAAGGCGTCGAGCAGTTCAAGCAGCAAGCCCGCCTGTGCAAGCGCTATGGCGCTGCGGTGGTGGTGATGGCTTTCGACGAGGTCGGCCAGGCCGACACCGCCGCACGCAAGAAGGAAATCTGCCAGCGCTCCTACAACATCCTGGTCAACGAAGTCGGCTTCCCGCCGGAAGACATCATCTTCGACCCGAACATCTTTGCCGTAGCCACCGGCATCGAGGAGCACAACAACTACGCAGTCGACTTCATCGAGGCCTGCGCCTTTATCCGTGATGAGCTGCCCTACGCCCTGACCTCCGGCGGCGTGTCCAACGTATCCTTCTCGTTCCGCGGCAACAACCCGGTGCGCGAGGCGATCCACTCGGTGTTCCTGTTCCACGCGATCAAGAACGGCCTGAGCATGGGCATCGTCAACGCCGGCCAGCTGGAGATCTACGACGAGATCCCCAAAGAGCTGCGCGACGCAGTGGAGGACGTGGTGCTCAACCGCCACGCGGGCAGTACCGAAGCGCTACTGGCCATCGCCGACCAGTACAAGGGCGATGGCAGCGTCAAGGAGGTCGAGAACGAGGAATGGCGCGCGCTGCCGGTCGACAAGCGCCTGGAGCACGCACTGGTCAAGGGCATCACCACCTTCATCGTCGAGGACACCGAGGAAGCCCGCCAGCAGTGTGCGCGCCCCATTGAGGTCATCGAAGGCCCGCTGATGAGCGGTATGAACGTGGTCGGCGACCTGTTCGGCGCCGGCAAGATGTTCCTGCCGCAGGTGGTGAAATCCGCGCGGGTGATGAAGCAGGCGGTGGCCCACCTGATCCCCTTCATCGAGGCCGAGAAGGGCGACAAGCCGGAAGCCAAGGGCAAGATCCTGATGGCCACGGTCAAGGGCGACGTGCACGACATCGGCAAAAACATCGTCGGCGTGGTACTCGGCTGCAACGGTTACGACATCGTCGATCTCGGCGTAATGGTCCCGGCGGAGAAGATCCTCAAGACCGCCATCGAGGAGAAGTGCGACATCATCGGCCTGTCCGGGCTGATCACCCCGTCGCTCGACGAGATGGTGCATGTCGCCAAGGAAATGCAGCGCCAAGGCTTCGCGCTGCCGCTGATGATCGGCGGCGCCACCACCTCCAAAGCGCACACGGCGGTGAAGATCGAGCCGCAGTACAGCAACGATGCGGTGGTCTACGTCACCGACGCCTCGCGCGCGGTCGGCGTGGCGACCACCCTGCTGTCCAAGGAACTCAAGCCGGACTATGTGGCCAAGCTGAAGACCGAGTACGCCGAGGTGCGCGAGCGCACCGCCAACCGCAGCGCCCGTACCGAGCGCCTGAGCTATGAGGCGGCACTGGCCAACCGGCCGCAGTTCGACTGGGCCGGTTATCAGGCGCCGGTGCCCTCCTTCACAGGCGTCAAGGTGCTGGAGGATATCGACCTGGAGGTGCTGAGCCAGTACATCGACTGGACGCCGTTCTTCATTTCCTGGGATCTGGCCGGCAAGTTCCCGCGCATCCTCACCGATGAGGTGGTCGGTGAGGCCGCCACCGCGCTATACACCGACGCCCAGGCGATGCTGAGAAAGCTGATCGATGAAAAGCTGATCAAGGCCCGCGCCACCTTCGGCTTCTGGCCGGCCAATCAGCGCAATGGCGACGATCTGGAGGTGTATGGCGAGCGCGGCGAAACGCTGGCCACCCTGCACCACCTGCGCCAGCAGACCATCAAGCCGGACGGCAAGCCCAACCTGTCGCTGGCCGACTTCGTTGCGCCCAAAGAGTCCGGGGTGACCGATTACGTGGGTGGCTTTATCGTCACCGCAGGTATCGGCGCCGAGGAGTTGGCCAAGGCCTATGAAGCCAAGGGCGACGACTACAACGCGATCATGGTCAAGGCGCTGGCCGACCGCCTGGCCGAGGCCTGCGCCGAATGGCTGCACGAGCAGGTGCGCAAGCAGTACTGGGGCTATGCCAAGGACGAGACCCTCGACAACGAGGCGTTGATCAAGGAGCAGTACCAGGGCATCCGCCCGGCGCCCGGCTACCCGGCCTGCCCGGATCACACCGAAAAGGCCACGCTGTTCGCCCTGCTCGACCCTGCGGCGCACTTCAACCAGGCCGGCCAGAGCGGTGTGTTCCTCACCGAGCATTACGCCATGTTCCCGGCGGCAGCGGTCAGCGGCTGGTACTTTGCTCACCCGCAGGCGCAATACTTTGCGGTCGGCAAGGTCGAGCGCGATCAGGTGGAAAGCTATGCCCAGCGCAAGGGCCAGACACTGGCTGAGGCCGAGCGCTGGCTGGCGCCGAATCTGGGTTATGAGGCCTGATAACGCCGCAACCGCTGGGCAAGGGGCCGGTCATGCCGGCCCACAAAAAAACCGCCAGACATGCTGGCGGTTTTTTTATGCGCGCGATCGTTACTGCGCGGCAGCCTCAGCCGGAGCGGCAGGCTGCTCGGGTGCAGCTTCAGGGGCTGCCGGTGCTTCTTCCGCCACTGCATCCTCAGCAAACAGGGTGTTGACCACCGCGCCACCGATGACGCTGCCAGCCACCGCGCCGGCCATGCTGCCCATGAAGCTACCGCCGGCCGACTGCGGCGCCGCTTGCGGAGCGGCTTGGGCCGCTGCCGGGGCCGCAGGGGCTGCCGGAGCAGCAGAAGCCGCCGCCGGGGCATTATTGCTGGCGGCCGGGGCTGCAGCGCTGCGCGGCGCGGCGCTCTGCGCAGGCGCGGCAGGGGCGGCCTTGGCGGGCGATGAGCCGTAGCGGGTGGCCGGCTTGGCGGCAGCCGCCGGCTTGCTGACGACGCGCTTGCGCGCCTGCGCGTCATCCACGTAACCGGCGGTGCCCACGAGCAGGCCGGCCAGCGCCAGGCTGGTGAAGGAGAATTTGAGAACTTTCATACAGAATCACTCCAGAGGTTTCTGCGGTACAAAGGCGTTATGCAGGGCCATCCGCTCGATGGCCAATACGCCCAGAATAAAATCAAATCGATAGAAATCAATCGGTTACGCGCAGCTCAGACCTGCCAGGCGGGCTTGCTGCGCTTGAAGCGGATGCGATATTCCAGCTTGGGCGGGCGCGTCACACTGATCGGGCGGCGGGTCACGGTGTCGAGGGTGATGTTCCAGAAACCGTTGCTCGGCACGCGGATCTTGGCCGGGAAGCGGTCGAAGTGCCCGCCAATGTAGTTGTGCCGGGCGCCGTTCTTGAAGGCGCGGAAGTTGGCATCGTTCATCAGGCGGATGTTGCAGGGCTGCGAACTCTCGATGATGACCAGGTCATCCTCGTTGAGCTGCTCGCGCTGGTGGATGAATTTCATGGCGGACTCCGCAGGACAGACGACAAGACGCGACAGGATACCGGACTTGCCGCCGCGTGCCAGTGCAGCGATGCTGCGCAGCTTTACCGTATTTGTCAGGAGTTCGAGATGTCTGAGCCCACCCTGCCCTCCACCGCCAGCACCGCGGTGCATGACGGCGCCTCCAGCGCCGCGCCGCTGCATCGTCAGGCCTGTGAAGCCTGCCGCGCGGACGCCCCGCGCGTCGCAGACGCCGAGCTGCCCGTCCTGCTGGCGGCCATTCCCGACTGGTCGATCGAGGTGCGCGATGGCGTGATGCAGCTGGAGAAGGTCTACCGCTTCGAAGACTTTGCCCGCGCCCTGGCGTTTACCAATGCGGTCGGGGCGCTGGCCGAGGCTGAGGATCATCACCCGGCCCTGCTCACCGAGTGGGGGCAGGTCACGGTGACCTGGTGGAGCCACAAGATTCGCGGCCTGCACCGTAATGATTTTATTCTGGCGGCACGCACCGATCGCCTGTTCAGCGCCTGACAGCCGGCGCCCACGATCGCCCGGCCCGCCGGCCGGGCGATTCGGCAATGCTCAGCGGGGCGCGGGCCGATACAGGCTGCGCACGCCGGGCGTCAGGCATTCACCGAGCAGCGCCAGGGCCATGCAGGCACCGGCCACCCAGTACCAGCGCTGCAACGGGTCAAAGCCCAGCCAGCCCAGGGCATGCAGGAACACCAGCAGGATCAGCAGCGGACTGACGTAGCGCAGCAAAATCAGCCACAGGGCGTACAGCGCGCGCGGCAGGTGCAGCTCATCGCGCAGCAGGTCGAGGCGCAGGCGATAGCCAACCAGCAGCGCCAGCAAAATGCCGCCCAGCGGCATCATCCAGCGTGAAGTCAAGTAGTCGAGACCATCGAACAGGGTCATACCGGCCAGCGTCCAGTGCGCGCCCTGATTGAAGGACAGCATGGTCAGCTGACTGATCAGCACCAGCACTCCACCCAGCAGCCAGGCCGCACGGCGGCGGCTGATGCCATGCTGCTCATTGAGCCAGGCCACACTGCCTTCCAGGATCGAGATCGCCGAGGTCAGCGCGGCAATTGAGACCATGGCAAAGAACAGCGCGCCAAACAGCTGGCCCCAAGGCATCTGCTGAAAGGCCAGCGGCAGGCTCATGAACAGCAGCCCAGGCCCGGCCGCCGGACTCATGTCGTTGGCGAAGATCACCGGGAAGATCGCCAGCCCCGCCAGTAGCGCCACCGCCGTATCGGCCAGCGCGACGATCAGACTGGTGCGTACCACCGACTGCTGCTCGGGCAGGTAGGCGCCATAGGCCATGATCGCCCCCGAGGCGAGGCTCAGGGTGAAGAAGGCATGTCCGAGCGCGGCGAGGAACGCCTCGCCATTCAGGCGCGAGGCGTCAAAGCGGAACAGGAAAGTCACCCCTTCGGCAAACCCGTCGGTCGTCGCCGCGTAGCCGACCAGCACCAGCAACAGCAGCACCAGCCCCGGCATCAGCCAGCGCACAGCCCGCTCAATTCCCTGCTGCAAACCGCGCCCGACAATCCAGAGGGTCAGCAGGGCCACCAGCAGACTCCAGCCACCCAGCTGCAGGGGGTCGGCATTATGATCGGCAAAGATCGCCTGCATCGCCGCGACATCGCTGCCGGCCAGCGAACCGCCGGCCATCTTCAGCGTGTAGGCAAACGCCCAGCCGGCTACCACCACATAGAAGCACAGGATCAGAAAGCCGCAGAGCATGGCCATTGCCCCCAGCAGCCCCCAATGCCGACTGGCGCCGCCTTCGCGGGCGACGTGCGCCAGGGCATCCATCGGATTGCCGCGCCCGCGCCGGCCGATGGCTACTTCAGCCACCAGCAGGGGAATGCCGATGAGAAAGATGCACAGCAGGTACAGGAGCACAAAGGCGCCACCACCGTACTCACCGGTGATGTAGGGAAACTTCCAGATGTTTCCCAGCCCCACCGCCGAGCCGGTGGCGGCCAGTACAAAGGCCCAGCGCGAACGCCAGAGATAATGCGGGGATGGACGGTCCATGGGCGAGGCCTCTGTCAGCGGCTGTCCGGCGTATCGTACACCGCCTCGCTCGGCTGATTGGGTACACTGAGGCCCCGTTCCGACCCCGAACCGTCCCATGCACGACTCCCAGCGTCTGCGCCACATCCTCGCCCTTGGCCTGCCGATCATCGGCGGCATGCTCAGTCAAAGCCTGATCAACCTGGTCGATGCCGCCATGGTCGGCCCGCTGGGCGCCACGGCCCTGGCCGGTGTGGGCATCGGCAGTTACGCCAACTTTGTCGCCATCGCGCTGGTCATGGGGCTGGGGGCCAGCGTGCAGGCGATGGTGGCCCGCCGCCACGGCGAGGGACGCATTCAGGAAGCAGCGATCCCCCTGAATGCCGGTCTGCTGGTGGCGGTGCTGTGCGGGGTACCCATCGCGCTGATCGGTAGCATCGCCGCGCCCCAGATCGTCAGCTGGCTGAGTGAGGACCCCGCCGTACAGGCGATTGCCCGCGATTACTTCACCTGGCGGGTGCTGGCCGTGGCGGCGGTCGGGCTGAGCTTTGCCTTTCGCGGCTACTGGAACGGCAGCCACAACCCCGGCCCTTACCTGCGCATCCTGCTCGGCATGCATGCGCTCAATGTGCTGCTCAGCTATGGCCTGATTCATGGCCGACTGGGACTGCCGGCCTTGGGGGCCGCGGGAGCGGGTCTGGGGACCTGTCTGGCGCTGTACGCCGGGGCGCTGGTTTATCTGTGGCAGACCTGGCGCAGCGGACGATCCCGGGGCTTTCTCAAGGCCTGGCCCGACCGGTTCACCCTGCAGACCCTGCTACGCCTGTCGCTGCCCAACTCGCTGCAGCAGGTGCTGTTTGCCTGCGGCGTGGCGCTGCTGTTTCGGATCATCGGCCAGATTGGCAGTGCTGAGCTGGCGGTGGCGCATGTTCTGATCAACCTGGCGCTGCTGCTGATCCTGCCGGGGGTGGGGCTGGGCATGGCGGCCACCACGCTGGTCGGTCACAGTCTGGGCGCTGGGCAGATCGAGCAGGCCTGGCGCTGGGGCTGGGATGTGGTGAAGGTCGCCAGTGTGGTGCTGGTGCTGCTGGGGGCGCCCTTCTGGCTGATGCCCGGCTGGATTCTGGGGCTGTTTGTCAGCGATCCGACGCTGATCGCGCTGGGGCTGTGGCCGCTGCGCCTGACCGGTGTGGCCATGGTGCTGGACGCCGCGGCGCTGGTCTTCAGTCAGGCCTTGCTGGGCGCCGGGGCCAGCCGCTCGGTGATGGTCGTGACCCTGGGCGTGCAGTGGCTGGTGTTGCTGCCGCTGGCCTGGCTGATCGGCCCGGTGCTCGGTCACGGCCTGCTGGCCATCTGGACGCTGTACATGCTGCAGCGCGGTCTGTCCTCGGCGTTGTTCATCGGCCTGTGGCAACGCCGGCAGTGGGCGCGCCTCTCGCTGTGAGCGCCTTGCATATTCAAAAAAGCACTGAATATATAGTTATTATTCACTTTATAGAATAAAGGGCGACTGCTATCGTGCGCCGATTATTAAAAGAGCCATGCCGCCCCGGCGGCTTACCTCTGCGCTGACAGCCCGAGAGCAGACCACGCTATGTACGTATACGACGAATACGATCAACGAATTATCGAGGAGCGCGTCGCGCAGTTCCGCGACCAGACCGCCCGCTACCTGGCCGGGCAGCTCAGCGAGGAGGAATTCCGCCCGCTGCGCCTGCAGAACGGCCTGTACGTGCAACGCCACGCGCCCATGCTGCGCGTCTGCGTGCCCTACGGCCTGCTCTCCACTCCCCAGCTGCGCATGCTGGCCAAACTGGCCCGCGACTACGACAAGGGCTACGCGCACATCTCCACCCGCCAGAACGTGCAGTACAACTGGCCGAAGCTGGAAGACGTGCCGGACATGCTCGCCGCGCTGGCCAGCGTGCAGATGCACGCCATCCAGACCAGCGGCAACTGCATCCGCAACGTGACCACCGACCAGTTCGCCGGCGTTGCGGCTGATGAGGTGATCGATCCGCGCCCGTGGTGCGAGATCATCCGCCAGTGGGCGACCTTCCACCCGGAATTCGCCCACCTGCCGCGCAAGTTCAAGATCGCCGTGAACGGCTCGGCCGCCGACCGCGCCGCCATCGAGGTGCATGACATCGGCCTGGAGCCGGTACGCAACGCCGCCGGCGAGCTGGGCTTCCGCGTGCTGGTCGGCGGCGGCCTCGGTCGCACCCCGATCGTCGGCAGCTTCATCAACGAATTCCTGCCCTGGCAGCACCTGCTGACCTACCTGGACGCCATCCTGCGCGTGTACAACCGTTACGGCCGCCGTGACAACAAGTACAAGGCGCGGATCAAGATCCTGGTCAAGGCGCTGACCCCCGAGGTGTTCGCAGAGCGCGTCGCCGCCGAGTGGGCGCACCTCAAGGACGGCCCGGCCACCCTGACCCGGGAAGAACTGGACCGCGTCGCCGCGCACTTCGTCGATCCGGCCTACAAGACTCTCGAGGATCAGGGCGCCGCACTGGCCGCGCTGGACGCCGGGCATCCAGGCTTCGCCCGCTGGCGCGCGCGCAACGTGGTGGCGCACAAGAAGCCCGGCTATTGCGCCGTCACCCTGTCGCTGAAGGTCACCGGCATCGCTCCGGGCGACATCACCGACAGGCAGTTCGATGCGGTGGCCGATCTGGCCGAGCGCTACAGCTTCGGCGAGGCACGCACCACCCACGAGCAGAACATGGTGCTGGCCGACGTCGAGCAGGCACGCCTGTTCGACCTGTGGAACGAGCTGCGCGAACTGGGCCTGGCCACGCCGAACATCGGCCTCTTGACCGACATCATCTGCTGCCCGGGCGGTGACTTCTGCTCGCTGGCCAATGCCAAGTCGATCCCGATCGCCGAGGCCATCCAGCGCCGCTTCGACAACCTCGACTACCTGTTCGATCTGGGCGAGATCGACCTGAACATCTCCGGCTGCATGAACGCCTGTGGCCACCACCACATCGGCAACATCGGCATCCTCGGCGTCGACAAGAAGGGTGAGGAGTTCTACCAGGTGTCGATGGGCGGCGAAGCCGGGCGCAACGCCAGCCTCGGCCAGATCCTCGGCCCGTCCTTCGCCCAGGACGACATGGCCGACGTGATCGAGAAGATCATCAACGTCTACGTCGAGCAGCGCCACGAAGACGAGCGCTTCATCGAGACCTTCCGCCGTATCGGCATCGATCCCTTCAAGGAGCGCGTCTATGCAAAGCATCATTAAGAACGGCGAAGTCATCGACGAACGCTGGCATCTGCTGCCGCTGGAGGCCACCCTCGACGGCATCTCCAACAGCGATGACCTGATTGTGCCGCTGGGCCTGTGGCTGGAAGCCAGCCACGCCCTCAAGGTGCGCGATGGCGGCCTGGGTGTGTGGTTGCAGAGCCATGAGCAGATCGAGGACATCGTCGAGGATCTGGCGCACTTTCAGGTGATTGCCCTCGACTTCCCGGTGTTTACCGATGGCCGGCACTTCTCCAGCGCCCGCCTGCTGCGTGAGCGTTATGGCTATACCGGCGAGATTCGCGCCATCGGCGACGTGCTGCGCGATCAGCTGTTCTTCATGCACCGCTGTGGCTTTGATGCCTTTGCGGTACGTGCAGACCGTGATCCGCACGAGGCCCTCAAGGGCCTAGCGGACTTCTCGGTGACCTACCAGACCAGTGTCGAGCAACCGCTGCCGCTGTTCCGCCGCCGCGCCTGAGCGCGTCACGGCCATGAAAAAGGCCCCGCATCCTGACTGGTGCGGGGCCTTTTTCGTCCGGGGCGGGCCGCTTGGCTCGCTACATAAGGCCCGCGCGGGCAGCGGACTGCCCGCCAGAGGCGGACCGGCTCACTGCCAGAAGCGTGGCTGCGACAAACGCCCCCACCAGCGCAGCAGCACCCCATCCAGCGCCGCACTGGCGGCCAGCCCGACGCGCTCTTGCAGCGTCTTGCGCTCCACATAGCTCAACAGCAGCAGCTCGGCATGCTGAGCGCGTTCGGTCAGGTAGGCGTCACTGGTTTGCAGGGCATCCACCAGCTGCTTGTCGAGCGCCGTTTGCCCGAGCCAGACCTCGCCGGTCGCCACCGCATCGATGTCCAGTTGCGGGCGGTAACGGGCGACAAAGTCCTTGAACAGGCGATGGGTCAGTTCCAGTTCCTCCTGAAACTTCTCGCGGCCCTTATCGGTGTTTTCCCCGAACAGCGTCAGGGTGCGCTTGTACTGGCCTGCGGTGTGCAGCTCGAAATCGATATCGTGCTTTTGCAGCAGACGATGGAAGTTGGGCATCTGGGCAACCACACCGATCGAGCCCACCAGCGCAAAGGGCGCGGCGAGAATCCGCTCGCCCAGGCACGCCATCATGTAACCGCCACTGGCGGCCACCTTGTCGATACAGACCGTCAGCGGAATCCCGGCCTCGCGGATCCGCGCCAGTTGCGAGGCGGCCAGGCCATAGCTGTGCACCATGCCGCCACCGCTTTCCAGACGGATCACCACCTCATCCTGTGGGGTGGCGATGCTCAGCAGCGCGGTGATCTCATGGCGCAGACTCTCACCTGCCGAAGCCTTGATGTCCCCGTCAAAATCCAGCACGTAGACGTGCGGCTTGTGGGTACCGGTTTTGCGCTCGAGCTTTGCGCTGCGCGCCTGCTCCTTGCGCACGCGCTTGAGCTGCGCCTTGCTCAGGACACTGTCCTGCAGGCGGGCACTGAGCACCTTGTAGAAATCATTCAGGCGGCGCACCTGCAGCTGCCCGCCACCATGGCGCTCACGCTGACGCAACAATGCGACGACGACCAGCAGCACAATGATCGCCAGCAGGATGGTCAGGGTGCGGGCGAGAAAACCGGCGTATTCAGCAAAAAACTCCACGGGGACGGCTCCTTGATCACGTCGGGCGCACTGGGCAGCGCGACAGGGCTGCACAGGATAACCAGCCCGCTCGCCCATCACCACTGCACGACTTTCTGCTGCGTTGACAGGCCAGCGGGCTTGCCCCTACGCTGCTTTGGCGCTTTTCCCTTTCTCTTTGTCAGGACACTCCATGAGCAGCACCGTCTCCCAGATCATCGAAACCATGCAGGCCCGCTTCAATCCCAAGGCTGCGGCCGGGCTTGATCTGATCTTCCAGTTCCGCATCCTCGATGCAGACAACTACTACCTGAGCATCAAGGACGGTACCTGTGACCTGAGCGCAGGCGATGCGGCCAACCCCAACATCACCCTGATCATGGACAGTGCCACCCTCAAAGGCGTCCTCAGTGGCGAGCTGAGCGGCATGCAGGCCTTCATGAGCGGCCGGCTGCGCACCGAAGGCAACATGATGCTGGCGATGAAGCTCGGCGAGCTGTTCCCCTCCTGATGTTCGGGTGCGGGGTATCGCCCCGCACCCTCCTCCTTGTCACCCCCGTTACCGCTGCTCTGATCGCGCGCGCATCCCGCGCTCTATGGCCTAAGTTCATAGGGACACTCACGCGCCTTTATAGTGAAAAATTCTATACATAGAACAAAAAATCCCATTAGGCTTGAGTGCAGATAAACCCTCCGGGGTATTCATCCATCCTCCATGAGGACCCTGCCATGCCTGCTCACGTTGAAGCCTTCTTCGACCCCGCCACCTTCACCTACAGCTATGTCGTCAGCGATCCGGCCACTGGCGAATGCGCCCTGATCGATCCGGTACTCGACTACGATGCCGCCTCCGGTCGTACCCGTCATGACAGCGCCGACCGCCTGATCGCCCATGTGCGCGAGCAGGGCCTGACGGTGCAATGGATCCTCGAAACCCATGTGCATGCCGATCACCTGAGCGCCGGCCACTATATTCGTGACACGCTCGGCGGGCGCCTGGCCATTGGGGATCACATCACCGTGGTACAAAACACCTTCGGCAAGCTGTTCAACGTCGAGAGCGCTTTTGCCACCGATGGCAGCCAGTTCGACCACCTGTTCAAGGACGGTGAAATCTTCCAGATCGGCAGCCTGCACGGGCGTGCCATCCATACACCGGGGCACACTCCAGCCTGCATGACCTACCTGATCGACGATGCCGCCTTCGTCGGTGACACCCTGTTCATGCCCGACTACGGCACCGCACGCTGCGACTTCCCCGGCGGGGATGCGCGCACGCTGTATCGCTCCATCCATCACAAGCTGTTCAGCCTGCCAGACAGCACCCGCGTCTTCATGTGCCACGATTACAAAGCCCCCGGCCGAGACGACTATCTCTACGAAACCACCATTGGCGCTGAACGCCAGCACAATATTCATGTGCATGAGGGGATCAGTGAGGACGAGTTCGTCGATATGCGTACCGCCCGCGATGCCACGCTGAAGATGCCGACCCTGATCCTGCCGTCGGTACAGATCAATATGCGCGCCGGCGAACTGCCGCCCGCCGAAGACAACGGCACCCGCTATCTGAAGATTCCACTGGACGTTCTCTGAATAGCGCCTCTGCAGGGAGAAGCACACGATGCAAGCCATCAAACGCCTTACACCCTTTATCGCCGTGGCCGCGCAGCTGGAGCCGGCTGACATGGGCACCCTGGCCGCCAGCGGCTACTGCACGGTGATCAATAACCGTCCGGACCATGAAGGTGAAGGCCAGCCCTCCAGCGCGGCGATGCAGGCAGCGGCAGAAGCCTCTGGACTCAGCTATCACTACTTGCCCGTGGTCTCCGGGCAGATCACGGACCGCGACATCGAGGACTTCCGCGCCCTGCTCGCCCAGATCAAGGGGCCGGTACTGGCTTTTTGCCGCACTGGCACCCGCTCGACCACCCTCTGGGCACTGGCTGAGGCCCATCATCTAGACCCCGAAGTGCTGCTGACGACCGCGCAGGGTGCAGGCTATGACCTGAGTGCGCTCAAACCGCGCCTGCTGGAGCGCTGGCAGCACAGCGCGCCGGCGACAGGCACTTCGTCAAGCCTGCCGACGCCCGGCCATACGCCACGCTTTGATGTGCTGGTGATCGGCGGCGGCGCGGCGGGCTGTGCGGTCACCGCCAGCCTGCTCAAGCGCAACCCTGGGCTGCGCATCGCTATCGTTGAGCCCCGCGAGCAGCATTACTATCAGCCGGGCTGGACGCTGGTCGGGGCCGGCGTCTTCGAACGATCACGCACCGAGCGCGCCATGGCGCAGTGCATTCCCAGCAAGGCGCAATGGATCCGGGCGGCGGCAGCCCGCTTTGAGCCGGAGCGTCAGCAGGTCGTTCTCGAGGATGGCAGCTGCCTGGGCTATCGCGCACTGGTGGTCTGTCCGGGGCTGAGCCTGAACTGGGACGCCATTGAAGGCGCCCAGGAAAGCTTGGGCAAGCACGGCGTCACTTCCAACTATGTCTTTGAACTCGCACCCTACACCTGGCAACAGGTACAGGCGCTGCGCAGTGGGCGGGCGTTGTTCACCCAACCGCCGATGCCCATCAAGTGCGCCGGCGCGCCCCAGAAAGCCATGTACCTGTCCTGCGATCACTGGATGAAGCAGGGCGTGCTGCCCAATATCCAGGTGGACTTCTACTCGTCCGGTGCCGTGTTGTTCGGCGTTGCCGACTTTGTGCCCCCGCTGATGAAATACGTGGAGCGCTATAACGCGCACCTCAATTTCAACAATACGCTGGTTGCCGTAGATGGCCCGGCGCGCAAAGCCTTTTTCAAGGTTACCGGCAACGATGGCCAGAGCAGTACCCTGGAGCGTGAGTTCGACTTCCTGCATATCGTACCGCCCCAGCAGGCTCCGGAGTTCATTCGTCAAAGCCCACTGGCCAACACCGATGGCTGGGTCGAGGCGGACCATGAAACCCTGCGCCACCCGCGTTTTGGCAATATTTTCAGCCTGGGTGATGTCTGTGCAGCACCCAACGCCAAAACGGCGGCAGCGGTGCGCAAACAGGCGCCTGTGGTTGCCGATAACGTGCTTAGCGTGCTGGCCGGACGTGGGCCGCGGGCAGTGTATGACGGTTACGGCTCCTGTCCGCTCACCGTCGAGCGGGGCAAAGTGATCCTCGCCGAGTTCGGCTATGGCGGCAAATTGCTGCCGACCTTCCCTCTGGATCCGCGAGTGCCGCGTCGTCTGGCCTGGGAGCTGAAAGCGCGCTGGATGCCCAGCATCTACTTCGATCTGATGCTCAAGGGGCATGAATGGCTCGCCGAGCCTGCGCAGCTCAACTTCGAGCCACGCCCGGTGGAATCCCCCTCGGCGTGTGACTTCACTCAGGAGAAGAAGTGATGAATGAGCGGCTCGCCCGCTATCTGCCGTGCCTGGAATGGGCGCGGCAGTATGATCGCGAAGCGGCAGGCAAGGACATGCTGGCCGCCGTCATTGTCACCCTGATGCTGATCCCCCAAAGCCTGGCCTACGCCATGCTGGCCGGATTGCCGCCGGTGGTCGGTCTGTATGCCAGCATCCTGCCGCTACTGGCTTACACACTGTTCGGCACCAGTCGCACCTTGGCGGTGGGCCCGGTGGCTGTGGTCTCGTTGATGACCGCCGCCGCACTGGCTCCGCTGTTCAGTGCAGGCAGTGCCGAATATGCCGGCGCGGCCATGCTGCTGGCTTTGCTCTCCGGGGTGATCCTGCTGCTGATGGCGGTGCTGCGCCTGGGCTTTCTTGCCAACTTCCTGAGTCATCCGGTGATTTCCGGGTTTATCAGCGCTTCTGGGCTGCTGATTGCGCTCGGACAGCTCAAGCACATTTTCGGCATCAAGGCAGACGGCGAGAATGCGCCAGAGCAGCTGTGGAGTCTACTGAGCGCCCTGCCAGACACCCACCTGCCGACATTGATCATCGGTGCCACGTGCTTGCTGTTTCTGTTTGGCATGCGCAGCAAAGGGAATGCCTGGCTGCGGGCACTGGGTGTCCCTGCCCGTCTTGCCAGCCATCTGACCAAGGCAGGACCGGTGCTGGCACTGCTGGTCTCCATTCTGGCTGTCAGCCTGTTAGGTCTCGCCGAGCAGGGTGTCAAGGTGGTTGGCGTCGTGCCGAGCGGTCTACCCTCTCTCACTCTGCCCACCCTTGATGGAGCGCTGGCACTGCAGCTTTTGCCTGCAGCACTGCTGATCAGTCTGATCGGCTTTGTTGAATCGGTATCCGTTGGTCAGACACTCGCTGCCAAGCGGCGGCAACGCATCGAGCCCAATCAGGAGTTGGTCGCACTGGGTGGGGCCAACGTAGCTGCTGCCCTGAGTGGCGGCTTCCCAGTGACCGGTGGCTTTGCCCGTTCGGTGGTCAACTTCGATGCCGGTGCGCAAACCCCCCTAGCAGGAGCGCTGACCGCGGTGGGTATTGCCTTGACCGTGCTGTTCTTTACCCCGCTGTTTGAAAATCTGCCCCATGCTGTGCTGGCCGCGACCATCATTGTCGCCGTGCTGGGATTGGTCGATCTGGGCGCCTTGCAGCGTACCTGGCGCTATTCACGCCAGGATGCGATTGCCATGGCGGCTACCATGCTGGGTGTGCTGCTGATCGGCGTTGAGGCAGGCATTTTGCTCGGTGTGGGGTTGTCTTTGCTGCTGTTTCTCTGGAGAACCAGCCAGCCGCATATTGCTGTGGTCGGACAATTGCCGGGGAGCGAACATTTTCGCAATGTGGAACGCTTTGCGGTGGTAGAAAGCCCGAGCGTGCTGTCTGTGCGGGTCGATGAAAGTCTGTACTTCCCGAATGCCCGGTATCTGGAGGATCGGATCGCTGAACTGGTCGGCCAGCATCCCAAGGCCCGTCATCTGGTGCTGATGTGTCCGGGCGTCAATCTTATTGATGCCAGCGCCCTAGAAAGCCTCGAGACTATTGCAACACGCCTACAGGCCTCTGGGATTCAGCTGCACCTTTCAGAGGTCAAGGGTCCAGTGATGGATCATCTGCATCAGTCTGAATTCCTGCAGCATTTTGGTGGGCAGGTCTTCCTCAGTCAGTTCGAAGCGCTGGCTGCGCTTGATCCCGAAACCACACAGCGGGCATTGTCATTGCGTCGCGATATGGCAAAAACCTGATAACCAACCCTTGGCGGCATCATGACTGATGTCGCCAGGGGTGCAGGCTCGGATCAGGGGATCGTGTCCCTGAACGTGGTGTAACTGCCATGGCTCTGGCAGTCGAGTCTGCGGGGGCTCAGCTGATCACAGCGGATAGCCGAGCGGGTTGATTGTCACTGAGCGATTGCAGTCCCTCAAGCTGCATGTAGCGGCGTTGCAGGCTCCATTCGTCGTTCTGCTCCAGCAGCATCGCCCCGACCAGGCGGACGATGGCAGCGTCGTTGGGGAAGATGCCTACCACGTCGGTGCGCCGCTTGATCTCGGCGTTCAGCCGCTCCAGCGGGTTGGTGCTGTGGATCTGCTGCCGGTGCGCCTTGGGGAAGCCCATGTGAGCCAGCACCTCGTCTTCGCAGCCATCCATCAGCCGAGCAATCTTCGGGAAGCGCTCGCGCAGCTGATCCGCCACGACGCGCCATTGCCGCCGGGCCTCGTCCTCACTGTCCTGGGCGAACACTGTACGCAGTAGCGCGGCCACCATGGTCCGCTGGCCCTTGCCGACATGTGCCAGGGCGTTGCGCATGAAGTGCACCCGGCAGCGTTGCCAGGTCGCCTTCAGCACTTTGGCCACGGCCGCCTTGAGCCCTTCGTGGGCGTCGGAGATGACCAGCTTCACCCCGCGCAGGCCACGGCGCATCAGGCTGCGCAGGAAGTCGGTCCAGAACGGCTCGGCCTCCGAGGGCCCGACCCGCATGCCCAACACCTCGCGCACGCCATCGGTATTCACCGCCACGGCGATTATGACCGCTACCGAGACGATGCGCCCGGCCTCGCGCACCTTGACGTAGGTGGCGTCGATCCACAGGTAGGGCCAGTCACCTTCGATGGGGCGGTCGAGGAAGGCATGGACGCGCTCGTCGATCTCGCCTGCCAGGCGCGACACCTGACTCTTGGAGATGCCGCTCATGCCTATGGCCTGCACCAGCTCATCGACCGAGCGGGTCGAGACGCCCTGCACATAGGCCTCCTGGATCACCGCCGCCAGCGCCTTCTCGGCGGTGCGCCGGGGTTCCAGGCAAGGCGGGAAATAGCTGCCCTGACGCAGCTTGGGAATGCGCAGTTCGACGTCGCCGGCCCGGGTCTGCCACAGGCGATCCCGGTAGCCATTGCGGCTGTTGCTGCGCTCCTCGCTCTTGATGCCGTAGCCGGCACCGCAGCGCGTCTCGACATCGAGCTCCATCAGGCGCTGGGCGACGAACTGGATCATGTGCCGGAGCAGGTCGGCATCCGGGCCTTTCTCGGCCAGCTCATCCAGTGCGATAGTGTGCTTGGTCATCGTGGTTTCTCCGGTGATGGTTTGGTTGGCAAGCTCAACCTAGCCGGAAACCACGGTGGCCGTCCTCTCTCACGCCTGACAGCGTTTCTGGCGGCGCTCAGTTACACCACTCCCTGGGACACGATCAGCGCCAGGCCGGCGTCATGCGCAAATGGGAACCCGAGGCGATCCGATTGATTGACGAAAAAAAGCCCCGCAGTGCTCAACTACAGGGCTGGTGGGGCTGGTGGGGCTCGGGGAGCCTGGGGTCAGGCGAACTGCAGGCGCGCGATCGGCGGATGCTCGCGGTGTTCGGCTTGCCACAGGTCGTAGGCTGCCTGCTCGGCGAGGTACTGGCGTGCGTTGCCGAGGCCAGCCAGTTCGAGCCGGTGGGCCAGGTCGGCGGTTATCGCCGCACGGCCGTTCAACACGGTGGAGAGTTGCCCGCGCGAATAACCGATGTGCCGGGCCAGGCCCGCTACCGTCATGTTGATCGCTGGCAGCAACGTCATCGCGCAATGGCAGAGGACGAATAGCCGGTGAACTGCCGAGTGGATTGTCCCTCGGCAGATCTGTCAGGCGATACAGCTCAGGTCGTGTAGTCGGCGTTGATCCGGATATAGCCTTCCGAGAGATCACACCCATAGGCCGTGAACTGCCCCTGAGCGATGTTCAGATCCACCGAAATTAGTACTTCCTTGCCTTGCAGGTAACCTTTGACCACCTGCAAGTCGGTCTCGTCCAGCTGCTGCGGATAGGCCTCGGTATCGCCAAATACGATCCGTACCTTGTCCGGGGCAATATCATGTTCGGCCTCGCATTTGCCAATCGCCATAGCTACACGTCCCCAGTTCGGATCTGCTCCATGCACGGCAGTCTTGACCAACGGCGAGTTAACGATGGCTTTGGCTACACGTTTGGCTTGTGCATCATCTCGTGCTCCTGTGACCTGTACCTCCAGTGTTTTACTCGCACCTTCGCCGTCCGAGGCGATCATGCGCACTAGAGTCAGGGCAATGTCGTAGAGTGCTTGCTCGAACTCGACCAGATCCACGTCACCCGCCAGCCCGTTGGCCAGGATTGCCGCCGAGTCGCTGGTGGAGGTGTCGGTGTCGATGCTCAGGGCATTGAAGGTCTTGTCGATCACCCGGCGGAATAATGCATCCAGTGCATCGGGAGTGATCTTCGCGTCCGTGAAGAAGAAGGTCAGCAGGGTGGCCATGTTCGGCTCGATCATCCCCACGCCTTTGGCGATACCCACCAAGCTTGCGTTGCCAATCTTGCGGGCAGCATGTGAACCGCCCCGAGTTTCCCGGAGGCTCCAACCTTTGAGAGGATGGAGCCATGAAGAAATCCACCAAGTACTCCCCG
>NZ_JAMJEZ010000026.1 GCF_023544715.1 Pseudomonas eutrophicaquae | reverse complement strand
CAGGGGGCTGAGGCTGCGTGCATCGTTGGTCATTTTGAAAATACTGATTATGCTCTATCTTATTGCCGGATTAATATCTCAACAAGTTTTAGGGTTATACCCAAATAATCTTTTGCAATTATCTGCTTCTTGTACAACTATCGGGCACCAACCCGCATCGACTCACACAACAATCAGCAGGAAGCGATGACCCATGCAAGCTCGAGAATCTGCGCTGCCCCGCATCGACACCGTCCCTGTCAGTGATGTTTTGCGGGCCGAAGCCAGTCATGTGCCTCAGCGATCTACCCGCGCCTCCCGCGCCAAGCAGGAAGCCCCGTGCGACCAGACGCTGGACGCCACCCAGCGCTACCTCGGTGAGGTCGGCTTTGCCGGTCTGCTCAGTGCCGAAGAGGAACAGGCGCTGGCGCGCCGCGTGCAAGCCGGGGAGGTGGCGGCCCGCCAGCACATGATCGAGAGCAACCTGCGCCTGGTAGTGAAGATCGCCCGGCGCTACCTCAACCGGGGGCTGCCGCTGCTGGATCTGATCGAGGAGGGCAATCTCGGTCTGATGCGCGCCGTGGAGAAGTTCGATCCTGAGCGCGGCTTTCGTTTTTCCACCTACGCCACCTGGTGGATCCGCCAGAACATCGAGCGGGCACTGATGATCCAGCCCCGCACCATCCGTTTGCCGGTGCAGGTCGTCAAGGATCTGAACAACTGCCTGCGGGCAGCCCATGAGCTCAATCGCAAGCTGGCCCATGAGCCCGGTAACGAGGACATCGCCGCGCTGCTGGGCAAGCCACTGGCCGAGGTCAGTCGGATCATGGCGCTGCGTGAGCGGGTCAGCTCACTGGACAGCAGCCTGGGTGAGCACAGCGAACACACCCTGCACGATGTGCTGGCTGACCCTCAGTACGACCCCTGCCTGCTGCTGCAACGCGGCGAGCTGGAGCGCAGTATCGAGGACTGGCTGGCTGCGTTGCCCGAGCGCTCCCTCCAGGTAGTCATCCGCCGTTTTGGTCTGCACGATCAGGAGGCGCAGACCCTTGAGGAGGTCGGCCAGCTGCTGGGGCTGACCCGCGAGCGGGTGCGTCAGCTGCAGGTGGAAGCCCTGCGCAGCCTGCGGACACTGCTGGAGAGTCAGGGGCTGACGGCGGAATTGCTGGACTGAGTGCGAGAGGGCGGATGGCCCGGTCGGGCGGGGGGCAAGGTCAGGTCGCTCGCTGCCGTACTGCTCGCGCTACATCGTCCGGTGTTTATGCGCAGGGCGGCTATGCTTGCCATGGATGCCCGTCTTGCATCGCTGCCGGAGGCGCTGGCACGGGTCTCTGCCGATGGGTCTGAAGCGCTCGATCGCTAGCAGGTGAACGCCATGAGCAATAGCAACTACGATGCGCCGTCCTCCACCCCTCGTGTGCGTGACATCGGTGAGGCGCGCCGCGCGCGCGAACTGCGCGAGATTGAGGAGCAGGTCAACCACCGTTTGCGGCATTACCAGCAGTGGCAGGCCGAGCGTCCACAGGCGGTCAGCCGTGGCATCGAGGCACTGGTGCGGGTGCTGGAGCTGGCGCTGTATGGACTAGATGAGCGGGTGCGTGGCATCTGCCGGGACTTCTTGCTCGGGCTGTCCACCGGGCGACGCTTTGACCTGACCCGCCTGCGGCACCTGGACCTGCTGGAATGGCAGGATTGCCTGGATGTCTTGCGTCTGCAGCAGTACAGCCAGCGTCCCTTGCCGGACTTTTTCATCGAGGGTTATGCGCTCTGGCAGCGCCTGGATCCGCGCGCGCTCGACGCTCAGGTCAACGGTCGCGATACTGTACGCTGACGGCCTGCCGCGGTGGCCGGTTTCTGTCTGCTTTGCAGTGAGCGTTGTGTATGCCCCGATTGTTCCTTGATTCGCATCTGCCTGTAGCGATGTTGGCGCTGTGGCTTGCCGGTTGCGCCGCCCGTCCGCCAGCGCCTGCGGAGGTGCCCACGCCGAGCGTGCCAGAGGCGACCGCCCCTCAGTCTGTGGAGGAGCCAGATGCTTCGGCACCGCCCGCGCCCGCGCCCGCGCCCGCGCCGGCACCTGCCCCGGCGTTGCCCGTACCTGCGGCGGCGCCCCAAGAGCCGGCGAGCCCACCCACCGCTGCGCCCACCACGTCGGTTGACCGTACTGCACCACCGGCTGCACGCTTGACGCCAACGCCAACGCCAACGCCAACGCCAACGCCAACGCCAACGCCAACGCCAACGCCAACGCCAACGCCAACGCCGGCAGCCGTGCCCAGTGTCCCGTCGGCCCGGCCGGTGGTTCCGGCGAGCGTGCCTCCTCGCGTGATCGCTCCGGCCCCCGCACCACGTCCTGCCGTCGTGCTCGCGCCGCAGGCCACACGGCCGCGCCCCGCACCCGTACCCTCCGCGCCAGCGACCTCAACGCCACCGGCTGCATCGAGCGTAGCGCCCACGCCGGCCGCCGTGGTGCCGGCCAGTGGCGCGCCTGCGGCCAACGCCGCCCCTGTGCGTCAGGTCATCCGGCCGGTTGCCCGCCCGGTACCCAGCCTGCAGGCGATCGAGGCGGAGATCGAGGCTTACACCCGCCAGAGCGATGCCACCTTGCAGCACGCCGAACAGGAGGTTGACCGGCTGGTCAGGGACTGGATGGGCGAGTAGTCTGCCCTCGAACCCTTTCAACGGCGCCCTGTTCAGGAATCCTGCGATGTCTGCTCTGCACACCCTGCTTGCCATGACCGACTTTTCCTCACCTGCCGAGGCCGCGGCCCTGCGCGCGGCGCGGCTGGCCCGGCAATGCGGGGCGCGGTTGCAGGTGCAGCATGTACTGGCCCGGCAAGCCCTGCAGCAACTGCAGGCCCTGTTCGGCCTGGCGGACACGGCACTGGGCGCGCGTCTGACGCAAGATGCCCATGAACAGCTGCACGCGCTGGCCGCGCGCCTGCAGGCCGAAACCGGTGTGAGTGCCGGGCTACACCTCTCGCAGGGCGTAGTATTGGATGAGCTGCTGGATTACAGCGATGCCTGTGATGCGGGGCTGGTGGTGGTCGGCGCGCAGGGGCAGGGGCTGATCCGCGAGCTGACGCTGGGCTCGACCGCCGAGCGTCTGCTGCGCAAGAGCAACCGGCCCTTGTTGACGGTGCGCGGTGCGGTGCAGGGTGACTATCAGCACATCTTGCTGCCGGTGGATTTCTCGCCGCGCACCGAGCGCGCGCTGGCCTTGCTGCGTCAGCTGGCGCCCGAGGCGCACTTGACCCTGCTGCATGTGTTCTCGGTGCCTTTCGAGGGCATGCTGCGCCATGCGGGTGTTGAGGAATCACAGATCATCCGGCTGCGCGAGGAGGTTCGCCAGCGCGCCGCGCAGTCGATGGAGGCACTGCGCAGCAGCGAAGCGCTGCAGGGGCGCTCGGTGGATAGCGTGCTGCTCGGCGGAGATCCGGCGCTGCAGGTGCTGCAGCAGGCGAATCTTCGCGGCAGCGAGCTGATCGCGATGGGCCGGCGGGGGCAGGGCGTGCTCGATGAACTGCTGCTGGGCAGCGTCACCAAGCATGTGATCGCCCATGCCCACTGCGATGTACTGGTGCTCTGAACCACATCTTGGCCGGTGAAGCGCGCTGGCGCTGTGCACCGGCCTTGAGTGCGCGCGCCGCTTAGTCGCGGAAGTAGACCACGATCAGGTGCCAGCCAAAGGTAGTCTTCAGCGGGCCATGCACCTGATGCAGTGGCTTGCGAAACACCACGCTCTCGAAGGCCTTGATCATCTGTCCCGGACGGATTTCGCCCAGATCTCCTCCGCGTTTGCGGGAGGGGCAGAGCGAATGACGGCGGGCGAGGGTGGCAAAGTCCTCGCCCTTGTCCAGACGGGCTTTGAGCTGCTCGGCCTCCTGGGCGGTCTTGAGCAGGATGTGACGGGCCATGGCGATGGGCATGCAGATGCTCCGCAGCAAAAAGTCGCGCAGTGTAGCGGGTGTGCCGGCTCAGTCCAGTTGTAACCAGACCGGCGCGTGGTCTGAGGGTTTTTCCATTGCGCGCAGTTCATAGTCGATGCCGGCGCCGCCCAAGCGCGGCAGCAGCCCGCGGGAGGCCATGATCAGGTCGATGCGCAGCCCGCGCTTGGGTACATCCTCAAAGCCGCGGCTGCGGTAGTCGAACCAGCTGAAACGATCGTCGGCCGCGGGATGCAGGTGGCGGAAGCTGTCCACCAGCCCCCAGTGCTTGAGGCGCGCCAGCCACTCGCGCTCCTCGGGCAGGAAGCTGCACTTGCCGGTGCGCAGCCAGCGTTTGGCATTGTCGGCGCCGATGCCGATGTCGCAGTCCTCGGGGGAGATGTTGAAGTCGCCCATCACCACCACGCCCTGCTCGGGGCTGAACTGCTCCTCGAGAAGGCGCTGCAGGTCGGCGTAGAACTGCGTCTTGGCCGGAAATTTGCTGGCGTGGCTGCGGCTCTCGCCCTGCGGGAAGTAGCCGTTGAACACATGCAGCGGCAAGCCCTGGGCATCGGTGAAGGTGGCGCCGATGAAGCGCCGCTGCGATTCCTCACCATCCCAGGGGAAGCCCTTGATCAGCTGCTGCGGCGCCTGGCGCGAGAGCAGGGCGACCCCGTAGTGGCCCTTCTGCCCGTGGTACTCAACGTGATAGCCGAATGCCTCGATCTCGGCCTGCGGGAACTGCTCATCAGCCACTTTGGTTTCCTGCAGGCCGATGATGTCCGGCTGGTGCCGCTCGATCAGTGCGGCCAGTTGATGGGGGCGGGCGCGCAGGCCGTTGATGTTGAAGGAGACGAGTTTCATCGCGGGGTATTCCGGAAAAAGTCGCCATGCTAGCCGATCAGGCCAGGGCCTGCCGAGCCGCAGGCCGTGTCAGGCAGAGGGCGTGTTAGCATCGGCGCCACACAGCCAGCCTGAGCGCGGATGGGCGTTGCTGGCGCGGATCTTGAGGGTATGAGGTACAGAAATGGAAGGAATGCACGCGCTGACCGAACAGCTCAACGCACTGGTCTGGGGGCCGCCGATGCTGGTGCTGATCCTGGGGACGGGGCTCTGGCTGATGCTGATGCTGCGTGGCATGCCGCTGCGGCGGCTGGGGCAGGGTTTCGTCCTGCTCTGGCAGGGGCGGCACAAGGGAGAGGCCGGTACCGGCGAGATCAGCCCGTTCGCGGCGCTGATGACGACCCTGGCGGCGACCATCGGCACCGGCAATATCGCCGGCGTGGCCACGGCGATCTTCCTCGGTGGGCCGGGGGCGCTGTTCTGGATGTGGTGTACGGCACTGGTCGGCATGGCCACCAAATACGCCGAGGTGGTGCTGGCTGTGCATTACCGTGAGGTGGATGTCCAGGGTGAGCACGTTGGCGGGCCGATGTACGCGATCAAGAATGGTCTCGGGCCGCGCTGGCAGTGGCTGGGCAGCGCCTTTGCGCTGTTTGGCGGGCTGGCAGGCTTTGGGATCGGCAACATGGTGCAGGTCAACAGCATGGCGGCCGCGCTGGACGCCTCCTTTGGCATGCCGGCCTGGCTGACGGGGCTGTCGGTCATGTTGCTGGCCGGGCTGGTGATCCTCGGTGGTATCCGCCGGATCGGTCTGGTGGCGCAGGCGCTGGTACCGACTATGAGTGTGATCTATGTGCTGGCGGCGCTGCTGGTGGTGGCGCTGAATGCCGCGCAGGTGCCTGAGGCGCTGCGCCTGATCGTCACCCATGCCTTCACGCCGATTGCGGCCACCGGCGGCTTTGCCGGGGCGGCGGTGATGGCGGCGATCCGCTTTGGTGTGGCGCGGGGTATCTTCTCCAACGAGGCGGGGCTTGGGACCGCCGGGATTGCTCAGGCCGCCAGTACCACCACCAGCTCGGTGCGCGCCGGGCTGATCGGCATGCTTGGCACCTTCATCGATACCCTGGTGATCTGCACCCTGACGGGGCTTGCGATTCTCTGCTCAGGGCTGTGGAGCAGCGGCGCCAGCGGCGCGGCGCTCAGCTCGGCGGCCTTCGAGGCCAGCCTGCCCGGCGTAGGCGCGCACCTGATTGCCGGCGCGCTGGCGCTGTTTGCCTTCACCACGATTCTGGGCTGGGGCTATTACGGCGAAAAGTGCTGGGAGTATCTGGCCGGCACCCGCAGCCGGCTGCCATTTCGCATGTTGTTCGTGCTGGCCATCCCTTTTGGGGCGGTTGCCCATCTGGAGTTTGCCTGGCTGGCCGCCGATACCCTCAACGGGCTGATGGCGATTCCCAACTTGATCGCGCTACTGTTGCTGAGCCCGGTTGTCCTGCGCCTGACGCGCATCTACTTTCGCGGGCAACCCTGATCCCATCGCCCCGCCTGTGCGGGGCTTATTCCCTGCTACAAGGAACCCCACCATGACCCAAGTCACCCTCAAAGGCCATCCGGTCCAGCTCGACGGCCAGCTGCCGCAGGTTGGCCAGCAGGCTCCGGCATTTCGCCTGGTAGGCGCTGATCTGGCCGACAAGGACCTGAGCGATTTCGCCGGCCAGCGTAAGGTGTTGAACATCTTCCCCAGCGTCGATACCCCGACCTGCGCCACCTCGGTGCGCACCTTCAACGCCCAGGCCAGCGCGCTGGAAAACACCGTGGTGCTGTGCATCTCCGCCGACCTGCCGTTTGCTCAGAAGCGCTTCTGCGCCGCTGAGGGGCTGGACAAGGTGATCAACCTGTCCACCCTGCGCGGCAGTGCCTTCCTGCGTGATTACGGCGTGGCGATTGCCGATGGCCCGCTGGCAGGGCTCGCCGCCCGTGCGGTGGTGGTGCTGGATGAGAGCGACAAGGTGCTGCACGTCGAGCTGGTCGGTGAAATTGCCAACGAGCCGGACTACACCGCCGCCCTCAACGCGCTGTAATCCCGCAGCAGCGCCTGCGCCCGTTTGCGGCGCAGGCGCTGCCGGTTTCAGTGCGGTGCATCGCGCAAACGTCTCCGGGCCGCGCTGATATTCCTTACAGGCACCCTGTGATGGCGAGTGGATTCGCCCTCAATCGCTTCGACCGTTCACCCCTTGTAACACTCCGGCACCGCGGCTGGGTAAAGGGCCGGTAAAGCGGCTTTGCATCCCAAGTGAGAGGCTTTATCGTTCAATCCCCCTCACAGTGAGCCTGCATCATGCCCGAAGCCCCTCTTTCCTCACGATCCCTGTCGTCCCGCTGGTCGATGGCGGCAGCGCTTGTGGTACTGGCCGGCGCGCTGACCTGGTGGTTCTGGCCGGCCAGCGATGGGCCGGCGGAGGGCGCGGCGGCCCGTGGTGGGAGTGGCAGCCTGACCAGCCCGCCCGGCGGCCGACCGGGCGGTGGTTTCCGGGGGATGGGCATGGGCGGTGCGGTGCCGGTGCGTCTTGCTGAGGTCGAGCGGAGTGCTTTTGCGCTGGAGCGCCGGGCACTGGGGACCGTGCAGGCACTCAGCAGCGTCAGTGTCCGCCCGCAGGTAGAAGGCGAGCTGCTGGAGGTACTGTTCGAGGAGGGTGCCGAGGTCAAGGCCGGGCAGCTGCTGGCGCGCATCGACCCGCGCAGCTATGCCGCCGCCCTGGCCCAGGCCGAGGGCAACCTGCAGGAGCGCCGCGCCGAATTGCGTAACGCCGAGCTGGATCTGCGCCGCTACGAGGGCCTGTATGCCGAGGACTCCATCGCCCGGCAGACCTTGGACAGCCAGCAGGCCCGCGTCGAGCAGCTGCGTGGCAGCCTGCGCAGCCTGCAGGCACAGGTCGATGAAGCGCGCCTGCGTCTGGAGTTCACTGAGCTGCGTGCCCCGCTGGCCGGGCGTTTGGGCCTGCGTCAGATCGATGCCGGCAACCTGGTGTCGGCGGGTGAGTCCAGTACGCTGGTCACCATCACCCAGACCCGGCCGATCAGCGTGAATTTCACCCTGCCTGAAGCGGAACTGGCGGCCGTGCTGGCGCGTTATCGCAGCGGCCAGCCGCTGACCGTGCAGGCGTGGGACCGCAACGAGCGTACCCCGCTGGCCGAGGGGGTTCTGGCCAGCATCGACAACCAGATCGACACCCGCACCGGCACCGTGCGCCTCAAGGCCCGCTTTGCCAACGATGATGAGCGCCTGTTCCCCAACCAGTTCGTCAATGTGCGTCTGCGCGTGGATACCTTGGAGCAGGTGCTGCTGGTGCCCTCGGCGGCGGTGCAGTTTGGCAATGCGGGCACCTTTGTCTATGTGGTCGATGCCGAGAATCAGGTCAGCCTGCGCCCGGTGCAGGTGGCAGTGGCAGAAGGCGAGCGCAGCGTGATTGCCAGCGGCCTGGAGGCGGGTGAGCGGGTGGTAATTGAGGGCACGGATCGGCTGCGTGAGGGCAGTCGGGTCGAGGTGGTGGAAGGTGCCTTCAAGCCGGCCGCGGCCGCGGCCGCGCCTGCGCCGGGCTCAGGTTCCGGTGAGGGGGCTGCGTCCGGGCGTGCCGCCGGTAAAGCCGTCCCACGCAGGAAGCCGGAATGAACCTGTCCCGTCCGTTCATCCTGCGCCCGGTGGCGACCACCCTGCTGATGGTGGCGATCTTTCTGGCCGGGGTACTGGCCTACCGTCTGCTGCCGGTGGCCGCCTTGCCCCAGGTCGATTACCCGACCATCCGCGTCCTGACGCTGTACCCCGGTGCCAGCCCCGAGGTGATGGGCAGTGCGGTGACCGCACCTCTGGAGCGCCAGTTCGGGCGTATGCCAGGGCTGGCGCAGCTGTCCTCGACCAGCTCGGGTGGCGCCTCGGTGATCACCCTGCGCTTCAACCTGGAGGTGGCGCTGGAGGTGGCCGAGCAGGAGGTGCAGGCGGCGATCAATGCGGCCAGTAACCTGCTGCCCAATGACCTGCCGGCCCCGCCGGTCTACAACAAGGTCAACCCGGCCGATACGCCGGTGCTGACGCTGGCGGTGACCTCGACGACGCTGCCGCTGCCAGAGGTCAATGATCTGGTCGATACGCGCATGGCACAGAAGCTGGCGCAGATCAGTGGTGTGGGGCTGGTCAGTCTGGCCGGTGGCCAGCGCCCGGCGGTGCGCATTCGTGTCAACCCGCAGGCGCTGGCCGCGTACGGCCTGACGCTGAGTGATGTGCGCAGCCTGATCGCCGCTGCCAACGTCAATCAGCCCAAGGGCAACTTCGACGGCCCGACCCGGGTGTCCCAGCTCGACGCCAATGACCAGCTGAAATCCGCCGCCGAATACCGCGACCTGCTGCTGAGCTACCGCGAGGGCGCGAGCCTGCGCTTGGGCGACGTTGCCGAGGTGGTCGATGGTGCGGAAAACGAGCGTCTGGCCGCCTGGGCTGACCGCAACGCGGCGGTGCTGGTCAATGTGCAGCGTCAGCCGGGCGCGAATGTCATCGAGGTGGTCGATCGCATTCAGGCCCTGCTGCCGGGAATCACCGCCAGCCTGCCGGTCGGGGTCGAGGTCACGGTGCTCAGCGACCGTACCCAGACCATCCGAGCCGCCGTGCGTGATGTGCAGTTCGAGCTTCTGCTGGCGATCGCGCTGGTGGTGCTGGTGACCTTCGTGTTCCTGCGCCGCCTGGCCGCGACGCTGATTCCCTCCGTGGTGGTGCCGCTGTCCTTGATCGGCACCTTTGCGGTGATGCATCTGGCGGGCTTCTCGATCAATAACCTGACCCTGATGGCGCTGGTAATCGCCACCGGCTTTGTGGTGGACGATGCGATCGTCATGCTGGAAAACGTCGCCCGCTACCTTGAAGCCGGCGAGACGCCGCTGGAGGCCGCGCTCAAGGGCGCCCGGCAGATCGGCTTTACCCTGATCTCGCTGACCTTTTCGCTGATTGCCGTGCTGATTCCGCTGCTGTTCATGGCTGATGTGGTGGGGCGGCTGTTCCGCGAGTTCGCCATCACCCTGGCGGTGGCGATCCTGATTTCGCTGCTGGTGTCGCTGACCCTCACGCCGATGATGTGCGCCCGCTTGCTGCGTCATGACCCTGCCGCCGAGCAAGGGCGCTTCTACCGCGCCGCGGGGGCCTGGCTGGATGGGCTGATCGCCCGCTATGACCGGGGGCTGGGCTGGGTGCTGCGCCATCAGCGTTTCACCCTGCTGGTGGCGGTCGCCAGTCTGCTGCTGACGGTGGTGCTCTATCAGGCGGTGCCCAAGGGCTTCTTCCCGGTACAGGATGTCGGGGCGATTCAGGGTATCAGCCAGGCGCCGCAGAGCATCTCCTTTGCGGCGATGAGTGAGCGCCAGCAGCGCTTGAGCGAGGTCATCCTCCGTGATCCAGCGGTGGCCAGTGTGTCCTCCTACATCGGTGTGGATGGCGACAATGCGACCCTCAACAGCGGTCGGCTGCAGATCAATCTCAAGCCACACGCCGAGCGCGAGGTGAGCGCCGCCGAGGTGATCGAGCGGCTGCGCCCGCGGCTGGCGCAGGTGCCGGGTATCGAGCTGTTCCTGCAGCCGGTACAGGAGCTGAGCATCGAGGATCGGGTCAGCCGTACCCAGTACCGCTTCAGCCTGGAGTCGCCGGATGCAGCCTTGCTGGAGACATGGACGCCCCGGCTGATCGAGGCGCTGGCGCAGGAGCCCACTCTGCAGGATGTGACCAGCGATCTGCAGAACCGCGGCCTGCAGGCCTGGCTGGACATCGATCGCGATCTGGCTGGCCGCCTCGGGGTGAGCATCGGTGCCATTGATAGCGCGCTCTACGATGCGTTTGGTCAGCGGCAGATCTCCACCATTTTTACCCAGACCAGCCAGTACCGGGTGGTGCTGGAGAGTCAGGACGCCCGCACCGAGGGGCTGGCGGCGCTGCGTGGCTTGCATGTGGCGGGCGCGGATGGCACGCCGGTGCCGCTGGCCAGCCTGGTGCGTATCGAGCAGCGCACCGCGCCTTTGGTGGTCAACCGTATCGGCCAGTTCCCGGCGGTGACCGTGTCCTTCAACCTGGCGCCCGGTGTGGCGCTGGGGGAGGCGGTGGCGCGTATCGAGCAGATCAAAGTGGCGCTGGGGCTGCCGGAAGGGATCCAGACCCGCTTCCAGGGCGCAGCCGAGGCCTTCCGTGCCTCGCTGTCCTCGACGCTGTGGCTGATTCTGGCGGCGGTGGTCACCATGTACATCGTGCTGGGGGTGCTCTATGAGAGCTACATCCACCCGATCACCATCCTCTCCACGTTGCCCTCGGCGGCTATCGGGGCGCTGCTGGCGCTGCTGCTCGGCGGCCATGATCTGGGGCTGATTGCGGTGATCGGCATCATTCTCTTGATCGGCATCGTCAAGAAGAACGCGATCATGATGATCGACTTTGCCCTGGAGGCCGAACGCCAGCAGGGCAGCGATCCACAGACCGCCATCCGTCAGGCGGCGCTGCTGCGTTTTCGGCCGATCCTGATGACCACCCTGGCGGCGCTGTTCGGGGCCATTCCGCTGATGCTCGCCTCAGGCTCCGGTGCCGAGCTGCGCCAACCGCTGGGGCTGGTGATGGTGGGGGGGCTGTTGGTCAGTCAGGTGCTGACCCTGTTCACCACCCCGGTGATTTACCTGTGGTTCGATCGCCTGAGCCGGCGGCTGACCGGACGCAGCGCCGCCGGTGTGGCGGTGGCGGCGGACGAGGCCGGGCGATGAACCTCAGCGCGCCGTTCATCACCCGCCCGGTGGCCACGCTGCTGCTCAGTCTGTCGATCCTGCTGGCCGGGGCGCTGAGTTTCGGCCTGCTGCCGGTATCGCCGTTGCCGCAGATGGATTTCCCGGTGATCACCGTGCAGGCCAGCCTGCCCGGTGCCAGCCCGCAGGTGATGGCCTCCAGCGTGGCCACACCGCTGGAGCGCGCCTTTGGCAGCATCGCCGGGATCAACCAGATGACCAGCCGCAGCAGCCAGGGCTCGACACGGGTCATTCTGCAGTTTGATCTGGACCGCGACATCAACGCCGCCGCCCGCGAGGTGCAGGCGGCGATCAACGCCTCGCGCAGCCTGTTGCCCAGCGCCATGCGCAGCATGCCGACCTACCGCAAGGTCAATCCGTCCCAGGCGCCGATCATGGTGCTGTCGCTGACCTCCACGGTGCTGGACAAGGGCCAGCTCTATGACGCCGCCTCGACCATCGTCGCCCAGAAGCTCTCGCAGATCCCTGGGGTGGGCGAGGTGCAGGTCGGCGGCAGCTCCTTGCCGGCGGTGCGGGTATCCCTGCAGCCACGCCTGCTTGAGCAGTACGGCATTGCGCTGGATGAGGTGCGCAATGCCCTGCGCGAAGCGAATGTGCGCGGTCCCAAGGGTGCGCTGGAGGACGGTAGCCGCCATTGGCAGGTCGCCAGCAACGACCAGCTGGCGCGCGCCGCCGATTACCTGCCGCTGATCATCCGTCATCAGGACGGCGCGGCGATCCGTCTGGGGGATGTCGCCGAGGTGCGCGATGCAGTGGAGGATCGCTACAACAGCGGTTTCTTCAACGACCGTGAGGCGATTCTGCTGGTGATCAATCGCCAGGCCGGCGCCAACATCATCGAAACCATTGCACAGATTCGCGCGGAGCTGCCGGCGCTGGCCGCGGTGCTGCATGCCAGTGTCGAGCTGGAGGTGGCGATGGACCGCTCGCCGACCATCCGCGCCACGCTGGAGGAGGCGCAGCGCAGCCTGCTGATTGCGGTCGTGCTGGTGATTCTGGTGGTGCTGGCCTTCCTGGGGCGCCCGCGCGCCACGCTGATTCCGGCGCTGGCGGTGCCGGTGTCGCTGGTCGGCAGCTTCACGGCCATGTACTTGCTCGGCTTCTCCCTGAACAACCTGTCCTTGATGGCGCTGATCATTGCCACTGGGCTGGTGGTCGATGATGCCATCGTGGTGCTGGAGAACATCACCCGGCACATCGAACGCGGCGAGCCGCCTCTGGCCGCGGCGCTCAAGGGCTCGAAGGAGGTCGGCTTTACCCTGCTGTCGATGAACCTGTCGCTGGTGGTGGTGTTTCTGTCGATCCTGTTCATGGGTGGGATCGTCGAGAAGCTGTTCCGCGAGTTTGCCGTCACCCTGACGGTGGCGATCCTGATCTCGCTGCTGGTCTCACTGACCCTGACGCCCATGCTCTGCGCCCGCTGGTTGCGCGCGACGGGCGAAGCGAGCGCGCCGGGGCGTCTGGGGCAGCGGCTGCAGCGCGTGCAGGCGGCGGTGCTGGCCGGTTACCGGATCAGTCTGGACTGGGCGCTGCGGCATCGCCTGCTGACGCTGTTCAGTCTGCTGCTGACCATCGCCCTGAACGTCTGGCTGTACGTGCATGTACCCAAGACCTTCTTCCCGCAGCAGGATACTGGCCAGCTGATTGGCTTTATCCGGGGCGATGACGGGCTGTCTTTTCAGGTGATGCAGCCGAAGATGGAGATCTTTCGCCGTGCGGTGCTGACTGACCCGGCGGTAGACAGCGTGGCCGGTTTTATTGGCGGGCAGGGCGGGATCAACAATGCCTTCATGATCGTGCGCCTCAAACCGGCCGCCGAGCGGGATCAGAGCGCCCAGCAGGTGGCTGACCGATTGCGCCGCAGCCTGCCCAAGGTGCCGGGCGCGCAGCTGTTTTTGATGCCGGATCAGGACCTGCGCTTTGGGGCCCGTGAGGGCGGCAGTTCGGAAAATGAGTTCGTGCTGCTGGCCAGCGAACTGGAGGACCTGCAGCGCTGGCAGCCGCGGGTCTTGGAAGCGCTCAAGGCACTGCCCGAGCTCACCGATGTCGATGGGCGTGAAAGCGCCGGTACCCAGCAGATCACCCTGGTGGTAGACCGTGAGCAGGCGCGCCGGCTGGGGGTGGACATGGCGATGGTCACCGCGCTGCTCAACAACGCCTTCAGCCAGCGTCAGGTCTCGACCATTTATGAAAACCTCAACCAGTACAGCGTGGTGATGGAGATCGACCCGCGCTATGCCCAGTACCCCGAGGCGCTCGATCAGGTGCGCCTGATCGCCGCCGATGGCCAGCCGGTGCCGCTGTCCACCTTCGCCCGCTGGGAGCGCAGCCTGGCCAACGACCGGGTGCAGCACGAGGGTGCCTTTGCCGCCGAGAGCATCAGTTTTGCCCTGGCCGAGGGGGTGACGCTGGAGCAGGCCGGTGCCGCCATCGAGCGGGCCATGGCGCTGATCGATCTGCCCAGCGCCGTGCAGGGGCGTCTGGGCGGTACGGGCGGGGCCTTCCAGCAGAGCCAGAGCGCCCAGCCTTTGATGATTCTCGGCGCGCTGCTGCTGGTCTACATCGTGCTGGGCATTCTGTATGAGAGCTATGTCCACCCGCTGACCATCCTGTCGACTCTGCCCTCGGCGGGGGTTGGCGCGCTGCTGGCCATCGAGCTGACTGGCGGGCAGTTCAGCCTGATCTCGCTGCTCGGGCTGTTCCTGTTGATCGGCGTGGTGAAGAAGAATGCGATTCTGATGATCGATCTGGCCCTGCAGCTCGAGCGCCAGCAGGGCTATGACACCCTCAGCGCGATCCGCGAGGCCTGCCTGCTGCGTTTTCGGCCGATTCTGATGACCACCTTATCGGCGATTCTTGGCGCCTTGCCGCTGCTGTTGGGCAGCGCCGAGGGCGCGGAGATGCGCGAGCCGCTCGGCCTGACCATCGTCGGTGGTCTGGTGCTCAGTCAGCTCTTAACCCTCTACACCACCCCGGTGGTCTACCTGTACCTCGACCGCCTGAGTCAGCGCATCCGGCGCTGGGGCCGGGGCCGTCAAGCCTGCGAACTGGAAACCCTGCCATGAGCCTTTCTCTCTCCCTGTACCGGGTGCCGGCCCGTTATGGGCTGCCCGTTCTCTTGGTCGTGGCCCTCGGCGGTTGCAGCCTGGGGCCGGCTTATCAGCGTCCAGCGCTGCAGACCCCGGCACAGTTTCACGCCCTGCCGGGCTGGAAGCCGGCTGCGCCTGCCGACACAGAGGCACGCGGCCCCTGGTGGCAACTGTTTGGCGACGCCGAGCTGAACGCGCTGATGGTGCGCTTTGAGGCCCGCAACCAGGATCTGATCGCCGCTGAAGCGGCCTGGCGCCAGGCCCGGGCGCTGGTGCGCGATAGCCGCGCCGCGCTGTTGCCTAGCGTGACGGGGGACGCTGGGGTCAGTCGCAGTGCCAGCGGGGCGCGCACCGACAAGCAGTACGATGCGAGCCTTGGGGTGCGCTGGGAGCTGGATCTCTGGGGCCGGCTGCGCGGGCAGGTGCAAGCTGATCGGGCGCGGCTGGCCGCCAGTGAGGCGGATCTGGCTGCGCTGCGCCTGAGTCTGCAGAGCGAGCTGGCGCAGATCTACCTGCAGCTGCGGGTGGTGGATGAGCAGATCCGTTTGCTGGATGCGACCCTCGAGGCCTTTGCGCGCTCGCTGCGCCTGAGCGAAAACCAATACCGCGCCGGGCTGGTGCCCAAGTCCGATGTCAGCCAGGCCCAGACCCAGCTGCAGAATACCCGCGCCCAGCGCATCGACCTCGATTACCAGCGCGCCCAGCTGGAGCTCGCGCTGGCCGTGCTGCTGGGCGAGGCGCCGGCCGGTGTGCGTCTGGCTCCACGCAACGGTTTGCCGGCGCTGCCGGCGCTGCCAGTGGCCGTGCCCTCGCAGCTTTTGGAGCGCCGCCCGGATGTGGCGGGGGCGGAACGGCGGGTGATGGCGGCCAATGCCGAGATCGGCGTAGCGCGCGCAGCCTGGTTCCCGGATCTGAGTCTGTCGGCTGCTGGCGGCTATCGGGGCGCGCAGCTGGCGGAGTGGATCAGTGCGCCCAACCGTGTCTGGTCGATCGGTCCGCAACTGGCGATGACCCTGTTCGATGGCGGGCGCATCCGTGCCGGGGTCGAGCAGGCCGAGGCCCGTTACGATCAGACGGTGGCCGACTATCGGCAGACCGTGCTGGAGGCGCTGCGCGAGGTGGAGGATCGCTTGGTGCAGCTGACGGTTGCCGAGCGCGAGACACAGGCCCGCCGCGCCGCGCTGGAGGCGGCGCGCGAGTCGCTGCGCCTGATCGACAGCCAGTACCGCGCCGGTACGGTGGATTACCTGAGCGTCGCCAGTGCCCAGACCAGCGCGCTGACCAGTGAACGCAATTTGCTCGATCTGCAAGGCAGTCAGCTGCTGGCCAGCGTGCAGTTGATTGCCGCCCTCGGTGGCGGCTGGGCCGGGCTTGGCGAGGCGGAGCGCGACTGATCCGCTGGCAGAGGCGGCATCCGGGCGTGCTAGGATCCCCTCCCATGAACAGATACAGACATCGCCAGGGGCTCGGCCTCCTCCTCGCCGGCAGCCTGGCTTGCAGCCCGCTGGCTGCCGCGGAGCTGGAGGTGCGGCTGACGCCAGCCAACAAGGCCCTGCAGGAAAACGTCGAGGCCCATATCGGCCCGCTGGGTGAGCGTGATGCGCCGGCGCTGCGGCGTTTTGCCCGGCATGCCGAGCGCGAGGCCCGCAAGGCGCTGCAGGCGCTGGGGCATTATCGTGCGCGTATCCGCAGCGAGGTGCGGGGTGAGGGCGAGGAGGCGCGGTTGCGGCTGAGCATCGCGAGCGGGGAGCCGGTGCGCTTGCGCGAGGTGGCGATTCGCGTTGAGGGCGAGGCGGCGGCGCTGGCTGCGTTCCGCCAGCCCTCCAGCGAGCGTCTCAAGCCCGGTGCCGTGCTCGATCACGGCGCCTATGAAGACGCCAAACGGCTGATCGCCAACCAGGCGCTGCGTTACGGGTTCTTCGATGGTCGCTTTGTCGAGCAGATCCTGAGCGTTGATCCGGCCGAGGGCGTTGCGGATATCCGTCTGATCTACGTCAGTGGCGCCCGCTACCGGCTGGGGGCGGTGCAGTTCGAGGGCGATACCCCGTTCGAGGACGATCTGCTGCAGCGCATGGTGCCGTTTGGCCGCGATATTCCCTACGACTCCGACCGCATCGCCGAGCTGAATCAGGCGCTGCTCTCCAGCAACTACTTCAGCGATGTACGCATTGATGCCCATGCCGAGCAGGCTGAGGCACGGCGCATTCCGCTGCGCGTCACCCTGCAGGCGCGTAAGCCGCGCACCCTGGGCGTGGGGCTTGGCTATTCCACCGACGTGGGCCCGCGCCTGCGTGGCAACTGGACCCGGCACTGGCGCGGCGAGAGTGGCCACCGCCTGGGCGCGGATTTCGAGTTCTCCGCGCCCCGGCAGAACCTCAGCACCTGGTACGAGATCCCGCTGGATCCGCCGCTGAGCGACAGCCTGCGCTTCACCACCGGTTATCAGCAGGAGAACCTGCTGGACACCGATAGCCGCCGTCTGACCTTGGGCAGCCAGTGGCAGAGCCAGTTGAGCAACCAGTGGACGCGGGTGGTCTCGCTGCGCTGGGAGCAGGAGGACTACCGGGTGGGCGAGGATGAGGGGCGCAGCAGCCTGCTGTTGCCGGGGATTGCCTTCTCCCGCACCGTGAGTGACAACAAGATCGACCCCAGCCGTGGCTGGCGCCTACAGGCCGATCTGGTCGGCGCCCAGCGCAGCCTGCTCTCCGATGTCGATCTGCTGCACCTCAACCTGCAGGCCAAGGGGCTGACCACCCTGAGCGGTGGTCATCGTCTGCTGGCGCGTCTGCAGCTGGGGGCGGTGGCCACCAATGATTTCGCGGCCGTGCCTCCGTCACTGCGCTTTTTTGCCGGCGGCGATCAGAGTGTGCGCGGTTACGACTACCAGACCCTCTCACCCCGCGATGACAGCGGCGAGCGCGTCGGCGGGCGCTATCTGGCGGTGGGGAGCCTCGAATACCAGTATCCGGTGGCCGAGCGCTGGCGCCTGGCCAGCTTCGTCGATCACGGCAATGCCTTCGACAACCCGAGTGACGCGCTCAAGACCGGGGTCGGGTTTGGGGTGCGCTGGATTTCTCCGGTCGGGCCGCTGCGCCTTGATCTCGCTCACGGGCTGGACAGCGATGAGGGCGCAGGGTTTCGCATTCACTTCTCCATGGGGCCTGAACTGTGAGTGGCGCGTTGAAACGGATCGGCCAGGGACTGCTGGCGCTGCTGCTGGTGATCGGGCTGGCGCTGGCAGTGCTGCTGAGTCTGCCGGCCAGCGAGCGTGGCAGTCGCTGGCTCTTGGGGCAGGTTCCGGGGCTGAGTCTTGAGGGCTGGACTGGCCCGCTCTACGGGCACTGGACGGCAGAGCGCCTGAGCTGGACGGATGGCCGCACGGCGCTGACCCTTGAGCAGCCGCGCGCCACGCTGCGCCTGAGCTGTCTATGGCAGCGTCGGCTGTGTGTGGATGAGCTGCAGGCGGCTGAGCTAGCGCTAACGCTGCCGCCCGCGGACGCGAGCGAACCGGCCGCTGCCTTGCCGCTGCCGCAGATCCACCTGCCCCTGGAGGTACAGATCGGCCGGCTGGCGCTGGGGCGTCTGCTGCTGCAGGGCAACGAGCAACTGCGCGATCTGGCCCTGAGTGCGCAGCTGACCCAGAGCGGTCTGCATCTGTCTGAGCTGACGCTGCGCCGTGATGCCCTGCAGGTACAGCTCAAGAGCCTGACGCTGCAGCCCCACGGTGACTGGCCGCTGCAGGCGCGGGCCACGCTACAGCTACCGGCGATGGAAGGGCGCCCCTGGCAGATCGGCCTCGAACTGGAGGGGAATCTGGCCCAGCGGCTTGAGCTGCAAGCGCTTAGCAGCGGCTATCTGCAGGCTGAGCTGGGCGGTTGGCTGGTGCCGCTGGAAGAAGGGCTGCCGCTGGCGCTGCGTGTGCAGGTCAGCGATTTTCTCGCCAGTGCCAGCCTGCCGCCGACTCTGCGGTTGTCGCAGCTGACGCTTGAGGCAACCGGGGATCTGCAGCAGGGCTTTGCCGTGCAGGGGCGCGGCCAGCTAGCCGGGCGCGATCAGCCGGTGGCGCTGAATCTTGCAGGGCGTGTCGATGCGCAGGGTGCGCAGATCGAGCAGCTGCGCCTGCGCGATGCCGCCGGTGCCGCGTTGCAGCTGTCCGCTCAGCTGGGCTGGCAGGAGGCACTGAGCGCCACGCTGCGGCTACAGGCTGATGCTTTCGACTGGCAGCAACTTTACCCGCTGGAGGGCGTGGAGGTGGGTCTGCAGGCCCTGAGCGCCCAGCTGGAGTATGCGGCCGAGCGTTACCGTGGTGATTTCGATATTCGCCTGCAGGGGCCTGCCGGGCCGCTGCGCCTGCACAGCCCCCTGGAGGGCAGCCACACGGCGCTGCGCCTGCCCGCACTGCGGCTGGAGGCGGGCAGCGGCCATGCGGACGGCACGCTGGCCTTGGCGTTTACTGAGGGACTGGGCTGGGATGCGGCGCTGAAGCTGGCTGATCTTGACCCCGCCTACTGGCTGGCTGATCTGCCCGGGCGTTTGGGTGGGCAGATCAGCAGCCGTGGCCGTCTGCAAGCGGCGCTGCAGGCCGAGGCGCAGTGGAATCTGCAGGGTCATCTGCGGCGTCAGCCCTTGAAGCTGGCGGGACATCTGCAGGGCCGCGCCGCGGACTGGCAGCTGGACGGGCTCGACCTGCAGCTCGGCGATAACCGCCTCCACGGCCAGGGCCGCTGGGCGTCCCGTCTGGAGGGGCGTCTGGATTTGGCGCTCAAACGTCTCGATCAGCTCTGGCCAGGGCTGCGCGGCAACCTGAATGGCGATCTGCAGCTGGCCGGGACTCCGGCGGCCCCGCAGGGTCAGCTGAACTTGAACGGACGCCGCCTGGGGTATCTGGAGGCTGGCCTTGCCCGCCTGAGCCTGGCGGCGGTGCTGGAGCCTGAGCAGCGCGGCCGTCTGCAGTTCAAGGCCGAGCGCCTGCGCAGCGGTGATACGGCCTTTGGTACCCTCAGCGCCCAGGCCTCCGGCACGCTGGCCCGGCATGGCCTCGCCCTGCAGCTGCAGGGCGAGCCACTGGCCGCCGATCTGCGCGTGCAGGGCGGGCTGGACCGTCTGCAGCACTGGCGCGGCGAACTGGCCCGTGCGCAGCTGGCTGCGGCAGGCCTTGACTGGCAGTTGCAGGCGCCGGCTCGGCTTGAGCGCACCCGCGCCGGACAGATCAATCTGGGTGCCCATTGCTGGCAATCTGACGAAGCCAGCCTGTGTGCCGAGGCGCAGCGCCTGCTGCCCGATCCGCAACTGCGTCTGCGCCTGCGGGCGTTCCAGCTGGCGCGACTGGCTGCGCTGATGCCGGAAGGCTTTGCCATGCAGGGACTGCTGGAGGGCGATGTCTCGCTGGATCTGGCCGCCGGTGGCCCTGCGGGGCGTCTGCATCTGGACGCCGGTCAGGGGCTGTTGCGCCTGCGCGAATTTGAGGGCGGGCGCTGGCAGGAAATCGCCTATCAATCCCTGTACCTGGATAGCCGTCTGCGTGCGCAGCGCATCGACAGTCAGCTGCAGCTGAGCGGCCCTCTGCTGGGTGAGCTGGCGCTGACGCTGGGCATCGATCCGCGCCCTGGCAATCGGCCGCTGTCCGGCAATTTCCGCATTGCCGCACTGGATCTGGCCCTGGCACGCCCGTTCATTGCCCAGATCGAGCAACTGGAGGGGCGCATTGACGGCGGCGGCCAACTGTCGGGCAGCCTGCTCGCCCCAGTGGTCAATGGCCAGTTACGCCTGCGTGAAGGGCGGGCTGGCGGTGGCGATCTGCCGCTGCCGATCGAAGACCTGCAGCTAAGCCTCGATATCAACGGCCAACAGGCCCGTGTGGAGGGGCACTGGCGCAGCGGTGAGCACGGCCGCGGTAGCCTGGAGGGCGAGCTGGGCTGGGCGTCGCAACTGGCGATGGTGCTGAATCTGCGCGGCAGCCGTCTGCCGGCCAGCCTCGAGCCGTATGCTGAGGTTGAGGTGGAGCCGGATCTGCAGATTGCTCTGAATGAGGGCGCGGTGAGCCTCAGTGGGCGGATTGCCGTGCCGCGTGGGCGTATTCGGGTGCGCGAGCTGCCCGAGCAAGCGGTGCGCGTCTCGGAGGATGCCCGCATCGTCGGGGCAGAGGAGCCGGCCAGCACGCTGCCACTGCGTATGGATCTGCGCATCGCACTGGGCGCTGAGCGGCTGAGTTTTGCCGGTTTTGGCCTGACGGCGGACCTCAAGGGCAACCTGCGCATCCGTGACAACCTCGACAGCCGCGGTACGTTGACCCTGGAAAACGGCCGCTATCGCGCCTATGGCCAGCGTCTGACCTTGCGCCGGGCGCGCCTGCTGTTCGCCGGCCCTGTCAGCGAGCCCTTGCTGGATATCGAAGCCGTGCGCACGGTGGGCGATGTGACCGCGGGCCTGCGCCTCTCCGGGCGCAGTGATGCACCGCTGACACAGGTGTTCTCGGACCCGGCCATGAGTCAGGAGCAGGCGCTGTCCTACCTGGTTCTGGGACGCCCCCTGGGCAGCGGTGGTGATGACAACATGGTCGGGCAGGCCGCGCTGGCCCTCGGGCTGGCCGGGGGCGCGCCGGTTGCCCGGTCACTGGCTGATCGTCTGGGGATTCAGGATTTCCAGCTGGAAAGCGAAGGCTCCGGGCTGACCTCCAGTGTGGTGGCCAGTGGTTACCTTGCGCCCAACCTCAGTCTGCGTTACGGGGTTGGGGTATTCGAGCCGGTCAACAGCCTGGCGCTGCGCTACGAGCTGAGCCGCAAGCTGTACCTGGAGGCCGCCAGTGGCCTGGCCAGCTCGCTGGATATTTTCTACAAGCGCGATTACTGACCGTCGGGTGATCCGTGCGGCGCGCTGACCTTGGTTGGGCGCAGCGCGGCAAAATCCTCCGGGGTCAGGGTCTCTCGCTCCAGCAGCAGCCGGGCGCCCTGGATCAGCTGCGTGTGGCGCTGCTCCAGAATCGCCAGCGCCCGGGCATAGGCACTGGCGATCAGCTCGCGCACCGCTAGATCCACCTCGCGCGCGGTCTGCTCGGCGTAGTCTTTCTCCCGTACTCCAAGAAGGTTCTCGCCGAGAAAATGGCTACTCTGGCGCTCCAGCACGGCCTGGCCCAGGGTCTCGCTCATGCCAAAGCGGGTGACGATCTGCCGGGCGATATCGGTGACCTTGGCCAGATCGTCCGCTGCGCCGGTGGAAATTTCCCCGAACTGCAGCTGCTCGGCGGCCCGCCCGGCCAGCAGCACCACCATGCGGTCTTCCAGCTCACGGCGGGTGATCAGGAAGCGATCATCGGTGGGGCGCTGCAGGGTATAGCCCAGCGCGCCGATCGCTCGCGGAATGATCGACACCTTGTGCACCGGATCCATGCCCGGCAGCGCACTGGCGGCCAGTGCATGGCCCATCTCGTGGAAGGCCACGACCTCACGCTCATGGGGTTGCAGCAGCCGGCCGTGGCGCTCGGCACCGGCCACCAGACGTTCGACCGCGCGGGTGAAATCTTCCATCTCCACGGTGGCGGCCCGGCGGCGGGTGGCCATGATCGCCGCTTCATTGACCAGATTGGCCAGATCGGCGCCGGTAAAGCCCGGGGTGATCGCGGCAATCTGCTCGGCCTCGATCGCCTCGCTGTGCTGGATGCGCTTGAGGTGTACCTGCAGGATCTCGACCCGCCCCTTGCGGTCCGGCCGATCGACGACAATCTGCCGGTCGAAACGTCCGGCGCGCAGCAGCGCAGGATCGAGGATTTCCGGACGGTTGATGGCAGCCAGCAACACCACCCCCTCACGCGGATCGAAGCCATCCAGCTCGGCCAGCAGCTGGTTGAGGGTCTGCTCCTTTTCATCGTTGCCGCCAAAGGCGCCGACACCGCGCATCTTGCCCAGCGCATCCAGCTCGTCGATGAAGATGATGCAGGGCGCGGCCTTGCGTGCCTGCTCGAAAAGATCACGCACCCGCGCGGCGCCCACGCCGACAAACATCTCGACAAACTCAGAGCCTGAGATCGAGAAGAACGGCACCCCGGCTTCACCGGCTACCGCGCGGGCCATCAGGGTCTTGCCGGTTCCCGGTGGGCCGACCAGCAGGATGCCTTTGGGAATGCGCGCCCCCAGACGGCTGTAGCGGGGCTGATCGCGGAGGAAGGACACCACCTCCTCCAGCTCAGCGCGCGCCTCGTCGATACCGGCAACATCCGCGAAGGTCACCCCGGTATCCCGCTCGACATACACCCGCGCCCGCGACTTGCCGACGTTGACCATGCCGCCAAAGCCCTGCCGATCGCCCATGCGCCGCAGCAAAAAGCTCCAGAAGGCAAAGATCAGCAGCATTGGCAGCAGCCAGGAGAGCAGGGTGCTCAGGACGGTGTTCTGCCGCACGGCCGTAAAGCGCGCGTCATGGGCGGCCAGGCTTTCGGCCAGCGCACTGTCGACTCGCGTGGTGGTGAAGTGGCTGTGCTGGTTGATCGGCTCCAGCAAGGTGCCGCTGATCTGCTCGCCGCTGATGCGAAGATCGGTGACCTTGCGCTGTTCGAGCAGGTGCAAGAACTCGCTGTAGGGCAAGGTTTCACTGCCTTGCTGGTCACGCCACAGGTTCTGCAACGCCAGCAACAGGCTGAAGGCGATCAGGAAGTACCAGACGTTCCAGTGCAGCTTCTTGTCCATGCCCGGGCTCCTTGGGGACTCAGTCAGCGCCGGGCCCGGCCACGGCATCGGGCAGGCTCGGGGAGGGATGGGCAAAGCCCTGACGGGCGGCACTGAAGGCCAGCAGGCGTGCCTGTACGGCGCCGTTGACCGTATCCGCCGGGAAATTGCCTTCGGCATCCGCGGTGCCGGCCGGGCGGTCACACAGCAGGCTCATCGCCTCATCAATGCTGTCGATGGCGTAGAGATGAAAACGTCCGTCCCGTACCGCTTCGATTACCTCGCGGCGCAGCATCAGGTGCTGGCGATTGCCGGCAGGAATGATCACGCCTTGCTGGCCGGTCAGGCCGCGGGCGGCGCAGAGCTCGAAGAAGCCTTCGATCTTCTGATTGACGCCACCGATCACCTGGATGCGCCCATGCTGATCGACCGAGCCGGTAATGGCCAGATCCTGACGCAGCGGCAGTTGGCCGAGTGCTGAGAGCAGTACGCACAGTTCGGCGGCCGACGCACTGTCGCCATCGATGCCGCCATAGGACTGCTCGAACACCAGACTGGCCGAGAACGACAGCGGCTGCCGCTGGCCAAAGCGCTGACCGATGCACGCGGCGAGAATCAGCACCCCTTTGCTGTGTAGCGCGCCACCCAGCTCGACCTCGCGCTCGATATCGATCAGCTTGCCATCGCCCAGCCGGGCACTGGCGGTGATGCGCGCCGGATGGCCGAAGGCGTGGTTGCCGAGCTGAAACACCGCCAGGCCGTTGATCTGGGCGATGCAGTGGCCATCGGTCTGCACATGCCGCAGCCCGCGCAAGGTGCCCTCCAGCTGCCGCTCGCGGACCTGATCGGCGCGCAGGCGCCGGGCATTCACCGCCTGCTCGACGGCCTCGGCGCCGATGCGCGCCTGTTGCTGCTGGCCGGCCCAGTAATCGGCTTCGCGCAGCAGATCCAGCAGACCCTGCAGGTGTAGGGACAGACGCTGGCCGTCCTCGATCTCGCGGGCGGCCTGTTCGATCAGGCGGGCCAGCGCGCTGCGTTCCAGTGGTCGCAACTGTTCGCGGCGCTGCTGGGTGGCGATGAGGCGGGCGTAGAGCAGGGTGTTTTCGGCGTTGCGCGGCAGGTCCTCGGCAAAGTCGGCCTGCACCTTGAACAGCAGGGCAAACTCCGGATCGTACTGGGTGAGCAGGTAGTAGAGGGTGCGATCACCGATCAGCACCACCTTGACCGACAGGGGAATCGGGTCAGGCTCAAGGGAAATGGTGCTGGCCAGGCTGAGGATCTGCTCCAGCGACTGGATGCGCAGTTCGTGGCCCTGCAGGGCGCGTTTCAGCGCATCCCAGGCAAAGGGCAGGGTGAGCAGCTTGCGGGCATCGAGGATCAGGTAGCCGCCATTGGCGCGGTGCAGGGCGCCGCCTTTGATCAGGGTGAAGTCGGTGTGCAGGGCGCCCATCTGCGCCTGATGTTCGATGCGCCCGAGCAGGTTCTGGTAGCTGGGGTAATCCTCATAAACCAGTGGCGGGCGCTGACAGTCGCTGTTATCGACCAGCAGGTTGACCAGATAGCGGTTGAAAGGCGTCAGACGCTGCCGATCGAGCAATTTGTCGGCTGGTGCAGCGCTGAACAGCTCAAGACCGCGCTCGATGATGTCCTGTTTGACCTCGGCAAGAAACGCGGCGACGCCGTCCAGATGACCAAACTGCGCTTCCAGATCGACAAACTGGCGCTCCACGGTTGCGCGGGTCACGGCCTGGTTGAGCTGCTCGACCTGCTGCTCGTGGTTGCGGCTGGCCGTAGCGGCCTGCTGCAGTGCATGGCGCAATTTCTGGCGGATACGCTCGCTGTCATCCTCGATGGTCTGCTGCTCGTCAGGGGAGAGCTTGTCGTAGGCTTCGGCATCGATGACCTCGCCATCGCGCATCGGGGCCAGGGTGAAGCCGGTCGGGGTGCGCATCAGGATGATGCGGGCAGCGCGGGCTTCTGCCTCGACGGCATTGATCAGCGTCTCTTCTTCGTGCTTGAAGCGATCCTTGAGTCCTTGCAAAGCGTTGCGGTATTCGTCGCTCTCGAAGGCGGCTGGCAGTACCGAGGCTAAAGTCTGCACCAAGGTGCGCATTGCATTCTGCAAGGGGCGCCCGACACCGCCCGGCAACCGCAGGGCCCGGGGCTTGTGGGGTGTGCGGAAGTTATTGACGTAGCACCAGTCGCTGGGCGGCTCGCCCTGCAGGGGTTGCTGCTCCAGCAGCTGGCGGACAATGGCATGTTTGCCAAGCCCGGGCGAGCCCATCACGTACAGGTTGTAGCCTTCATGGGCGATGGCCACGCCAAAGTGCAGCGCACCCATGGCGCGCTCCTGACCGGGGCTTAGCGGCAGATCGTCCAGATCCTCGCTGCCTGCCAGCTCCGGGGGCAATTCATGGCAGGGATGGTAGAGCTGCTCGGGCAGCAGGGCATGGGGTGCGGCCACGGGGTGTCTCCTTGCTCAATGCCGTTATGGATCAGTAAAGATCATCGCGCGGCGAAGCGAGGAAAAAACACCAAACCCTTGTGGGAATCCTGCCGCGCGAGCCGGAGCTTGGCGGCAGGATGTTCTGCACGATCAGTCCTCGGCCTGAATACTGATTGTGCGGGTGGCGGGGGTGTCGGTCGTGGTTTTCGGCAGGGTCAGTGTCAGTACGCCTTTGGCAAAGCGTGCCGTAATGGCATTGCTGTCGACGCCTGAGGGGAGGGCGAAGCTGCGCTGGAAGCTGCCGTAGTGGCGCTCGGACAGGTAGTAATCCTGTTTGCGTTCCTCGTGCTCATCGCGCTTTTCACCCTGGATGAGCAACAGGCCGTTCTCTACGCGCACTTCGACATGCTGGGCATCCATCCCTGGGAGTTCTGCACTCAGCTCATACGCAGTGCCCTTATCGACGACATCGACGGCGGGCAGGCGGCTTAAAGACAACTCGCGATTCCAGAAGGAATCACTGTTGAAGGGTTTGCGGCCAAACGGCAGCAGCTTGAAATTGTTATCGAAGTCCTCGAACAGGCGATCAACCTGGCGCCGCAGACTGGTCAGAGGATGTAGTGCGGTTTTCTTGTCGTCTTCATTGGCTGTGACGGGCTTGGTTTCTTGTTCGCTCATTGCAATGGCTCCATCCAAAAGCCCGAATTGCCGGGCAATGAAAGCAGAGTGCGCTGTGGATGCGAGGATAGCTTGATCAAGATCAAGCCCCCTGCGCTCCTTTGAAAATCATTTAACATAATTATATCTTATCTAAAAAATAAGATACCCCGAAGCGAGAAAGTAATCAGGGCAGGGGGCAGTGTTCAGTGAGGACAGGAAGGTCAAAATCCGTATTCAGGCGAACTTCCCGACCCTCGATGTGCAGCCAGCCACGCTGGCGATAACGTGCCAACAGGCGGCTCACCGTTTCACTGGTCAGCCCCAGGTAATTGGCAATGTCACAACGGCTCATTGGCAGCACAAAACAGTGGCGGGAGAGGCCGCGCCGGGCAAAACGCTCACTCAGGTCGAGGAGAAAGCCTGCCAAGCGATCTTCGGCACTGCGGTGATTGAGATGAAGCAGGCGATGCTCCGCATGCAGGCTGCGGCTAATGATGCGCAGCAGTTCACTACGCAGATTCGGCAGCGGCTCGTGCAGTGTTTCGAGCTGAACCAGCGATAACTGGCAGAGACTGGTCGTTTCCAGTGCAGCAGCAAAGCTGGGGTGACGATCCAGGCCAATGGCATCGAGCCCAATCAGCTCGCCGGGCAGATGAAATCCGGTGATCTGCTCGTGACCGTCATCATCGATCAGGTAGGTTTTCAGCGCGCCACTGCGTATGGCAAACAGGCTGTGTGGCGGATCACCGGCACGATACAGGTGGTCGCCACGTTGCAGAGGACGGCGATGTGTCAGCAGTGCGGCGAACTGGTGCAGCTCGTCGGTTGGCAGAGACGGTGGCAAGCAGCGGTGACGTACCAGGCAGTCACCGCAGCGATTGGCCGGTGCCTGCGTCAAGGGTGGGATCGCCTGAGAAATCGATGAGTGCCACATGCCAAACTCCTGTCAGACAATGCCAGCATGCAGCAAAGTCTAGGCGAGGATCTGGAAACACAAACCGGAGAATGCGGAGGTGTGCAGGACTTGCATGAGGCAACAAAGGACCATTTGCTCGTCAGTTGTATAAATGCAATATCCGATAACTGCCAGACCCGGATATTGTATATACTGCATTCGCCGCGTCGTTAGTCGACATCTGAGCGCTGTTTCTGATCACGCATTGCTGCACGGATACCGCATGCCATGACCCATCTGCCCACACCTTTGTTTGAAACCTACGCACGTTTTATCGAACTGAATTTTCTCAATCTGGACGCCGAGCTTCCGCTGGTGCGTGACTGGCTTAAGGCGTGTCCGGACTCCCTGCATGCGGTACATGGCTATCTGGCGGTCCGGGGGTTTCTCAAGTCTTATGCCGGCAATGAGGCTACCTACAATTCATACCGCACCCATGTTGAGCGGCTTCTGCTGTGGTCTTTGCTGATCGCCGAAAAGCCGCTCCTGGCGCTGCGCCGCCGTGATGCTGAAGCCTTTATGGAGTTTTGCCTGAAGCCGTCCCGTGACTGGATTGGCCCGGTAGTCAAGTCACGCTTCACTCGCGTGGGTGGCCGTAAACGTCTGGAGTCGGATAGCTGGCAAGTCAATCCACTCTGGCGCCCCTTCAGCTACAGCGTGCCCAAGCGGGACCGCGCGCTCGGTCTTGAGGATGCACAAGCCCCCGAACAGCGACCCTATCGGATGTCTCAAGGCTCAGTGGCTCAGGTCTTTGCCGTGTGTGGCAGCTTCTTCCAGCACGCCATTGATGAAGGCCTGACCGAGGTCAACCCGTTCCGGGCCATCCGCCAAAAGTCCGTTTACAAGCAGCGCAATACCGTGGATGTATCCGGGCGCTCGCTGACGCCGTTGCAGTGGAACTATGTGCTCGAGTGCGCCGAATACATGGCCGATGAAGACCCGCGCCACGAACGCACACTCTTCATCCTGGCGACCTTGTTTGCCATGTACCTGCGGGTGTCCGATCTGGTTGGGCGGGATAACTGGCAGCCAACCATGGGCGACTTTCGGCGCGACAGCATGGGTAACTGGTGGTTTCATGTGGTCGGTAAAGGCAACAAGGCAGCCAAAATCAGCGTCCGGGATGATTACATCCAGCATTACATGACCCGTTACCGCCGCCATTTGAACCTGCCGGCCCTGCCCTCGCCCCAGGAAACCCGCCCGCTGCTGAGCACGCTCGATGGTCGTGCAGGCCTGTCTGATCGTCATATCCGCCTGTTGCTGCAGGAGGTATTCGACCGCAGCCTAGCGCGTATGATCAGTGAAGGCTGGAGCGAGGATGAAGTTGACCAATTGCGCTCAGCCTCCCTGCACTGGCTGAGACACACCTCCGCCACCTTTGATGCACCGCGCCGCGACATGAAGGATCTGCAGGCTGACCTGCGTCACAACAGCCTGAGCACGACACAAAATACGTACTACAACAGCCTCGATGAGCAGCGCGCGCATTCGGTGAAACATCTGCGCCTCAAGGACTGAGCGCGCTCAGTTCGGTGGTTCAGGCAGTACAGTGAGCGCTGCAGCCTCTTGCAGGCTCAGCCCCTGCCACTGGCCATAAGTTTCTACATAACGCAGCGCTGATTTCATGTCTTTCCAGCCGACATAGGTCATCAGCGCCTTCAGATCCCAGCCGTTGGCGGTAGCCCAACTGGCAAAACCACGGCGCAGCGAGTGGCTGCTGTAGCGCTGTGCATCAATGCCGGCACGCTGCAGCACCTGGCGCAGCAGCGTGATCATACTGTTGCTGTGCAGCGGGGATTCTGCCAGGTGCCCCCAGCGGTCGATGCGCCGAAAGAGCGGCCCGTGCTGCAGTCCGCTGCAGCTCAGCCACTCCTGGCAGGCTTGCACCGGACAGAGACGCCGCAGCGCGGGTACCTGGTATTCACGGCCCAGATTGTCGCGATCGGTCTTGCTGCGATGCAGATACAGCGTCATGCCCGCACCCAGCTCGATGCGCAGGTCTTCGACCTGTAATCGACACAGCTCATCACTGCGAAAGCCACGCCAGAAGCCCAATAGCAGCAGCGCCGCATCGCGCCGGGCTCTGAGCAGCATCGGCCGATCTGCAGCCGGGATGGCCTGCTCTGCCTGCTGTTGCAGCGTTATCGCTACCTGCTCCAGGTCCCTCAGTTGCAGCGGCTCGGCCTGCTTTTCCCGTTGCGGATGCACTGCCCGGATGCCCTTGAGCGTCTGGCGTACCAACGGGCTACGGGTGGGATCGGCAAAGCCCTGACTGTTATGCCACTGAGCCAAGGCAGACAGGCGAATTTTCAGAGTATTTACCGACAGCTGCCCGGCATAGGCAGCGAGATAGCGCGCAACGCTCTCGGCAGTGGCCGGCAGAAAACCTCCCCAGCTCACCTCGAAATGCTCGATGGCCGCTCGATAGCTACGGCGCGTGTTCTCACGGCTTGCTGCCCGCAGGTAGCGCTCAATGTCAGTCACGCCCTCCTCCTTTACCCAGTGGTTTTCTGTACTGCCTGAGGCCTTTTCGGGGAAAAAACAGCCATCACACGTGATAAGTCTACAATATCGCGTGTGTGATTTATGGTTTTTATCTAGCTAAATTCTGTTAATTTAGCATGAAATTACGTGGTACGTAAAACAGTATGAAATAATGGGGGCAGCATGGCTCGTGGTGGCATCAGTAAAGCGTTGGTTCTAAAGGCTCGGCAGGCGTTGCTGGACCGCGGGGAGCATCCCAGCATCGATGCGGTACGCATCGAAATGGGAAACACCGGCTCAAAGACCACAATTCATCGCTATTTACGGGAGATAGACGAAGATTCTCCGCAGAGTTCCATGGGCAATCAGATCAGTGAAGCCTTGACGGATCTGGTATCACGCTTGGCTGAGCGCTTGAATCAGGAGGCGGATGAGCGCATCGCGAACGCTGCTGCGAATCATGCACAACAGGCCGCGCAGCTTGAGGCGCAGATCTTGGCGCTGCGTCAACAACACGATCAACAGACGGCATTATTGGCGGCTGTGCAAGGCGGCCTGGAGACAGAGCAAGCAGCCCATGCTGCCCTGCGTGAAGCGTATGCCCAGCAGCAAATAGAATTGGCTCGCCTGGATCAGCTGCAGCATGAGCAGCAGTTACGTCTGCAGGAGCGTGAGCGGGAAGTCTTGTCTCTGGAGGAGAAACATCAGCATGCCCGTGCTGCCTTGGAGCATTACCGCGCGGCTGTACAGAGCCAGCGCGAACAGGATTTGCATCGCCACGAAGCTCAGCTTCAGAGCGTGCATGCCGAAGCTCGTCAGCTGCAGCAAGTGCTGGCCGTACGCCAGGATGAGCTCCTGCAACTCAATCGTGATAACGAGCGTTTGCTGAGTGACTGGCGTGGATTGCAGCGTGAAAACGAAGCGCTGCGTCAACAGCATGAACAGGCTTGTTTGCGGACAGAGCAGCTGCACACTGAACACACTCGATTGACGGTATCGTTTGAACAGCATGTTGCGCAGATCAAGGTGCTGCAGCAACAGATCGCTCAGGTAAATGACGTCATGGAGCAACAGGCTGTCGCACATCAACGGCAGATTGAACAACGACAGCAACAAGAGCAGCGCTTGCATGTTGAGCTGGCGCGCCTGGAAGGGCAATTGATCATTCTTGAGCGTTCAAATCCGCCCCTTCCCGCAGGCTGATTACCGAATTTCACAGGGATTCTCATTTTTATTAATCCGGCAACCCAATACCCCAAATCATGCGGCATACGCGATTTTGGGGTACCTCTAAAAACACACATCCGAGCTGAGCCAGGCAGTGACGAGCACAACTCCTGGCATCCGAGTGCCGGGGGA
>NZ_JAMJEZ010000025.1 GCF_023544715.1 Pseudomonas eutrophicaquae | reverse complement strand
GGTGTCCACCAAAAAACAGGTGGACACCATGCCGCGATCTGGATGGCGTGAGGAGATGGGTTCGGCGGACGGTTACGGCGCACTGCAGATAGCGACACACCTATCAAACATCCAGGCACAAAAAAACCGGGCAAAAGGCCCGGTTTTTTATGACCGCCGAAATTACTCGGCAGCCGCTTCGCCAGCCGCACCGACCGGACGGTCGACCAGCTCAACGTAAGCCATGGGCGCATTGTCACCCGCGCGGAAACCGCACTTGAGAATACGCAGGTAGCCACCCGGACGGTTGGCGTAACGCTTACCCAGCTCGTTGAACAGCTTGCCGACGGCCGCCTTGGAGCGGGTGCGATCGAAAGCCAGACGACGGTTGGCAACGCTGTCTTCCTTGGCCAGGGTGATCAGCGGCTCGGCAACGCGACGCAGCTCTTTCGCCTTGGGCAGGGTGGTCTTGATCAGCTCGTGTTCGAACAGCGACACCGCCATGTTCTGGAACATGGCCTTGCGGTGGGCGCTGGTGCGGCTCAGATGACGGCCACTTTTACGATGACGCATGATTGAAATTCCTTACCAAACCTAGAGTTCGGTGATCGTGACGATCAGGCAGTGGCCTTGTCGTCTTTCTTGAGACTTGCCGGCGGCCAGTTGTCCAGGCGCATGCCGAGGGAAAGACCACGGGAGGCGAGGACGTCCTTGATTTCGGTCAGGGACTTCTTGCCTAGGTTCGGCGTCTTGAGCAGCTCCACTTCGGTGCGCTGGATCAGGTCACCGATGTAGTAGATGTTCTCTGCCTTCAAGCAGTTGGCCGAACGCACGGTCAGTTCCAGATCATCGACGGGGCGCAGCAGGATCGGATCGATCTCGTCTTCCTGCTCTTCCACCACCGGAGCGCTATCACCCTTGAGATCGACGAACGCGGCCAGCTGCTGCTGCAGGATGGTCGCGGCACGGCGAATAGCCTCTTCGGGATCGAGGGTGCCATTGGTTTCCAGATCGAGGACCAGCTTGTCCAGGTTGGTACGCTGCTCGACGCGGGCGCTTTCGACCACGTAGGCAAGACGACGCACCGGACTGAACGAAGCATCGAGCTGGAGGCGACCGATCGAGCGGCTTTCATCCTCGTCATTCTGACGGGCATCAGCCGGCTCGTAACCACGACCACGGGCAATCTTCAGGCGCATGTTCAGTGCGCCATTGTCTGCCAGGTGGGCGATCACGTGATCACCGTTGACGATCTCGACATCGTGATCCAGCTGAATATCGGCAGCGGTCACCACACCCGGGCCCTTCTTCGCCAGGGTCAGCGTCACTTCATCACGACCGTGCAGTTTGACGGCCAGGCCTTTCAGGTTGAGCAGGATCTCGATGACATCTTCCTGCACGCCCTCGATGGCACTGTACTCATGAAGTACGCCATCGATTTCAGCCTCAACCACTGCGCAGCCAGGCATGGAGGACAACAGGATGCGACGCAGCGCGTTGCCCAGTGTGTGACCAAAACCGCGCTCGAGAGGCTCGAGCGTGATCTTGGCGCGGGTCGGGCTGACCACCTGAACGTCAATATGACGAGGGGTCAGAAACTCATTTACCGAACTCTGCATGGATGCACCTATTTTCTAGCTCTTACTTGGAGTAGAGCTCGACAATCAGGTTTTCGTTGATGTCAGCAGACAGGTCGCTGCGAGCCGGCACGCTCTTGAACACGCCGGACTTCTTCTCGGCATCGACTTCCACCCACTCAACGCGACCACGCTGACCACTCAGCTCGAGAGCCTGAGCGATGCGCAGCTGGTTCTTGGCCTTCTCGCGGATGGCAACCACATCACCAGCCTTCACCTGGAAGGACGGGATGTTTACGGTCTGGCCATTGACGGTGATGGCTTTGTGGGAAACCAGCTGGCGTGCTTCGGCACGAGTAGCGCCAAAGCCCATGCGGTAAACGACGTTATCCAGACGGCACTCGAGCAGCTGCAGCAGATTTTCGCCGGTAGAACCCTTGCGACGGGTAGCTTCCTTGTAATAACCGCTGAACTGACGCTCCAGTACACCGTAGATGCGGCGGACTTTCTGCTTTTCACGCAGCTGGGTACCGTACTCGGACAGGCGACCACGGCGCTGACCATGGATACCCGGGGCCGATTCGATATTGCACTTGGATTCCAGAGCGCGAGCGCCGCTCTTCAGGAACAGATCAGTGCCTTCGCGACGGGACAGTTTGCATTTCGGACCAATGTAACGAGCCATTCTTCACTGTCTCCTATTACACGCGACGCTTCTTCGGCGGACGGCACCCGTTATGCGGGATCGGCGTCACGTCGGTGATGCTGGCAATCTTATAACCGCAGGCGTTCAGAGCACGCACAGCGGATTCACGACCCGGACCCGGCCCCTTGACGTTGACGTCGAGGTTCTTGAGACCGTACTCCAGAGCAGCCTGACCGGCACGCTCAGCAGCCACCTGGGCAGCGAACGGAGTGCTCTTACGCGAGCCGCGGAAACCGGAACCACCCGAGGTCGCCCAAGACAGAGCGTTGCCCTGACGGTCGGTGATGGTCACGATGGTGTTGTTGAAAGACGCATGGATGTGGGCGATGCCATCAACCACTGTCTTTTTGACTTTCTTACGAGGACGAGCAGCAGGTTTTGCCATGACTAGATTCCTGTCGATTCGCGGATGCGATTACTTGCGGATCGGCTTACGCGGACCCTTACGGGTACGGGCGTTGGTCTTGGTGCGCTGACCATGAACCGGCAGGCCACGACGGTGACGCAGGCCGCGGTAGCAGCCGAGGTCCATCAGGCGCTTGATGTTCATGTTGATTTCGCGGCGCAGGTCACCTTCGGTGGTGAGCTTGCCCACTTCAGCGCGCAGCTGTTCGATCTGCTCGTCAGAGAGATCCTTGATTTTCGCTGCCGGGTTTACACCGGTAGCAGCACAGATGCTCTGTGCAGTAGTGCGACCGACACCATAGATGTAGGTCAGCGAGATAACAGTGTGTTTGTTATCCGGAATGTTGACGCCTGCAATACGGGCCATTCAGAAAACTCCAAGTGACAGCTATCCGCGCCCCGGAAGCCAAGAAAGGGCGCAGGATGTTATCGCTGTAGAAACAAATAATCAACCCGACAGCGCACTAGCTGTCGGGTTGGTTCGCAGATCACACTCAGCCTTGGCGCTGCTTGTGGCGCGGCTCCGCGCTGCAGATCACGCGGACAACACCGTCACGACGGATGATCTTGCAGTTGCGGCACAGCTTCTTGACCGATGCACGAACTTTCATCACCAACTCCTCGAACCTTACGGGGGGATCAGCGGAGCATGCCGCCGCCATAACCCTTCAGGTTGGCTTTCTTCATCAGGGAATCGTACTGGTGCGATACGAGGTGGGATTGCACTTGTGACATGAAATCCATCACAACCACCACGACGATCAGCAGCGAAGTCCCGCCAAGGTAGAACGGCACATTAGCCGCCACCACCAGGAACTGGGGCAGCAGGCAGACAGCCGTCATGTACAGGGCACCGAACACGGTCAGCCGGGTCAGCACGCCATCGATATAGCGTGCGGACTGCTCACCGGGACGAATACCCGGAATGAAGGCACCAGACTTCTTCAGATTCTCTGCCACGTCCTTCGGATTGAACATCAGTGCCGTGTAGAAAAAGCAGAAGAAGATGATCCCTGCACTGAACAGCAGAATGTTCAAGGGCTGACCCGGTGCGATGGCCTGTGCAATATCCTGCATCCAACCCATGCCTTCGCTCTGCCCGAACCACTGTCCGAGCGAAGCTGGGAACAGCAGAATACTGCTGGCAAATATCGCAGGAATCACACCCGCCATATTCACCTTGAGCGGCAGATGGCTGGTCTGCGCAGCAAATACCTTACGACCCTGCTGACGCTTGGCGTAATGCACTGCGATGCGGCGCTGACCACGTTCGATGAACACCACAAAGGCAATGATCGCAACTGCCAGCAGACCAATGGCAATCAGGGCAAAGATATTGATGTCACCCAGACGAGCCGACTCGAACGATTGCCCAATGGCGGCAGGCAGGCCTGCCACAATACCGGCAAAGATCAGCATGGAAATACCATTGCCGATACCACGCTCGGTGATCTGCTCACCCAGCCACATCATGAACATCGCACCGGCCACGAAGGTGGTGACCGCCATGAAGTGGAAGCCGAAGTCGGCACTGAAGGCAACACCCTGCCCCGCCAGGCCAACGGACATACCGACAGCCTGTACCAATGCCAGCACCAAAGTACCGTAGCGCGTGTACTGGCTGATCTTGCGACGGCCAGCCTCACCTTCCTTCTTCAACTGTTCCAGGTGGGGGCTGACGGCGGTCATCAGCTGCATGATGATCGATGCCGAGATGTACGGCATGATCCCCAATGCAAAGATGCTCATCCGTTCGAGCGCACCACCTGAGAACATGTTGAACAAGCTAAGAATGGTCCCCTCATTCTGCCGGAACAGCTCAGCCAGGCGGTCCGGGTTTATACCCGGCACCGGGATGTGCGCGCCGATTCGATAGACGATGATCGCCATGAACAGGAAACGCAGACGACCCCAGAGCTCGGAGAGCCCGCCATTGCTGAGCGCGGAGAGAGCACCTTGCTTAGCCATTTATTCCTCGATTTTACCGCCAGCTGCTTCGATGGCCGCACGCGCACCTTTGGTCACGGCAATACCCTTGAGGGTAACTGCACGAGTGACCGCACCAGACAGCATCACTTTGACGCGCTGCACGTTCTGGTTGATGACGTTGGCTTCCTTGAGCGCCTGCAGAGTAACGACGTCACCCTCAACCTTGGCCAGCTCGGAGGTACGAACTTCCGCACGATCCATGGCTTTCAGCGAAGTGAAGCCGAACTTCGGCAGACGACGGTGCAGCGGCTGCTGACCACCCTCGAAGCCCGGAGCAATCTTGCCACCGGAACGCGAGGTCTGACCTTTGTGACCACGGCCGCCAGTCTTGCCGAGACCGCTACCGATACCACGGCCCGGACGCAGCTTCTCGCGACGGGCACCCGGCGCGGAACGCAGATCGTTCAGTTGCATGGATTAACCCTCCACACGCAGCAGGTAGTAAGCCTTGTTGATCATCCCGCGGTTCTCCGGGGTGTCCAGGACTTCTACAGTGTGGTTGATGCGACGCAGGCCGAGACCCTTGACGCACGCCTTATGGTTGGCCAGACGGCCGTTCACGCTCTTGATCAGCGTGACCTTGATCTTGGCATTCGACATGATCAGAGAATCTCCTCGACGCTCTTGCCACGCTTGGCCGCCACGGAATCCGGGGATTGCATGCTCTGCAGGCCTTTGAAAGTGGCGTAAACCACGTTCACCGGATTGGTGGAGCCATAGCACTTAGCCAGAACGTTATGCACACCCGCCACTTCCAGGACAGCACGCATGGCGCCGCCGGCAATGACACCAGTACCTTCCGAAGCCGGCTGCATGTACACCTTGGAGGCGCCATGGGCGGACTTGATCGGGTACTGCAGAGTGGTACCGTTCAGATCAACCTGAATCATGTTGCGGCGCGCAGCTTCCATCGCCTTCTGAATTGCGGCCGGCACTTCGCGGGACTTACCGCGACCGAAACCAACACGACCCTTGCCATCACCCACCACGGTCAGCGCGGTGAAGGTGAAAATGCGGCCACCCTTGACGGTCTTGGCAACACGGTTCACCTGAACCAGCTTCTCGATGTAGCCTTCGTCGCGCTTCTGCTCGTTGTTCGCCATAACTTAGAACTCCAGCCCGCCTTCACGAGCAGCATCGGCCAGTGCCTTGACACGACCGTGGTACTTGAAGCCAGAACGGTCGAAAGCCACCTTGGTAACACCAGCGGCCTTAGCACGCTCGGCGACCAGCAGACCAACCTTCTTGGCAGCTTCGACATTGCCAGTGGCGTCGCCACGCAGCTCTTTGTCCAGGGTCGAGGCGCTGGCCAGGACCTTGCCGCCGTCGGCCGAAATGACCTGGGCGTACATGTGCTGGGAAGAGCGGTACACGCAAAGGCGTACGGCTTCCAGCTCGCGCATCTTCAGGCGTGCCTGGCGAGCGCGACGCAGACGAATTACTTTCTTGTCGCTCATTTGCTATGCCCTTACTTCTTCTTGGCTTCTTTACGACGGACCACTTCGTCCGCGTAACGAACACCCTTGCCCTTGTACGGCTCCGGACGACGGAAGTCGCGAATCTCGGCAGCCACCTGACCTACCACCTGCTTGTCGATACCCTTGATCAGGATATCAGTCTGGCTCGGGGTTTCAGCGGTGATGCCTTCCGGCAGCTCATACTCGACCGGATGCGAGAAGCCGAGGGCCAGCGACAGGACATTGCCCTTAGCCTGAGCACGATAACCGACACCCACCAGCTGCAGCTTGCGCTCGAAGCCTTGGCTGACGCCGACCACCATGTTGTTCACCAGGGCGCGGGTAGTACCGGCCATGGCGCGAGTCTGCTGGTCACCGTTGCGCGCAGCAAAGCGCAGCTCACCGGATTCCTGCAGCACTTCAACCGAAGGATGAACCTTCAGCTCCAGAGTGCCCTTGGCACCCTTCACCGAGAGCTGCTGGCCAGCCAGTTTGACTTCAACGCCAGCGGGCAGCTTGACGGGGTTCTTAGCAACGCGAGACATGCTGATCCCCCCTTAGAATACGGTGCAGAGCACTTCGCCGCCGACACCGGCAGCGCGAGCAGCGCGATCCGTCATCACACCCTTGTTGGTGGAGACGATGGAAACGCCAAGACCGCCACGCACTTTCGGCAGCTGCTCGACGCCCTTGTACTGACGCAGGCCAGGACGGCTGCTGCGCTTGATCTCTTCGATGACCGGCTTGCCTTCGAAATACTTGAGTTCGATGGAAAGCTGTTGCTTGACGTCACCGCTGATCTGGTAATCCGCAATGTAGCCTTCGTCCTTGAGAACCTTGGCTACTGCCACCTTCAGCTTGGAAGACGGCATGCTAACCACGGTCTTCTCAGCCATCTGGGCATTACGGATACGAGTTAGCATGTCCGCTAACGGGTCCTGCATACTCATGGGCTTGATGCTCCTGAAACAAAAAAAGCCTTTCGGCCATATATGCCTGAGGCCAACCAGAAGGCTGGACGCAGGCGAGCCCGACATTCTAGTGATCGGGTAGAAACGAATCAAGCCCCTTGCGGGGCTTGATTGGTGACAACGCAAGGGAGTGAACAAGCCACCCCCGGACGATTACCAGCTGGCCTTGACCAAACCCGGCACGTCGCCACGCATTGCCGCTTCGCGCAGCTTGATACGGCTCAGACCGAACTTGCGGTAGTAGCCGTGCGGACGGCCGGTCACGCGGCAACGATTGCGCAGACGGCAAGGCGAGGCATCACGCGGCTGCTTTTGCAGGGCAACCAGGGCTTCCCAGCGCTGCTCCGGAGTGGAGTTCGGGCTGGCAATAGTGGCTTTCAGCTCGGCACGCTTTTTGGCGTACTTGGCAACCGTCTGCTGACGCTTCAGCTCGCGGTTCTTCATGCTTGTCTTGGCCATTTTCCTACTCCACTCAGTTACGGAACGGGAAGTTGAAAGCACGCAGCAGTGCGCGACCTTCATCATCGTTACGGGCTGTGGTGGTCAGGGTAATGTCCATGCCACGCAGCGCATCAATCTTGTCGTAATCGATTTCCGGGAAGATGATCTGCTCCTTCACACCCATGCTGTAGTTGCCACGACCATCGAAGGACTTGGCACTCAGACCGCGGAAGTCACGCACGCGCGGCAGGGAGATAGTTAGCAGACGATCGAGGAACTCGTACATACGATCGCCACGCAGGGTCACCTTGAGACCGATCGGCCAGCCCTCGCGGACCTTGAAACCGGCAATGGACTTGCGAGCATAGGTGACCACCGGCTTTTGACCAGCAATCTTCTCCATGTCGCCGAGCGCGTTCTCGATGACCTTCTTGTCACCGATTGCTTCGCCCAGGCCCATGTTCAGGGTGATTTTGGTGATGCGCGGAATTTCCATCACGTTACCCAGCTGGAGCTGTTCTTTCAGCTTGGGAGCGATTTCGTTCCGGTAAATCTCTTTCAATCGTGCCATGGTGTTTTACCTAGCAGTCTCAAGCGCCAACCGGCTTCTGGGTCGACTTGAAGACACGAATTTTCTTGCCTTCCTCGACCTTGAAGCCAACGCGGTCAGCCTTGCTGGTTTCCGGGTTGAAGATGGCAACGTTGGAGACGTGCAGGGGGGCTTCCTTCTCGACAATACCACCCTGAACACCCAGCATGGGGTTCGGCTTGGTATGGCGCTTGATCAGGTTCACACCACCTACGACCAGGCGGTCGTCAGCGAGGACCTTCAGCACCTTGCCGCGCTTGCCCTTGTCCTTGCCGGCGATGACGATGACCTCGTCGTCACGACGAATCTTTTGCATGACGGCTTCTCCTTACAGCACTTCGGGGGCCAGGGAGACAATCTTCATGAACTTCTCACCGCGAAGTTCACGAGTCACCGGGCCAAAGATACGGGTGCCGATGGGCTCCTGCTTGTTGTTGAGCAGGACCGCAGCGTTACCGTCAAAGCGGATGATCGAGCCATCCGGACGACGCACACCGTGACGGGTACGCACTACGACGGCGCTCATCACCTGGCCTTTCTTGACCTTGCCGCGCGGAATCGCTTCCTTGACGGTCACCTTGATGATGTCACCAATGCCGGCGTAACGACGATGCGAACCGCCGAGCACCTTGATGCACATGACGCGACGAGCACCGCTGTTATCAGCGACGTCGAGCATGGATTGAGTCTGAATCATATCTTTCTCCGACCCTTAGTCCTTAGACTTCCACGGCACGTTCGACGACTTCAACCAGGGTCCAGGCCTTGGTCTTGGCCAGCGGACGCGTCTCGCGAATGGTGACCAGGTCACCCATGCGGCACTGGTTGGTCTCGTCGTGAGCGTGCAGCTTGGTCGAGCGCTTCACGTATTTGCCGTAGATCGGGTGCTTGACGCGACGCTCGATCAGTACGGTGATGGTTTTGTCCATCTTGTTGCTGACGACTTTACCGGTCAGCGTACGGACGGTGTTCTGAGCTTCAGCCATGATCACTTACCTGCTTGCTGGTTGAGCACAGTTTTCACGCGAGCAATATCGCGCTTCACTTGCGAGAGCAGGTGAGACTGCCCCAACTGGCCAGTTGCTTTCTGCATGCGCAGATTGAACTGGTCGCGCAGCAGGCCGAGCAATTGCTCGTTCAGCTGCTCAACGGATTTTTCACGAAGTTCGTTCGCTTTCATCACATCACCGTCCGCTTAACAAAGGTGGTCTCGAGCGGCAGCTTTGCAGCAGCCAGGGCGAACGCCTCGCGAGCCAGCTCCTCGGAAACACCCTCGATCTCGTACAGGACCTTGCCCGGTTGAATCAGGGCCACCCAGTACTCCACGCTACCCTTACCTTTACCCATACGCACTTCCAGGGGCTTCTTGGTGACAGGCTTATCGGGGAATACACGGATCCAGATCTTGCCACCACGCTTCACATGGCGAGTCAGGGCACGACGTGCGGATTCGATTTGACGCGCAGTCAGACGGCCGCGGCTGACAGCTTTCAGGGCGAACTCGCCGAAGCTGACCTTGCTACCGCGGTGAGCCAGGCCACGGTTGTGACCGGTCATCTGCTTGCGGAATTTCGTACGCTTGGGTTGCAGCATGTTGCGTACTCCTCTTACTTAGCAGCTTTTTTGCGCGAAGCGGGTGCTGTAGGCTTGAGCTCTTCGTGCTGGCCACCGATGACCTCGCCCTTGAAGATCCAAACCTTGACACCGATCACACCGTAGGTAGTGTGCGCTTCGTAGGTGTTGTAGTCGATGTCGGCACGCAGGGTGTGCAGGGGCACACGACCTTCGCGGTACCACTCGGTACGGGCAATTTCTGCACCGCCCAGACGACCACTCACCTGGATCTTGATGCCCTTGGCACCAATACGCATGGCGTTCTGCACCGCACGCTTCATGGCGCGACGGAACATTACGCGACGCTCCAGCTGCTGAGCCACACTCTGTGCAACCAGCATGGCATCGAGTTCCGGCTTGCGGATCTCTTCGATGTTGATGTGCACCGGCACACCCATCTGCTTGGTCAGGTCCTGACGCAGCTTCTCAACATCCTCACCTTTCTTGCCGATTACGATACCGGGACGGGCGGTGTGGATGGTGATGCGTGCAGTCTGAGCCGGACGAGCGATGTCGATACGGCTTACGGACGCGCTTTTTAGTTTGTCTTGGAGGTATTCACGGACCTGCAGGTCGGCGAACAGATAGTCCGCGTACTGGCGCTTGTCAGCGTACCAGACCGAGGTGTGCTCCTTGACGATGCCCAGGCGAATGCCAGTGGGATGTACTTTCTGACCCATCTGATCGACTCCGTTACTTGTCCGCAACCTTGACAGTGATATGGCAAGACCGCTTGACGATGCGATCAGCACGGCCTTTGGCACGCGGCATGATGCGCTTCAGCGAACGCCCTTCGTTGACGAAGACGGTGCTGACCTTCAGGTCATCCACGTCAGCGCCTTCGTTGTGCTCAGCGTTGGCCACGGCCGACTCCAGCACTTTCTTGATGATCGCGGCGGCTTTCTTGCTGCTGAAGGTCAGCAGATTGAGCGCATCACCCACTTTCTTCCCACGAATCTGGTCAGCGACCAAGCGGGCTTTCTGGGCGGAGATGCGAGCGCCCGACAACTTAGCGGCTACTTCCATTTCCTTACCCCTTAACGCTTGGCTTTCTTGTCTGCCACGTGCCCGCGGTAGGTGCGGGTAGCGGCAAACTCGCCCAGTTTGTGACCGACCATGTCTTCGTTCACCAGAACCGGGACATGTTGACGGCCGTTATGCACGGCGATGGTCAGACCGACCATCTGCGGCAGAATCATCGAACGACGCGACCAGGTCTTGATCGGCTTACGGTCATTCTTTTCCACCGCCACTTCGATCTTCTTGATCAGGTGAAGATCGATAAACGGACCTTTTTTCAGAGAACGCGGCACTGTCGTATCCCTCTAATTACTTGCGGCGACGGACAATCATGTTGTCGGTGCGCTTGTTGGTGCGGGTCTTCGCGCCCTTGGTCGGGAAGCCCCACGGCGACACCGGATGACGGCCACCGGAGGTACGACCCTCACCACCACCATGCGGGTGATCGACCGGGTTCATGGCAGCACCACGAACGGTCGGACGGATGCCCTTCCAACGCTTGGCACCGGCCTTGCCCAGCGAACGCAGGCTGTGCTCACCGTTGGACACTTCGCCCAGGGTAGCGCGGCACTCAGCCAGCACCTTGCGTACTTCACCAGAGCGCAGACGCAGGGTTACGTAAGCACCCTCACGCGCCACCAGCTGCACGGAAGCACCGGCGGAGCGCGCGATCTGAGCGCCCTTGCCTGGCTTCAGCTCGATACCGTGAATGGTAGAACCAACCGGAATGTTACGCAGTGGCAGGGAGTTGCCCGCCTTGATCGGTGCATGCACACCAGCCACCAGCTGATCGCCAGCACTCACACCCTTCGGAGCGATGATATAGCGACGCTCACCATCGGCATACTTGAGCAGAGCGATGTGGGCGGTACGGTTTGGGTCGTATTCGATACGCTCGACAGTGGCAGGGATGCCATCTTTGTCATTGCGACGGAAGTCAACCAGTCGATAGTGCTGCTTGTGACCACCACCAATGTGGCGAGTGGTGATGCGGCCGTTATTGTTACGACCACCGGTCTTGCTCTTTTTCTCGACCAGCGGAGCGTGCGGAGCGCCCTTGTGCAGGTCAGCATTGACCACCTTGACCACGAAGCGGCGGCCAGCGGAAGTCGGCTTGCATTTAACGATTGCCATGGTGCACTCCTACCTTACTCAGCGGCGCCGCTGGTGAAATCGAGGTCCTGGCCCGGCTGGAGGGCGATATAAGCCTTTTTCCAGTCGTTGCGCTTACCGAAACCACGCACGGTGCGCTTGGTCTTGCCCTTGACGTTCAGGGTGCTGACACGCTCCACCTTCACGCCGAACAGGGTTTCAACGGCCTTCTTGATTTCCAGCTTGGTTGCATCGGTTGCAACCTTGAAGACGAACTGGCTCTTGCCATCGGCAAGGGTGGTGGCCTTCTCGGAGATATGCGGGCCAACCAGCACTTTGAATACGCGTTCTTGGTTCATCCCAGCAGCTCCTCGAATTTCTTCACGGCGGACACGGTGACCAGCACCTTGTCGTAGGCGATCAGGCTGACCGGATCAGAGCCCTGCACGTCACGAACGTCGACATGCGGCAGGTTGCGCGCAGCCAGGTACAGGTTCTCATCGACAGCGTCAGTCACGATCAGCACGTCGGAGAGGCCCAGGCCGCCCAGCTTGCTGACCAGAGCCTTGGTCTTCGGCGCTTCAACAGCAAAATCTGCAACAACAACCAGACGCTCCTGACGCACCAGCTCGCTCAGAATCGAGCGCATGGCCGCGCGGTACATCTTCTTGTTGAGCTTCTGGGAGTGATCCTGCGGCTTGGCTGCGAAGGTCACACCACCCGAGCGCCAGATGGGGCTGCGGATGGAGCCAGCACGGGCGCGGCCCGAACCTTTCTGGCGCCACGGCTTCTTACCACCGCCACGCACTTCGGAGCGGGTCAGCTGGGCACGGGTACCCTGACGACCACCCGCCATGTAGGCAACAACAGCCTGGTGCACCAAGGTCTCGTTGAACTCGCCACCAAAGGTGCGCTCGGAGACTTCGATCGCCTGCGCACCGTTCACATTCAGTTGCATCTCTCGAATCTCCCCTTAAGCCTTGGCAGCCGGACGCACGATCACGTCACCACCGGTGGCACCCGGGACAGCGCCCTTGACCAGCAGCAGGTTGCGTTCGGCATCGACACGGACAACTTCTAGGGACTGCACAGTCACACGCTCGGCGCCCAGATGACCGGACATCTTCTTGCCCTTGAACACTCGACCAGGAGTCTGGCACTGGCCGATGGAGCCCGGGGCACGGTGGGACACGGAGTTACCGTGAGTGTTGTCTTGGCCGCGGAAGTTCCAGCGCTTGATGGTACCGGCGTAGCCTTTACCCTTGGACTGACCAGTCACATCGACCAGTTGACCCGCCTGGAACTGCTCAACAGTGAGCTGATCGCCAGCCTGGAACTCTTCGCCATCGAGGCGGAACTCCAGAACGGTACGACCGGCAGCCACGTTGGCCTTGGCAAAGTGACCGGCCTGAGCCTTGGTCACACGGGAAGCGCGACGCTCACCGACAGTTACCTGTACGGCGCGATAGCCATCGCTTTCTTCATTCTTGAACTGGGTGACACGATTCGGTTCGACTTCAATGACCGTAACCGGAATAGAGACACCTTCTTCGGTGAAAATGCGGGTCATGCCGCACTTACGACCGACTACACCAATAGTCATGTCTTAAACCTCTTGAGTGTACGGGGCTTTCACCCGCTATGGCCGCCCATTTCAGAGCGTTACACGACCAAAATCCTTACGGATTTCAGCCGAGGCTGATCTGGACTTCGACACCAGCAGCAAGGTCGAGCTTCATCAGCGCGTCGACGGTCTTGTCGGTCGGCTGAACGATGTCGAGTACACGCTTGTGAGTACGAATTTCGTACTGATCACGCGCATCCTTGTTGACGTGCGGAGAAATCAGCACGGTAAACCGTTCCTTGCGGGTCGGCAGAGGGATCGGACCACGGACCTGAGCACCAGTACGTTTCGCGGTTTCCACGATTTCCTGGGTGGATTGATCGATCAGGCGGTGGTCAAAAGCCTTCAACCGAATACGGATTTGTTGGTTTTGCATTTTGACCTCAGACTCTATCTATTCCCACCGAACGGACTACGCCCGGTAAAAGGAGGCGCGATTGTACTGACGCCCCCACCGGGTGTCAACCAATGGGCAGTAAACGAGAAAACCCCCGCGCAAGCGGGGGTTTTCCTGGAACAGATCTCGATTACTCGACGATCTTGGCAACCACGCCGGCGCCAACGGTACGACCGCCTTCGCGGATTGCGAAGCGCAGACCATCTTCCATGGCGATCGGAGCGATCAGGGTGACGACCATCTTGACGTTATCACCCGGCATCACCATCTCGACGCCTTCCGGCAGTTCGCAGCTGCCAGTCACGTCAGTGGTACGGAAGTAGAACTGCGGACGGTAGCCCTTGAAGAACGGGGTGTGACGACCACCTTCTTCCTTGGACAGCACGTACACTTCAGCTTCGAATTTGGTGTGCGGCTTGATGGTGCCCGGCTTGGCCAGAACCTGACCACGCTCGACGTCTTCACGCTTGATACCACGCAGCAGCACGCCGACGTTCTCACCAGCACGACCTTCGTCGAGCAGCTTGCGGAACATCTCAACGCCGGTGCAGGTAGTCTTGGAGGTCGGACGAATACCGACGATCTCGACTTCTTCCTGAACCTTGACGATACCACGCTCGACACGACCGGTTACCACGGTGCCGCGACCGGAGATCGAGAACACGTCTTCGATCGGCATCAGGAACGGCTGATCGATGGCACGCACCGGCTCCGGGATGTAGCTGTCGAGGGTCTCGACCAGCTTCTTCACAGCGCTGGTGCCCAGGCCGTTCTCATCTTCACCGTTCAGAGCCATCAGCGCGGAGCCGATGATGATCGGGGTGTCGTCGCCCGGGAAGTCGTAGGTGGACAACAGGTCACGCACTTCCATCTCGACCAGTTCCAGCAGCTCGGCGTCGTCAACCACGTCAGCCTTGTTCAGGAACACGACGATGTAAGGAACGCCAACCTGACGGGACAGCAGGATGTGCTCACGGGTCTGCGGCATGGGGCCGTCAGCAGCCGAGCAAACCAGGATCGCGCCGTCCATCTGGGCAGCACCGGTGATCATGTTCTTGACGTAGTCGGCGTGGCCCGGGCAGTCAACGTGCGCGTAGTGACGGACGTTGGAGTCGTACTCTACGTGTGCGGTGTTGATGGTGATACCACGAGCTTTCTCTTCCGGAGCGGAGTCGATCTTGTCGAAGTCGACACGAGCGGAACCAAACACTTCGGAGCAAACGCGGGTCAGCGCAGCAGTCAGGGTAGTTTTACCGTGGTCAACGTGACCGATGGTGCCGACGTTGACGTGCGGTTTGTTACGTTCGAATTTCTCTTTAGCCACGACAGTGAACCTCTTGCTAAAAGGGCTGAATCAAGCTTGTTTCTTAACCAGTGCTTCGACGATGTTCGACGGAGCTTCGGCGTATTTGGAGAATTCCATGGAGTAGCTTGCGCGACCCTGAGACATGGAACGCACATCGGTAGCGTAACCGAACATCTCACCCAGCGGAACTTCAGCGCGAATGACCTTGCCGGACACGCTGTCATCCATACCCTGGATCAGGCCACGACGACGGTTCAGGTCACCCATCACGTCGCCCATGTAGTCCTCCGGAGTCACGACCTCGACCTTCATGATCGGCTCGAGCACCTTGCCGCCACCCCTCTGGGCCAGCTGCTTGGTTGCCATGGAGGCAGCGACCTTGAACGCCATTTCGTTGGAGTCGACGTCGTGGTAGGAACCATCAAACACGGTTGCCTTCAGGCCGATGAGCGGATAGCCGGCCACTACGCCGTTCTTCATCTGCTCTTCGACACCTTTCTGGATCGCCGGGATGTATTCCTTCGGAACCACACCACCCACAACCTCGTTGGTGAAGACCAGGCCTTCGGTGATGTTACCGTTCTCGTCCACGTCCGGAGTCGAGAAGCGGATCCAGCAGTGACCGAACTGACCACGACCACCGGACTGACGGACAAACTTGCCTTCGATCTCGACGTTGTCCTTGGAGATGGTCTCACGGTAAGCCACCTGCGGCTTGCCGATGTTGGCATCAACATTGAACTCGCGCTTCATACGGTCAACGATGATGTCTAGGTGCAGCTCACCCATACCACCAATGATGGTCTGACCGGACTCTTCGTCGGTCTTGACGCGGAACGACGGGTCTTCCTGAGCCAGCTTGCCCAGAGCGATACCCATCTTTTCCTGATCAGCCTTGGTCTTCGGCTCAACGGCAACGTGAATCACCGGCTCCGGGAAGTCCATGCGCTCGAGGACGATCTGCTTCTCAAGGTCGCACAGGGTGTCACCGGTGGTGACGTCCTTCATGCCGATCAGCGCAGCGATGTCGCCGGCGCGGACTTCCTTGATTTCGTCGCGCTGGTTGGCGTGCATCTGCACCATACGGCCGACGCGCTCTTTCTTGCCCTTGACCGAGTTGATCACCGAGTCGCCGGAAGACAGCACGCCCGAGTAGACGCGAACGAAGGTCAGAGTACCAACGAAGGGGTCGGTAGCGATCTTGAACGCCAGAGCGGCGAACGGCTCGTCGTCGGACGACTTGCGCTCGTCGACCTTCTCGTCGTCATCCGGATGAACACCCTTGATGGCGTCCACTTCGTCCGGAGCCGGCAGGAAGTCGATCACGGCGTCGAGAACCAGCGGCACGCCCTTGTTCTTGAACGAAGAACCGCAGACGGCCGGAACGATTTCACAAGCCAGGGTGCGCTGACGCAGGCCCGCCTTGATCTCTTCGTTGCTCAGATCACCTTCTTCGAGGTACTTGTTCATCAGCTCTTCGTTGGCTTCGGCAGCAGCCTCGACCATGTTCGAGCGATATTCAGCAGCCAGGTCAGCCAGCTCCGCCGGAATCTCTTCCTCGCGGTAGGTCATGCCCTTGTCTTCGTCGTTCCAGTAAATCGCCTTCATCTTGATCAGGTCGATCTGACCAACGAAGTTCTCTTCAGCGCCGATGGCCAGCTGGACCGGCACCGGAGTGTGACCCAGGCGCTTCTTGATCTGTTCAACCACGCGCAGGAAGTTGGCACCCTGGCGGTCCATCTTGTTGACGTAGACGATACGCGGAACGCCGTACTTGTTGGCCTGACGCCATACGGTTTCCGACTGCGGTTCGACGCCGGAGGTGCCGCAGAACACTACGACAGCACCGTCGAGCACGCGCAGGGAGCGCTCTACTTCAATGGTGAAGTCCACGTGACCGGGGGTATCGATCACGTTGACGCGGTAGTTGTCGTACTGGCCGCGCGAACCTTTCCAGAAGGTGGTCACGGCAGCGGAGGTGATGGTGATACCACGCTCCTGCTCCTGCACCATCCAGTCGGTGGTCGCAGCACCGTCGTGCACTTCGCCGAGCTTGTGGTTCACGCCGGTGTAGAACAGTACCCGCTCGGTAGTGGTGGTCTTGCCCGCATCCACGTGCGCGCAAATACCGATGTTCCGGTAGCGGTTAATAGGGGTTGTACGGGCCACAGTTGGGTCCTCGCTGGGTTAGACGCGCAAGTCTTAGAAACGGTAGTGCGAGAAGGCCTTGTTGGCCTCGGCCATACGGTGCACGTCTTCACGCTTCTTCACCGCAGCGCCCTTGCCTTCGGCGGCGTCGATCAGCTCGCCCGCCAGGCGCAGGGCCATGGACTTCTCACCACGCTTGCGCGCGTAATCTACCAGCCAACGCATGGCCAGTGCGTTACGACGGGACGGACGAACTTCGACCGGAACCTGGTAGGTAGCACCGCCGACACGGCGGGACTTCACTTCGACCAGCGGAGCGATGGCGTCGAGTGCTTTCTCGAAGGTTTCCAGGGGGTCTACGTTCTTGCGCTGCTTGACGGTATCCAGGGCACCGTAAACGATGCGCTCTGCGACAGCCTTCTTGCCGCTTTCCATCACGTGGTTCATGAACTTGGCCAGAATCTGGCTTCCGTACTTCGGATCGGCCAGGATTTCACGCTTGGCCGCTACACGACGTCTTGGCATTGATAAGCCCTCAAAACGGTCTTCAGGTTAGCCCGGGATGCTCCCGACCTTACTCTTATCGACTCGACAAAAAGAATTCGATTACTTCGGACGCTTGGCGCCGTACTTGGAACGACCCTGCTTACGATCCTTCACGCCAGAGGTATCCAGCGAACCGCGCACGGTGTGATAACGCACACCCGGAAGGTCCTTGACACGACCGCCACGGATCAGCACAACGCTGTGCTCCTGGAGGTTGTGGCCTTCACCACCGATGTAGGAAGCGACTTCGTAGCCGTTGGTCAGGCGCACACGGCAAACCTTACGCAGGGCCGAGTTCGGCTTCTTCGGGGTGGTGGTGTATACGCGGGTGCAAACACCGCGGCGCTGGGGGCAGTTCTGCAGCGCCGGCACGTCACTCTTTTCAGTGACGCGCTTGCGCGGCTGGCGCACCAGCTGGTTGATAGTTGCCATCTACTAGCTCCACTGATTGTCTTGCGACACAAAAATTTCGCGAGGCAGACGCCCCGCGAGATTAAGGGTCCGAGAGTCTAAAGGCCTTGACATAAGCCGTCAAGACAACCCCGAGAGCTCAGGCTCCCGGGGCAGGCTCTCAGTTGCTCTCGCCGAAGTTCAGCGCTTCGCTCAGTGCGGCTTCAACCTCACTGGCGCTGACACGTTGCGGCTTCTCGGCATCACGCTTGCGCTTGCGCTCGCTGTGATAGGCCAAACCGGTACCGGCCGGGATCAGACGACCCACTACCACGTTCTCCTTCAGGCCGCGCAGGTAATCGCGCTTGCCAGTGACGGCCGCCTCGGTAAGGACGCGGGTGGTCTCCTGGAAGGAGGCGGCAGAAATGAACGACTCGGTGGACAGCGAGGCCTTGGTGATCCCCAGCAGTACACGCTCGTACTTGGCCGGGAACTTGTCCTCGGCTGCCAGCTTCTCGTTCTCTTCCAGCACCTGGGTCAGCTCGGCCTGGTCGCCCTTGATGAAGCTCGAATCGCCCGACTCGCTGATCTCGATCTTGCGCAGCATCTGCCGCAGGATGGTCTCGATGTGCTTGTCGTTGATCTTCACACCCTGCAGGCGGTACACGTCCTGAATCTCGTTGACGATGTACTTGGCCAGCGCACTGACACCCAGCAGACGCAGGATGTCGTGCGGGTTGCTCGGACCGTCAGAGATCACTTCACCACGGTTCACCTGTTCGCCTTCGAAGACGTTGAGGTGACGCCACTTCGGAATCAGCTCCTCATACGGATCGCTGCCATCCGTCGGGGTAATGACCAGACGGCGCTTGCCCTTGGTCTCCTTGCCGAAGCTGATGGTACCGCTGACCTCTGCAAGGATCGACGGCTCCTTCGGACGACGCGCCTCGAAGAGGTCGGCCACGCGCGGCAGACCACCAGTGATGTCACGGGTCTTCGAGGTTTCCTGCGGGATACGGGCGATCACATCACCCACACCCACCTGGGCACCGTTGGAGAGGCTGAGCAGGGTCTTGGCCGGCAGGAAGTACTGGGCCGGTACATCGGTACCCGGCAGCAGCAGCTCCTTGCCATTGGCATCGACCAGCTTGACCGCCGGACGGATCTCGCGACCAGCCGCCGGACGCTCGTTGGGATCCATCACCTCGATACTGGTCAGACCGGTCAGCTCGTCGGCCTGAGTACGGATGGTGATCCCCTCCTCCATACCAACGAAGGTCACGGTACCGGCCATCTCGGTGATGATCGGGTGCGTGTGCGGGTCCCACTTGGCCACGATGGCACCGGCCTCGACACGATCACCTTCCTTGACGGAGATGACGGTACCGTAGGTCAGCTTGTAACGCTCACGCTCGCGGCCGAAGTCATCCGCCACCGCCAGCTCACCCGAACGCGATACCGCGACCAGCGCGCCATCGGCACGCTCGACGTGCTTGAGGTTATGCAGGCGAATGATGCCGCCGTTCTTGACCTGAATACTGTCCTGAGCCGCGCTCCGGCTTGCCGCACCCCCGATGTGGAAGGTCCGCATGGTCAGCTGGGTACCCGGCTCACCAATCGACTGGGCCGCAATGACGCCGACCGCCTCACCAATGTTGACCTGATGGCCACGGGCCAGATCGCGGCCGTAGCACTTGGCACAGATGCCATAACGGGTTTCGCAAGTAATCGGCGAGCGAACGATCACCTCATCGACGCTGTTGAGCTCGAGGAACTCGACCCACTGCTCGTCAATCAGGGTGCCAGCCGGCACGATCACTTCATCGGTACCCGGCTTGCAGACATCACGGGCCACCACACGGCCGAGCACGCGCTCACCGAGCGGTTCGACGATGTCGCCGCCTTCGATGTGCGGGGTCATCAGCAGGCCATGTTCGGTGCCGCAATCGATCTCGGTCACCACCAGATCCTGAGCCACGTCGACCAGGCGACGAGTCAGGTAACCGGAGTTCGCGGTCTTCAGTGCGGTATCCGCCAGACCCTTACGGGCACCGTGAGTGGAGATGAAGTACTGCAGTACGTTCAGGCCTTCACGGAAGTTCGCGGTGATCGGCGTCTCAATGATCGAGCCATCCGGCTTGGCCATCAGGCCGCGCATACCTGCCAGCTGACGAATCTGCGCCGCCGAACCCCGTGCACCGGAGTCGGCCATCATGTACATGGAGTTGAAGGACTCCTGCTCGACCAGATTGCCCTGGCGATCGACCACCTTCTCCTTGGAGAGGTTGTCCATCATCGCCTTGGAGAGCTTCTCGTTGGCCTTGGACCACAGGTCGATGACCTTGTTGTACTTCTCGCCCTGGGTAACCAGACCGGAGGCGTACTGGGTCTCGATTTCCTTCACTTCAGTGGTGGCCGCATCGATGATCAGCGCCTTCTCATCCGGGATGACGAAGTCGTTGACGCCGATCGACACCCCAGAAAGGGTCGAGAAGGCAAAGCCGGTGTACATCAGCTGGTCGGCGAAGATCACCGTATCCTTGAGACCGACCGTGCGGTAGCACTGGTTGATCAGGCGGGAAATGGCTTTCTTCTTCATCGACTGGTTGACCACATCGAACGACAGGCCAGCCGGTACGATCTGGAACAGCAGCGCACGGCCGATGGTGGTATCGACGATGCGGGTGTTGTGCACCAGCGAGCCGTCTTTCTGCTTGACGGTTTCGTTGATGCGCACCTTGACGCGGGCATGCAGGGCGACTTCACCGGCGCGGAACACGCGGTCGACTTCCTGCAGGTCGGCGAACACACGGCCTTCGCCCTTGGCGTTAATCGCCTCGCGGGTCATGTAGTACAGACCCAGTACCACGTCCTGGGACGGCACAATGATCGGCTCGCCGTTGGCCGGCGACAGCACGTTGTTGGTCGACATCATCAGTGCGCGCGCTTCCAGCTGGGCCTCCAGCGTCAGCGGCACGTGCACGGCCATCTGGTCACCGTCGAAGTCGGCGTTGTACGCAGCACACACCAGCGGGTGCAGCTGGATCGCCTTACCTTCAATCAGTACCGGCTCGAACGCCTGGATGCCCAGACGGTGCAGGGTCGGCGCACGGTTGAGCAGCACGGGATGTTCGCGGATCACCTCGGCGAGCACGTCCCAGACCTCGGGCAGCTCGCGCTCGACCATCTTCTTGGCCGCCTTGATGGTGGTGGCCATGCCACGCGCTTCCAGCTTGCCGAAGATGAACGGCTTGAACAGCTCGAGTGCCATCTTCTTCGGCAGGCCGCACTGATGCAGACGCAGGGTCGGACCGACGGTGATCACCGAACGGCCGGAGTAGTCGACGCGCTTGCCGAGCAGGTTCTGACGGAAGCGGCCCTGCTTGCCCTTGATCATGTCGGCCAGGGACTTCAGCGGGCGCTTGTTGGAGCCGGTGATGGCGCGGCCGCGACGGCCGTTGTCCAGCAGGGCATCCACCGCTTCCTGCAGCATGCGCTTCTCGTTGCGGACGATGATGTCCGGTGCAGCGAGGTCGAGCAGGCGCTTGAGGCGGTTGTTACGGTTGATGACGCGGCGGTACAGATCGTTGAGATCCGAAGTCGCAAAGCGGCCACCATCCAGCGGCACCAGCGGACGCAGGTCCGGCGGCAGCACCGGCAGCACGGTCAGCACCATCCACTCCGGCTTGTTGCCGGAGCCCTGGAAGGCTTCCATAAGCTTCAGACGCTTGGACAGCTTCTTGATCTTGGTCTCGGAGTTGGTCTGCGGAATCTCTTCACGCAGGCGCTCGATCTCGTGCTCCAGATCGATACCGGCCAGCAGTGCAAACACCGCCTCGGCACCCATCTTGGCTTCGAAATCGTCACCATGCTCCTCGAGTGCTTCGAAGTACTGCTCGTCGTTGAGCAGTTGACCCTTCTCCAGCGGCGTCATGCCCGGCTCGATGACCACGTAGCTCTCGAAATAGAGCACGCGCTCGATATCACGCAGGGTCATGTCCAGCAGCAGGCCAATACGGGACGGCAGCGACTTGAGGAACCAGATGTGGGCGACCGGCGAGGCCAGCTCGATGTGGCCCATGCGCTCGCGGCGCACCTTGGCCAGCGCCACTTCCACGCCGCACTTCTCGCAGATCACACCGCGGTGCTTGAGGCGCTTGTACTTGCCGCACAGGCACTCGTAGTCCTTCACCGGGCCGAAGATCTTGGCGCAGAACAGGCCATCCCGCTCGGGCTTGAAGGTACGGTAATTGATGGTCTCCGGCTTCTTCACTTCACCGAAGGACCAGGAACGGATCATCTCGGGCGACGCCAGACCGATACGGATGGCGTCGAACTCTTCGAGTTGACCCTGGTTTTTCAACAGATTCAGCAGGTCTTTCAAGGCCTTTCCTCCTCACGGAGCCGGCGGCAGGGCTGGCCTGCCGCCGGTACGCGTCGCGGTTTATTCGGATTCCAGCTCGATATCGATGCCGAGGGAACGGATTTCCTTGATCAGCACGTTGAAGGACTCGGGCATGCCGGCCTCCATGCGGTGATCGCCATCCACGATGTTCTTGTACATCTTGGTACGGCCGTTCACATCGTCCGACTTCACGGTGAGCATTTCCTGCAGGGTGTAGGCCGCGCCGTAGGCTTCCAGCGCCCAGACCTCCATCTCCCCGAAACGCTGACCGCCGAACTGGGCCTTGCCGCCCAGCGGCTGCTGGGTGACCAGGCTGTAAGAGCCGGTGGAGCGAGCATGCATCTTGTCGTCGACCAGGTGGTTGAGCTTGAGCATGTACATGTAGCCCACCGTGGTCTGACGCTCGAACGCATTGCCGGTACGACCGTCATAGAGCTGCATCTGGCCACTTTCCGGCAGATCCGCCAGCTTGAGCATGGCCTTGATCTCGCGCTCTTCGGCACCATCGAACACCGGGGTCGCCATCGGCACACCCTTGCGCAGGTTAGCGGCCAGCTCGAAAATCTCGGCATCGTTCAGGCTGTCGAGGCTTTCCTGACGGCCACCGATCTCGTTATAGATCTGGTGCAAGAAGGCACGCAGCTCAGCGACCTTGCGCTGCTCTTCGAGCATGCGGTTGATCTTCTCACCCAGCCCCTTGGCGGCCAGGCCCAGGTGGGTCTCGAGGATCTGACCAACGTTCATCCGCGACGGCACGCCCAGCGGGTTCAGGACGATATCGACCGGAACACCATTCTCATCATGCGGCATGTCCTCGACCGGCATGATCACCGAGACCACACCCTTGTTACCGTGACGACCGGCCATCTTGTCGCCCGGCTGGATGCGGCGCTTGATGGCGAGGTAGACCTTGACGATCTTCAGCACGCCCGGTGCCAGATCATCGCCCTGCTGCAACTTGCGCTTCTTGTCTTCGAACTTCTCGTCGAGCAGCTGACGGCGATCAGAGAGATAGGCCTGGGCCTTCTCCAGCTGCTCGTTCAGCGCCTCGTCAGCCATGCGCAGCTTGAACCACTGGCTGTGCTCGAGGCCATCCAGGTACTCGTGGGTGACGGCTGTGCCCTTCTTGAGGGCAGCAGGACCGCCATCGGCCACCGCACCCACCAGCGCACTGCGCAGACGCTCGAAGGTCGCGCCTTCGACGATGCGGAACTCCTCATTGAGGTCCTTGCGGATCTCATCGAGCTGCTGCTTCTCGATGGACAGGGCGCGCGAATCGCGCTCCACGCCGTCACGAGTGAAGACCTGCACATCGATCACGGTGCCCTTGGTGCCGGTCGGCACGCGCAGGGAGGTGTCCTTCACATCGGACGCCTTCTCACCAAAGATCGCACGCAGCAGCTTCTCTTCCGGCGTCAGCTGGGTTTCGCCCTTGGGCGTGACCTTGCCGACCAGAATGTCACCGGCCTGCACTTCAGCACCGACGTAGACGATACCGGCTTCATCCAGCTTGTTCAGCGCCGCCTCACCGACGTTCGGGATATCCGCGGTGATCTCCTCCGGGCCGAGCTTGGTGTCGCGCGACACGCAAGTCAGTTCCTGGATGTGGATGGTGGTGAAGCGGTCTTCCTGAACCACACGCTCGGACAGGCAGATGGAGTCTTCGAAGTTGAAGCCGTTCCACGGCATGAACGCCACGCGCATGTTCTGACCGAGCGCCAGTTCACCCATGTCGGTGGAGGGACCATCGGCCATGATGTCACCGCGCGAAACTACATCACCCTTGCTGACCAGCGGACGCTGGTTGATGCAGGTGTTTTGGTTGGAACGGGTGTACTTGGTCAGGTTGTAGATGTCGACACCTGCCTCACCCGTCTCGACCTCATCGTCATGCACGCGCACCACGATACGGCTGGCATCGACCGAGTCGATCACCCCGCCACGCCGGGCCACCACGCAGACGCCGGAGTCGCGCGCCACGTTGCGCTCGATACCGGTCCCTACCAGCGGCTTGTCGGCACGCAGGGTCGGTACCGCCTGACGCTGCATGTTCGACCCCATCAGGGCGCGGTTAGCGTCGTCGTGCTCGAGGAACGGAATCAGCGAGGCCGCCACCGAGACGACCTGCTTGGGCGAGACGTCCATCAGGGTGACGTCTTCCGGCGCCTTGACGGTAAACTCGTTGAGGTGACGCACCGCCACCAGCTCATCGATCAGCTGACCCTGCTCGTTGAGCGTGGCCGAAGCCTGGGCGATGACATGATTGGCTTCTTCGATGGCCGACAGGTAGACGATCTCGTCAGTGACCTGCCCGCCCTTGACCACACGGTACGGGCTTTCCAGGAAGCCATACTGGTTGGTACGGGCATAAGTCGCCAGCGAGTTGATCAGACCGATGTTCGGACCTTCCGGCGTTTCGATCGGGCAGACGCGGCCATAGTGAGTCGGATGCACGTCGCGGACTTCGAAGCCGGCACGCTCACGTGTCAGACCACCCGGGCCAAGTGCAGAAACACGGCGCTTGTGGGTGATCTCGGAAAGCGGGTTGTTCTGGTCCATGAACTGCGACAGCTGGCTGGAGCCGAAGAACTCCTTGACCGCGGCCGCCACCGGCTTGGCATTGATCAGGTCCTGCGGCATCAGGCCTTCGCTTTCAGCCATCGACAGGCGTTCCTTGACCGCGCGCTCGACGCGCACCAGGCCAACACGGAACTGGTTCTCGGCCATTTCACCGACACAGCGCACACGGCGGTTGCCGAGGTGGTCGATGTCATCAACGATGCCCTTGCCGTTACGGATATCAACCAGGGTCTTCAGCACATCGACGATGTCTTCACGGCTGAGCACGCCCGCACCCTCGATCGCTTCACGACCGATACGGCGGTTGAACTTCATGCGACCCACAGCAGACAGGTCATAACGCTCGGCGCTGAAGAACAGGTTGTTGAACAGCGTTTCAGCGGCGTCTTTGGTGGGCGGCTCGCCCGGACGCATCATCCGATAGATTTCGACCAGGGCTTCCAGCTGATTGCCGGTGTTGTCGATCTTCAGGGTGTCGGAGATGAACGGACCGCAGTCGATGTCGTTGGTATACAGCGTCTCGATACGTACCACCTGGGCCTTGGCAATCTTGGCCAGCAGGTCGGTGGTCAGTTCGGTGTTGCACTCGGCAATGATCTCGCCGGTCGCCGGATGCACGAGGGCCTTGGCCAGGGTGCGCCCCAGTACATAATCCAGGGGAACGTCCAGTTCCTTGATGCCGGCCTTTTCAAGCTGGTTGATGTGCCGTGCAGTGATCCGGCGGCCCTGCTCGACGATGAGCTTGCCGGTTTCGTCCTTGATGTCGAACGCAGCAATTTCGCCACGCAGACGTTGCGGCACCAGCTCCAGGCTGATCGCCTGATCCTTCAGGTGGAAGACGCTGGTGTCATAGAAGATGTCGAGGATTTCCTCGGTACCATAGTTCAGTGCACGCAGCAGGACGGAAGCCGGCAGTTTGCGGCGGCGGTCGATACGCACGAACACGCAGTCCTTCGGATCGAACTCAAAGTCCAGCCAGGAACCACGGTAGGGAATGATACGGGCGGAATAGAGCAGCTTGCCCGAGCTGTGGGTCTTGCCGCGATCATGATCAAAGAACACGCCCGGCGAGCGGTGCAGCTGGGAAACAATGACCCGCTCGGTACCATTGATGATGAAGGTACCGTTCTCGGTCATCAGGGGGATTTCCCCCATGTAGACTTCCTGTTCCTTGATGTCCTTGATCGCTTTGCTCGACGACTCTTTGTCGAAGATGATCAGGCGCACTTTCACACGTAGCGGGACCGCAAAGGTCACACCACGCAGCACGCATTCCTTGACGTCAAATGCCGGCTCGCCCATGCGATAGCCGACGTATTCCAGGGCAGCATTGCCGGAATAGCTGATAATCGGGAAAACGGACTTGAAGGCTGCATGCAGGCCGACATCGCGGAGCTGCTCCTTACTGGTGCCTGCCTGCAGGAATTCGCGGTACGAATCCAGCTGGATGGCCAGGAGGTAAGGCACATCCATGACATCCGGCAACTTGCTAAAGTCCTTGCGGATACGTTTTTTCTCAGTATATGAGTAAGCCATCAGCGTTCCCCAGCTTGGTCACCTGCTTGTTTGGCCTCTCCGACGGGAGCAGCCGGAAAATCGTGCAAACCCTCGGTTTGCAGCCACCTGCGCAGTGGCGCGTTTCACGTTATCGGCGAGCACTGCTCAGAGGCTGCCCATAACGGAAAAAGGCCGGTGGCATCAGCCACCAGCCATCAGTCCGGAGCCTGCGCTCCGGACTGTCGACGCAATGTCGCTCAAACTTACTTGAGCTCGACCTTGGCGCCGGCTTCTTCCAGAGCCTTCTTGGCCGCTTCGGCTTCTTCCTTGGAAGCGCCTTCCTTGACCACGCCCGGGGCGCCGTCAACGACAGCCTTAGCTTCTTTCAGGCCCAGACCGGTCAGCTCACGCACAACCTTGATGACGTTCACTTTCTTGTCGCCAGCTTCGGCCAGGACGATGGTGAACTCGGTCTGCTCTTCAACCACAGCAGCAGCAGCGGCCGGGCCAGCAGCCACAGCGGCAGCAGCGGTCACACCGAACTTCTCTTCCATGGCCTTGATCAGTTCGACAACCTGCATCACGGACATTTCGGAAACGGCGTTGATGATATCTTCGTTGGTCAGAGCCATGACTCTATTCCTGTATTAAGTGACGGCATGTGCCATCTTGTTAACAAAAAAGGTGTGAAAGTTACCAAGCGCCTTAGGCAGCCTCGGCTTCCTTCTTGTCGCGAATCGCTGCCAGGGTACGAGCCAGCTTGCTGGTAGCGCCCTGAATGACGCTCATCAGCTGAGCCACAGCTTCGTTGTAGGTCGGCAGAGTGGCCAGTACATCGATCTGATTGGCAGCGATGAACTTGCCTTCGAAGGCTGCAGCCTTGATCTCGAACTTGTCCTGACCCTTGGCAAACTCCTTGAAGATACGGGCAGCAGCGCCCGGATGCTCGTTGGAGAACGCAATCAGGGTCGGGCCCTTGAACACGTCAGCCAGCACCTCAAAGTCGGTGCCTTCGACGGCACGGCGAGCCAGGGTGTTACGTACGACTTTTACGTACACACCAGCTTCGCGGGCCTCTTTACGGAGTCCGGTCATGGCGCCCACAGTCACGCCACGGGCATCAGCCACGACAGCAGACAGGGCAGCTTTGGCAGCCTCGTTGACTTCAGCGACAATGGCCTTCTTGTCTTCGAGCTTAATTGCCACGGGTTTACTCCTGGATGTTACCGTTTCGCCGAACCGAAGTTCAGCGTCGTTTTGGTGTCTGATTCGGTAAACGAATCGGGAGCACCATCTGCGTAGGCCGGTGATTTAAGGCAAGCCACCTACGGTCTTGGATAGCCCCCGCCAGGCAGGGACCCCAATATGTGCGAAGTGAGCCAGATACAACTGCTCACTTCGTCTTGCATCAGATTTCCAGAGAAGACTGGTCGATCTGCAGGCCTGGCCCCATGGTGGTGCTCAGGGTCACACGCTTCATGTAGACGCCCTTGGATGTGGACGGCTTGAGGCGCTTGAGATCAGACAGCAGGGCTTCGACGTTCTGCTTCAGGGCAGCCGGGGCGAAGTCAACTTTACCCACGGACGCGTGAATGATGCCGTTCTTGTCAGTACGGAAACGCACCTGACCAGCCTTGGCATTCTTTACGGCGGTCGCCACGTCAGGGGTCACGGTGCCGACTTTCGGGTTCGGCATCAGACCACGCGGGCCGAGCACCTGACCCAGCTGACCGACGACACGCATGGCGTCCGGAGAGGCGATGACCACGTCATAGTTCAAATCACCGGCTTTCATTTCGGCAGCCAGCTCATCCATACCAACCTTGTCGGCACCGGCAGCCAGCGCCGCTTCAGCATTGGCACCCTGGGCAAACACAGCGATACGCACGCTCTTACCAGTACCGTTCGGCAGAACGGTAGCGCCACGCACGACCTGGTCGGATTTACGCGGATCGACACCCAGGTTGATGGCAACATCAACCGATTCTTTGAACTTGGTGGTCGAAATTTCTGCCAGCAGCGCGGCAGCTTCTTCGAAGCCATACTGCTTGCCAGCAACGACTTTCTCGGCGATTGCCTTCTGGCGCTTGGTCAGCTTGGCCATTACACACCCTCCACGTTCAGGCCCATGCTACGGGCAGAGCCGGCGATGGTGCGCACGGCAGCTTCCAGATCAGCAGCGGTCAGATCAGCCTGCTTGGTCTTGGCGATCTCTTCCAGCTGAGCACGGGTCACGGTGCCGACTTTCTGGGTATTCGGGCGAGCAGAGCCGCTGGCAATACCAGCTGCCTTCTTCAGCAGCACAGCAGCCGGAGTACTCTTGGTCTCGAAGGTGAAGCTACGGTCACTGTAAACAGTGATAATCACCGGAGTGGGCAGGCCGGGCTCCATACCCTGAGTACGGGCATTGAAGGCCTTGCAGAACTCCATGATGTTAACGCCGTGCTGACCGAGGGCCGGACCTACGGGCGGCGACGGGTTGGCCTGACCGGCCTTTACTTGCAGCTTGATATAAGCCGTGATTTTCTTAGCCATTTGCTACTCCAGTTTCGGGTACATGCGCCTTACGGCTCCCCGCTTGCCTTAGCATTTGTCACAGGGACAACAAAGCCCCGCAGGATCACGCTGCGGGGCAAAAACCTTTACTATCAGACCTTCTCGACCTGACCGAACTCCAGCTCAACCGGCGTGGAGCGTCCAAAGATGAGAACAGCCACTTGGATACGGCTTTTCTCGTAATTGACTTCCTCGACGACGCCATTGAAGTCGGCGAAGGGGCCATCAATCACACGCACTGTCTCACCCGGCTCGAACAGTGTCTTCGGACGCGGCTTATCCCCGCTATCCGCTACACGGCGCAGGATAGCCTCTGCTTCTTTCTCGGTAATTGGCGCTGGCTTGTCTGCAGTGCCACCAATGAAGCCCATGACCCGCGGCGTGTCTTTGATCAGGTGCCAACTGGCTTCATTCATTTCCATCTGAACCAGCACGTAGCCAGGGAAGAATTTACGCTCACTTTTGCGTTTCTGGCCATTACGCATCTCAACCACTTCTTCAGTGGGAACCAGAATTTCACCAAACTGATCTTCCATGCCAGCCAGCTTCACGCGCTCGATCAGCGAGCGCATTACATGCTTTTCGTAGCCCGAATAGGCGTGCACAACATACCAACGCTTAGCCACAATGCACCCTTAACCTACGATCGAGGAGACCAGCCAGCCCAAGAGGGAATCCAGACCCCACAGAACCAACGCCATCAAGAGCACCACTGCAACCACGATCAGCGTGGTTTGCGTTGTTTCTTGGCGCGTAGGCCATACAACCTTACGGATCTCTGCCCGAGCTTCTTTGGTCAGAACAAAGAAGGCAGCACCCTTGCTGGTTTGCAGCGCAATGAATCCTGCCACCAAAGCGGCCAGCAAAACGCCAATCACCCTATAAAGGATAGGCTCAGCGGAGAAATAGTGATTACCCACGACGGCGGCAGTTACTAAGGCAGCAACCATCAACCACTTGAGCATATCTAGACGGGAATCTTTGCTTTCTGCCTTGGCGTTCATTTGCAAGGACCTTGTGAGGGTGCCAGATGTTGAATCTGGCAGGCCAGGAGGGAATCGAACCCCCAACCTGCGGTTTTGGAGACCGCTGCTCTGCCAATTGAGCTACTGGCCTGTAACTTGATCAGGCGGCGAATGATACCCTTCCGAAGCGAATAGATCAACTACTTATTCGACGGTAAATCCGTCCAGCAACCTGCAGAGAACACTGCGGCTCTCGCACCTAGCCGTAACCACCCAGAGCGTCCGACTAGCATGACGTCACGAACCCAAATGAACCACAAACCCAACAGGTATACCCTGGACAGCAGGCAAGAGATTCACACAACTGGCGCTCCCAAAAACGACAAAGGCAGATATTTTCATATCCGCCTTTGTTTTTTGGAGCTCATGAGCGGATTTGAACCGCTGACCTCACCCTTACCAAGGGTGTGCTCTACCAACTGAGCTACATGAGCATGTTACTCTTTTATTCGCCTTATCATCTTGGAGCGGGTAGCGGGAATCGAACCCGCATCATCAGCTTGGAAGGCTGAGGTTCTACCACTGAACTATACCCGCAGCCCTTTACGATAATCAGGCTAGAATTTGGTGGAGGGGGAAGGATTCGAACCTTCGAAGTCGTAGACGTCAGATTTACAGTCTGATCCCTTTGGCCGCTCGGGAACCCCTCCAAAACTTTACTTGAGCTGAATTTTCGACCACCGCTCAAGTGGTACAAATCATACAAAACGAACACTCAAGACGCAAGCGCAAAATCTCATCTAAGCGAATGTTTTTCCTAAAGAATTGGCAAGCGGGCTTACACTGGACAAGCGAGATCAAGCCCTGCAAAAACCAAGTCACGAGCAATCTCATAAGGTACTTGCATTTTCTTCAGCTCAATGGCAGCAACGGGGGCGTCACCACCGGTGAGAAATACCTGGAAATCAGACCCCCACAGCTGCTTGGCCAGTGATACCTGGCAGGCAACAAAACCGTATAGCATCGCAAGGCAACCCCGCTCCACAGCATCATGCGTGTTGCGGCCTGGAGGCAACAAGGTGGTACAAATCTTTCCCTCGCAACGCTCATAGCGAACACGCCTTGTAGAGGAGGTAAGCTGCGAACGCATCAGTGCAAGCCCCGGGGCAATATACCCACCCATATGCAAACCTTCTGCAGATAGAAGGTCCACGGTGATTGCTGTACCCAAATCAATGATCAGACAATTCTGAGCACCTGCCCGGCAGTGAACAGCCAAAATTGCAAGCCAGCGATCTAGCCCAAGCAAACTCGGCACGTCGTAGCCATTTTTAACGCCATGACAATCCACACCAGCCTGGGCCTGTAAAATACGCGCAGTGGGAAATAACTGTCCTAGCAAGGTCAGCAGCGTCTGCGTTTCTTCATCGCTGCGTACGCTGGCAAGCCGACATGCTTGCACACCGGCAGAATCGATCAGCCGCAGCTGTGCAGCCAGTATCGTTTCAGACTCAGCTGTATTTCTGAGCACTATTGATTCATGAGCACGCGGTCGCAACTGCCATTTGATAAGCGAGTTACCCACATCAAGATCCAAGATCATTGGAGCCTCAGCGTCAATTCTCCACCACTGAACGTCTGCTCACTGCCATCCACATCAAGACGCAATGCTCCATCCGGCGTTACACCGATCACTCGACCCAGCACCTCGCTGGCACCGCTCATAAGCCGGACATCCCTCCCCTGCCACAAATGTTTTTCTTCCCACTCAGCGTGATGTGCTGGAAAGCCATGCTCTATGTGCACACCGAGAAGACGCTCTAAATTCTTTACTAGCCGCACAGCAAGCTCATTACGATCTATAAGGCGGAGAGTTTCCCGCTGAATTGATGTCCAAGCCTGATTGATGTTGCTAGCCTCCATGAGATTCGCATTTATCCCAATTCCAATCACGACATGACATACATCGGCAGGATCACCTGTCAACTCCAGCAAGATACCGGCCAGCTTACTGCTATTGACGAGAATATCGTTCGGCCACTTCAGGCCAATCCCATGCATGCCGTACGGCTCCAGCGTACGTAAAACCGCAACTCCCACAGCAAGGCTCAAGGCTTGTAGATATTGAGCATTTTCTACGCGCAGCACATAGGAAAGGTATAAATTTTGCGCATAGGGGCTGATCCATACGCGCCCCCTACGTCCGCGCCCCTCACTCTGATGCTCCGCCAGCACGACAAAAGGGGTGTCGCTACGCAATGCAGCAAGATGCCTCAGAGCAACGGCATTGGTTGAATCCACACACTCTTCAACGTGGCAACATATGCCTAGTTGATCTTCCAGGGCCTCTCGACGTAACAGGCTCAGCGGCTGCTCAAGCCTATAGCCTTTCCCAGGCACACTATGCAACTTTAGAAACTGTTGCTGGGATACAGTGCGCAGCCTTTTCCAAACGGCACTACGGCTGATACCTAAAGCTCGCCCAAGCTCTTCACCAGAATGAAAGCGACCATCTGCCAGCAGGCGTAATAATTGCTGCATTTTTATACCCCTTGCTGGAGTTTTTTGGACGCGCCACACCTAACAACATAAAGCATCGGTCATATGCTTGATATTTTTATTTCACTGCAAAGACAAACCCCCGACCAGCATGCGCGGATCGGGGGTTTGGGATAGGTGCTTGACGATGACCTACTCTCACATGGGGAGACCCCACACTACCATCGGCGATGCGTT
>NZ_JAMJEZ010000024.1 GCF_023544715.1 Pseudomonas eutrophicaquae | reverse complement strand
CCCCCGGCACTCGGATGCCAGGAGTTGTGCTCGTCACTGCCTGGCTCAGCTCGGATGTGTGTTTTTAGAGGTACCCTGAACGGCGTGCGCAGGATGCCCTGCAGGCGCTCAAAACCGGGCAGCAGGTGCAGAAAGCGCCGGGCATAGCGGCGAAACTCGCTGAGGCTGCTCCACGGCTGGAAGGCGAAGGTCGAACGCCAGAGCTGCCAGAACACGCTGTCAAAGAAGGCCTTGCTGAACCACTGGTCGATGCGCCGGCCCTGCAGCGCCGATTCCGGCGTCAGGTGCAGGCGCATCAGCGCCCAACGCTCGCGCCGACCGAGGCCAAACGAGGAGACATCCTCCTTGCGTCCGCCGCGTAGCAGGCGGGTGTGGGAGTCGGAGACCACCTGCTGGTTGAAGGCGAAGATTTCATCGCGCACCGAGCGCTGCGGGTCATCAAGGCTTGGGATGGCCGAGAGCAGATCCCAGGTGCAGGCAAAGTGCGCCTCGAACATCCGCCCGCCGCGGATCAGGTAGCCCTGCTCGGGCGAGCCGCTGCCATCCAGCGCGCCACCGGCCTCTGGGTCGGCGCAGAGCAGGGTCACCGCAGGCCCGGGCAGGCCGCCCTCGCGAATCAGATAGACCGCCGCCGCTAGGGCGGCAATGCCGCCACCGACGATCCAGGCATTGGGGGGAGTGGGATGTGTCATGCGCGCCTCGTTGCCTGCGCCACCGATGGACTGCAGTGTAGTCGGCGTGGCGTATTCAGACCTGTCCGTACTGCTGTCCGTGGCGTAGCCAGCGCTCCAGCAGCGGCGTGACATGCGACGGCCAGTGCTCGAGCAGTTGCCGGGCCGCCTCGCGCGCGGCGGGCAACAGGTCGGCATCGCGCATCAGGTCGGCGACCTTGAACTGCAAGAGGCCGGTCTGGCGGGTGCCGAGCATCTCGCCGGGGCCGCGCAGCTCCAGATCCTTCTCGGCGATCACAAAGCCGTCCGAGGTCTCGCGCATGATCGCCAGCCGCTCGCGGCCCATGTGCGAGAGCGGTGCGTGATACAGCAGCACGCAATGGCTGACCGCACTGCCGCGCCCGACCCGCCCGCGTAGCTGGTGCAGCTGGGAGAGGCCGAGGCGTTCGGGGTTTTCGATGATCATCAGGCTGGCATTGGGTACATCCACCCCGACCTCGATCACTGTGGTGGCGACCAAAAGCTGCAGCGCACCGGCCTTGAACTGCTCCATCACCGCAGCCTTCTCGGCCGGCTTCATCCGTCCATGCACCAGCCCGACGCGCAGCTCGCCGAGCGCCAGCGACAGCTCCTCGAAGGTGCTCTGCGCCGCCTGGCAGGTCAGCTCCTCGGATTCCTCGATCAGTGTGCACACCCAGTAGGCCTGGCGGCCTTCAGCGCAGGCGGCGCGCACCCGCTCGACCACTTCCATGCGCCGGCTGTCGGCGATCACCAGGGTGGTCACCGGGGTGCGCCCGGGCGGCAGCTCATCGAGGATCGAGGTGTCGAGGTCAGCGTAGGCGCTCATCGCCAGGGTGCGCGGGATCGGCGTAGCGGTCATGATCAGCTGGTGTGGGCAGAGGCGTCCGGCCACGCCTTTCTGGCGCAGCGCCAGACGCTGCTGCACGCCAAAGCGGTGCTGCTCGTCGATGATCACCAGCGCAAGGTTCTTGAACTGCACCTCGTCCTGGAACAGCGCATGGGTGCCGACCACCATCGGGCTGCCGGCGGCGATGCGCGCAAGCGCGCTGGCGCGGGCCTTGCCCTTGAGCTTGCCGGCCAGCCAGGCGACCTCGATGTCCAGCGGCGCAAACCACTTGCTGAAGTTGAGAAAGTGCTGCTCGGCGAGGATTTCGGTGGGCGCCATCAGCGCCACCTGATAGCCCGCCTCGATGGCCTGCAGCGCGGCCAGCGCGGCGACCACGGTTTTGCCGGCGCCGACATCGCCCTGCACCAGGCGCAGCATCGGCGCGGCTTGGGTCAGATCATCGGCAATCTCCGCGCCGACCCGCTGCTGAGCGCCGGTCGGGGCAAAGCCCAAGCCCTTGAGAAACTGTGCCGGCAGGCGCGCGGCGCGCGGCAATGGCGGTGCCTGCTGGGCGCGCACGCTGTCGCGCAGGCGCGCCAGCGACAGCTGATGGGTCAGCAGCTCCTCGAAGGCCAGACGGTACTGTGCCCAGTGGCGGCCCTCGGCCAGCTCCTCCAGATCGGCATCGGCCGGTGGGCGGTGCAGGTAGCGGATCGCCTCGTCCAGCGGGGCAAGCTGGTAATCGCGGGCCATGGCCTCGGGCAGCCAGTCGGGCAGGCTGTCGGGGCCGAGCCAGGCCAGCGCCTGCTGGGTGAGGGCGCGCAGCCGTAGCTGGGTCAGGCCTTCGGTGCTGGGGTAGATGGGTGTCAGGGTCTGCTCGACCGGCGGCGGCTCGTCACCGCTTAAGGTGCGGCATTCGGGATGGTAGATCTCAAGGCCGGTGGCGCCGGGGCGCACTTCGCCGTAGCAGCGCAGGTGGGTGCCGCGCTTGAGGGCTTCCTTCTGCGCCTGGCTGAAGTGGAAAAAGCGCAGCGACAGGGTGCCGCTGCCATCCTGCAGGCGCACCAGGAGGCTGCGCCGGCGGCCGTTGATGATGTCGGCGCCGGCTACCACGCCCTCGACTACTGCATCGCCGCCGGGGCGCAGTGCGCCGATCGGGGTGATGCGGGTACGGTCCTGATAGCGCAGCGGCAGGTGGAACAGCACATCCTGCAGGGTCTCAAGGCCGACCCGGGCGAGTTTTTCGGCCAGCGCCGGTCCCACGCCCTTGAGCGTGGTGACCGCCACCTGCGCCAGTGGGCTCATGGCTGATGGGCCATCTCGGCCGGCTGCGCGGCGCGCTTGACCGAGCACAGGCGGATCGAGTCGGTGAGCACCTCGATGGCCTTGGGCCGCGGGAAGCTGGCGCGCCAGGCAATCGCTACGCTGCGGTAAGGCACCGGCGGGCTGAGCGGGCGGATGGCGATCACCCCGGGGGCGTAGTGATGATTATCGACCGCCGAGAACGGCAGGATCGAGACCCCCAGCCCCGAGGCGACCATGTGGCGGATGGTCTCCAGCGAGCTGGATTCCACGGTGGTGTGCGGATGGGCGCTGTCGCCACGGCGGGTGGCCGGGCAGGCTTCCAGTACCTGATCGCGGAAGCAGTGCCCTTCACCGAGCAGCAGCAGGCTCTTGTCGTTGAGCAGCGCGGCATCGATGCTGGAGAGCATGGTCCAGGGATGCTCGGCGGGCATCACCACGAAGAACGGCTCGTCATAGAGCGGCTTGACCAGCACATCGGCCTCCTGGAAGGGCAGGGCGATGATGATGGCGTCCAGCTCACCGGTGCGCAGCTTGTCGCGCAGGATGTGGGTGAAGTTTTCCTCGATGTACAGCGGCATGTCGGGGGCGACCTTGTGCAGCTGCGGAATCAGGTGCGGGAACAGGTAGGGGCCGACGGTGTAGATGGCGCCGACCCGCAGCGGGCTGGCCAGCTGGTTCTTGCCGGCCTGGGCCAGTTCGCGAATCCCCTGGGCCTGCTCGAGCACTTTCTGGGCCTGTGCGACGATGCCCTCACCGACCGGGGTGAGGCGCACCGCGCTCTTGGTGCGCTCGAAGATCAGCACGCCCAGCTCGTCCTCGAGCTTCTTGACGCCGACCGACAGGGTCGGCTGGCTGACATGGCAGCGCTCGGCGGCACGGCCAAAGTGCTGTTCCTGGGCCAGGGTGACGATGTAGCGCAGTTCGGTGAGGGTCATAGGCAGATTCCATCGATAACGGCGCAAGCATAGCGTCTGGGCGCTGTACAACCAACCATGCCGGGCTTGCCAGTCGCCGGGGGCGCGGCGATGCTGGCGGCTTTTCAGGGCTTGTCTGGGAGTGCGCGAAATGTCCCGATCCGTGGTGATTGTCGGTTGTGGCGATGTCGGCAGCCGGCTGGGCCAGCAGTTGCTGGCCGCCGGCTGGTGCGTGTATGGCCTGCGCCGCAACGTGGCGGCCCTGCCGGCGGGCCTGCGACCGGTGGCGGCGGACCTGCGCGAGGCGGCGTGTCCGGCGCAATGGCCTGAGCAGGCGCCGGACTATCTGGTCTACTGCGCGACCCCCGATGGCAGCGGCGAGGCGGCTTATCGCGCGGCCTACGTTGAGGGGCTGCGCCATGTGCTGGGCTGGCTGGCGGCGCGTCAGCAGCGGCCACGCCGGGTGCTGTTCGTCTCCAGTACCGGGGTGTACGGGCAACAGGCCGGCGAGTGGGTCGATGAGGCTTCGCCGTGCGCTCCGCAGGCCTACAACGGCCGTATCCTGCTGGAGGCCGAGGCGCTGGCGCAGGCCTCGGGTCTGCCGGCCACCGCGGTGCGTCTGGCCGGGATCTACGGGCCGGGACGGACCTGGCTGCTCGATCAGGTGCGCGCCGGCTACCGTCCCGCAACGCCTGAGCCGTTGTACGGCAACCGTATTCATGCCGATGACGCGGCCGCGCTGCTGGCCTTTCTGCTGCAGCAGGATGCGGCTGGCGTGGCGCTGGCGGACTGTTATCTCGGTGTCGATGATGCGCCGAGCCCGCTGCTGGAGGTGGTCGACTGGCTGCGCGAGCGGCTGGGCGTCACGCAGGTGCTGGCGCAACCGGCGCCGCGGCGCGGTGGCAGCAAGCGTTGCAGCAATGCGCGGGCGCGGGCACTGGGCTGGGTGCCGCGCTATCCCGATTACCGGGCGGGCTATGCCGCGCTGCTGGGCCCGGTCTGATCATTGCGGCACCGGCCTGTGGGGCTGCGCCGGGCGTAACGCTGCAGGTGGTGACGGTATGGCAGATACGCCCCCGCGCCTCAGCGCGCAGGGGCGGGCGGCGTCAGCCGAGGACCAGCACGCCGTCCATCTCCACCTGCGCACCGCGCGGCAGCGAGGCCACGCCAATCGCCGCGCGCGCAGGGTAAGGCTGCTGGAAGTAGCGGCTCATCACCTCGTTGACGGTGGCAAAGTGGCCGAGGTCGGTGAGGAAGATGTTCAGCTTGACGATATCGCCCAGCGAGCCGCCGGCCGCTTCGCAGACCGCCTTGAGGTTCTCGAACACCTGCACGGCCTGCGCCTCGAAATCGCCCTCGACCATCTGCATGGTGGCCGGTACCAGCGGGATCTGCCCGGACAGATAGACAGTGTTGCCGGCCTGGATGGCCTGGGAGTAGGTGCCGATGGCCGCCGGGGCCTGTTCGGTGCTGATCACGCGCTTGCTCATGAAATCTCCTGGGAAGGCTATGGCTGCCGGACGTGCCGGCCGCCGGTGAAAAGGGCGCGGGTCAGGCCCGCAGCCGGGTGATGCGCTGCACGCCGCTCAGGGTACGCAGGCGGCGGATGACCCGCGCCAGATGCACGCGGTCATCCACGCTGACGATCAGCTGGACCACGCTGGTGCGCCCGTCGCGCTCGTCCATGCCGATCTTCTCGATGTTGGCATCGGCGCTAGACACCGCCCCGGCCAGCAGGGCGATCAGACCGCGCTGATGCTCCAGCTCGACGCGCAGCTCGACGTTGAACTCGCCGGCGACCTCCTTGGCCCAGGTCAGCGGGATGCACTTGTCGGGGGAGTCGCGCAGTTCGGCGATGTTGCGGCAGGTGTCGAGGTGAATGACCATGCCGCGCCCGGCAGACAGGTGGCCGACGATCGGGTCGCCCGGAATCGGCGTACAGCACTTGGCGTAGCTGATCACCAGCCCTTCGGTGCCGCTGATTGCCAGCGGGCCATGCTGCTCGGGATGATCCTCGTCGTGGCCGTCGTTGACCAGTCGGCGGGCAATCACATAGGCCATGCGGTTGCCGAGGCCGATCTCTTCGAGCAGATCGTCCAGCTGCGGCATCTGGTACTCGCCCAGCACCTGCTCGAGGTGCGCGGGGCTGATCTGCTCAAGATGGCTGTCCAGATCGGCCAGTGCCTTGTTTAGCAGGCGCTCGCCGAGCTGCACCGACTCGGAGCGGCGCTGCTGCTTGAGTGCATGGCGGATGGTGGTGCGCGCCTTGCCGGTGACCACGAAGTTCAGCCAGCTCGGGTTGGGCCGCGCAGTCGGTGCGGTGACGATTTCCACGGTCTGGCCGCTTTGCAGCGGCTGGGACAGCGGCGCCAGGCGGCGGTTGATCCGGCAGGCGATGCAGTGATTGCCGACGTCGGTGTGCACGGCATAGGCGAAATCGACCGCCGTGGAGCCCTTGGGCAGCTCCATGATCCGGCCCTTGGGGGTGAAGATGTAGACCTCGTCGGGGAACAGGTCGATCTTCACGTTCTCGATGAACTCCAGGGAGTTGCCGGCGCGCTGCTGCAGCTCCAGCACGCCCTTGATCCACTGGCGGGCGCGGGCGTGGGTGCCGCGCGGGCTGTCCTCTTCACCGGACTTGTACAGCCAGTGGGCGGCGATGCCGTGGTTGGCCATCTCCTCCATCTCGCGGGTGCGGATCTGGATCTCGATCGGCACGCCGTGCATGCCAAACAGCGTGGTGTGCAGCGACTGGTAGCCATTGGCCTTGGGGATGGCGATATAGTCCTTGAAGCGGCCGGGGATCGGCTTGTACAGGCTGTGCACCGCCCCGAGCACCCGGTAGCAGGTATCGACCTTGTCGACCACGATGCGAAACGCATAGACGTCCATGATTTCGCTGAACGAGCGTTTCTTGCCGCGCATCTTCTCGTAGATGCTGTAGAGGTGCTTCTCGCGGCCGCTGATCTCGCCTGGCAGGCCCTCGCGGGACAGGCAGTGGCTCAGCGATTCCTGGATCTTGCCGACGATCTCGCGGCGGTTGCCGCGGGCCATCTTCACCGCGCGGCGGATGCGCTCCGAGCGCATCGGGTGCATGGCCTTGAAGCCCAGATCCTCAAATTCAGCGAAGGTGGCGTGCATGCCCAGACGATTGGCGATCGGTGCGTAGATCTCCAGCGTCTCGCGGGCGATGCGCCGGCGCTTGTCGTGGGGCATGGCATCGAGGGTGCGCATGTTGTGCAGACGGTCGGCCAGCTTGACCAGAATCACCCGGATGTCGCGGGCCATGGCCATGGCCATTTTCTGGAAGTTCTCGGCCTGGGCCTCGGCCTTGGTCTGCGAGTCCATCTGGGTCAGCTTGCTGACCCCATCGACCAGCTCGGCGACGGTTTCCCCGAACTGGGCGGTCAGGGCTTCTTTGGGGATACCGGTGTCTTCGATGACATCGTGCAGCATGGCGGCCATCAGGCTCTGATGGTCCATGTGCATTTCGGAGAGGATGTTGGCCACCGCCAGCGGGTGGGTCACATAGGGTTCGCCACTGCGCCGGCGCTGGCCATCGTGGGCCTGCTCGGCGTAGTAGTAGGCGCGACGGACCAGGTTGACCTGGTCCGGATCGAGATAGCGACTGATACGGTCGGCGAAGGCGTCTATGCTGGGCATTGCATCACTCCACGCCGGTCTGGGCCGGCCGTTCGGGGTGCGCTACGTCGACCCGGTGAGTCAGATCGTCTCGCTGTTGTCTTCCTCGAATGCAGCGAACAGCGGCTCGTCTTCGACCAGCGCTTCCTGCTGCACGACTTCATCATTGACCAGGCCTTCGGCGATTTCACGCAGGGCGACGACGGTCGGCTTGTCGTTGTCCCAGGCCACTTTCGGCTCCTTGCCGCCGGTTGCCAGCTGGCGGGCGCGCTTGCTGGCCAGCATGACCAGTTCGAAGCGGTTATCGACGTTTTCCAGGCAGTCTTCAACGGTGACGCGGGCCATGGTGTTCCTCGGCAGGTATAACGACAAGTGCCCGGCAAGCCGGGCGGATTGGCTAGTCTAGAAAATCGTCCCCGGTTAGGGAAGGGTTGCGTGCATCGGCGTCAGCCGAGCAGGCTTTCCAGCAGCCCGGCATGCCGACGGCGCTGGGCCGGCTGATGCAGCTGGCGGGCGCGGAAGATCGCCTTGAGATCCTCCAGCGCGTGGCGGAACTGGTCGTTGATCACCACGTAGTCGTATTCGTGGAAATGGCTCATCTCGCTGACCGCCTCGCGCATGCGCGTCTCGATGATCTCCTCGCTGTCCTGGCCGCGGTTGTTCAGGCGCTGGCGCAGCGCCTCCTGGGAGGGCGGCAGGATGAAGATCGACTGGGCGTGCGGCATCAGCTGGCGCACCTGCTGGGCGCCCTGCCAGTCGATTTCCAGAATCAGGTCAAAGCCCTCGTTGAGGGTCTGCTCGACCCAGTGGCGCGAGGTGCCGTAAAAGTTGCCGAACACCTCGGCATGCTCCAGGAAGGCATCCTGGGCGCGCATGTCGCGGAAGGTGTCGTGGTTGATGAAGTGGTAGTTGACGCCATCCACCTCGCCCGGGCGCATGGCGCGGGTGGTATGGGAGACCGAGACGCGGATCTGCTCGTTGCTGTCGAGCAGGGCCTTGACCAGGCTGGTCTTGCCGGCGCCGGAGGGCGCGGAAACGATGTACAGGGTGCCGGGGGCGGCGCTTGGGAGCATGTCTGTCACGGGAATCACTCGATGTTCTGCACTTGTTCGCGCATCTGTTCGATCAGCACCTTGAGGTTGACCGCCGCCTGGGTGGAACGCGGGTCGAACGCCTTGGAGCCTAGGGTGTTGGCTTCGCGGTTGAGTTCCTGCATGAGAAAGTCCAGGCGCCGTCCGGCTGCACCGCCGGCCTTCAGCACCCGGCGCACTTCGCGCACATGGGTGGCGAGGCGGTCGAGCTCTTCGGCCACATCGCTCTTTTGCGCCAGCAGCACCAGCTCCTGCTCGAGCCGGCTGCTGTCCAGCTCTACCGCCAGTTCGCGGCAGCGCTCGAGGATCTTCTGCCGCTGCAGGGCGAGCATCTGCGGCACCTGCTCACGCAGGGTGGCGACTTCCTGCTCGATGCCCTCAAGGCGCTCTTCAAGCAGCGCTGCCAGCGCCGCCCCTTCGCGGGCGCGGCCCTGACGCAGCTCTTCGAGCACCTCGGCAAACAGCGCCAGTGCACTGGCCTGCAGCTCTGCCTGATCGGCGCTGTCGCTGGCCAGCACGCCCGGCCAGGCCAGTACTGCTAGCGGGTCAATCGGCGCTGGCTGGCGGATCAGTGCCGCCACGGCCTCGGCTGCGCTGACCAGCTGGGCGGCGCGCTCGCGGTCGATGTCCAGGCGCTGCGGGCGCTCGGCCTCGTTGAGGCGCAGGGTGCATTCGACCTTGCCGCGCGCCAGACCCTGACGCAGAGCCTCGCGCACGTTGCCTTCCAGGTCGCGCAGCGCGTCCGGCAGGCGCAGGTGCGGCTCCAGATAGCGGTGGTTGACCGAGCGCAGCTCCCAGCTCAGGGTGCCGTAAGGCCCGCTGTGCTCAAGCCGGGCGAAGGCGGTCATGCTGTGTACCATGGGCGATCCTCGCGGTGGATGGACGGGCGCCGGCGCCCAAAGCGCGCAGTCTACCCGACTCGCACCGACCACCCAACGGTGTGCGTGGCGGTGGTTGCCGTGGCGGTGGGCGGCCTATAATGCAGCCCCATCGTATGCTGGTCCCAGCCATCCTGCTCCGCGCAGCGGCGCCGGCCCGCCTGCCGTTTCTGGAACTACACAGGATTTGCCCATGAACCGTCCCAGTGGTCGCGCCGCCGATCAGATGCGCCCGATCCGCATCACCCGCCATTACACCAAGCATGCCGAGGGCTCGGTGCTGATCGAGTTCGGTGACACCAAGGTGATCTGCACGGTCAGTGTCGAGGCCGGGGTGCCGCGTTTTCTCAAGGGTCAGGGGCAGGGCTGGCTGACCGCTGAATACGGCATGCTGCCGCGCGCCACCGGCTCGCGCAATCCGCGCGAGGCCAGCCGGGGCAAGCAGGGCGGGCGCACCCTGGAGATCCAGCGTCTGATCGGCCGCTCGCTGCGCGCAGCGCTGGATCTGACCAAGCTGGGCGAATACACCCTGTACATCGACTGCGACGTGATCCAGGCCGACGGCGGTACCCGTACCGCCTCGATCACTGGAGCCACCGTGGCGCTGATCGATGCGCTGGAGAGCCTGAAGAAGCGCGGCGCTCTCAAGCAGAATCCGCTCAAGCAGCTGGTGGCCGCGGTCTCGGTGGGGATCTGCGACGGCGTGCCGGTGCTGGATCTGGATTACCCGGAAGATGTGGCGGCAGACACCGATCTCAACGTGGTGATGACCGATGCCGGCGGCTTCATCGAGGTGCAGGGCACCGCCGAGGGGGCGCCGTTCCAGCCTGAAGAACTCAACGCGATGCTGGCGCTGGCCCGCAAAGGCGTTGAAGAGCTGTTCGAGCTGCAGCGCGCGGCGCTGGCTGGCTGAGCCTAGCGGGCATAAAAAAGCCGACCCTTGGGTCGGCTTTTTGCTGCGCGTGGTTTCAGACGCTGAGCGTCCAGTCGTAATCGACCACCAGCGGCGCGTGCTGGGAGAAGCGCGGCTGGCGCGGCAGACGCGCATCACGCACGAAGCGGCGCAGTCCCGGGGTGAGCAGCTGGTAGTCGAAGCGGAACCCCAGATTAAGCAGGGCCGCCTGCTCGGTTTCCGGCCACCAGCTGTACTGATCGCCCTCGCGGCTGACCTCGCGCAGCGCATCGACATAGCCGAGGTTGCCGATCACCTCGTCCATCCAGGCCCGCTCCGGGGCGAGGAAGCCGGCCATCTGCTGGCAATCGCGCCAGTTCTTCACGTCGAGCTTCTGGTGGGCGACGTACAGCGAGCTGCAGTAGATGTACTCGCGGCGCTTGCGGCGCTGCTTGTTCAGGTAGGTGGTGAAGTCGTCCATGAACTTGAACTTGGCGTTCAGGTCCTCGTCGCCCTTCTGGCCGCTGGGCATCAGCAGGCTGGCAATGCTGACCTTGTCGAAGTCGGCCTGCAGGTAGCGGCCATAGCGATCCGCCTGCTCGAAGCCCAGGCCAAAGATGATCGCCTTGGGCTGCAGGCGGGTGTAGATGGCCACCCCGCCTTGGCTTGGCACCTCGGCATCGACGGCGTACACCGTGTAGCCGTCCAGTTGCCAGTCCGGATCTTCCATGTCGTAACAGGTGGCACGGGTGTCCTGCAGACAGATCACGTCGGCATTCTGACCCTGCAGCCAGCCGAGCAGTCCACGCTCGACGGCGCTCTGCATACCGTTCACGTTTACACTGACAATCCGCATAAATGGCCCCTGAAAAAAGCTGTGTGTATCATACCCGAACCTCGGCTTTTTTTGCTAAATCGGGACTCTCATGCAGGCATATCAGCGGGAATTCATTCGTTTTGCCATCGAACGTGGCGTGCTGCGTTTTGGCGAATTTACCCTCAAGTCCGGGCGCACCAGCCCCTACTTCTTCAACGCCGGCCTGTTCAACAGTGGCCTGGCGCTGGCGCGCCTCGGGCGCTTCTACGCCGAGGCGGTCCAGGCCAGCGGTCTGGAGTTCGATGTGCTGTTCGGGCCGGCCTACAAGGGCATCCCGCTGGTCAGTGCGACCGCCGTGGCGCTGGCTGAGCAGCATGGCCGCGACCTGCCCTGGTGCTTCAACCGCAAGGAAGCCAAGTCGCACGGTGAGGGCGGTACCCTGGTCGGTGCGCCGCTGCAGGGCCGCGCGCTTATCGTCGATGATGTGATCACCGCCGGCACCGCGATCCGCGAGGTGATGCAGATCATCCAGGCCCAGGGCGCCCAGGCCGCCGGCGTGCTGATTGCACTCAACCGCGAGGAGCGTGGCCAGGGGGAACTCTCGGCGATCCAGGAAGTCGAGCGCGACTATGGTATACCCGTGGTGAGCATTGTCTCGCTGCGCCAAGTGCTGGATTATCTGGCCGGCGATCAGGAGCTGTGTCAGCACCTGAGCGCGGTGGAAGCCTACCGGGCGCAATACGGAATTTGAGCGGTCGGCAGCCACCAGGCCTGCATACATAACAACTATTAAAAAGCTCCTTCTTCTGGACCGGCTTCGGTCGGTCCATGGCCACCCCCGCGGTCATGCGCAACATGCCCGCCCGCCAGAAAAAGAATAAAAGCGATTAAACAGGGCAGCTCGGCCAGGGCCGGCCTTTGCCTTTAATCCGGACTTTTCAATAGTTGAACGTATGAGCGAGAACAACCAGAAGAACTATCGAGAGCTTCATCGTCCCAGCAAGAGCTTCGCCTCCCGCGAGGAGTACCTCAACCACGAGCTGACGATCATGCAGCCGCGGCGCTGGGCCATCAACCTGCCGGGCCGCGACTACCGTTTTGAGCTGGAAGACTGGGTGCCGGCCATGGCTGCCACCATCGGCAAGATCGTCATGGTCGCCGCGGTGGTCGCCGCCTTTGCCGGGCCGCTTGGGCTGTCCAGCGAGTTTGTCATCGAGAACGCCCGCTTCGAGATGCTGATTGCCGCGATCCTGTTCGTGGTGCTGTTTTCCGGGGTGCTCAACCCCAATGCCAACCTGGCCGGTACCCACGGTCCGCTGATTCCGCTGATTCCGCTGATCGTTGCCTCCGGTGGTCACCCGATGGCGCTGGGCATCATGGTCGGGGTGCTGGGCTTCTTCCTCGGCATCTTCAAGGGCGGCAGCCTGCTGGCCAGGCTGACCAGTGACGGGGTGTGTGGCGGCTTGCTGCTGTTCCTCGGCTTCATCGGCATCACCTCGCAGATCAAGAGCCTGTTTGCCTGGGCGGATGGCTTTGACATGGGCTACATCGCCTTTGTGATCGTCTTTGCCACCATCGTCATGTACGCCTACCTCGAGCACATCCGCATGCGCTGGCTGGCGATTCCGCTCGGTTCGATCATGGCGGCGGTGATTGCCTTTGCCTTTGGTGCGCCCTTCGAGTTCAAGACTGAGCCGGGGATTCCCAACCTGAACCCGGCCTACTGGTGGGGTGAGGATACCGGCTGGCAGCTGGGTCTGCCGCAGCTGCACCACTTCATCGCCGTGGCGCCGTTTGCCGTGCTGGCGGTGGCCATGTGGTCGCCGGATTTTCTGGGCCACCGGATCTTCCAGGAGCTGAACTACCCGCCCAAGGCCAAGAAAGTGCTGATGAACATCGATGACACCATGTGCATCGCAGCGGCGCGTCAGGTGGTCGGCACGACTTTGGGCGGTGGTAACCTGGCATCTTCCTGGGGCACCTTCATGGTGCCGGCCTCGATTGCCAAGCGACCGATTCCGGCCGGAGCGCTGCTCACCGGTCTGCTTTGCGTGGTTGCGGCGCTCTGGGGCTACCCGATGGATCTGGCGGTCTGGAAGCCGGTCCTGAGCGTGGCGCTGATCGTCGGCGTGTTCCTGCCGCTGCTGGAAGCCGGCATGCAGATGACCCGCGAGGGCAAGACCTCGCAGTCGGCGGCCATCGTGATCTTTGCTTCGGCGCTGGTGAATCCAGTGTTTGGCTGGTCGCTGACCGTGCTGCTCGACAACCTCGGCCTGATCGGTGACAAGGCCCGTGGTCAGGCGATGAGCCACCGCGATCGCTGGGTGATTCCGGGGGTGGTGTTCCTGCTGCTGTGCGCCATCATGGCCGGCATCGGCATGTTCCCGGGCATCCCGGCGCTGCTGGAGTCGTTCCGTAACGCGGCGGCATAAGATGGACGGCCCGCGTGCGGGCCGGCTGCTGACCGTGTGTAAAAAAGAAGGGGCGCCCTGCGGTGCCCCTTCTGCGTTTTACGCGGATCGTGAGGCTCAGCTACGCTCGTCGTTACTGATCAGCGTACCGACGCCGCTGTCGGTGAAGATCTCCAGCAGCACCGCGTTGGGCACCCGGCCATCGATGATGTGGGCGCTGTGTACGCCGCCCTGCACCGCCTCCAGCGCGCAGCGGATCTTCGGCAGCATGCCGCCGTAGATGGTGCCATCGGCAATCAGCGCATCGACCTGGGCGGTAGACAGCCCGGTCAGCACCTGGCCCTGTTTGTCCATCAACCCGGCGATGTTGGTCAGCAGCATCAGCTTCTCGCACTTGAGCGCTTCGGCCACTTTGCCAGCGACCAGGTCGGCGTTGATGTTGTAGGACTCGCCGTCCTCACCAACGCCGATCGGTGCAATCACCGGGATGAAGTCGCCGGCCACCAGCATGTTCAGCAGCTCGACATTCACCGAGACCACCTCACCGACGTGGCCGATGTCGATGATTTCCGGTTGGGTCATCTCCGGGGTCTGGCGGGTGACCTTGAGCTTCTTGGCGCGGATCAGCCCGGCATCTTTACCGGTCAGGCCGATGGCGCTGCCGCCGTGCTGGTTGATCAGATTGACGATGTCCTTGTTGACCTGGCCGCCCAGCACCATCTCCACCACGTCCATGGTCGCGCTGTCGGTGACGCGCATGCCATCGACGAAGTGGCTCTCGATCGACAGGCGCTTGAGCAGATCACCGATCTGCGGGCCGCCGCCATGCACCACCACCGGGTTGATGCCGACCGCCTTCATCAGCACGATGTCGCGGGCGAAGCTGGTCTTGAGCTCGTCGCTCTCCATGGCGTTGCCGCCGTACTTGACCACCAGGGTCTTGCCGGAGAAGCGGCGGATATAGGGCAGGGCCTCGGCGAGGACCTTGGCCACCTCGGCGGCGGCGTCACGTTGCAGGGGCATGGAACTCTCCAGTTATCAGAAGGGCAGTTGCAGATCGCCGGCCAGCGCCTTGAGCTGATCACGGAAGACCTGCTGGATCTGCGCCAGTTGCTCGGCGCTGTCGGCCTCAAAGCGCATCACCAGCACCGGAGTGGTGTTGGATGCGCGCACCAGGCCCCAGCCGTAGGGATAGTCGATGCGCACCCCGTCCAGGGTGAAGGGTTCGGCCTGCTCACCCCACTGCGCCTCGCGCTGCAGGGCCTCGATCAGGGCGAACTTGCGCTCGTCACCGACGCTGATGTTGATCTCCGGGGTCGACAGCGCCACCGGGAAGTCGGCGAACAGTTCGCTGGCGCGGCGCCCGTCGGCGGCGAGGATCTCCAGCAGGCGTACCGCACTGTAGATGCCGTCATCGAAACCGTACCAGCGCTCCTTGAAGAAGATATGCCCGCTCATCTCACCGGCCAGCAGCGCGCCGGTTTCCTTCATCTTGGCCTTGATCAGCGAGTGGCCGGTCTTCCACATCAGCGGCGCGCCGCCGTGCTGGCGGATCAGCCCGGCCAGGGCACGGGTGCATTTGACATCGTAGATGATCTGCGCGCCGGGGTTGCGGCTCAGCACGTCGCGGGCGAACAGCATTAGCAGACGGTCGGGGTAGATCATCTCGCCCTGATCGGTCACCACGCCGACCCGGTCGCCGTCGCCGTCAAAGGCCAGGCCAAGGTCGGCGCCGTGCGCCTTGACCACGGCGATCAGGTCTTCGAGGTTCTCCGGCTTGCCGGGATCGGGGTGGTGGTTGGGGAAGGTGCCATCCACCTCGCAGAACAGGGGGATCACCTCGCAGCCGAGCGCTGCGATCAGCTCGGGGGCGTTGACCCCGGCCACGCCGTTGCCGCAATCGACCACCACCTTGAGCGGACGGGCGAGCGTGACGTCACTGAGGATCCGCGTGCGGTAGGCGTCGAGGATCTCAGCGCTGGCGCGGCTGCCGGCGCCCTGGCTCAGTTCGTCCTGCTGCAGGCGCTGGTAGAGGCGCTGGATGCGCGCGCCGGAGAGGGTCTCGCCGGCGATCATGATCTTGAAGCCGTTGTAGTCCGGCGGGTTGTGGCTGCCGGTGACCATCACGCCGCTGCGCGGGCCGAGGGTGTTGGCGGCAAAGTACAGCACCGGGGTCGGCACCATGCCGACATCGGTGACCTGGCAGCCCGCCTCGACCAGCCCCTCGATCAGGCCCTCGACCAGCACCGGGCCGGACAGCCGGCCATCCCGGCCGACCACCACGGCCGGCTCGCCGCAGGCCAGGCTCTCGGCGCCGATGGCGCGGCCGATCCAGTAGGCAGTGTCGCGGGTCAGGCTGTCGCCGACGATGCCGCGAATGTCATAGGCGCGGAAGATGCCGGCGGGCAAGGCGCAAGCGGGGGTCATGATGCGGGGATACTCCATGTGAGGTCGCAAGACAGGCCGGGGCCTGCGGTGAAAAGGGGTTATTGCCGGCCGCTGTGGCCGAAGCCGCCGCTGCCGCGCAGGCTGTCATCGAAGGCCTCGACCAGCTCGAAGCGCGCCTGCACCACCGGCACCAGTACCAGCTGGGCGATGCGCTCGCCCACGCTGATCGTGAAGGCGCTCTGCCCGCGGTTCCAGCAGGAGACCATCAGCTCGCCCTGGTAGTCGGAGTCGATCAGCCCGACCAGATTGCCGAGCACGATGCCGTGTTTATGGCCGAGCCCCGAGCGCGGCAGGATCAGCGCCGCGAGGTTCGGGTCGGCAATGTGGATCGCCAGCCCGGTGGGGATCAGTACGGTCTGACCAGGCTCCAGGGTCAGATCCTCTGGCAGCAGGGCGCGCAGGTCGAGACCGGCGGAGCCGGAGGTGGCGTAGTCGGGCAGCGGGAAGTCGCGGCCCAGGCGCGGATCGAGGATCCTGGCTTGCAGTGCGTGCATCGAAAATCAGCTCCGGTGGTAACGGTCGGCGATGAAGGTGATCAGCTGGCGGGCAATCTGCCCCTTGCTGGCCTGCTCGAAGCGGGTGGCCTGCAGCGCGCGGTCGATCACGCAGACCGCGTTGTCGGCACTGTTGAAGCCGATCGCCGGGTTGGCCACATCGTTGGCGACGATCAGATCGAGGTTCTTGTCCTTGAGCTTGCGCGCCGCGTACTCGAGCAGGTGTTCGGTCTCGGCGGCAAAACCGACACAGAACGGCCGGTCGCGGCGGGCGGCGAGGGTGGCGAGGATGTCCGGGTTGCGTACCAGGCGCAGGGTCAGGCCGGCATCGCTGCCGGGGTCCTTCTTCATCTTCTGGGTGGCGATGTGCTCGGGGCGGTAGTCAGCGACCGCGGCGGCGGCAATCAGCAGCTCGCAGGGCAGGGCGGCCTCGCAGGCGGCGAGCATGTCGCGGGCGCTGAGCACATCGATGCGGGTAACGCGCTGTGGGGTGGGCAGATGCACCGGGCCGCTGACCAGGGTGACCAGCGCGCCTGCCTCGGCGGCGGCTTCGGCGAGGGCAAAGCCCATCTTGCCGGAGCTGTGGTTGCTGATATAGCGCACCGGGTCGATCGCCTCTTGGGTGGGACCGGCGGTGATCAGCACCCGGCAGCCGGTGAGCAGGCCGCGCTCGAAGCAGTCGGCGGCGCGCTGGGCCAGCTCATCCGCTTCGAGCATGCGCCCGGGACCGGTGTCGCCACAGGCCTGGCTGCCGCTGCCCGGGCCGAACAGGCGCAGGCCGCGCTGTTGCAGCAGCGCCGCGTTGGCCTGGGTGGCCGGATCACGCCACATCGCCTGGTTCATCGCCGGCGCCAGCGCCACCGGTGCGTCGGTGGCCAGCACCAGGGTGGTCAAGAGATCGTCAGCAATGCCCTGGGCCAGGCGTGCCATCAGGTCGGCAGTGGCCGGGGCGACGATGATCAGGTCGGCCCAGCGCGCCAGTTCGATATGGCCCATCGCCGCCTCGGCGGCCGGGTCGAGCAAATCGTTGAACACCGGATGCCCGGACAGCGCCTGCAGGGTCAGCGGGGTGATGAACTCGCGGGCGGCGCGGGTCATCACCACGCGCACCTCGGCACCTTGCTCGCGCAGGCGGCGCACCAGTTCGGCACTCTTGTAGGCGGCGATGCCGCCACCGATCCCCAGGACGATACGTTTGCGCTGCAGCCGCTGCATGGATCTGCCTTGTCGTTGTGGTTGGAGGTGAACTGCGGGGCGATGATGCAGGGCGTGATGCGGATCACGACCCGCACCGGCGGGTGTGCAGGGTGCCGGCTAAGATAGCACAGCACCCCGGCACGCCTGCAGGGGGCAGCGGGCACGCCGCCGGCAGACACAAGGAGGTGCATGACGATGAGTATCCGCGACTGGCCAGCGGCCGAACGGCCCCGGGAGAAGCTCCTCGCTCAGGGGCCGGCCGCGCTCAGTGATGCCGAGCTGCTGGCGATCTTCCTGCGCACCGGGGTGGCCGGGCGCAGCGCGGTGGATCTGGCCCGCTACCTGCTGGCCGAGTTCGGCGGACTGCGCCAGCTGCTGGAGGCGGATCTTGAGGAGTTTTCCGCTCATCTGGGGCTGGGGCCGGCCAAGTACACCCAGCTGCAGGCGGTGCTGGAGATGGGGCGCCGGCATCTGGCGGCGCGTATCCAGCGCGATTCGGCGCTGGAAAGCCCGCAGGCGGTGCGTGACTACCTCAAGGCGCGCCTGCGCCATGAGCCCCATGAGGTGTTCGCCTGCCTGTTTCTGGACACTCGCCACCGGGTGCTGGCCTTCGAGGTGCTGTTTCAGGGCTCGATCGATGGCGCGAGTGTCTATCCGCGTCAGGTGGTCAAGCGCGCGCTGGCCCACAACGCCGCCGCGTTGATCCTCACCCACAACCACCCCTCCGGCGTGGCCGAGCCCAGTCAGGCCGATCGCCAGCTCACCGCGCGGCTCAAGGAAGCGCTGGCGCTGGTCGAGGTGCGGGTGCTGGATCATTTCATTGTCGGTGATGGCGAACCGGTGTCGATGGCCGAGTATGGCTGGGTCTGAACCGCCGGCACGCTCGTCGCTTGGCGCGTGCTTGCCTTGCGACGCAGGGGGCTTTCTGCTATAAAACGGCGCTCTTTTCTGGGGCCCGGCTGTTCAGCCCGGCGGCACTGCCGGTAAGACCCCGATAGAAAGTGAACTTCATAGCGATTCAAGCGGCCAACCCATGCCGGGTTGGGCATGTGGTCAAGAGGGCTGAGGTATGTCGAGAGTCTGTCAAGTAACCGGTAAGGGTCCGGTTACCGGGAACAAGGTTTCCCACGCCAACAACAAAACCCGTCGTCGTTTCCTGCCGAACCTGCAGCACCATCGCTTCTGGGTCGAGTCCGAGAAGCGCTTCGTGCGTCTGCGCGTTTCCGCCAAGGGCATGCGCATCATCGACAAGCGCGGCATCGACGCTGTCCTGGCCGAGCTGCGCACCCGCGGCGAAAAATTCTAAGGAGCATCATCATGCGTGACCTGATCCGTCTGGTGTCCAGCGCCGGTACCGGCCACTTCTACACCACCGACAAGAACAAGCGCACCATGCCTGAGAAGCTCGAGATCAAGAAATTTGATCCGGTGGTTCGCAAGCATGTGATCTACAAGGAAGCCAAGATCAAGTAATTGATCGGCCCTTGAAGGAAAACCCGCCCGTTGTGGCGGGTTTTTTTATGTCTGCGATGCATCGCTCGCCTCAGTGCCACCCAACGCTCGCTATGCTGCAGGGACTTGCCGGGCCTTTTGCCCTGCCGCCAAGATGGCGACCTAACCTGAGCCTGGAGCACCACGCATGAGCATGCCGAGCCGCGCCGACTGGGAACACCGCGCCCAGCACCTGACCATCGAAGGCCGCGCCTTCATCCACGGTCAATACGTCCCTGCTGCCGAGGGCGCTACCTTCGAGTGCCGCAGCCCGATCGACAGCCGCCTGCTGGCCCATGTCGCCAGCTGTACCGCCGCTGATGCCGACCGCGCGGTGCTCGATGCCCGCACTACTTTTGAGTCCGGGGTGTGGTCGCAGCTGGCGCCAGCGCGGCGCAAGACGGTGCTGCTGCGTCTGGCTGAGCTCGTGGATATCCACCGCGAGGAGCTGGCGCTCCTGGAAACCCTCGACATGGGCAAGCCGATCCGCGATGCGCTGCGGGTCGATCTGCCGGCAGCCGCCAACTGCCTGCGCTGGTGCGCCGAGGCGGTGGACAAGCTGTATGACGAAGTCGCGCCGACCGGCCCCGACCAGCTCGGTCTGGTGACCCGCGAGGCAGTCGGGGTGGTGGCGGCTATCGTGCCGTGGAACTTCCCGCTGCTGATGGCCTGCTGGAAGCTCGGCCCGGCGCTGGCCACCGGCAACTCGGTGATCCTCAAGCCCTCGGAAAAATCGCCGCTTACTGCGCTGCGCCTGGCAGCGCTGGCGGTCGAGGCCGGCCTGCCGGCGGGGGTGCTCAACGTGCTGCCGGGTTATGGCCACACGGTCGGCAAGGCGCTGGCCCTGCACATGGATGTGGATACTCTGGTATTTACCGGCTCCACGCGCACCGCCCGCCAGCTGATGATTCATGCCGGTGAGTCGAACCTCAAGCGGGTGTGGAGTGAGGCGGGGGGCAAGAGCCCGAACATCGTCTGCGCCGATGCGCCGGACCTGCGCGCCGCGGCGCGCGCCGCTGCCGGGGCTATCTGCTTCAACCAGGGCGAGGTCTGCACCGCGGGCTCGCGCCTCTTGGTCGAGGCCTCGATCAAGGAGCCGTTCATGGCCCTGCTGCTGGAAGCCATCCGCGCCTGGCAGCCGGGGCATCCGCTGGATCCGGCTACCAACGTCGGGGCGCTGGTCGATCGCCAGCAGCTCGACACCGTGCTCGGCTACATTGAGGCCGGCCACGCCGAGGGCGCGCAGCTGCGCTGTGGCGGGCGGCGGATCATGGAGGAGGGCGGTGGCTTCTTCGTCGAACCCACGGTGTTTGACGGGGTAAGTAATGCGATGAAGATCGCCCGCGAGGAGATCTTCGGCCCGGTGTTGTCGGTGATCACCTTCGATGACCTGGACGAGGCGATCCGCATCGCCAACGACAGCCCCTACGGGCTGGCTGCCGCGCTGTGGACTGCCGATCTGTCCAAGGCCCATCGCGGCGCCCGTGCCCTGCGCGCCGGCAGCGTGTGGATCAATCAGTACGATGGCGGCGACATGAGCGCCCCGTTCGGTGGCTTCAAGCAGTCAGGCAATGGCCGCGACAAGTCGCTGCACGCCTTCGACAAGTACACCGAGATCAAGGCGACCTGGATCAAGCTCTGATCCGACCCTCTGCGACGGCCGGTGGCCTCGGGGCCACCGGCCGTCATCGTTTCTGTGAGGAAAAAGCTGTGCAATGGATGACCTACGGGGCCGTGACCTCGGCGGTAGTGCTGGTCGGGCTGGCGGTCGGCGTCAGTCTGCCGCTGCTGTCGCTGCGCCTGGCGGCCTGGGGCTATGGGCCCTTTGCCATCGGCCTGATGGCGGCGATGCCGGCGGTCGGCATCCTGCTCGGTGCGCGCCTGACCGGGCCGCTGGCCAGTCGCACCGGCAGCCGTGCGGCGCTGCAGCTGTGCCTGTTGGTCAGTGCGCTGTCGCTGCTGGGGGTGCTGCTCTTTCAGTCCTACGGGCTGTGGCTGCTGCTGCGCCTGCTGCTCGGTCTGGCGCTGACCATCGTCTTCGTGCTGGGCGAGAGCTGGATCAACCAGCTGGTGGTGGATGCCTGGCGTGGCCGGCTGGTGGCGCTGTATGGCACCGCCTTTGCGGTCAGCCAGCTGAGCGGACCGCTGCTGCTGGGCGTGCTGGGCAGCGAGGGGGATGGCGGCTTCTGGGTGGCGATCGGTCTGCTCTTGCTCGGGCCGCTGCTGCTGATCGGCCGCGAGGGTGCACCACAGGTCGAGCGCCAGGCAATGGTGGCCTCCGGGCTTTTGACGTTCTGCCGAGCCCAGCCGGCCATCGCCTGGGCAATGGTGCTGTTTGCCGCCTTCGAGGCGCTGATCCTCACCTTGCTGCCGGTCTATCTGCTGCAGGAGGCCTTCCCCCAGCCCCGGGTGCTGCAGATGACCAGCGCGGTGGTGGTCGGCAATGCCCTGCTGCAGCTGCCGATCGGCCTGCTGGCCGATCGCCTGCCGCGCATCGCCCTGTTCCGGGCCTGTACGGCGCTGCTGCTGCTCAGCAGTCTGGCGCTGCCGCTGCTGCTGCACACACCGCTGATCTGGCCGCTGCTGCTACTGTTTGGCGCCAGCGCCGGTGGGCTGTACACCCTGGCGCTGATCCTGATTGGCGAGCGTTACCGCGATGATGCGCTGGTGCGTGCCAATGCCCATATCGCCCAGCTGTGGGGGCTGGGCTGCCTGCTCGGCCCGCTGCTCAGTGGTGCCGGCAGCCAGTGGCTGAGCGGCCATGCGCTGCCCGGGTCGATGGCGCTCGGGGCGCTGATGCTGTTGCTGCTGGCCGCCCGGCCACAGGGCCTTGCCCGTTATCCGGCGCCGCCTCCGCACTGAACGTGCGCTGATTGGCGGAGCATGAGTTCGGGCGTTACAGCCGCTCCTTGAGCCGCTCCCAGAGCATGCCCAGCGCCAGCAGGGGCGCGCGCAGCCAGGGGCCGCCGGGGAAGGTCGGGTGCGGCACGGCGGCGAACAGGTCAAAGCCCGTGCTGTCCTCGCCATGCACGGCCTGGGCGAGCAGATGGGCAGCCAGATGGGTGGTGTTGAGGCCATGCCCGGCGTAGGCCTGGGCATACCAGACATTGGGCTGCGCGGGCAGACGGCCGATCTGCGGCAGGCGGTTGGCACCGATGCCGATCATCCCGCCCCAGGCGTAGTCGATGCGCACCTGCGCCAGCTGCGGGAAGACCGCCAGCATCTTCGGCCGCATGTAGCGGGCGATGTCCGCCGGATCGCGCCCGGAATAATGACAGGCGCCGCCGAACAGCAGGCGCCGGTCCCGCGACAGCCGGTAATAGTCCAGCGCCACCCGCTGGTCGCACAGCGCCATGTTGCGCGGGATCAGCGCCTGGGCAAGTGCCTCTGGCAGCGGCTCGGTGGCGATGATGTAGCTGCCGGCCGGCAGCACCTTGGCGGACAGCTGCGGCTCCAGAGCGCCGAGGTAGGCATTGCCGGCGAGGATCAGGCGCGGGCTGCGCACCACGCCGTGCGCGGTGTGTATCCGCAGGGTGGCGCCGTAGTCGATGCGGGTCACGGCGCTGCGCTCGAACAAGGCAGCGCCCCTCTGTGCGGCGGCCAGCGCTTCGCCATGCAGCAGATCCAGCGGCTGCAGATGACCGGAGCCCATGTCGATCAGCCCGCCGCAGTAGCGGCTCGAGCCGACCACTTCGTGCACCTCATCGGCACCGAGCAGGCGCAGCGCGTGGCGATAGCCCAGATTCGTTAGCGTCACCTGCTCGGCCTGCAGCGCCTCAAGGTGCTGGGGACGGTTGGCCAGATCGCAATAGCCCCAGGTCAGGTCGCAGTCGATGGCCAGCTGCTCGATGCGCTGGCGCACGAGCTCGACCGCTTCCAGCCCGTAATGGGTGAGGCGCTGCACACCCGTCTGGCCGAGCAGCGGGGTAAAGCGCGCGAGGTTATGGCCCAGGCCGCGGATCAGCTGGCCGCCATTGCGCCCGCTGGCGCCCCAGCCGATCAGCCGAGACTCCAGCAGCACCACCCGGTAGCCGCGCTGCGCCAGCTCCAGCGCGCAGTTCACGCCGGTAAAGCCGCCGCCAACGATGCAGACATCGGCCACCGCCTCGCCCTGCAGGACGGGGAAGGCCGGCGCCTTGCGGGCGCTGGCGGCATACCAGGAGGGGGCGTGGTCGGGGCTGTGGGTGGGGGTGTGCTGGGACATGGCGCGGTCTGCAAAAAAGTGACGGCACAGGATAGCCCGCGTGACGGGTCGCTGGGATGACAGGGCCGCTAAGGTGTCGCCCTGCGACTATCGGGCTTGTTTCAGCGCCTTCGGCTTTGCCGTTATACTGCGGGCGCCCGCGCGGCCCATCGCCCCGGGTGTGACTAGCCACGATAGAGGGTGAAAGGGTGAACCTGATCAAGAAATTCCTGGCAGCCCAGACTGCCGTGCTGGCCCTGTGGGCCGTTGGCGCCCAGGCCTCAACCAATGACGCGATTGCCGAGCGTCTCAAGCCGGTGGGCAGCGTGTGCATCGCCGGTCAGGAATGCGCCGGCGTGGGTGCGGTTGCCGCGGCGGCCGGTGGTGCTGCCCGCAGCGCCGATGACGTGATCGCCAAGCACTGCAACGCCTGCCACGGCGTCGGCGTACTGGGTGCGCCCAAGGTCGGTGATACCGCGGCCTGGCAGGCCCGTGCCGATGCCAAGGGCGGTGTCGAGGGCATCCTCAAGACCGCCATCGCCGGTATCAACGCCATGCCGGCCAAGGGTACCTGTAACGACTGCTCCGACGACGAGCTGCTGGCGGCCATCAAGAAGATGTCCGGCCTGTAAGCACTGTTGCTCGGCCAAGCCGCCCCTCGCCCGGGCGGCTTTTTTGTGCCTGCGTTACGCGCTGGGTGGCGTACGGCGCTGACGGGGCAGAGGGCGGCCCTCGGCACGGGCACGCAACTGGCCACAGCCGCCGTCGATATCCTGCCCGGCGCTGTTGCGCACCTTGGTCAGCACCCCGCGGCTGTGCAGGTAGCGGACCATCTGCACGATGCGCTCGCCGTCCGGACGCTGGAAGGCATCGCCCTCCAGGCTGTTATAGGGGATCAGGTTCATCACCGCGTACTTGCCCTTGAGCAGGCGCAGGATGCCGTCCATTTCCTCAACGCTGTCGTTGATGCCCTTGAGCAGCGTCCACTGGTACTGGATCGGATAGCCGGTGGCCCGCGCATAGCGCTCGCCCTGCTCGACCAGCTGCTCAGGCGTCAGTGCGGCGGCCTGGGGCAGCAGCGTGCGGCGCAGCTCGGCACGGGTGCTGTGCAGCGACAGGGCCAGCGCCGGCTTGACCGGCCCGCGCGGCAGGCGCTCGAACACCCGTGGATCGCCCACCGTGGAGAACACCAGATTCTTGTGGCCGATGCCGCCCTCGCTGCCCAGCCAGGTGATCGCCTCCAGCACGTTGTCGAGGTTATGGGCCGGCTCGCCCATGCCCATGAACACCACCTTTTTCACCGCGCGCTGCTGACGGGCCAGCGCCACCTGGGCGAGGATTTCGGCACTGCTGAGCTGGCGCAGCAGGCCGCTTCGCCCGGTCATGCAGAACACGCAGCCCACCGCACAACCGACCTGGGTGGAGACGCACAGCCCATCGCGCGGCAGCAGCACGCTCTCGACCATCTGCCTGTCAGCCAGGCCAACCAGCAGGCGCGCCGAGCCGTCGGCCGCCGGGTGCTGGCTGTGCAGGCGGGCCAGCTGCTGCAGGCTCAGCGCCAGGTGCGGCAGGGCCTCGCGCACGCGGCGCGGGAAGAAGTCTTGCGGCGGGCGGTTGCGCGGGCCGCTATCGAGCGGCAAGCCGGCCAGCCAGGCGCGCAGGATGCGCTGCTGGTGGCAGGGTTGGGCGCCGTGGGCGCGGAGCTGAGCGAGAAGGTCGTTGATCTGCATAGGGCGCGCATGCTATCACCGCGCCACATGCCCCGGCAGGGGGCGCGCAAGCCGCCAGGCTGCCGGGGTATGTTCAGAAGGCGAGGCGCTGTTTCAGCGTGCTTGCCAGAGGCGGCGGAAGGCGCCGTCGCCGTCATAGTCGGCGGCCTGCTTCTGCGGATTGAAGCGCCGCCCGCCGCGCGGATCGGTGCCGCGCCCGGCAATGTACAGCCAGTTGCCCTGGTTGCTGCACACGTCATAGTCGATCAACTGGGCCTCGAACCAGGCCGCCCCGGCGCGCCAGTCGCCCTGCAGGTCATGGATCAGGTAGCTGGCGACGATCTGGCGCAGGCGGTTGGACAGATAACCGGTCGCCGCCAGCTCGCGCATCCCGGCATCCACCAAGGGCTCGCCAGTTTTCCCCTCGCACCAGCGGGCAAAGGCGGCGGCCGTGTGGCGCGGCGGGCGCACCGCTTGGCGAGCCAGCCCGGTGCTGCGGTACAGGCGCCGGCCATGCTGGACATGCAGGAAGCGGAAGTAGTCGCGCCACAGCAGCTCGAACCACAGCCAGTAGCTGCCGTCGCTGGCACCACGTGCCTGTTCGTGATCGCACAGCGCATCGTAGATGCTGCGCGGCGACAGCGCGCCGCTGGCCAGCCAGGGCGAGAACTTGCTGGAGTAATCGGTGCCGGACAGGCCATTGCGGGTGGCCTTGTAGTGCACCGGCAGATCGCTGGCAAAGTAGCGCTGCACGTGGGCCAGGGCCGCCCGCTCGCCGCCGTGGAAGGCCGGCTGGGTGAACGGGAAGGAGGAGCGCGCATCCGCCGCCCAGGCCTCGACGGCCGGGCGCTGGCTACTGATATCGTGCACCGCCTCGGGTAGTGGCGGCAGACTGGCGGGCGCTGGCAGCGGCGCGGCGGGCAGCACCTCGGCGCGCTCGATACGGTTGCGAAACGCGCTGAAATTCTCTGGCAGCTGCGCACAGGCAAAGGGCAGATCACCCGGATGCAGCAGGCTGGACTGCCAGTGGGTCTCCACCGTCAGCCCGGCGGCGCGCAGCGCCTCCACTGCCGCCTGCTCCTCGGGCGCGGGGATCTCCTCACTGATCAGGCGCGTGCAGCCGAGCTCTGCGGCCAGCGCGCCCAGCACCTCAACCGGATCACCCACCAGCTCCAGCAGCCGGCTGCCGCGCTCGCGCAGCTGGGCGTCCAGATCCTCCAGTGCCTGGGCGGTGAAGTGCCGGCGCGCGGCCCCGACCCGTGAAAATCCCCAGGCGGTCGGCTCATCGGCGGCGTGCACATACACCGGCAGCAGGTGCTCGGCGTCACGGCAGGCGCGGCTCAGGGCCGGGTTGTCGCTCAGGCGCAGGTCGTTGCGGAACCAGTAGATCAGGGTGCTCATGGGCGCTCTCGTCACGGGCGAATGGGGGCGTGACTTATACCGTAAATTGCGCTTTGCATCATGTATGTACAAGTGTGGCATGGCCGGCGACCCGGCGCCGCACGTGCCGCGTCGGGGGCGGGCTAGAATGAGCTGCTGATCTGGCCGAGGACCTTCCCATGAGTATTTCTGCACCCTATGGCACCGGCGATGCCTCCTACCAGGCCGCCGGCGGTATCGACGGCCTGCAGCAGCTGGTCGCCGACTTCTACCGGATCATGGACCAGTCACCGGCCTATGCCGCGCTGCGCGCCATGCACCCGGAGGATCTCTCCATCGCTCGTGACAAGCTGGCCTGCTTTCTCAGCGGCTGGCTGGGCGGGCCGAAGTTGTTTCGCGAAAAGTACGGGCCGATCGCCCTTCCGGCCTTCCATGCCCAGTGGCCGATCGACGAGCGCGGCAGCCGGGCCTGGCTGGACTGCATGGCCGAAGCCATCGCCTGCCAGCCTTACGCGCCGGACTTTGCCGAGTACCTGCTGCGCCAGCTGCAGGTGCCGGCCGAGCGAATCGTGCAGGCCAGCCGGGCACGGCATGGGTATGGTTGCCCCTTCAACGCTTGAGCAACGCCCTGATATCCGCCAGCGCGCTGTTGCCGCGCTTGGCCTGGACCTCCACCGGAGCGGATTCCAAGCCCTCCCACTGCAGATCCTCAGCCGGCAGCTCGTCGAGGAAGCGGCTGTGGGCGCAGTCGATCACCTCGCCGTACTGCTTGCGCCTGGCCGCGTAGGTCAGGGTCAGGTGCTGGCGGGCGCGGGTGATGCCGACATAGGCCAGCCGCCGCTCCTCCTCGATGCTGTCGGCCTCGATGCTCGAGCGGTGCGGCAGCAGGTCTTCCTCCATGCCCATGATGTACACGCAGGGGAATTCCAGACCCTTGGAGGCGTGCAGGGTCATCATCTGCACACCCTCGGCGCCTTCGGCTTCCTCCTGCTGGCGCTCGAGCATGTCGCGCAGCACCAGCTTGCCGATCGCCTGCTCGATGCTCATTTCGCCGTCTTCGTCCTTCTCCAGGGTGTTCTGCAGCGCTTCGAGCAGGAACCAGACATTGCCCATCCGGTAATCGCCGGCCTTGTCGCTGGCGCTCTGCTGGCGCACCCAGCTTTCGTAGTCGAGGTCGGTGATCATATGGCGCAGGGCCTCGATCGGTTCCTCCTTGCTGCAGCGCCGGCGCACCCGGTCGAGAAACTGCTTGAAGCGCGCCAGCCGCTCGGTAAAGCGCGTGTCCAGGTGTGCGCCGAGACCTAGCTCGTCACAGGCGCTGTACAGCGAGATGCCGCGGCTGCTGGCGTAATTGCCGAGCTTTTCCAGGGTCGCCGAGCCGATTTCGCGGCGCGGCACGTTGATCACCCGCAGGAAGGCGTTGTCGTCGTCCGGGTTGACCAGGAGGCGGAAGTAGCTCATCAGATCCTTCACCTCCTGACGGGCGAAGAAGCTGGTACCGCCGGAGAGCCGATAGGGGATCTGATGATGCTGCAGCTTCAGCTCCATCAGCTTGGCCTGGTAGTTGCCACGGTAGAGGATGGCGAAGTCGCTGTAGGGGCGTTGGGTCTTGAGGTGCTGGGTGAGGATTTCCAGGGCGATGCGCTCGCACTCGGCCTCCTCGTTCTTGCAGCGCACCACGCGGATCTCGTCGCCATGGCCCATCTCGCTCCACAGCTGCTTCTCGAACACGTGCGGGTTGTTGGCGATCAGCACGTTGGCGCATTTGAGGATGCGGCTGGTCGAGCGGTAGTTCTGCTCGAGCATCACCACCTTGAGGCTGGGGAAGTCCTCCTTGAGCTGCATCAGGTTTTCCGGGCGCGCGCCGCGCCAGGCGTAGATCGACTGGTCGTCGTCGCCGACCACGGTGAACTGCGCGCGCTCGGCGACCAAGAGTTTCACCAGCAGGTACTGGCTGGCGTTGGTGTCCTGGTATTCGTCGACCAGCAGGTAGCGCACCTTGTTGCGCCACTTCTGCAGCACCTCGGGATGGGCCTGGAACAGCTTGACCGGCAGCAGGATCAGGTCATCGAAGTCCACCGCGTTGTAGGCCTTGAGGGTGCGCTGGTAGTGGATGTAGATGATCGCGGCGGTCTGCTCGCGCGGGTTGCGCGCCCGCGCCAGCGCCTCTTCGGGGAGGATCAGGTCGTTCTTCCAGGCACCGATCAGGTTCTTCACCTCATCGACACCGTCCTCGCCCTGGTACTCCTTCTGCATGATGTCGGTGAGCAGCGCCTTGATGTCGCCCTCATCGAAGATCGAGAAGCCGCTCTTGTAGCCCAGGTGCGCATGCTCGCGGCGGATGATGTTCAGGCCGAGGTTGTGGAAGGTCGACACGGTCAGGCCGGCGCCCTCGCGGCCGCGCAGCAGCTGGCCGACGCGCTCCTTCATCTCCCGCGCCGCCTTGTTGGTGAAGGTCACCGCGACGATGTGCCGGGCGGCGATGCCGCACTGCTGGATCAGGTAGGCGATCTTGCGGGTGATCACGCTGGTCTTGCCGGAACCGGCGCCGGCCAGCACCAGCAGCGGGCCGCTGATGTAGTGGACGGCTTCCTGCTGGCGGGGATTGAGTCGGGACATGTCGTTCGAGGCTTTCAGAGCGGTGCAGAGAGTTTAACAGGCGACGGGCATGGTGCCGGTCAGTTGTCCGTGTGCTATCGGCCATCATGAGGGTGTTTGCACGGTCACTCGATGGTAAATTTCAAACCCCTCAAGATAGGGCCTGCAGGGACTGCTCGAGCGTATCGCCGTGGGTCGTGGGTAGATGCTGCATCAGAGGTCGACAGCGAAAAATGAACCCAGATGAGGAAGGCATCATATGAGTCAGGAAGGACAGCTCCTCGACCAGAAGTCCTTGCGGGCAGTGACGGACAAGACAGCAGACTGGAACGAAATCGCCAAAGATTGCATTGCCTTTGCCAATGCGACCGGCGGTCGCCTGCTGCTGGGCATCGAGGATGGCCAGGATGCGCCGCCCGCCGGCCAGCACATCCCCAGCGACCTGCCTGACACCCTACGGCGCAAGCTGGCCGAGCGCACCGTCAACGTTGCGGTGCTGCCTGATGTCGTCACCGCCCCGAATGGTGGCCAGTACATAGAATTGCGTGTTCCGCGCGCCATGGCCGTCGCCTCCACCACGGACGGCCGCTATTTCCTGCGTGTGGCCGACCAAAGCAAGCCGGTCACCGGCGATGACGTGATGCGTCTGGCCAGTGAACGGTCCGCATTGCCGTGGGAAACGCAAACCACACTGCATGCTCCGCGCACCGAGGTCGATACCGGCAAACGCGACAAGCTGCTTGCAGCCCTCCGCGCATCAGACCGCGTCAAGGCATCGGTCAAGGAAAAGTCCGACGACGAACTGCTCGAGCACTATCAGCTCGCGCAAGGACAGGCCCTCACCAACCTGGGCGTGCTCTGCCTTGGTCGCCAGCACCAGCGTGCCCAACTGACCACGGCGCCAGTCATCCAGTTCATCAAGTACGACGAGCTTGGCCAGAAGGTCAACAAGCTGGTATGGGACGACCACACGCAAAGCCCGATGGAGTTGATCGAAGCGGTCTGGCAGGAGGTGCCAGACTTCCGTGAGCGCTACGAGCTGCCCGATGGCCTGTACCGCCAGAACGTACCCGCCTTCGACGAAATCGTGGTGCGCGAATTGTTGGTCAACGCATTGGTACACCGCCCCTACACCCAGCGTGGCGACATCTTCCTGAACCTGCATCCGGACCGGCTGGAAGTAGTCAACCCCGGACCTTTGCCGTTGGGCGTCACACCGCAGAACGTACTGCACACCACAGTGCGCCGCAACGAGCACCTGGCCCGCCTGTTCCACGACCTGAAACTGATGGAACGCGAAGGCAGCGGCTTCGACAAGATCTTCGAGGTACTGCTGTCGCAAGGTCGCCCGATGCCGGAGCTGATCGAAACCCACGACCGCGTGCAGGTCACGGTGCGCCGCCGTATCCTCAAGCCCGAGGTCATCGACTTCATCGCCAAGGCCGACCAGACCTATCAACTCACCCAGCGTGAGCGTATTGCCCTGGGCCTGCTGGCCCAGCACGATGCGCTGACCGCCCGCGAGCTTGCCAGCATGCTGGAGCTGCCTGGCGTCGAAGCTCTTCAGCTCTGGCTCAAACGCGTGCTCGACTGGCAGTTGGTGCAGAGCGCCGGGCGTACCCAGGCCACGCGCTACTTTGTCGATCCGGGCTTGCTGCACAGCCTTCAGTTCACCGGCGAAACCACGCTCAAGCGCATCGAGCCGCACCGTCTGGCTGCGCTGATCGTCGAAGACGTGGGCCGCTACCCAGGCACCAGGATTGGCAACATCCACCAGCGGATTGGGCTGGAAATTCCCCGTTCACGTGTGCGGCGAGCTGTAGAGCAACTGGTGAAAGAGGGAAATCTGATCCAGGAGGGGGTGCGTAGTGGCACACGCTATCGCCTTCCCTGACTTGGCTCAAAACAGCGTCTATCCGCCAAGCCTGCGCCAAAGTCATGCGCCAAACCGCGCGTGATCCCGGCCAAGCCGTTGCCGCAGCAGCATATTTTCTTTGGCTCACGCCTCGTGCCTGAGCCAAACCAGACGAATTGAAACAGGACCATCAGCATGACAAGCATCCAACAACGCGCCGAACTGCAACGCCGCATCTGGCAAATCGCCAACGATGTGCGCGGCGCCGTCGACGGCTGGGACTTCAAGCAGTACGTGCTGGGCGCCCTGTTCTATCGCTTCATCAGCGAGAACTTCATCGATTACATCACCGGCGGCGATGCATCCGTCAATTACGCCGCGATGGCAGACAGTGATCCGAACATTGCGGCTGCCAAAGATGACGCCATCAAGACCAAGGGCTACTTCATCTACCCCAGCCAGCTGTTCGTTAACGTCGCGGCCAACGCCAACACCAACGAGAGCCTGAATACCGATCTGGCCAACATCTTTGCCGCCATCGAAGCCTCCGCCAACGGCTACCCCTCCGAGCGCGACATCAAAGGCCTGTTTGCCGATTTCGATACCACCAGCAACCGCCTTGGCAACACCGTCAAAGACAAGAACGATCGCCTGTCCAAAGTGCTCAAACGCGTGGCGGAGCTGGACTTCGGCGGTTTCGACGCCAGTTGCATTGATCTGTTCGGCGATGCCTACGAATTCCTCATCTCCAACTACGCGGCGAACGCGGGCAAGTCGGGCGGCGAGTTCTTCACGCCGCAGCATGTGTCCAAGCTGATCGCGCAGCTTGCGATGCACAAGCAAACCAGCGTCAACAAGATTTATGACCCCGCCTGCGGCTCTGGCTCGCTGCTGCTGCAAGCCAAGAAGCACTTCGACCAACACCTGATCGAAGACGGGTTCTTTGGGCAAGAAATCAACCACACCACGTACAACCTGGCGCGGATGAATATGTTCTTGCACAACGTCAACTACGACAAGTTCAACATCCAGCTCGGCAACACCCTGATCGAGCCGCATTTTGGCGATGACAAACCGTTCGATGCCATCGTTTCCAACCCGCCGTATTCGGTGAAGTGGATTGGTAGCGACGACCCGACGCTGATCAATGACGACCGCTTTGCCCCGGCCGGCGTACTGGCGCCCAAGTCCAAGGCCGACTTTGCCTTTGTGCTGCACGCGCTCAGCTATCTGTCCAGCAAGGGCCGCGCCGCCATCGTCTGCTTCCCCGGCATCTTCTACCGCGGCGGGGCGGAAGCCAAAATCCGCCAGTACCTGGTGGACAACAACTATGTGGAAACGGTGATCTCGCTCGCCCCCAACCTGTTTTACGGCACCACCATCGCCGTGAACATTCTGGTGCTGGCCAAGAACAAGAAAGACACCACCACCCAGTTCATCGACGCCAGCGGGCTGTTCAAGAAAGAAACCAACAACAACACGCTGCTGGATAGCCATATCGAGCAGATCATGGCTGTGTTCGACAGCAAGGAAAGCGTCGAACATTTCGCAAAGTCCGTGCCGTTGGAGCAGGTGGCGGCCAACGGCTACAACCTGTCGGTCAGCAGCTACGTCGAAGCCAAGGACAACCGCGAAGTGGTGGATATTGCCCAGCTCAATGCCGAACTGAAAACCACGGTGGCCAGGATCGACCAGCTGCGCAGCGAGATCGACGCCATCGTCGCCGAGATCGAAGGCGAGGAGGCAGACGCATGAGCGAACTGGCGTTTATCGAGAAGCTGCTCGACGGCGTTGAAGTGGAGTGGCTTCCACTGGAGTCATGCGCAACCCTCGAAAGAGGACGTCGTGTGACAAAAAGCGAGTTGAGCCCTGAGAAGAAGTACCCAGTTTTCAGCGGCGGCGTTACGCCCATGGGATTCTACGAAAACCATAATCAAAAGAAAAATACGATCACCATCGTCAAATATGGCACAGCCGGATTCGTCAATATCATTGAAACAGACTTCTGGGCGAATGATGTTTGCTATTGCATAAAGCCTGGCAAGTCGCTCAACAATAAGTACCTTTACTATTATCTGAAAAAACAGCAGAACGAAATTCAATCTCTAGCAACAGACGCCATTCCAGCGCATCTACCGACAGAGAAAATTTCGGCCTATCCAATTCCAATACCCTGCCCAGAAAACCCGAAAAAATCGCTTGAAATCCAAGCCGAAATCGTCCGCATTCTGGACGCCTTCACCGATCTGACCGCCGATCTGACCGCCGATCTGACCGCCAGAAAAAAACAATACAAGCATTATCGTGACCAGTTGTTGAGTTTTGATGGTGTGGATGTCGAATGGAAGGCACTGGGGGAGATTGGTGAGTTCATTCGCGGCAAGCGCTTCACCAAGGCCGACTATGTCGAAGATGGCATCAGTGTGATTCACTACGGCGAGATATACACACGGTATGGCACCTTCACGACACAAGCCTTTTCTCGGGTCAGAAAGGATATGGCGGGATCGCTGCGCTATGCCGAGCCGGGGGATGTTGTGTAACCGATCCATGAACCCCATCTGCCGATGATGGGGCGAGTGTTTTACATTGTTGTCGCTGGCTTGCAGTTCCACGGCAGCAGTGCTTCGTAGTCTTCCAGACTGCGAGCCTGCGGCAGGCGCTCGAGGACATGGCACAGCCACGCGTAGGGCTCCTGGCCGTTGGCCTTGGCGGTTTCCACCAGGCTGTAAATCTGGGCGCTGGCAGTGGCGCCTTTGGGCGTGTCGCTGAACAGCCAGTTCTTGCGGCCGACGACGAAGGGACGGATGGCATTCTCGGCACGGTTGTTGTCGATGGGCAGATGGCCCGCCTCGACGTAGCGTTCCAGTCGGCTCCAATTGCTGGCCAGGTAGTTCACGGCCTTGCCCAGGGCGCTCTGTGGGACGACCTGAGGCTGAGTCTTTTCCAGCCAGGCCTGGAGTTTCGCCAGGATGGGCAGGCTGTGTTGCTGTCGACCCAGGTAGCGCTGCTCATCGCTGGCGTCCCGGAGTTCGCGCTCGATGGCGTATAGCCGGTTGATCAGGTTCAGCGCCACATCGGCACGCCCGGTCTTGCCCTTGGGCTGCACCTTCTGCGCCTCGATGAACTTGCGCCGCGCATGGGCCATGCACGCCAGACGCTCGATGCCCGGTCGTGCAGCCAGGCCGTTGTAGCCGGCGTAGTCATCGGTCATCAGGTAGCCGCGATAGCCTTCGAGCAGGCGCAAGGGCACGTCCTGCGCACGGCTGGTCGTGTAGTCGAACAGCACCACCGGGCGAGCCGGCGGCCCGCCAGTTCGCACCCACATCCATGACTGGCTGCTCGGCTCCCGTCCCGGCTCCTTGAGCACCTGCACCCGCGTTTCGTCGCAGTGGATCACCGTGCTCTCCAGCAGCTGCTCGCGCAGCAGGTTGAGCAGCGGTTGCAGCTGCTCGCTGCACTGGATCACCCAGCGTGCCAGGGTTTGCCGGGACAGGTCGACGCCATGGCGGGTTAGGACCTTTTCGAAACGATGCAGCGGCAGGCCGTCGACGTACTTGGTGGTCAGCAGCATCGCCAGCACGCTGGGGCTGGCCAGGCTCTTCTCGATCAGCTGGGCCGGCTTGTCGGCGGTGACCGGTGCGCTTTCGCAGCCCTTGCAGGCGTAGACCTTGCGGATGTGGCGGATCACGCGGATCTGCATCGGCACGATCTCGAGCTGCTCGCTGACCTCTTCGCCGCTGACGTGCTTGCGGCAGCCGCATGCGCAGGTCAGTTCGTGCTCGGGCAGCTCGTGGGTCACCTCGACGCGCGGCAGCTCTGCTGGCAGCGGCTTGCGCTTGCCGCGACGTTTGCTGGTGGGGGCGACGGCCTCTTCGACAGCGTCACCCGCGTCGTCAGCGAGCGGCGCGGCCAGGCTTTCCGCCTCATTGAACAGCGCCAGTTGCGGTGTCGCGGCATCCGGCGTCTGTTCGGACTTGCGGCCGAACAGGCGTTGGCGCAGCAGGGTGTTCTCTTCTTGCAGGTGAGCAACCTTCGCCTGCAACTGGCTCAGCAACAGCTTGAGTGCGGCAGGATCATCGGGA
>NZ_JAMJEZ010000023.1 GCF_023544715.1 Pseudomonas eutrophicaquae | reverse complement strand
GTGATGCTGATAATCTTGCGACTGTCAGTCTTATCCACAAGCACCCACACGAATTGCTTGATTCAACTTGTTAAAGAACGTATCGGCCTGAGCCGGGGTTGAACAGTAAAACCGAACAACCGGTTCGATCAACCGGAGCGCTTGGCGCTTCGCATCAACCGAGGCCGCAGATTCTACAGCAGCCTTGCTTCCTGTCAAGCGCTTTCTGAGCTTTTCTTTTCAGCTCAGCGCTTCGATCAACGAAGCCGCCTGACTGGGTAGCAGCACAGCAACTGCGCTCACCACCCAGACTTGCCAAACCCGAAACACGAGAACAGCAAGCAGAGAACCACAACTACAGCACCAAAAAGCAAAACCAAGAAATCACATCAACCCAGAAAACAACGACGCAACTTATTGATTCCTAAGCACTTTCGGCATCGTTACAGAAGTGGGGCGCATTATAGACGCCCCCCCAACTCTCGTCAAGCACTTTTCGGCATCAAGATCGCAATTCTGGCGAATGCCTTCTTGCCTGCCTGACATACATAAGTCTTGCCCTGCTCAAAGATGAAGTCCCGATCCACGACAACACCATCAACCCGCACACTACCCGCCCCCAGCAGGTCACGCGCGGCGGCAGCGTTACGCACTAAACCGGCACGGTTCAGCACGGCAGCGATCGGCAGGTCGCCTTCGGACTCGAGGCTAATTTCCGGCAAGTCATCAGGCAGCTCTCCATCCTTGAGCCTGTTACCCGCGGCACGATGGGCCGTTGCCGCCGCCTCTTCACCGTGGAAGCGCGCCACAATCTCTTCTGCCAGCTTGATCTTGATATCGCGCGGGTTAGCACCTCGCTCAACATCTCGCCGGAACGCCTCAATCTCATCCATAGGCCGGAAACTGAGCAGCTCGAAATAGCGCCACATCAAGGCATCCGGCAAGGAAACCAGCTTGCCGTACATGACACCGGGCGCCTCCTGGATACCTACATAGTTACCCAGCGACTTCGACATCTTCTTGACACCATCGAGCCCCTCCAGCAGCGGCATGGTCACGATGACCTGCGACTCCTGGCCGTAGGAGCGCTGCAACTCCCGCCCCATCAGCAAGTTGAACTTCTGATCCGTTCCACCCAACTCGATGTCGGCACGCAGCGCCACAGAGTCGTAGCCTTGAACCAGCGGATAAAGGAATTCGTGGATGGCAATGGGCTGGCTGCCGGTATAGCGCTTATGGAAGTCGTCACGCTCCAGCATCCGCGCCACTGTGTAGTGCGATGCCAAACGGATGAAGTCGGCAGGAGACAGGCTATCCATCCACGTAGAGTTGAAGGCCACCTCGGTTTTAGCCGGATCCAGAATCTTGAACACTTGCGCCTTGTAGGTTTCGGCGTTCTCCAGCACCTGCTCGCGCGTCAGCGGCGGGCGGGTAGCATTCTTGCCGCTCGGATCGCCAATCATCCCGGTGAAATCACCGATCAGGAAGATCACCTGATGCCCAAGCTCCTGGAACTGCCGCAACTTATTGATCAGCACCGTGTGCCCAAGATGCAGATCAGGCGCGGTCGGATCAAAACCCGCTTTGACACGCAGGGACTGCCCGCGCTTTAGCTTGGCCACCAGCTCTGACTCAACCAAGATCTCTTCTGCACCGCGCTTGATCAGCGCCAGCTGCTCTTCAACCGACTTCATTAAGCTGCCTATCACGACATGAACCAAGGGGGCACCAACGATACAAGATCGCCCGGAATTTACAAAACGCCTGGCACTGCCGTTTCACACAGGCACGCCAAGGCACCCGCCAGGGTTGCCTCGCGGACACTTTGACTATAATTTAGACAGTTATTGCACTCTCAAGAACCCCGCCCACCATGACGGATTCATCCCAGATTACGTCCAGCTACCCGAAGAAGCACCTGCTGGCTGCCAGTGGCGTTCTCGCAGCGCTGTGTCTCTCGCTGCTGATCTTCCCCAGCGCACAGGTAGAGGCCAAGCGGACGACACTGCCCTTCGGATTAGAGGAAAGCAGCCTCTCCATTCTCGATAAGCTTACAGAGAATGACGCCCTTGAAACCGAGGAAGTCACAACTGCAGCAGCGCCCTCTCCATCGCAGACTGAGCCAGCCCCTCCTGCCAAACCGACCACGCTTAACTTGAAGGCACAGAAAGGCGACACACTCTCGACACTGTTCCAGCGTGCCGGTCTGAGCAGCAACACGCTGCACCAGGTGCTTGATAGCGATCCGTCAGCCCGTACGCGCCTGACGAGCATCCAGCTTGGACAGTCCTTCGATTTTCACCTTGATGAACAGGGTGACCTGAAGTCACTGCACACCCGCCTGAGCAGCCTGGAAAGCATTGAAGTCCTGCGTAGCGGCGACACCTTCCAGATCAATCATGAAAAGGCCGCACCGACCCTTCGCGAAGCCTATGCGCGCGGTATCATTACCAGCTCGCTGGCGGCAGCCGTCAGCAAAGCGAGCATGCCGACCAGCATCACCCATGCCTTGGCTAAAGCCTTCGAGTACGACATCGACTTCGGACGCAACATCCGCAAGGGTGACGAGTTTGAAGTGATTTACGAGCAGAAAGTCGTCAACGGCAAGGTTGTCGGGCATGGCAACATCCTGGCGGCGCGTTTCACCAATAGTGGCAAGACATACTCGGTCGTCCGTTACAGCACGAGTAATGGCAGCAGCCAGTACTACAACGCAGACGGCAGCAGCAATCGCAAAGCCTTCAATCGCAACCCGATTGATAGTGCGCGCATTTCCTCACGCTTCAACCCTAATCGACGTCACCCCGTACTCAACAAGATCCGTGCGCACAACGGTGTCGACTACGCAGCGCCCACAGGTACGCCGATCAAGGCCACGGGGAATGGCCGCGTGGTACTGGCCGGACGCAAGGGTGGCTACGGCAATACCGTGATCATTCAGCACGGCAAAAGCTACCGCACGCTGTATGCGCACATGAAAGGCTTTGCCAAAGGCATCCGTACCGGGCAGCAGGTCAAGCAAGGACAGGTGATCGGCTACGTTGGCAGCACCGGCCTCTCGACTGGCCCGCACCTGCACTATGAGTTCCAGGAAAATGGCCGGCACATCGACCCGATGAGCAAGAACCTGCCGGTTACCGAGACGCTGAGCGGCAAGGAGCGGCAACGCTTCCTGAAGCATACCCAGCCACTGCTGGCACGTATGGACCGTGAACGCTCCAGCATGCTGGCCATGAACAAGCGCTGAACACCACATGCCGCTTTACATCGGCGTCATGTCCGGTACCAGCCTGGACGGGTTGGACATCGCCCTGGTCGAACAACAGGGCGATGCAGCCACCCTGCTCCACAGCCTTGCCTTGCCAATGCCCGCGGAGCTGCGCCAGCAACTCCTGACCCTGTGCCAGACAGGCACTGACGAGATCGCCCGCGCCGCACTAGCCGAGAACGCTTGGGTGACGCAGGTGGTTGCCGGCATCCAGACCCTGTTGCAGCAGGCTCAACTCAACGCCCGACAGATCCGCGCTATCGGCAGCCATGGCCAGACCATCCGCCATGAACCGCAACGCGGCTTCACCGTGCAGATCGGCAATCCGGCGCTGCTCGCTGAGCTGACCGGTATCACGGTGGTCGCTGATTTTCGGCGGCGCGATGTTGCCGCTGCCGGTCAGGGCGCCCCGCTGGTACCCGCCTTCCATCACGCATTGTTCGGGCAACAACGTGCCCGGGTCATCGTTAACATCGGCGGATTCAGCAACCTGACACTGCTCGCCCCGGATACCGCGGTGCGCGGTTTTGATTGCGGCCCCGGCAATGTCCTGCTGGATGCCTGGATCCACCGCCATCAGCACCGCACTTTTGATCAGGATGGCCACTGGGCGGCCAGTGGATGCGTCCTGCCCGCCCTGCTCGAACGCCTGCTGGACGACCCCTACTTCCGCCAGCGTGGACCGAAAAGCACCGGGCGCGAGCACTTCAATCTCGACTGGCTGCAGCAACACCTGCACACGCTACCTGCGCAGGCCCCAGCCGATGTACAGGCGACGCTGCTGGAACTGACCGCGCGCAGCATCGCTGCAGACATCGCCCACAGCCTGCCCGCAGCGGAAGAAGTACTGGTCTGCGGTGGCGGTGCACATAACGGGCGATTGATGCAGCGCCTGGCCCAGTTACTGCCCGACGCTGCAGTCAGCCCCACGGATCATTATGGTCTGCCCGCCGACTGGATCGAGGCGATGGCTTTCGCCTGGCTGGCCCATCGCTGCCTTGAGGGGCTGCCCGGTAACTGCCCGGCGGTAACCGGCGCCCACGGCCCACGCATCCTCGGCGCCATCTATCCCGCCTGAATGCTGGATCTGGAAACGACAACGCCGCGCGAAAGCGCGGCGTTGTCGTCATGAAGCTCAGCCAGCTCAGATCGAGAATGACTGCCCGCAGCCACAGGTCGTGGTGGCATTCGGGTTCTTGATAACAAAACGCGAACCCTCGAGCCCTTCCTGATAATCCACCTCAGAGCCCACCAGGTACTGGAAGCTCATCGGGTCCACCACCAGACTCACGCCATCGCGCTCGACGACCGTATCGTCTTCGGCCAGCTCGTCATCGAAGGTGAAGCCATACTGGAATCCCGAGCAGCCACCACCGGTGACGAACACGCGCAGCTTGAGGCGCTCGTTGCCCTCTTCTTCGATCAGGCTCTTCACCTTGTTGGCTGCATTCTCGGTAAACAGCAGCGGTGTCGGGGTGAAGGTTTCAATACTCATGTCCGGAACTCCAGGCGCGCGGCCATATTGCAGCACAGAGGCTTGGCATTATCGTCAACCGAGCGAAACGGTCAACTATTGTGCGCCCCACCGGTCGTGACCGATGGAGCGCACCAAGGCTCAAGGCAGCAGGGCTGCGCTCGACAGCCCCATGCGCTCATCCAGACCAAACAGGATGTTCATGTTCTGCACCGCCTGGCCAGAAGCGCCCTTGACCAGGTTGTCGATCACCGACAGCACCACCACCAGATCCCCGCCTTGCGGACGATGCACGGCAATGCGGCAGACGTTGGCACCACGCACGCTACGGGTCTCCGGATGGCTACCGGCCGGCATCACGTCGACGAACGGCTCGCCGGCATAGCGCTGCTCAAAGAGTGCCTGCAGATCAACGCTGCGATCGGCGACCCGCGCGTACAGGGTGGCGTGAATGCCGCGGATCATCGGCGTCAGATGCGGCACGAAGGTCAGGCCGACCTCGCCACCGGCCGCGCGGCGCAGGCCCTGGCTGATTTCTGGCAGGTGGCGATGCCCTTTGACCGAGTAGGCCTTCATGCTCTCACCCGCCTCACAGAGCAGCGAACCGACACTGGCACCGCGTCCGGCACCACTGACCCCGGACTTGCAGTCGGCGATCAGGCTGCCCGCATCGGCCAGACCCGCTTCCAGCAGCGGAATCAGCCCCAGCTGGGTAGCGGTCGGGTAGCAACCCGGCACCGCGATCAGGCGCGCCCCTTTAATCGCCTCGCGGTTGACCTCCGGCAGACCGTAGACCGCTTCCGGCAGCAGATCCGGCGCGCCGTGCGGCTGACCGTACCACTTGGCCCACTCTTCGGCATCCTGCAGACGGAAATCGGCCGAAAGGTCGATCACCCGGGTACCGGTCGCCAACAGCTCGCCCGCCAGCGCGTGTGCCACGCCGTGCGGCGTGGCAAAGAACACCACATCACAGGCGCCAAGACGCGCGACATCCGGCACGCTGAAACGCAGCGCGTCATAGTGGCTACGCAGGTTGGGGTACATATCAACCACCCGCATGCCCTCTTCCGAGCGCGAGGTGATCACCTCGACCTGTGCCTGCGGATGCTGGGCCAGCAACCGCAGCAACTCGACACCGGTATACCCCGTGCCCCCAACAATGCCGACCTTGATCATTTCCTCTCCCCCGCGGGCGATCTGTGCAAAAGAAGCGCGCATGATAAGGCCGCCGCCAGCAGCCGGCCAACCGCCGGATGACGCCACCGCCCCGGGCGACTACCATCGCCACGCCATGCGCACCTTCCCTCCACTGACCCAAGGATCTTCCGATGCTCTACCTCTGGCTCAAGGCCTTGCACATCATTGCCGTCATCTGCTGGTTCGCCGGCCTGTTCTACCTGCCGCGCCTGTTCGTCTATCACGCGATGAGCAGTGACGCGCCCAGCCACGAACGTTTCTGCGTGATGGAGCGCAAGCTGTATCGCGGCATCATGGTCCCCTCGATGATCGCGACCCTGGCGCTGGGCATCTGGATGCTGGTCATCAACCCGTCGCTGTTCGCCACCGGCATCTGGCTGCACATCAAGCTGACCCTGGTGCTGCTGCTGGTGGGCTATCACCACATGTGCGGCGCACTGCTGAAGAAATTCGCCCGGGGCGAAAACCATCGCGGGCATGTGTTCTATCGCTGGTTCAACGAAGTGCCGGTGATTTTCCTCCTGGCCATCGTCATTCTGGTCGTCGTTCGCCCGTTTTGAGCCCTCGCACGGTTACGACAGGACAGGGGCGCAGGTAGACTGCGCGCCCGTCCTGATAAGCGCTGCCTGCGGAGGGCCCGCCTTGTCCAGCTACACCCTGATCACTGGCGCCTCGAGTGGCCTCGGCCTGGCGCTGGCCGAGGCGCTGGCGCGCCGGGGCGAGGCCTTGATCCTGGTGGCCCGTGAGCGCCCGGCGCTGGAAAGCATCGCCTGCGAGCTGAGCCAGCGCTTTGCGATCGAGGTGATGTTTCGCGTCTGCGACCTGACCGAGCCCCTGCAGCTCAGTGGCCTGCTTCTGGAGATCGAGCAATGCGGTTACCGGATCGAGCGGCTGATCAACAACGCCGGCAGCGCCTGCGCCGGCGAGTTTCTGGCGCATGAATGGCGCCGCGAGCGCCAGCTGCTGGAGCTGAATATCCTGGCCCTGACCCGGCTCTGCCATGCCCTGGGTGCGCAGATGGCGGCCCGCGGTCATGGCGAGATCCTCAATGTCGCCTCGCTGGCCGCCTTCCAGCCAGGGCCCTGGCTGAGCAGCTACTACGCCAGCAAGGCCTTTGTCCTGCACTTTTCCGAAGGGCTGCACAGCGAGCTGGCCGGCTACGGGGTGCATGTCGCTACCCTCTGCCCGGGCCCGGTACGCACCTCGTTCTGGCATAACGCGCAGCTCGACATCCGCCACCTGCAAGGCAGCGCCTGGCTGATGAATGCAGAGCAGATCGCCCAGCAGGCGCTCGCCGGCCTTGCGCGGCGCCAGAGCGTGATCATTCCCGGCTGGCGCAATCGCCTGGCCAGTCTGCTGGTACGCCTGCTGCCGCGCGCGCTGGTGCGCCGCCTGGCCGGACAACTCAATCGCCGCCTGCTGTCGCGCTGAGCCGCAGGGCTGGGCGCCGCGCGGCTTGGCCAGTAGAATCGGGGCACATCCCGTCAATCAGGAGCCTCCCGGTGGACTGTCTGTTCTGCAAGATCGTCAACGGTGATATCCCGGCCCGCATGCTCTACGAAGATGATCAGGTGATCGCCTTCCACGACATCGCCCCCCAAGCGCCGGTGCATTTTCTGGTCATTCCCAAGAAACACATCGCCACCCTGCACGACGCCAGCGAAGAAGACCGCGCCCTGCTCGGCCACATCCTCTATACCGCCCAGCGACTGGCCCGCGAGCAGGGCTGCGAGGAGGGTTTCCGGGTGGTGATGAACTGCAACGCGCTCGGCGGGCAGACCGTCTATCACATCCACCTGCATGTGCTCGGTCAGCGCCAGCTGCACTGGCCACCGGGCTGAGCCTTCACGCCTGAACCGGCCACCAAGGAGATCGCGATGAACCTGCAACGCCAGTACTCTCCCGCCGATCGCCTGCTGATGCAGGCCGATGCGGCGCTGCGCACCCTGCTGCCGTTCAGCGGCCAGCCGGCACGCCCCTCCCCGGCCCAGGCACTGCTCGATACGCCACTGGACGAGCACGAGCGGCGTCACGTCTGCGGCCTGATGCGCATCAATCACACCGGTGAGGTCTGCGCCCAGGCGCTGTACCAGGGCCAGGCACTGACCGCCAAGCTGCCGGAAACCCGCCAGTCCATGGAGCAGGCCGCCGATGAGGAGATCGATCATCTGGCTTGGTGCGAACAGCGCATCCGTGAACTGGGCGGACGCCCCAGCCTGCTCAACCCGCTGTTCTATGGCCTGTCGCTGGGGATCGGCGCAGGCGCTGGGCTGATCAGCGACCGGGTCAGCCTGGGCTTTGTCGCGGCGACGGAAGATCAGGTGGTCCGGCACCTGGACAGTCACCTGCAGGAGCTGCCAGGCAGCGACCTGCGCTCGCGGGCCATTCTCGAGCAAATGCGCCATGACGAGCTGGAACATGCCAGCAATGCACTGGAGGCCGGCGGCCTGCGCTTCCCGGCCTCGGTCAAGTTCGGCATGCGTCTGCTGGCCAAGGTGATGACCAGCAGTACCTATCGCCTCTGAGGCGCGACGCCATACAAAAAGGGGTGCCCCACTGGGCACCCCTTTTTGTTGGTGGATCAGATAGCGACGCGCCGCGCCTCACTGATCCCAGGGACGATCCCCCGCTGCATCGCGGATGCGGGTCGGCAGTCCCATCTGGTCCAGCAACTGCAGGAACGGCTCCGGCGCCAGCTCCTCGACGTTGACCATCCGCCGGCTGTCCCAGTCACCCCGGGCGATCAAGCGCGCCGCCGCCACCGGTGGAACCCCGGCGGTGTAGGAGATGCCCTGGCTATCGGTCTCGGCGTAGGCTTCCTCGTGGTCGGCCACGTTGTAGATCAAGAGCTCCCGCGGCCGACCATCCTTCTCGCCACGCACCAGATCAGCGATGCAGGTCTTGCCGGTATACCCCGGCGCCAGCGAGGCCGGATCCGGCAGCACCGCCTTGACTACCTTGAGCGGCACGACGTCCAGCCCTTCGGCGGTGCGTACCGGCTGCTCGGACAGCAGACCCAGGTTCTTCAGCACCGTGAAGACATTGATGTAGTGATCGCCAAAGCTCATCCAGAAGCGCACGTTCGGCACGCCCAGATTCTTCGACAGCGAATGCACTTCATCGTGACCGGTCAGGTACAGGTTCTGCTCACCGACCACCGGCAGGTCATCGGTACGCTTGACCTCGAACATGCGGTTGCTGGTCCACTGCCCGTTCTGCCAGCTCCACACCTGCCCGGTGAACTCACGGAAGTTGATCTCCGGATCGAAGTTGGTGGCAAAGTACTTGCTGTGGGAGCCGGCGTTCACATCGAGGATGTCGATCGAATCGATCCGATCAAAATGCTGGCGACTGGCCAGCGCCGCCCAGGCATTCACCACGCCCGGATCAAAGCCTGCGCCAAGGATCGCGGTAATGCCGCGCTCCTCGCACTCCGCCAGATGCTTCCACTCGTAGTTGGCGTACCAGGGCGGTGTCTCGCAGATCTTGCCCGGCTCTTCATGGATGGCGGTATCAAGGTAGGCTGCCCCGGTCTCGATGCAGGCGCGCAGCACCGACATGTTGAGGAACGCCGAACCGACGTTGATGACGATCTGCGAATCGGTTTCACGAATGAGCGCCTGGGTTGCCTCGACATCCAGCGCATTCAGGGCATAGGCCTTGAGTTGCGCCGGCTGCTTGAAGCTGCCCTTGGCCTGCACGCTGTCGATGATCGCCTGGCATTTGGCGATACTGCGCGAGGCAATCGCTATCTGGCCAAGCTCATCGTTGTGTTGCGCGCACTTATGGGCCACGACCTTGGCCACACCTCCAGCACCGATGATCAGAACGTTTCTTTTCAATTTATCTCCCTCGCCGCCAGTCTCAGGAAAGACTGGCCAGGTAGTCGTCGAAACCAAACTCGCGAACCACCTCGATGCTGCCATCGAGTTGGCGCACGGCAATGGCCGGCATCTTGAGTCCGTTGAACCAGTTTTTCTTGACCATGGTGTAACCCGCTGCGTCGATGAACGACAGCCGATCGCCGATGGCCAGCGGACGATCGAATTGGTATTCGCCGAAGATGTCCCCGGCCAGGCAGGATTTACCGCACACCATATAGGTGTACTCACCCTGACAGGGCGCCATCTTGGCGTTGAGGCGATAGATCAGCAAGTCGAGCATGTGCGCCTCGATAGAGCTGTCGACCACCGCCAGATGCTTGCCGTTGTAGAGGGTGTCCAGCACGGTGACTTCCAGCGACGCGCTTTGGGTGATCGCCGCCTCACCCGGCTCCAGATAGACCTGCACGCCATAGCGCTCAGCAAAGGCCTTGAGGCGGGCACAGAAGGCATCCAGCGGATAATCCTCGCCGGTGAAGTGAATCCCGCCACCGAGGCTGACCCACGACACCTGCTCGAGCAGAGGGCCAAAGCGTTCCTCGATACGATCCAGCATCTGGTCGAACAGCTCGAAGCTCGCGTTCTCGCAGTTGTTGTGGAACATGAAACCGGAGATCTGATCGATCACCGCCTCGATGCGTGCCGGATCCCACTCGCCCAGCCGGCTGAATGGCCGCGCCGGATCGGCCAAGAGATAATCGGAGCTGCTGACCTGCGGATTGACCCGCAGCCCGCGCACGGCGCCGGCAGTCGCCTCGGCAAAACGCTCAAGCTGACCGATCGAGTTGAAGATCACCTTGTCAGAGTTGGCGAGCATCTCCTCGATCTCGTCATCGGCCCAGGCCACGCTGTAGGCATGGGTCTCACCGGCGAACTTCTGCCGGCCGAGCTTGAGCTCGTAGAGCGACGAGGAGGTGGTGCCGTCCATGTACTGCTGCATCAGATCGAACACTGACCAGGTGGCGAAGCACTTGAGCGCCAGCAGGGCCTTGGCACCCGACTGTTTACGCACGTAGTCGATCTTCTCAAGGTTGACCAGCAGCTTCTGCTTGTCGATGAGGTAGTAAGGCGTTTTGATCATCTGAAAACCCATGCAAGTGCGCCCGGCAGGCCCGAGGGACCTGCCCGGCCAAATATGGCGGCGAATTGTGTCGATACGAGGGACGCCGGGCAAATCCGGCGACCGATCAGCAGCGCCGGTCACTCCGGTACCGTGCCCAAGGTCGCTCAGGCACCCAGTTCGACGATTTCGTAGCTGTGAGTCAGCACCACCCCGGCGCGCTCGAGCATGATCGAGGCAGAGCAGTACTTCTCCGCCGACAGCTCGACCGCCCGCTTGACCTGCGCCTCCTTGAGACCACGACCCTTGACCACGAAGCGCATGTCGATGCGGGTGAATACCTTGGGTTCACTGTCGGCGCGTTCCGCCTCGAGGAAGGCCTCGCAGCTCTCCACCGCCTGACGCGACTTTTTGAGGATGCTCACCACATCAAAACTGCTGCAGCCACCCAGGCCCAGCAGCAGCATCTCCATCGGCCGAACCCCGAGATTGCGGCCACCATGCTCGGGCGGACCGTCCATCACCACCACATGGCCACTGCCCGACTCGCCAAGGAACATGGCCTCGCCGGCCCACTGGATACGCGCTTTCATCCAACAGACTCCGTACTCGCATAAAAAACCGGCGCAGCTTACCACAGCACAACGCAGCGCTCCCCCGGCTGCACTCTGAGAACTGCACCACGCATTCAGGCTGCTTGCGCCGGGAGGCTCTCTGTTAAGCTTGGAAAGGTCAGGGAGACGGCTGTCACCCTGTCGTATCTGCCGTAAGCGCTCTCACTTTTCAGGACCCGCAATGGTTGCGATCACCCACACCGCCAGGATCAGGCATCTCGACAAGCTGATGGCGCACTGCCACCGCCGCCGCTTTGCCGCCAAGACCACCATCATCTACGCCGGCGATCGCTGCGAGAGTCTGTTCTTCATCATCAAGGGCTCGGTCACCATCCTGATCGAGGATGATGATGGCCGCGAGATGATCATCTCCTACCTCAACCCCGGCGATTTCTTCGGTGAAATGGGCCTGTTCGGCCAGGACAGCGGCGCGGCACGCAGCGCCTGGGTACGCGCCAAGAGTGAATGCGAAGTCGCGGAAATCACCTACGCCAAGTTCCGTGAGCTGGTCGAGCAGGATCCGGAGATCCTCTACACCCTGGCCGGGCAGATGTCCGAGCGCTTGCGCCAGACCACCCGCAAGGTCGGCGATCTGGCCTTCCTCGACGTCACCGGCCGGGTGGCGCGCACCCTCCTTGAGCTGTGCAAGCAGCCCGATGCCATGACCCACCCCGATGGCATGCAGATCAAGATCACCCGTCAGGAAATCGGCCGCATCGTCGGCTGCTCGCGGGAGATGGTCGGGCGGGTCCTCAAGGCGCTGGAGGAGCAGGGTCTGGTGCACGTCAAGGGCAAGACCATGGTGGTGTTCGGCACCCGCTGAACGGCACCGCCAACGAAAAGGCCGTCCCTCGTGGACGGCCTTTTGCATTCTGCAGCGCAGATCAGCCCGGGAAGAACAGCCGGCGCAGCTCCTCGCCCGGCTCCGGCGCGCGCATGAACGCCTCGCCGACCAGGAAGCTCCACACCTCATGCTGCTCCATCAGCTCGACATCGGCGCGCGAGAGGATGCCGCTCTCGGTGATCACCAGACGATCAGCCGGAATCCGCGGCAGCAGCTCGAGAGTGGTCTGCAGCGACACCTCGAAGGTGTGCAGGTTGCGGTTATTGATACCGAGCAGCGGCGTGTCCAGGTGCTTGAGTGCGCGCTCCAGCTCCTCGCCGTCATGCACCTCGATCAGCACATCAAGGCCCTGCTCGCGGGCGACCTGCGCCAGCTCGACCATCTGCACATCATCCAGGCAGGCAGCGATCAGCAGCACGCAATCGGCGCCGATGGCGCGGGCTTCAATCACCTGATACGGGTCGATGAGAAAATCCTTGCGGATCACCGGCAGCGTGCAGGCCGCACGCGCCTGTTGCAGGTAAGCATTGCTGCCCTGAAAGAAATCCACATCGGTCAGCACCGACAGACAAGTCGCCCCGCCGGCCTGATAACTGGCGGCGATCTGCGCCGGATCAAAATCCGCGCGGATCACCCCCTTGCTCGGCGAAGCTTTCTTCACCTCGGCGATCACCGCCGGACGCTGCTGCGCGACCTGCTGCTGCAGGGCGCGGGCAAAGCCACGCGGTGCGGAGGCGGTGCGGGCCAGCACTTCCTGCTCGGCCAGGCTGATCCGGGCACGGGCCTCGGCCACCTCCTCGATCTTGCGGGCGACGATCCTTTCCAGCACGGTCGGCACACTCATGCCTCATTCTCCACTTTAAACACGTTGGTGAAAGCCGCCAGCTCGTCCATCTTTTCCCGCGCCAGCCCAGTGTGCAGAGCATCGTGGGCCAGGCGCACCCCCTCCTCGAGACTGCTCGCCCGGTCCGCGGCATACAGCGCAGCGCCGGCGTTGAGGATGATCATGTCGGCGGCCTTGCGACCGGCTTCGGTCTTGCGCCGCCCCAGCGCATCACGGATCAAGGCCAGCGACTGCTCGGCGCCCTCGACATCCAGCCCGATCAGGCTCTGACTCTTGATGCCAAAATCCTCAGGGCGGATCTGATACTCACGAATCACCCCCTCATGCAGCTCGGCCACATGGGTCGGCGCCGCCAGACTGACTTCATCCAGCCCATCCTGGGCATGCACCACCAGCACATGCTGACTGCCGAGGCGCTGCAGCACCTCGGCCAGCGGCCGGCACAGCTCGCGGGTGAACACGCCGAGCACTTGATGGCGCACGCCGGCCGGGTTGGCCAGCGGGCCGAGCATGTTGAACAGGGTGCGCAGGCCCAGCTCGCGGCGCGCCGCCGCGGCATGGCGCATGGCACTGTGGTGCGCCGGAGCGAACATGAAGCCGACGCCCACGGTATCGATGCAACGCGCCACCTGCTCCGGGGTCAGCTCCAGATACAGTCCGGCCGCTTCCAGCAGATCCGCACTGCCACTCTTGCCGGACACCGCACGGTTGCCATGCTTGGCCACTTGACCACCTGCCGCCGCCACCACAAAGGCCGCTGCGCTGGAGACATTGAAGATGTTCATCCCGTCGCCGCCGGTGCCGCAGGTATCCACCAGCCCCTCACCCTCCAGCTGCACCGGGGTCGCCAGCTCGCGCATCACCTGCACGGCGCCGACGATCTCGTCGATGGTCTCGCTCTTCATGCGCAGGCCCATCAGGAAAGCACCGATCTGCGCGTCGGTGCACTGGCCGGTCATGATCTGGCGCATCACCGCCTGCATTTCCGCGGTACTCAGGTCGAGGTTGCCGGCAATCCGGCCAAGGGCTTCCTTGATATGCATCAGCGCACGCCTCCGCTCTGCTTGAGGAAATTGGCCAGCAGCTCGTGGCCCTGTTCGGTCAGGATCGATTCGGGATGGAACTGCACCCCCTCGACGTTCAGCGTTTTGTGGCGCAGGCCCATGATCTCATCGACGCTGCCGTCGTCCCGCTGGGTCCAGGCGGTAACTTCCAGGCACTCCGGCAGGCTGTCGCGGCGCACTACCAGCGAGTGGTAGCGGGTCACGGTCAGCGGATTGGTCAGGCCGGCGAACACGCCCTGATCGCGGTGGAACACCGGGCTGGTCTTGCCGTGCATCGCCACCCGCGCACGCACCACCTCGCCACCAAAGGCCTGGCCGATGCTCTGGTGCCCCAGGCACACACCAAGCAGCGGCAGCTGGCCGGCAAATTCGCGGATCACCGCCAGCGACACGCCGGCTTCGTTGGGCGTGCAGGGGCCGGGGGAGATAACGATGCGCTCAGGATTCAGCGTGCGGATCGCCTCCACACTCAGCTCGTCGTTGCGCACCACCTTGACCTCGGTACCCAGCTCGCCGAAGTACTGCACCAGGTTGAAGGTGAAGGAGTCGTAGTTGTCGATCATCAGCAGCATGGTTCAGTCCTTCACTCGACGCTCTGTTCGGCCAAAGCCACCGCGCGGAACATCGCGCGGCGCTTGTTGAGGGTTTCTTCCCATTCCAGATCCGGCTGCGAGTCGGCGACGATGCCGGCGCCGGCCTGCACGTGCAGCTCGCCACCCTTGATCACCGCGGTACGGATGGCGATCGCGGTGTCCATATTGCCGTTCCACGCCCAGTAGCCGACCGCGCCGCCGTAGACGCCGCGCTTGACCGGCTCCAGCTCGTCGATGATCTGCATGGCGCGGATCTTCGGCGCGCCGGACAGGGTGCCGGCCGGCAGGATGGCGCGCAGCGCATCCATCGCGCTCAGCTCGGGCTTGAGCTGGCCGGTGACGTTGGAAACGATGTGCATGACGTTGGAGTAGCGCTCGATGACCATCTGCTCGGTGACCTTCACCGAACCGGTAGCGGACACCCGGCCAACGTCGTTGCGACCGAGGTCGATCAGCATCAGGTGCTCAGCCAGCTCTTTGGTATCGGACAGCAAGTCCTTTTCCAGCGCCAGATCAGCGTCCTCGGTCGTGCCGCGCGGGCGAGTGCCGGCGATCGGCCGCACGGTGACCTCGCCGTCCTCGACGCGCACCAGCACCTCGGGCGAGCTGCCGACCACGTGGAAGTCGCCGAAGTTGAAGAAGTACATGTACGGCGTCGGGTTGATGGTGCGCAGCGCACGGTACAGGTCGATCGGCGCCGCCTTGAAGGGAATCGACATGCGCTGGGAAATCACCACCTGCATGCAGTCGCCGGCGAGGATGTACTCCTTGATGGCGCGCACCGCACCCTCGAAGTCGTCGCGGCTGAAGCTGGAACGGAATGCCGGCTCAGGACCCAGCGGCGCAGCCAGATCCACGCCCAGACGCGGGGTGATCGGCTGGCGCAGGCGGGCGATCAGTGCATCGAGGCGCGCCAGCCCGGCTTCAAAGGCACCCGCCTCGCTCGGGTCGGCGAGGACGATGGCGTGCAGCTTGCCGGCCAGGTTGTCGAACACCACCACGGCATCCGAGACCATCAGCAGGATGTCCGGAGTACCGAGCGGATCGGGATTCGGGCACTCGGCCAGGCGCTGCTCGACGTAGCGCACGCTGTCGTAGCCGAAGTAGCCGACCAGCCCGCCGTTGAAACGCGGTAGACCCGCCAGAGTCGGCACCCGGTAGCGGTCCTTGAACTGCTCGACGAAGGCCAGCGGATCGGCACACTCATGGCGCTCGGTCTCGATGCCGTCCACCGTCACCCGCGCCTCGTGTCCGTGCACGCGCAGCACGGTGCGCCCGGGCAGGCCGATGATCGAGTAGCGCCCCCACTTCTCGCCGCCCTGCACCGATTCGAGCAGGTAGGAGTTGGGCGCGTCGGCCAGTTTCAGGTAGATCGACAGCGGGGTGTCGAAGTCGGCGAGGGTTTCGCGGGCAAGCGGGATGCGGTTGTAGCCGGCAGCGGCCAAACGCAGAAATTCTTCACGGGTCATGATCAGCCTCGGGGCCTTAAAAACGGTCGGTATGCAAAGCGCGCCGGCGAGCCGGCCAGGGGAGATGTCAGGCGCGCCAGCGCCAGCGGGCCAGCGCCTTGACGACGTTCATCCACAGCTTGCAGGTGACCACCACGAATCTGATCTCTATCGGCGGGTTTGCTACGGGTATTAGCGCACACTAGCGCAGCGTCCCCCGCTGACGCAAGCCGCAGGCCCGCGAAGGCCGCCGCCGCCGGCCACACTCAGAACAGCTCGCGCAGGTCATCGATCACCCGCGCCGGGTTTTCCCGGGCGATCGGCTCGCCGTGGTTGTAGCCGTAGCTCAGCGCCACGCAGGTCACCCCGGCCGCCTGGGCGGCGCGCACGTCGTTGCGCGAGTCGCCGACAAACAGCGCCTCGCCCGCGGCTACGCCGGCCTTGTCCATCACCCAGTGCAGCGCGGTCGGGTCGGGCTTCTGCTGCGCTAGGGTGTCGCCACCGACCAGCCACTGGAAGTAGCCGTCGAGGCCCTGCTCGGCGAGCAGCTCGAGCAGAAAGCGCGAAGGCTTGTTGGTAATCAGCGCCAGCGCCACGCCCTCGGCACGCAGGCGCTCGAGGGTTTCGGTGACGCCGGGATAGACGCGAGTCAGCGCGTGGCTGCCAGCGTAGGCGTCCATGAACAGCGCCAGAGCCTGCTCGGCCAGCGCCGCATCGACGCCCTCATGCGCAAGGCTGCCGGCCAGCGCGCGGCGTACCAGCACCTGCGCGCCATTGCCGACCCATAGCTTCACTCGCTCGCACCCGGCTGGCGCGCGGCCAAGGGCCAGCAGCATGTGATCGACGGCAGCGGCGAGATCCGGCACCGAATCGACCAGAGTGCCGTCCAGATCGAACATCACCAGGCGCGGCAGGTGCCCGGCGAACAGCTCGCGCAGCAGGCTCACGCGCGCGGCCGTCATCCGCGAACCTGGGCCAGCTCGGCGCGCATCGCGTCGATCACCGTCTTGTAGTCCGGCTGATTGAAGATGGCCGAGCCGGCAACAAAGGTATCGGCACCAGCCTTGGCGATCGCACGGATGTTCTGCACGTTGACCCCGCCGTCGATCTCCAGGCGAATTTCACGCCCGCTGGCGTCAATCAGCGCACGCGCCTCGCGCAGCTTGTCGAGGGTGCCGGGGATGAACTTCTGCCCGCCAAAGCCCGGGTTGACGCTCATCAAGAGGATCATGTCGACCTTGTCCATCACGTACTTCAGGCAGTCCAGCGGGGTGGCCGGGTTGAACACCAGACCGGCCTTGGCGCCGCCGTCACGGATCAGCTGCAGCGAGCGGTCGATGTGCTCGGAGGCTTCGGGATGGAAGGTGATGTAGCTGGCACCGGCGTCGATGAAGTCGCCGATGATCCGATCGACCGGCTTGACCATCAGGTGCGCGTCGATCGGCGCGGTGATGCCGTACTTACGCAGCGCGCTGCAGACCATCGGGCCGATGGTCAGGTTGGGCACGTAGTGGTTGTCCATCACGTCGAAGTGGACGATGTCGGCGCCGGCGGCGAGCACCTTGTCGACTTCCTCGCCCAGACGGGCGAAGTCGGCGGAGAGGATCGACGGGGCAATGGCGAACGGCTGCATGGGGACCTCGGCAGGAGCGGCAGGCGGAAAGCCGCGGATTGTAACCCGGCGAGCCTCAGCCCTGTGCGGCCAGGCGGCGCTCGACTTCCGCCAGGCGCTCGACGGTGCCGACATCCACCCACTGGCCACGGTAGTGCTCGCCACTCACCGCATCGCGGCCCATCGCCTCGACCAGCAGCGGCGCCAGCCGGAAGGCACCCGGCGGGCAGCCTGCGAACAGCGCTGGGTCAAGCACGGCGATGCCGCTGTAGGTCAGCCCGAGTTGCTCGCCCCGCGGGCGCGCACACGCGCCTTCAAGGCAAAAATCGCCCTGCGGGTGATGCGTCGGGTTATCGACCAGCACCAGATGGGCAAGGCCAGCGAGCGGGCGGCGCAGATCAGCGAACGGGTAGTCGCACCACACATCACCGTTGACCAGCAGGAACGGCGCCTCGCCGAGCAGCGGCAGCGCGCGGGCGATGCCGCCACCGGTCTCCAGCGGCTCGCCCTCGGCCGAGTAGACGATCGACACGCCAAGGCGCGCGCCATCGCCCAGATATGCCTCGATCTGCTCGCCCAGCCAGGCATGGTTGATCACCAGCTCGCGAAAGCCCGCCGCCGCCAGCGCGCGGATGTGGTGCTCGATCAGCGGCACGCCGCCGACCGGCAGCAGCGGCTTGGGGGTGTGCAGGGTCAGCGGGCGCATGCGCTCGCCCTTGCCGGCGGCGAGGATCATCGCCTTCATGCCGCCGGCTCCTTGGGCAGACGGGCGAGCAGCTCACCCAACTCCGCCAGTTCCGGGCGGCGGGCGATCACCTCGTCCAGATAAGCGAAGAAGCGCGGTACATCACCGAGGTATCTGGGCTTGCCATCGCGGTGGCAGATGCGCGCGAAGATGCCTATCACCTTGAGGTGGCGTTGCACACCCATCAGGTCGCTGGCCTGCTGGAAGGCCTCGAACGATTCCGGCAATAGAATGCCGGCGGCCTGCGCCCGCTGCCAGTAGCGGCGCAGCCAGGTCTCGACGCGCGCCTGCGGCCAGCTGAGGAAGGCATCCTTGAACAGGCAGGTGACGTCGTAGGTGACCGGACCAAACACCGCGTCCTGAAAATCCAGCACGCCGGGGTTGGGGCGGCTCTGCATCAGGTTGCGCGGCATGTAGTCGCGATGCACCAGCACCCGCGGCTGGGCCAGGGCGCTGTCGATCAGCCGCGTGCAGATGCGCTCCCAGGCGGCCAGCGCTTCGCCGTCCAGGGTCACGCCAAGATGGCGGGCCAGGTACCAGTCGGGGAATAGCTGCAGCTCGCGGCGCAGCAGCGCCTCGTCGTAGCTCGGCAGCAGGCCTTCGACCGGCAGGCGCTGGAAAGCCACCAGCGCCTCGAGCGCATCCTCGAACAGCGCATCGGCGTTGTTCTCGTCGATCACATCAAGGTAGGTCTGGCGACCGAGATCCGGCAGCAGCAGGTAGCCCTGTTCAAGATCGGCGGTGAGGATCTCCGGCACATGCACGCCGGCACTGGCCAGCAGCCCGGCAACCTTGACGAAGGGACGGCAGTCTTCCTGGGGCGGTGGCGCATCCATGACGATCAGGCTGCGCTCACCCTCCTCCCAGCGAAAGTAGCGGCGAAAACTGGCATCGCTGCTCGCCGGGCTCAGGCGCGCCTCACCGGGCGCCGCCCAGCCGCGTGCTGCACACACCGCCGGCAGGCATTCCTCCAGCCAGGCTTTCAGGCCATCCAATCGACTGTCCACGGACATTACCGAGCTCCCCTCATCTATAGCCGTTGCATCGGGCATTGATTTATCATCCGGCATCTTACTCCAGCCCATCGCCAGGCGTGCGGCCGCATAGGCTGTTGGCGCACAGGAAGTCCGGACATCAACAAGATGGCACTTAATCCCCCCCTGTTCCGCAGAAAATTCCCCCTTCTGGTCACTGGCAGCTTGCTGGCGCTGGTGGCCGCACCGCAGTTGCTGGCCGCCGAGCAGTTCGACTGCAAAATCGGCAGTGATGGCGGCTGGGCCTGTGCGCCACGCACCAGCAGTGTGGCCCTGCCACCGCGCCCGCAGGTCAGCGGCAGCGCCCAGCGCGTCGAGCGCCCGGCCGCCGCCACCGCCCGCACCACCGCGCCAGAGCCCTCCAGCACCCGCGCGGCGCCCGTGGCGTCCAGCGCGCGTACCGACTCACCGGCCCCCGCCGCCCGCAGCACCGACTACAGCCACCTCGACTGGGTGCCCCGCGAGCGCCTGAATGCCGAGCAACTGGCAGAAATCGCGCCGTACTGCGCCGGCAGCTACGTCGAGCCTGAGCGTCCGGGCCTCGATGAGCGCACCCCGGCGGATCAGTCGCCCACCTTCGTCTCGGCGCGGGTGTCGCGTTATGACCAGCAGCGCGAAGTCGCCACCCTGGCCGGCGATGTGGTGCTGCGCCAGGGCAGCCTGCAGGCACAGGCCGATGAGGTCAGCCTCGATCAGCCGAGCAACCGCGGCACCCTGAGCGGTAATGTCCGCCTGCGGGACAAGGGTTTTCTGGTGGTCGGCGACAGTGCCTATGTGCAGCTGGACAGCGGCGAGGCGAAGATCGACAACGCCGAGTACGTGGTACACAGCGCCCGGGCCCGTGGCGAGGCGCTGTACGTCAAGCGCGAAGAAGATGCGGTGATCCGCCTCAAGGACGGCACCTATACCCGCTGCGAACCGGGCAGCAACACCTGGGAGCTGAAGGGCAACAACGTCACCCTCAATCCGGAAACCGGCTTTGGCAGCGCCACCAACGTCACGCTGCGGGTCAAGGACATTCCGGTCTTCTATACCCCATACATTTACTTCCCGATCGATGACCGCCGCCAGTCCGGCTTCCTCGCGCCGAGCATCTCGACCTCCAAGGATCGCGGTTTTGAGCTGCTCACCCCCTACTACTTCAACCTTGCGCCCAACTACGACGCAACCCTCTATCCGCGCCTGATGACCGAGCGCGGCCTGCTGATGGAGGGTGAACTGCGCTACATGACCCCCTCCAGCGAGGGTCAGCTCGGCGCCGCCTGGCTGAACGATGAGGACGACGAGCGCAAAGATCAGCCCAAGTACCGCGACCAGCGCTACCTGTACAACCTGCAGCACCGTGGTGGTCTGGATTCGCGCTGGCTGACGGAAGTCGACTACACCGACATCAGCGACCCCTACTACTTCCAGGACCTGAACAGCGAACTGGACGTGCGCACCGGCATCGCCGTTGATCAGCGCGCCGGGCTCAGCTACCGCGGCGACAGCTACACGGCACGCCTCAACGTGCACGCCTACGAGATGGCCTCGGTCACCGACGTCACGCCTTATGATCGTCTGCCGCAGTTCACCCTCGAAGGTGGCCGCGCCCTGCACGCCAGCGGCCTGCGCCTCGACTACCAGGGCGAGGTGGTGCGCTTTGAACGCAACCTCGACGAATACGCCTTCGCCGGCACCCCCAGCCCGGACAGCCTGCTCACCGGCCTGAGCCGCGCCAATGGCGATCGCGTGCACCTGCAGCCAGGCATCAGCCTGCCGCTGAGCACCAGCTGGGGCTACCTGACCCCGGCAGCAAAATTCGCCTGGACCCGCTACGACCTGAGCCTGGACAGCCTTGGCCGCAACACCCTGGCGCCCGGGCAGCGTTACCGCTCCAGCCAGAACCGTGGCCTTGGGATCTACAGCCTCGATTCCGGGCTGTATTTCGACCGCGACACCCGCCTGTTCGGCCGTGCCGCGCGCCAGACCCTGGAACCGCGCGCCTTCTACCTGTACGTACCCTACGAGCGTCAGGATGACCTGCCGGTGTTCGATACCGGCGAGAACACCTTCAGCTACGCCGCGCTGTTCCGCGACAACCGCTTCACCGGTCACGACCGCATCGGCGATGAGAACCGCCTGTCGCTGGGCGTGACCAGTCGCTGGCTGGAAGACAACGGCGTCGAGCGTCAGCGGCTGTCCATCGGTCAGGCGCTGCACTTTGCCGATCGCAAGGTCCAGCTGCCGGGTGTGGACATGCGCGACACCGCCTCTACCTCACCGCTGGCCGGTGAATACATGTACCGCTTCAACCGCGACTGGCGGCTGTCCTCGGCTCTCAACTGGGATACCGACAGCGGCACCACCCGCTCCGGCAACCTGATGTTCCACTACCAGCCCGAGGCGACGCCGGGCAAGGTGATCAACGCCGGCTACCGCTACCGCAACGACACCCGCCGCTTCAATCCGCGCACCGGGCGCTTCGAGTTTGCCGGCGAAGAATACAAGATCGACCAGACCGATCTTTCGACCATCTGGCCGCTGGCTCCGCAGTGGAGCGCCATCGCCCGCTGGCAGTACGACTACAACCGCAGTCGGACCCTGGAAGCCTTCGGCGGCTTTGAATACGACAGCTGCTGCTGGAAGCTGCGCCTCATCAATCGCTACTGGATCGAGAACGACGAGTTCGACCTGACCCGCCAGGACGAGGCCGACCGCGGCATCTTCCTGCAAATCGTCCTCAAGGGACTCGGTGGCGTCGTCGGCAACAAGGTCGACAGCTTCCTCGACCAAGGCATCCAAGGTTATCGCGAACGTGAAGATCAAGCTTTCTGACTGCCTGCGCCCCCTGGCGCTGAGTACCCTGCTGCTCTGTGGCATGGCCCATGCCGAACTGCGTCCGCTGGACCGGGTGGTGGCCATCGTCGACAACGACGTGATCATGTACAGCCAGCTGCAGCGCCGCCTGGATGAGGTGCGCCAGAACATCAGCGGCCGCGGTGGCGAACTGCCGCCCGAGCGGGAGCTGGCCGCTCAGGTACTCGACCGGCTGATCGTCGAGAACCTGCAGCTGCAACTGGGGGAGCGTACCGGTATCCGCGTCAGTGACGAGGAGCTGGAGCAGGCGATGGAAACCATCGCCCGGCGCAACAACCTGAGTCTTGCCCAGTTTCAGGCCACCCTCGAGCGTGACGGGCTGTCCTACCAGAACGCCCGCGAGCAGGTGCGCCGCGAGCTGGTCATCAACCGGGTGCGCCAGCGCCGCATCGCCGAGCGCGTGCAGGTCAGCGAACAGGAAGTGCAGAACTTCCTCGCCTCGGACCTCGGCAAGCTGGCGCTGAGTGAGGAGTTCCGCCTGGCCAACATCCTGATTCCGGTCAGCGAAGGCGCCTCGGCCGCAGAGATCCAGCGCACCGAGCAGCGCGCCCAGGATATTCGCCGCGAAGCCCAGCGCGGTGGCGATTTTGCCCGCCTGGCAGCCGCCCACTCGGCCAGCGAAAACGCCCTGGAAGGCGGCGAGATCGGCTGGCGCAAGGCTGCGCAGCTGCCGCCGCCGTTCGATCGGATGGTCGGCGAGATGCAGGTCGGTGAGGTCAGCGAGGCGCTGCGCACCCCGCCGGGCTTCATGCTGGTCAAGCTGCTGGAAAAACGCGGCGGCGAGGGCAGCGTACTGCGCGAGGAAGTGCGCGTGCGCCATATTCTGGTCAAGCCGAGCGAAATCCGCAGTGACGAGGAAACCCGCCAGCTGGCCGAGCGTCTCTACCAGCGCCTGCGCGAGGGCGAGGACTTTGCCGAGCTGGCCAAGCGCTTCTCCGAAGACCCGGGCTCGGCCCTCAATGGTGGCGATCTGAACTGGATCACCCCCGAGGCGCTGGTGCCCGAGTTCAGCGAGGTGATGGCACAGAGCGCCATCGGCCAGCTGTCCCGGCCGTTCCGCAGCCCGTTCGGCTGGCATGTGCTGGAAGTGCTCGACCGCCGCACCAGCGACGCCAGTGGCGAGGCCCGCGAACAGCAGGCGCTCAACCTGCTGCGCAACCGCAAGTACGAGGAAGAACTGCAGAACTGGCTGCGCCAGATCCGCGACGAAGCCTACGTGGAAACCCGCCTGTGAGTGCAGTCCGGCGCTTCGCCCTGACCCCCGGCGAGCCGGCCGGCATCGGCCCCGACCTGTGCCTGCTGCTGGCCCGCGAGGCCCAGCCGCATGCGCTGGTCGCCGTGGCCAGCCGCGACCTGCTCGCCGGACGCGCCGCCCGGCTCGGCCTGGACATCGGGCTGCTCGATGTCGGCCCCGGCGCCTGGCCGGATGCCCCGGCCCCGGCCGGCAGCCTGTACGTCTGGGACACCCCGCTGGCCGCCCCGGCCAGCGCCGGCCAGCTCGATCCGCGCAACGCGGCCTATGTGCTGGAAACCCTGCTGCGTGCCGGCAACGGCTGCATCAACGGCGACTTCGCCGGCATGATCACCGCCCCGGTGCACAAGGGCGTGATCAACGAGGCCGGCATCCCCTTCTCCGGGCATACCGAATTCCTCGCCGAACTGACCGGTACCGAACAGGTGGTGATGATGCTCGCCACCCGTGGCCTGCGCGTGGCGCTGGTCACTACCCACCTGCCGCTGCGCGCGGTGGCCGACGCCATCACGCCCGAGCGCCTTAGCCGCGTGGCGCGCATCCTCGATGCCGACCTGCGCGGCAAGTTCGGCATCGCCCGCCCGCGCATCCTGGTCTGCGGCCTCAACCCGCACGCCGGCGAGGGTGGCCACCTGGGCCGTGAAGAGATCGAGATCATCGAACCGACCCTGGCGCAGCTGCGCGGCGAAGGCCTCGACCTGATCGGCCCGCTGCCCGCCGACACCCTGTTCACCCCCAAGCACCTCGAACACTGCGACGCGGTACTGGCCATGTACCACGACCAGGGCCTGCCGGTGCTCAAGTACAAGGGCTTCGGCGCGGCGGTCAACGTCACCCTCGGCCTGCCCATCGTGCGCACCTCGGTCGACCACGGCACCGCCCTCGACCTGGCCGGCACCGGCCACGTCGATACCGGCAGCCTGCAGGTGGCGCTGGAGACGGCGTATCAGATGAGTGGCAGCGCACACTGAAATCGCCTGAGCCGCACCCGCTCCGCTGCCGCGCATCCCCCCGCACCCTGGCGCGTTTCACTGGTAAACTGCCGCCCTTTCTGTATTCGCTCGGGGTCTTGGGCCCGGAGCTTGGAGCCGCCCCATGTCCGAGCTGTACCAGCACCGTGCGCGCAAGCGCTTCGGCCAGAACTTCCTGCACGATGCCGGCGTCATCCACCGCATCCTGCGCGCCATCCATGCCCGTCCCGGCCAGCGTCTGCTGGAAATCGGCCCGGGCCAGGGGGCGCTGACCGAAGGCCTGCTGGGCAGTGGCGCGCAGCTGGACGTGATCGAGCTGGATCAGGACCTGATCCCGCTGCTCAAGCTGCGCTTTGGCCTTGAGCCGCGCTTCACCCTGCACCAGGGCGATGCCATGAAGTTCGACTTCGCCACGCTGGTGAGCCCCGGCGAGAAGCTGCGGGTGGTCGGCAACCTGCCCTACAACATCTCCACGCCGCTGATCTTCCATCTGCTGGCACATGCTTCGATCATCGAGGACATGCACTTCATGCTGCAGAAGGAGGTGGTCGAGCGCCTGGCCGCCACGCCGGGTGGCGGCGACTGGGGGCGGCTGTCGATCATGGTGCAGTACTTCTGCCGCGTGGAGCATCTGTTCAACGTCGGGCCGGGTGCCTTCAATCCGCCGCCGAAGGTCGATTCGGCCATCGTCCGCCTGGTGCCGCACGCTGAGCTGCCGCATCCGGCCCGCGACCATCGCCTGCTCGAACGGGTGGTGCGCGAGGCGTTCAACCAGCGCCGCAAGACCCTGCGCAATACCCTCAGGCAGCTGCTGTCGGCCGAGCAGATCGAAGCCGCCGGCGTGGACGGCAGCCTGCGCCCCGAACAGCTGGATCTGGCCGCCTTCGTGCGTCTGGCCGACCAGCTGGCCGACGCTCAGGCCAGCGCCTGAGCCTTTCCGAATTTCCTTGCCTGCCGGATCGTCCGATGTCCACAGACCCGCGTTACCAGATCGACGTCAGCATCGTCTCCCGCCACCTGCCCGAGCAGTCACGCCCGGAGCAGGATCGCTATGCCTTCGCCTACACGGTGACCCTCGTCAATAACGGCGCGGTCACCGCGCAGCTGCTCAGCCGCCACTGGATCATCACCGATGGCAACGCCAAGGTGCAGGAAGTGCGCGGCGCCGGCGTGGTCGGTGAGCAGCCGACCCTTGCCCCCGGCGAGAGCCACACCTACACCAGCGGCTGCCTGCTGGCCACGCCGGTCGGCAGCATGCAAGGCAGTTTCCAGATGCGTGCCGAGGATGGTCACGACTTTGATGCGCCGATCCGCGCCTTCCGTCTGGCCGTCCCCGGAGCCCTGCACTGAGATGACGCTGTACGCCGTCGGTGATCTGCAAGGTTGCCTCGAACCGCTCCAGTGCCTGCTGGAGCGGGTGAATTTTGACCCGGCCCACGATCATCTGTGGCTGGTCGGTGATCTGGTCAACCGCGGCCCGCAGTCGCTGGAGACCCTGCGCTTTCTGTTCGCCATGCGTGACTCGCTGACCGCGGTGCTGGGCAACCATGACCTGCACCTGCTGGCCGTCGCGCACAATATCGAGCGGCTGAAAAAGGGCGACACCCTGCAGGAAATCCTCGACGCGCCGGACTGTGACGACCTGCTCGACTGGCTGCGGCACTGCCCGCTGCTGCACCACGATGCCGAGCGGCAGATTACCCTGGTGCATGCCGGCATCCCGCCGCAGTGGTCGCTGAAAAAGGCTCGCAAGCGGGCTGCCGAGGTCGAGGCCGCACTACGCGATGATGCCCTGCTGCTGCCCTTTCTCGATGGCATGTACGGCAACGAGCCCAGCCAATGGAACAGCCGCCTGCGCGGCGTGACACGCCTGCGCACCATCACCAACTACTTCACGCGCATGCGCTTTTGCACCGCCGACGGACGTCTGGACCTCAAGAGCAAGGAAGGCCTGGGCAGTGCGCCCAAAGGCTATGCCCCCTGGTTCAGCCATCCCGAACGCAAGATGCGCGGTGAGCGCATCCTGTTCGGCCACTGGGCGGCCCTGCAGGGCCAGTGCAGCGAGCCTGGCGTTGAGGCGCTGGATTCGGGGTGCGTGTGGGGCGGCGCCCTGACCCTGCTGGATGTCGATCGCGGCATCCGTCATACCTGCCACTGTCAAAAGGTTTCCTGAGCCATGAGCGACTTCAAACGCATCGACCCCGCCACCGCGCTGCAGCTGGCCGAAAACGGCGCGGTGCTGGTCGATATCCGCGACCCGCACAGCTTCGCCATGGGCCACGTGCGCGGCTCGCAGCACCTGGACAATCACTCGCTGGCCAGCTTCATCGCCGCCGCCGACTTCGAGGTGCCGCTGGTGGTGGTCTGCTACCACGGCAACTCCAGCCAGAGTGCTGCCGCGTACCTGGCCCATCAGGGGTTCAGCGAGGTGTACAGCCTGGACGGCGGTTTCGAACTGTGGCGCAGCCTCTACCCGGAGCGGGTCGAGCGCCGCGCCCTCGACGACTGAGCAGGCGCCATGCAGATCTACAAGGTCGGTGGCGCGGTACGCGATCGCCTGCTCGGCCGGGCGGTGACGGAAACCGACTGGGTGGTGGTCGGCAGCAGCGCCGAAGCGCTGGCCGTCCAGGGCTTTCGCCCGGTCGGGGCGGACTTTCCGGTGTTCCTGCACCCGCTCACCGGGGAGGAATACGCCCTGGCGCGCACCGAGCGAAAAAGCGGGCGCGGCTATGGCGGCTTCACCTTCCATGCCAGTCCCGAGGTGACCCTTGAGGAAGACCTGATCCGCCGCGACCTGACCATCAATGCGATGGCCGAGGATGCCGAGGGGCACATCATCGACCCCTACGGCGGGCAGCGCGATCTGGCGGCACGGGTGCTGCGCCATGTTTCCCCGGCGTTTGCCGAAGATCCGCTGCGGGTGCTGCGGGTGGCGCGCTTTGCCGCACGCTACGCCCCGCTGGGCTTTGGCATCGCCCCAGAAACCCAGGCGCTGATGAGCGAGATCGCCGCCTCGGGCGAGCTGGCTGATCTCAGTGCCGAGCGGGTCTGGAAGGAAATCGAGCGCGCGCTGATGGAGCCGCGCCCGGACCTGTTCATCCGTGTGCTGCACGAATGCGGCGCGCTGGCGGCGCTGCTGCCGGAGGTCGCCGCGCTGTTCGGCGTACCGCAGACGCCCCAGCATCACCCGGAGATCGACACCGGCGAGCATGTGCTGCGGGTGCTGCAGCAGTGCGCCGTGCATGACCAGCCGCTGAGCGTGCGCTGGGCCTGCCTGCTGCACGATCTGGGCAAGGGTCTGACCGACCCGCGGCACTGGCCGCAGCACATTGCCCATGAGACGCGCGGCCTGCGCTTGATTGGGGCGGTCAACAACCGCTGCAAGGTCCCGCGCGACTGCGCCGAACTGGCGCTGCTGGTCGGCGAATACCACACCCACAGCCACCGCGCGCTGGAGCTGCGCGCCGAGACCTTGGCCCGCCTGTTCCAGCACCTTGATCTGTACCGCCGTCCCGAGCGCTTTGCCCAGTTCGTCGCGGCCTGCGAGATGGATGCCCGCGGCCGCCTCGGGCTGGAGTCGCGCGCCTATCCGCAGGCTGACTACCTGCGCCGGGCGGCTGACGTGGCACGCGGCGTTGCGGTGCAGCCGTTGCTGGCGCAGGGCTTCAAGGGCGCGGCGCTGGGTGAAGCGCTCAAGGCTGCGCGTCTGGCAGCCCTCACGGCGTTTCGCCAGGCGCAGCGTTCGGCCCCCTGAGCAGCCAGACCGCGATCACCGGGCGCGCGATTGCGTCACCCTAACGAGGACTCAGCGCGGCGCGGGAAAGGCCTGACAGAGCGCCGGCGGCGTCAGCTGCTGGCCGCGCCAGACAAAGGGCACCGGCCACAGCGACTGCGCGATCCCCGACTCCTGCCAGAGCCGGGCAAAGCTGCGCCCATCCACTGGGTGACAGAGGCTCGGTGCCAGCAGGGCCAGCGGCCAGAGCACGAAGGCGTTGTGCAGCACCTCGGGGCGGGGCAGCTGCAAGCCATCGAAATCGCCGACCAGCTGCTCGAAAAGCAGCACATCAATGTCCAGCGGCAGCCCGCACTGCTCGCCTGCATAGCGGCCGTTATCGGCCTCGATGGCCTTGAGGCGGCGATCCAGCTCAGCCAGCGGCAGCTCGGTCCAGGCGCTGACCGTCAGGTTGTAGAAATAGCCGCTGCACTCGCCCACCGCCGCGCTCTCGAACACCGGCGAGCAGCGCAGATCGATCAGCAGCGCCGCCAGCGCATCCAGTCCGGCCTGCAGATGCCGCTCGCGCTCGGTATTGCTGCCCAGACCGAGAAACACCCTGTTCAGCGGCATCCGCGTTCGATCTCCACGCCCACCCCGCCACGGGCCGCCGGCACCGCACCGGGCTTGGTGACCCGCAGGCGTAGCCAGGCGATGGAAAATTCCGCCATCAGCAAGGCCGCCAGCCGCTCGGCAAAGGTCTCCACCAGCTGGAAATCGCTGGCATCGGCAAACTGCTGGATGCGCGCGCTGATCGCCGCATAGTCGAGCGTCAGCGCCAGCTCATCGCCCACCGCCGAGGGGCGAATATCCCAACCGAGCTGCAGATCCAGGGTCAGGCACTGGCGGATGCCACGCTCCCAGTCATAGACACCGATTACGGTATCGACCTCAAGCCCATTGATGAAAACTATGTCCACGCTACCCTCTCGGCTGTCTAGAATCAGGGCTTTCTCGCCCCGGAATCGCCCATGTCCTGGCTACTGGCGCTGCTTGCCTACCTGCTCGGTTCGCTGTCCTTTGCGGTACTGCTTGGTCGCTGGCTGGGCAGCGGTGATCCACGGCTGGGTGGCTCGGGCAATCCCGGGGCCACCAATATGCTGCGCCTGGCCGGGCGCCGGGCGGCGGCGCTGACCCTCTTGGGGGATCTGAGCAAAGGCCTGCTGCCGGTCCTGCTGGCGCGCCAGCTGGGCCTGCCCGGCGAGCAGCAGGCCTGGATCGGGCTGGCGGCCGTGCTCGGCCACAGCTACCCGCTGTACTTCCAGCTGCGCGGCGGCAAGGGCGTGGCCACCGCCGCGGGCCTGCTGCTCGGCGTCTACTGGCCGGCCGCCCTGCTGGCACTGGCGGTCTGGCTGCTGGTCTTCAGTCTGACCCGCATCAGCTCGCTGGCGGCGCTGATTGCCACCCCACTGACCCTGCCACTGCTGGCCTGGCAGCAGCCGGCCCTGCTGCTGCCGGTCACTGCGCTGTGTGCGCTGATCCTCTGGCGGCACCGGCGCAACCTGCGCGACCTGCGCAGCGGGCAGGAACGACCGTTCTGAATTCATCGCTCAGATCGCCGGCAGGCTCTCCATCGACCAGCGTGGCTGCACACCGATCGCCGGCCCCTCGTGCTGACCGGCCAGCAGGCGCTGGCAGCCGGCATAGGCGATCATCGCGCCGTTATCGGTGCAAAAGCGCGGGCGAGCGTAGAACACCTGGCCGCGCAGCTCGCCGAGCATCTTCTCCAGCGCCTCGCGCAGCGCCTGATTGGCACTCACCCCGCCGGCGATCACCAGCCGCTTGAGGCCGGTTTGCTTGAGGGCACGGCGGCACTTGATGGTCAGCGTCTCGACCACCGCCTGCTGGAAGGCCAAGGCGATGTCGGCACGCGCCTGCTCCAGATCGCCGCCCTCGCGCTCGCACTGCTTCCAGGTATTGAGGGCGAAGGTCTTGAGGCCGCTGAAGCTGAACTCAAGGCCCGGCCGGTCGATCATCGGCCGCGGGAACACGAAGCGCCCAGGCGTTCCCTGAGCAGCCAGCCGAGCGATTTCCGGCCCACCCGGATAGCCAAGGCCGATCAGCTTGGCGGTCTTGTCGAAGGCCTCACCGGCGGCATCATCCAGCGACTCACCGAGCAGCTGATACTGGCCGATGCCATCAACCCGCACCAGCTGGGTGTGGCCGCCGGAGACCAGCAAGGCGACGAACGGAAATTCTGGTGGCGTGTCCTCGAGCATCGGCGCCAGCAGGTGGCCCTCCATATGATGCACACCGACCGCCGGCACTCCCCAGGCCAGCGCCAGCGCCTGGGCGCAGGAAGCACCGACCAGCAGCGCACCGACCAGCCCGGGGCCGGCGGTATAGGCCACCGCATCGACTTCATGTCCGCTGCAGCCCGCCTCGGCCAGCACCTGACGGATCAGCGGCAGCATGCGCTTGACGTGATCGCGGGAGGCCAGCTCAGGCACCACACCGCCGTAGACGCGGTGCAGGTCGATCTGGCTGAACAGTGCATCACCCAGGAGGCCGCGCTCGCTGTCATACAGCGCCACGCCGGTTTCATCGCAGGAGGTTTCCAGGCCCAGCACTCGCATCGGCAACTTGTCCCGTTGGCTATCGGTTGAGGAAAGAATCGCGCATCATAAGCGCCCGCCCGGCTCGCTCCAAGCATTCGCCGCCCGCCGGACACTGACCGTCCGACGCTTTTTCCCGCGCAGGCTTTGCATTCCGCCGGTCGAGCGGGTAACATCCGCAACCCTTGAGAACCGGTGCCTCCAGAGCCTTGAAGCAGGATCGCACCATTCATACTCGGAAATCAGTGAAGGTACGACCTGGATGCCCGCCGTCAAAGTTAAAGAGAACGAACCCTTCGACGTAGCCCTGCGTCGTTTCAAGCGCTCCTGCGAGAAGGCCGGTGTACTGGCCGACGTGCGCAGCCGTGAGTTCTACGAGAAGCCCACCGCCGAGCGCAAGCGTAAGGCCGCGGCTGCCGTGAAGCGTCACGCCAAGAAAGTGCAGCGCGAGCAGCGTCGTCGCGAGCGTCTGTACTGAGTTCCCACTCAGTCAGTCATGCTTCGCACCAACACCCGGCTCAGGCCGGGTGTTTGTTTTTCTGCACCCTGCCGGGCAATACCAGCACCCTGTGCCATAATTCCCCCCACTCACACGACCTGCGCAGCCTGATCCGATGGCCGGCCTGATTCCGCAACGCTTCATCGACGACCTGCTCAGCCGCACCGACATCGTCGAGGTGGTCGGCTCGCGCGTGCAGCTGAAAAAGACCGGCAAGAACTACAGCGCCTGCTGCCCCTTCCACCAGGAAAAGACCCCCTCGTTCAGCGTCAGCCCCGACAAGCAGTTCTACTACTGCTTTGGCTGCGGCGCCGGCGGCAACGCGCTGGGTTTTCTGATGGACCACGACCACCTAGACTTCCCCCAAGCGGTCGAGGAGCTGGCCAAGCGCGCCGGCCTTGACGTCCCCCGCGAGGAATCGCGCCCCGGCCAGCGAACCCGCCAGCCGGTCGATTCGCCCCTCTATCCGCTGCTGGCCGCCGCCGCCGACTACTACCGCCAGGCGCTGAAAAGCCATCCCGCACGCCCGGCGGCGGTCGAGTACCTCAAAAGCCGTGGCCTCTCCGGCGTGATCGCCCGCGACTTTGGCCTCGGCTTTGCGCCGCCCGGCTGGGACAACCTGATGAAGCATCTGGGCGGCGACAGCCTGCAGCAGAAGGCGCTGATCGATGCGGGCCTCTTGATCGAGAACGCCGAAAGCGGCAAGCGCTATGACCGCTTCCGCGACCGGGTGATGTTCCCGATCCGCGACAGCCGCGGCCGGGTAATTGCCTTCGGTGGCCGGGTGCTGGGCGATGACAAGCCCAAATACCTGAACTCACCGGAAACCCCGGTATTCCACAAAGGCCAGGAACTCTACGGCCTGTTTGAAGCCCGTCAACACAACCGCGATCTTGACGAGATTCTGGTGGTCGAGGGCTACATGGACGTCATCGCCCTCGCCCAGCAGGGCCTGCGCAATGCGGTGGCCACCTTGGGCACTGCCACCAGCGAGGAGCACATCAAGCGCCTGTTCCGCCTGGTGCCGAGCATCCTGTTCTGTTTCGATGGCGACAATGCCGGGCGCAAGGCCGCCTGGCGGGCGCTGGAAGCCTGCCTGCCCAGTCTGCAGGACGGGCGCCGGGCGCGTTTTCTGTTCCTGCCGGATGGCGAAGACCCGGACAGCCTAGTACGCCGCGAGGGCGCCGATGCGTTCCGCGCCCGCCTGCAGCAACAGGCGCGCCCGCTGACCGACTACTTCTTCCAGCAGCTAATGGAAGAAGCCGACCCAGCGACGCTGGAAGGCAAGGCCCATCTGGCCACCCTCGCCGCGCCGCTGATCGAGCGCATCCCCGGCGCCAACCTGCGCGCCCTGATGCGCCAGCGCCTGAGCGAGCTGAGCGGCCTGGATGGCGACAGCCTGCAGGCGCTGAGCGCCAGCGAGGCCACCCCGCCGCCGGCCAGCTACGAGAGCGCCGAAGCCTGGCCGGGCGATGGCTGGAGCGCGGCCGCCGCACCACGCCCACGCAGCGAGTGGCGCGGCCCGCGGGAGGCGCCGTCGATCCGCGCACCCAAAAGCGGCAATGGCGTCGAGCCGCCGACCCTCAGCGCCCTGCGCACCCTGCTGCACCATCCGCAGCTGGCCAGCAAGGTCGCCGACGCCCGCCAGCTGGCCGGTGAGGATGACACCTACGCCCAGCTGCTGGTCGCCCTGCTCGAATCGCTGCAAAAGCAGCCGCAGCAGGATTCGCTGCAACTGCTGGCGCGCTGGCATGGCACCGAACAGGGCCGCCTGCTGCGCGGCCTGGCGGAAAAGGAATGGCTGATCCGCGCCGACAACCTCGAGCAACAGTTCTTCGACACCATCAACCGGCTGGCCATCCGCCAGCATGAGCGTCAGCTGGAAAACCTGCTGCGCAAGGCCCGCGACAGTGAACTGGATGCCGCGGAAAAACAGCACCTTCGCGAACTCCTGCAGCGCAGCATCGCCTGCAGCAACGCAGGGCCATCTGGCACCTGAGAGGCAGTTGCGGGTATAATCCGCGGCTTCTTTTTAGCCCGCCAAGACCTTCAGTGGATAGGGTGAACATGTCCGTGAAAGCGCAACAGCAGTCCCGCCTCAAAGAGTTGATCGCCCGTGGCCGCGAGCAGGGTTATCTGACGTATGCCGAGGTCAACGACCACCTGCCGGAAGACATTTCCGATCCGGAGCAGGTGGAAGACATCATCCGCATGATCAACGACATGGGCATCAACGTATTCGAGACTGCCCCGGATGCGGATGCCCTGCTGCTGGCCGAAGCGGACACCGATGAAGCCGCCGCCGAAGAGGCCGCCGCCGCCCTGGCCGCGGTAGAGACTGACATCGGCCGCACCACCGACCCAGTGCGCATGTACATGCGCGAAATGGGCACCGTGGAGCTGCTGACCCGCGAGGGCGAGATCGAAATCGCCAAGCGCATCGAGGAAGGTCTGCGCGAGGTCATGGCGGCCATTGCGCGCTTCCCGGGCTCGGTGGACAGCATCCTCGCCGAATACCAGCGGGTGACCAGCGAAGGCGGTCGCCTCTCCGATATCCTCAGCGGCTACATCGACCCGGATGACGGCACCCTGCCGGCCGAGAGCGAAGCTGTACCGCCGCCGGTGGCCAAGGAAGACAAGGCCGACGACGAGGAAGAGGATGAAGACGGCGAGGATAAGGCCGACGAGGAAGAAGGCGATGGCGGTCCGGACCCGGAAGAAGCCGCCCGCCGTTTTGGCGCCGTTGCCGAACAGCTGGCCAAGGCCCGCGAGATCCTCAAGAGCCACGGCCGTGGCAGCCGCGAAGCCGACGCCGAGCTGGATGCCCTGGCCGAGCTGTTCATGCCGATCAAGCTGGTGCCCAAGCAGTTCGATGCCCTGGTGACCATGGTGCGTGATGCACTGGACCGCGTGCGTGCCCAGGAGCGCGCCATCATGCAGCTGTGCGTGCGCGATGCGCGCATGCCGCGCGCCGACTTCCTCAAGCTGTTCCCCGGTAACGAAGTGGATCTGGCCTGGACGGACAGCCTGCTCGGCGGCAAAGGCAAGCACCTGGACGCCATCGCCCGCCTGCAAGATGAGATCAAGGCCTGCCAGCAGGTGCTGGTCGATCTGCAAAACGAGCTGGATCTGGACATCGCCACGGTCAAGGAAATCAACCGTCGCCTGTCGATCGGTGAGGCCAAGGCCCGCCGCGCCAAGAAGGAGATGGTCGAGGCCAACCTGCGCCTGGTGATCTCGATCGCCAAGAAGTACACCAACCGCGGCCTGCAGTTCCTCGACCTGATCCAGGAAGGTAACATCGGCCTGATGAAGGCGGTGGACAAGTTCGAATACCGCCGCGGCTACAAGTTCTCGACCTACGCCACCTGGTGGATCCGCCAGGCGATCACCCGCTCGATCGCCGACCAGGCGCGCACCATCCGCATCCCGGTGCACATGATCGAGACCATCAACAAGCTCAACCGCATTTCGCGGCAGATGCTGCAGGAGATGGGCCGCGAGCCGACCCCGGAAGAGCTGGGCGAGCGCATGGACATGCCGGAAGACAAGATCCGCAAGGTCCTGAAGATCGCCAAGGAACCGATCTCGATGGAAACCCCGATCGGTGACGATGAAGACTCGCACCTGGGCGACTTCATCGAGGACTCCACCATGCAGTCGCCGATTGAGGTGGCCACCGTGGAAAGCCTCAAGGAAGCCACCCGCGAGGTGCTCGCCGGCCTGACCGCCCGCGAGGCTAAGGTGCTGCGCATGCGCTTTGGCATCGACATGAACACCGACCACACCCTTGAGGAAGTCGGCAAGCAGTTCGATGTGACCCGCGAGCGGATCCGCCAGATCGAGGCCAAGGCCCTGCGCAAGCTGCGCCACCCGACCCGCAGCGAACACCTGCGCTCGTTCCTCGACGAATAAGTCTTTCTGCTACAAGGGCCTTTAGCTCAATCGGTTAGAGCAGCGGACTCATAATCCGTTGGTTGCGGGTTCGAGTCCCGCAGGGCCCACCACTCCCGCCAGAGGCGTTGCCGATGGCCATGAAAAAACCCGCTGAATGCGCAATGCTGTTCACTTAAGAGCAGCTTGCCATGGCAGACGGTGAGCTCAAGAATCCGGAGTCTTCACAGGCTCCGGATTTTTTTATGTCTCTGCAGGATGATCTGACTGCTGTACTTGATGTTGCCGAGCAGCCTCTTGCCCGCCGTAACCGTCCGGGCATCACGCCCCGGCCGGTTTCCAGCAATGCGGCAGCAGCTCCGACAGTGCACTGGCCGGCTGCG
>NZ_JAMJEZ010000022.1 GCF_023544715.1 Pseudomonas eutrophicaquae | reverse complement strand
CTCAACATCAGCAGACTCCGGGTGGTCAACGGGACGGCGATTTTACCCGGAGGTGAGCCTGGTTTTTAGAGGTGCCCTTCAATCAGTACGATGCGCTGATCCGCCCGCTTGAGCAGTGGCTGCGCCAGCAGGGGGTGCATTTCGAGTTCGGTGCGCAGGTCGAGGACATCCAGTTCGAGGACTCCGCCCGCGGCCGGCGGGCGCGTGCCATCGCCTACACGCAGCAGCAGCGCCCGCACCAGGTTCATCTGCAGGGCGACGACCTGCTGCTGATCACCCTGGGCTCGATGGTCGAGGGCAGCACCTTGGGCAGCATGCACACGCCCGCGCCCGCGCCGGTCGAGCCGCCGCACGGGGCCTGGGCGCTCTGGCAGCGCCTGGCCGAGCGCTATGCCGACGTGCTCAGCCGGCGCAGTCCACCTGGATGTCATTTACGGTCACCCAGCAGACCGAGGCCTTCTTTGCGCAGATGGAGCGTTTTACCGGCAACCGCGCCGGCACCGGTGGCCTGGTGACTCTGCGTGATTCCAACTGGTTCATGTCGGTGGTGCTGGCGTACCAGCCACACTTTCGCAACCAGCCGGCCGGGGTGCGGGTCTTCTGGGGCGATGGCCTGCAGCCGGACCGGCCCGGCAACTTCGTCCACAAACCGATGCTGGACTGCACGGGCGAGGAGATTCTCATCGAGCTGTTCTCGCACCTCGGCATGCTTGAGGCGCTGCGCCCAGAGCTCGCGCAGATGAACTGCCTACCCTGCCGGATGCCCTACATCGACAGCCAGTTCCAGCCCCGGCACACCGGCGATCGGCCGCCGGTGATGCCGCCCGGGGCCAGAAACTTCGCCTTTATCGGTCAATTCGTGGAGCTGGCCGATGATTGCGTGTTTACCGTGGAGTATTCCGTGCGCAGTGCGCAGCAGGCGGTGTATGGACTGCGCGACCCGGCGCGCGCGCCCACCGCGCTGTACCACGGCGAGCATGACCCGCGGGTGCTGCTCGCCGCGCTGGCGGCGTTAAAGCGCTGAAACGACCGTTCATGCAAATAAGTCTGGGCTTTCCCGGGAATATGCGTATAGTCGCCCCACTGCTTTGCGATGGCTTCTTCGATACTCGGTTTGATGCTTCACAGATTCATCTCCTTGGTTCGTTTTCGCTAATTGGCGTCTCAGTCTCGGCCCCGACCCTTTCGGTGTCGCGGTCTCAAATCTACCTTGGAGATACATCATGTCTACACGTCAAACCGGCACCGTCAAATGGTTCAACGATGAGAAAGGCTTCGGCTTCATCACCCCGACCGACGGCGGCGCAGACCTGTTTGTTCACTACCGCTCGATCGAAAGCAACGGCTTCAAGAGCCTGAGCGAAGGTCAGTCGGTCTCCTTCGTGCCGACTAAAGGCCAGAAGGGCATGCAGGCTGATCAGGTTCAAGTCAGCTAAGGCACCCGCCTTCGAAAAAAGCCCCGCGTGCGGGGCTTTTTTTCGTCTGCACGATCGCCCAGACCTCAGCCGATCAGCTCGCGCAAGGCCTTGCCCGGCTTGAACGATACGGTGTTGCTGGCACGAATCTTCACAGGCTCGCCCGTCTGCGGATTCTTGCCCATGCGGGCACCGCGATGGCGCTGCAGGAAGGTGCCAAAACCGACCAGCGTGACGCTGTCCTGACGGTGCAGCGCCTGAGTGATTTCCCCAAAGACCGCCTCAAGCACCCGATGGGCCTGCTCACGGTTCAGGTCGGTCTTTTGCGCCACAGCGGCGACGAGTTCCGGTTTACGCATAACTGCCTCATGACATTGTTCTTGTTGTTGGATGTACGCAGGCCCGGTCAGACTCCCTGTCAGTGACTGCCGAACCCGCACCCGGCAGCGGGCCCCACACAGCGCATGGGGCCTGACAGGCCGCCAGGATGGCGCAAGAATCGCATGTCCCCCCGGCCCCGCGCCAGCCTGGCCCGGCAATCACTGGCCGGTCACCGCCCGGGGGCGTGCTAGACTGAATGCCCGCTCACCACCCCCTGCACCTGCCGTGTCCGAGTCCACCTCCGTCACCCCGCGCTGGCAACCTTGCGAGCACCTCGATCCGCCACCGAGCCCCCTGCAGCGCGACTGGCTGCTGGAAGCCGGCTCGCTGACCCGGCGTCTGACCCTGGCCAGTAGCAACCGCTTCAGCGTCGAGCCGCTGCAGGAAGGCTGGGCGAGCCTGCGGGACGATGAGTGCCAGGCACTGGAGGTGCCCGCCGGCAGCGAAGGCTGGGTGCGCGAGGTCTACCTGCTCGGCGCCGGCCAGCGCTGGATCTTTGCCCGTAGCGTCGCCACCCGCCCGGCGCTCGAAGCCAGCGGCTTTGCCCTCGATCAGCTGGGCAAACGCTCGCTCGGCCACCTGCTGTTCAGCGACCCGGCCTTTGCCCGCGGCGCGCTCGAGCTGTGCCGCTACCCCAGCGCCCTGCTACCCGCTGACTGCCGCGGTACTCCGCAACCATGGGCGCGCCGCTCGCGGTTCTGCCGCGGGTCGCTGAGCATTCTGGTGGCCGAAGTATTCCTGCCGGCCTTCTGGATCGCCGGCCAGCACGGCTGACCCCTCACCCGCCCCGGAGCGTCCGCCATGTTCGAAATCCGCCCGATGAACCCCGAACACTATCGCCAGCAGACCCGCCGCAGCGCCCTGGTGGTCATCGTGATCTTCGTCGCGCTGGCCATGCTGCTCTCGGGCCTGGCCGTACTGTTCTTTGGCACCCCCGGGGGCGACAACTTCCGCCTGAATCTTGGCGGGGTGCTGGCCGGACTGCTCACCACCCTCGCCCTGGTGCGCCTGCAGCTGTGGTCACAGCCGTGGATGGCCTGTGCGGTGTACGGCTGGCAGCTCAAACGCAGCCTGATGCAGGTGACCAATCGCCTGCATCAGGTGCGCGCCGGCGTGGCGGCTGGCGATCCTGCCGCCATGCGCCTGCTGCGCTTCTACCATCTGGGCCTGACCCAGATGCACCAGCTCGACGGCAACAGCAGCGAGCTGAGCAGCCTGGTCGCGGAGATCAACCAGCACAGCGAGGCCATGCAGGCCCAGGGGCTGGACATCGACCAGCCGCGTCTCGATCCCGCCTGGCTGCAGGCGCTGAGCGCGCCGCGCCGCTGATCCCCCTTTCGCGGCCACTCTCCGGCCGCCCCGCTTGCGAGGTTCCCGATGCTGTCCCCCCTGCTCGATGCCCTGGCCCGTACCCACCCACGGGCCCGTGACTTCATTGCCCTGACCCGCCTGGACCGGCCGATCGGCATCTACCTGCTGCTCTGGCCGACCCTCTCGGCGCTGTGGATCGCCGCCGAGGGCCTGCCGCCACTGGCGCTGATCGTCATCTTCACCCTCGGCGTGATCCTCACCCGCTCGGCCGGCTGCGCGATCAACGACTATGCCGACCGTGATTTCGATGGCCACGTCCAGCGCACCCGCGACCGCCCGCTGGCCAGTGGGCTGCTGCGTCCCCGCGAGGCGCTGCTGACTTTCGCGGTGCTGATGGTGGCCGCCTTCGCCCTGGTGCTGCTCACCAACCCGTTCACCGTGCTGCTGTCCTTCGGTGCGGTGGCGATGGCGGCGCTGTACCCGTTCATGAAGCGCCACACCCATCTGCCGCAGCTGTTTCTCGGCGCGGCCTACTCGTGGGGCATCCTGATGGCCTTCAGCGCCACGCGCGGCGAGGTGCCGGCCGCCGCCTGGCTGCTCTACGCCGCCAACCTGCTGTGGACCATCGCCTACGACACCTACTACGCGATGACCGACCGCGACGACGACCTGAAGATCGGCGTCAAGTCCACCGCCATCCTGTTCGGCCGCGCCGACCGGCAGATCATCCTCGCCCTGCAGGGCCTGCAGCTGGCCTGTCTGGCGCTGGCCGGGCACGCCTTTGGCCTCGGGCTGCTGTTCGAGATCGGCCTGGGCACCGCGGCCGGCTGCTACGCCTGGCAGTACCAGAGCACCCGCAGCCGGGAGCGGCTGGTCTGCCTGCAGGCGTTTTTGCACAACCACTGGGCGGGGCTGGCGGTGTTTGCCGGCGTGCTGCTCGACCAGCTGGCGCGTTGACGCCCAGGCGCCGGGGCACGCGGATCTGTCACACCGCCGTAACAATTTGGTTATGTAATGCCTGGCATATTGGCAAACATAGCGAGAGATCCCCCCATGGCAGGCAAGTCCATCCTCATCGTTGACGATGAAGCACCGATCCGCGAAATGATCGCTGTCGCGCTGGAAATGGCCGGCTATGAATGCCTGGAGGCGGAAAACGCCCCGCAGGCCCACGCCCTGATCGTCGATCGCAAGCCGGACCTGATCCTGCTCGACTGGATGCTGCCGGGGACCAGCGGCATCGAGCTGGCCCGGCGCCTCAAGCGTGACGAGCTGACCGCCGGCACGCCGATCATCATGCTCACCGCCAAGGGTGAGGAAGACAACAAGATCCAGGGGCTGGAAGTCGGCGCCGACGACTACATCACCAAGCCGTTCTCGCCCCGCGAGCTGGTCGCGCGCCTCAAGGCGGTGCTGCGCCGCGCCGGGGTCAGTGATGGTGAGACGCCGATTGAGGTCGGTGGTCTGGTGCTTGATCCGCTCGGCCACCGGGTGACCCTGGATGGCACGCCCGCCGAGATGGGTCCGACCGAATACCGCCTGCTGCAGTTCTTCATGACCCATCAGGAGCGCGCCTACACCCGCAGCCAGCTGCTCGATCAGGTCTGGGGCGGCAATGTCTACGTCGAGGAGCGCACCGTCGATGTGCATATCCGCCGGCTGCGCAAGGCACTGGGCGAGCGCTACGAGCACCTGGTGCAGACCGTGCGCGGCACCGGTTATCGTTTCTCCACCAAGAGCTGAGCCACGGGCCCCTGACGGGCCTGCTGCACCGACTCGCTGCACAAGGATCTTACGGTGAATCTGGACTGGCGCACCCTTCTGCTTCGCCGCCTGCTGAGCGTGCTGGCCATCAGCCTGCTGCTCGGGCTGATCAGCGGCGAATACGCCTGGAGCCTGGTGGCCGGGCTTGGCTTGTACCTGTACTGGAACCTCCGCCAGCTGGTGCGCCTGTACCTGTGGGTCAAGCATGCCGGCCCCGACGAGCTGCCGCCGGAAAGCAGTGGCCTGTGGGGTGAGGTGTTCGATGCCATCTACCACCTGCAGCGGCGCAACCAGCAGGCCCGTGGGCGCTTGCAGGCGGTGATCGACCGGGTCCAGCAGTCCACCGCCGCGCTCAAGGATGCGGTGATCATGCTCGATGCCCAGGGCAATCTGGAATGGTGGAACCAGGCGGCGGAAACCCTGCTCGGCCTGAAAAGTCCGCAGGATGGCGGTCAGCCGATCACCAATCTGGTCCGCCACCCACGCTTTCACGAGTACTTTGCCCAGAACCACTATGCCGAGCCGCTGGAGCTGGTCTCACCGGTCAGCGAGCGGATCCGCCTGCAGTTTCAGGTCACCCTCTACGGCAACGGCCAGCACCTGATGCTGGTGCGCGATGTGACCCGCGTGCATCAGCTGGAGCAGATGCGCAAGGACTTCGTCGCCAACGTCTCCCATGAGCTGCGCACGCCGCTGACCGTGCTGAGCGGCTATCTGGAAACCCTGCTCGATCACGCCGACAGCCTGGAAGCCCGCTGGCGCCGGCCGCTGCAGCAGATGCAGCAACAGAGCCTGCGCATGCAGAACCTGCTCAGCGACCTGCTGATGCTGGCCAGCCTTGAAGCGCGCGACTACCCGGCCGACAACCGGCATGTGCCGGTTAAGGCCCTGCTCGCCTCGATCCGCAGCGATGCCCTGGCGCTCTCCGCCGGCCAGCATGTGATCGAGCTGGAGGCCGATACCGGCCTGGCCCTCAAGGGCAGCGAACTGGAGCTGCGCAGCGCTTTTTCCAATCTGGTGTTCAATGCGGTCAAGTACACCCCGGCGGGCGGCACCATCCGGATGCGCTGGTGGCGGGATGAGCAGGGCGCGCATCTGGCGGTCAGCGACAACGGCCCGGGCATCGAGGCCAAGCACCTGCCGCGCCTGACCGAGCGTTTCTACCGGGTCGATGCCAGCCGCGCCGCCAACACCGGCGGCACCGGGCTGGGGCTGGCAATCGTCAAGCATGTGCTGATCCACCACCGCGCCAACCTCAGCATCGACAGCACCCCCGGGCAGGGCAGCACCTTTACCTGCCACTTCTCGTCCGCCCAGCTCAGCCAGGCCGCGCAAGATCCGGAGGACTGAGCGGCGCGCCTCAGCGCTGCAGCCGATAGCCGAAGTTGCGCTCGGTCTGCAGCGGCAGGCGCTGGCCGCACTGGCGCTCGACCTTGGCGCGCAGGCGACTGACGATCACCTCCAGCCGGTGCTTGTCGAACTCATCATTCGGCCACTGCAGCGCGCCGCCCAGCTCGGCGTAGCTGCACGCCTCGCCCTGACGCGCCATCAGCGTCTGCAGCAGGCGCTGTTCACTGAAAGTCAGCAGCAGGGTCTGGCCGTTCGGCGCTTCCAGGCACAGGCCATTGCCGGTCAGCTGCCAGGCAGCGGCGGGTGGCTCGCAGCTCGCGGCCAGCAAGACCGGCGGCGCGGCGTCCGGCTCGCGGGCCATCAGGCGGCGCAGGATCAGCGCCAGCTCATCAATATCGATCGGCTTGACCAGATAGGCATCCGCGCCCAGCGCCAGCCCGGCCAGCCGGTCCTCGCGCGCCGCGCGGGCGGTGACAAGCACGATGCCCATGCGACTATCATGGGCGCGCAGGTAACTGCAGACCTGCAGCCCGTCCTCACCCTCAAGACCAATGTCCAGCACCACCACCACCGGACTGGTGACCGCCAGCACGCGGTACAGCGCGGCCGCCGACTCGACCGCCTGCACCCGAAAGCCCTGGTGCTCGAGCTGGAAGCTCAGCTCCTCACGCAGGATCGGTTCGTCCTCGACGAGGACCACGGTATAACGGGAAGCCGGATCGTGCATGGGGCACTCCTGCAGCAGTACATCACAAAGGGTGGATATCTTGCCTGCGCCTTGCCTGCACCGCCATGACCCGCTGCTCACCCCGTCCAGGCGCCCGGCCTGTCTCTGGTTATGGGTACTGCTTCTGCTGTGGCCGGCCTTGGCCTGCGCGGCGCCGGCCAGCGTGCAACTGGCTGCCGATTTTCGCCACCTGAACCTCTACGGACAACTGCAGGCCAGCCCTCCCGACCAGGCTCCCGCCAGCCCGCAGGAGGCGCTAGCGGCTTTTCGGGCCGGCCAGTTCGTTGCCCTGCCCGGCCATCTGGGCCGTGGCTATCGCAGCGACAGCGTCTGGCTGGCCTTCGAGCTGGACGCCCGGGCGGCGCCCATCGAGCAGGTGGTGCTCGACATCGCCCCCTCGGTGCTCGACCGGGTGATCGCCTACCAGACCGATGGCAACGGTCAGCTGCGTCTGACGGGCATCGCCGGCGATCAGATCGCCTCAGCGCGCTGGATGCTGCCTGCCCTGCGCCCGGCCTTCCTCCTCGACCTCTACGACACACCGCGCACCACCGTGCTGCTGCACCTGCAGACCCAGAGCATCCAGGCGGCGATCGTCAAGCTGCACCACCCGGCGCTCTACCCGCTGCACGTCACCGGCCAGGGCCTGCTGCTCGGCGCCGTGCTGACCGTCAACCTGCTGATGATGCTCGGCGCCCTGGCCACCTTCGTGCTGCTGCGCGACCCGCTGGCGCTGTACTGGCTGGCCTATGTCGCCACCCTCTCGCTGGTCTGGGTGATCAACGACGGGCTGCTGACCCACCTGCTGGCGCCAAATGATCCGGCCCTGCTCAATCAGCTGACCAGCCTGTCGAGCAGCCTGCTGATCGCCGTCGGCTGCCTGCTCTTCACCCGCCTGCTGCGCACCCGCGAGTACCTGCCGCGGCTCTATCGCCTGCAGGTGCTCTGGGCGGGTCTTAGCATCGGCGCGGCCCTGCCGGCCACCTTGCTCGGCTTGCCGGCGGTGCTGTCCTGGGTGCTGGTGGTCAGCCTGCCGCTGTTCCTGCTGATGATCCTGGGGACCGCCTGGCAGATGCTGCAGCGCCAGCGCGAAGCGCTGCTGCATGGCCCGATCCTGCTACTGCACCTGCTCTCCACCCTGCTCTACCTGATCGCAGCCCTCGGCTGGATCGGCTACAGCGAGACCCTGCTCTGGCTCTGGCAGGCCGCCGGCTTCATCCATCTGCTGATGCTGCAGGTGACGCTGCTGCGGCGCGTGCGCCGCCGCCTGCAGGCCAGCGAACAGGCCCGGCGCATGGCCCTGCAGACCCTGACCGAAAACAACCAGCGGCTGGAGCTGATGGTCGAGGAGCGCACCGCACACCTGCAGCAAGCGATCGGCGACCTGCGCCATGCCGAAGCCGCCCAGACCCAGTTGCTGATGGTCGCCTGCCATGAGTTTCGTACCCCGGCGGCGATGATCAAGGCCTCGCTCGACTCGCTGCGTCTGCTCGATTGCGCGCTGCCCGGCGAGGTGCAGCGCCGGCTCGACAATATCCGCCGTACCGGCGAGCGGCTGAGCGATGTCGCCAGCAGCCTGATCAGCCATGAACGCCTGCGCCATCAGGCCCTGCAGCCGCAGATGAGCCGCTTCGATCTGGTCGCGCTGCTCGCGCGCGCCGTCACCGAGCATCCGCAGGTCGAGCGGCTGCAGCGCTGCCTGCCGCCCGGTCCGCTGCCCTGGCGGGGCGATGCCGGCCTGCTGCGCATCGCCCTCTACAATCTGATCGACAACGCCTTCGCCCACTCCCCGCCCGCCAGTCTGGTGAACGTCAGCCTGCAGGTCACCGCCAGCCAGCTGCTGCTGGAGGTCGATGATCAGGGCTGCGGGATTCCCGATGCCGACAAGGCCGGGGTCTTCGAGCGCTTTCGCAGCGGCAGCGACGAGCTGGGCCGCGGGCTTGGGCTGTACATCGTGCGCCTGATCGCCATCGCCCACGGCGGTGAGGTGCAGGCGCTGGACAATCAGCCCCGCGGCACGCGCATGTGCCTGAGCCTGCCGCGCACCACCGCGGAGCGGGCGACGGTACAAAGCTCTCACGCCCTGTGAGGTTTCGTGAGCCCATCGAGCCAGCAGATTGCCTAAGCTGTGAACAGCAGGCCAGACATCCCCGCCGTGACCGGCGACTGGAGTCGTGGCCCGCAGCGCACAGGAAATGCAGGCGATGAACACTCCCCCCGAGCACCCTTTCCTCAATGGTCAGCAGCCTGCCAGCGACGAGCAGGTTCTGGGTCAACCCCAGCGCGCGCGACAGAGCGTCACCATCCCCCGCGAGCTGTTCGATCGCGTGTGCCTGGCGCTCGATGATCACCTGAGCGCCGATGATCCGCTGCTCAGCGAACTGCTTCTGCTGCTGCTTGAACCGCCGTCCGAACCGTCCTGATTACGTCAGTCATCCCGGTAGATAAGGAGGCCCTGATGAGTATCCGAACCCTCAGCGAACTGCGCCGGGCACTCAGCGCCCAGGCAGCGCTACTGAGCATCGAAGGCCCGCTGGCCGAGCAACTGCAGGCCGCCGCAAGCGTGGCGACGCTGCATGCGGTCGAGGTGCGCGCCCTGCGCAACCTGACCACGGACCTGCGCCGCTCGCGCGATCGCTCCGCCCCCGCGCTGCTCGCCCAGCAGAGCGGGCTGGCGCCTGAAACAATCAGTGCCCTGCTGGTCCTGGGGCTGGCCACCTGCCTGAACACCTGGCAGCGCTATCAGCAGGTCAGCTATCAGGCCGACGCGCCGCGTCTGCTGCTGCAGCACCGCCGCACCCTGCCGCAGCTCGATACCGGCGAGGCCGACGCTGCCGGCAACCCCGCCAGCGCCGCCGGGCAATAGCCGTTACTCGCGGGTGCCCTGCACTTCCTGCTGCATGCGCTCAAGGCCCATGTGCCGCACGTCTGTGCCGCGCACCAGGTAGATCACCAGCTCGGCCAGGTTGCGGGCATGGTCACCAATGCGCTCCAGCGAGCGCAGTGCCCAGATCACGCTGAGCACCCGGGAGATCGAGCGCGGGTCTTCCATCATGTAGGTGACCAGCTCGCGCAGCGCGCTCTTGTACTCGCGATCGACATTCTTGTCGTACTGGGCCACCGACAGCGCCAGCTCGGCATCAAAGCGGGCGAAGGCGTCCAGCGATTCCTGGACCATCTTGCGCACCTGCTCGCCGATGTGGCGGATCTCCACGTAACCTCGCGGCGCCTCGCCGCTCTCGCACAGTTCGATGGCGCGCTTGGCGATCTTGGTCGACTCATCGCCGATCCGCTCAAGGTCGATCACCGCCTTGCTGATGCTGATGATCAGGCGCAGATCGGAGGCGGCCGGCTGGCGCCGGGCGAGGATGCGCACGCACTCCTCGTCGATGTCGCGCTCCATCTGGTTGATCTGCCCATCGACCTCGCGCACCTGCTGGGCCAGCCCCGAGTCGGCTTCGACCAGCGCGTTGACCGCATCGCTGACCTGCTTCTCGACCAGTCCGCCCATCGCCAGAAGGTGGCTGCGGATGTCTTCGAGCTCGGCATTGAACTGCGCGGAAATGTGATGGGTAAGGCTGTCCTTGTTGATCATGTGCAAACCCTCGGTGAAGCCGGATACAGGAACAGGCCGGGCCCCTCAGGGCAGCCGGCCGCGGTCTTGGCGAACGCCCGGACCCGCAGGCCCGGACAGGGCGCCGGCGGCAGGGGCCGGCGGCAGGCAATCAGGTGCCGCGGCCTTAGCCGTAGCGACCGGTGATGTAGTCCTCGGTCTGCTTCTTCGCCGGGTTGGTGAACAGGGTATCGGTGTCGCCGTACTCGATCAGCTTGCCCATGTACATGAACGCGGTGTAGTCGGAGACCCGCGCCGCCTGCTGCATGTTGTGGGTCACGATGACGATGGTGTACTGGCCCTTGAGCTCGTTGATCAGCTCCTCGACCTTGAGGGTCGAGATCGGATCGAGCGCCGAGCAGGGTTCGTCGAGCAGCAGCACTTCCGGGCGCACCGCCACGGTGCGGGCAATGATCAGACGCTGCTGCTGGCCGCCGGAGAGGCCCAGCGCCGAGTCATGCAGGCGATCCTTGACCTCATCCCACAGCGCTGCACTCTTCAGCGCCCACTCCACGGTCTCATCGAGCAGGCGCTTCTGGTTGATGCCCTGGATGCGCAGGCCGTAGACCACGTTCTCGTAGATGCTCTTGGGGAACGGGTTGGGCTTCTGGAACACCATGCCGACGCGGCGGCGCAGCTCGGCCACGTCCTCGCCCTTGCGGTAGATGTTCTGGCCATCGAGGCGGATCTCGCCCTCTACGCGGCAGCCATCGACCAGATCGTTCATGCGGTTCATGGTGCGCAGCAGGGTCGATTTACCGCAGCCGGACGGGCCGATGAAGGCGGTGACGCGATTCTTGGGGATCTGCATGTTGACGCCGAACAGCGCCTGCTTCTCACCGTAGAACAGGTCGAGGTTGTCCACATCGAGGGCGACTGGCTCACGGGCCAGATCCAGCACCTGACGCTTGCGGCCGAGCGCGTCGAGATCGACGCCATGGGTTGCTTGTTGCATGACTCACTCCGTTATGCGGGCAGGCCCGCGGCGCCCGGCGCCGCGCAGCGTGGCTTAGTGTTCCAGCGCCTTGTACTTCTCGCGCAGGTGGTTGCGGATGTAGACGGCACTGAAGTTCAGCAGGGCGATCACCAGCACCAGCAGCAGCGCGGTGGCGTACACCAGCGGGCGGGCGGCCTCGACGTTGGGGCTCTGGAAGCCGACGTCATAGATATGGAAGCCCAGGTGCATGATCTTCTGGTCCAGGTGCAGGTAGGGGTAGTTGCCGTTGAGCGGCAGGGTCGGCGCCAGCTTGACCACACCGACCAGCATCAGCGGCGCCACTTCACCCGCAGCGCGGGCCACGGCGAGGATCAGGCCGGTCATCATCGCGGGGCTGGCCATCGGCAGCACCACCTTCCACAGCGTCTCGGCCTTGGTGGCGCCGAGCGCCAGCGAGCCCTCACGCAGCGAGCGCGGGATGCGCGCCAGCCCCTCTTCGGTGGAGACGATCACCACCGGCAGGGTGAGGATCGCCAGGGTCAGCGAAGCCCACAGAAGACCCGGAGTGCCGAAGGTCGGCGCCGGCGCTGCCTCGGGGAAGAACAGCTGATCGATCGAGCCACCCAGCACATAGACGAAGAAGCCCAGACCAAACACCCCGTAGACGATCGACGGCACACCGGCCAGGTTGTTGACCGCGATGCGGATCACCCGGGTCAGCGCCCCCTGACGGGCGTATTCGCGCAGGTAGACCGCCGCCAGCACGCCGAACGGGGTGACGATCACCGCCATGATCAGGGTCATCAGCACGGTACCGAAGATCGCCGGGAACACGCCGCCCTCGGTATTGGCCTCACGCGGCTCGTCGCTGACGAACTCCCAGAGCTTGGCGGCATAGAAGCCGAGCTTGGCGAAGTTGCCCATGGCGTTCGGCTGGTAGGCGCGCACCACCTTATCGAGGGTGATTTCCTGCTCGCGGCCATCGGCGGTGCGCACGCGGATGCTGTCGCGGGCCAGCTGCTGCTGCAGCTCGATCAGCTGCGCTTCCAGGGCGCGGTACTCGGCATCCCACTGAGCGCGCTCGGCATCCAGATCCGCCTGGGCGGCGGCATCCAGACGACCGGCCAGCTCCAGCTGGCGGGTCTTCAGGCGCAGACGCTCAAGACCGTGGTTGATGCGGCCAATATCGACCTTCTCCAGACGCACCAGTGTGCGGTGCAGGTCTTCGCTGCGCGCAAGGCGGCGCTGCAGCTCGGCGAAAGCCGCCTCACCCTCTGCCACCGGACGACCGGCTTCGCTGACGCCCAGCAGGTAGCCATAGAAGTTGCCCCACTCGCGGCGCTCCAGCACCAGCAGCTCGGCCGGGGTGCGCGTTGCGTGCAGCCACTCGCCGACCACCCAGGTGAAGTCGGCGCCGAACACCTCGCGGTTACCGACCTTGAGCAGCTGACGGGTCATGAACTCACCGCCCTCGCTCGCCACCGGCAGGCCGCTGGCGGCCAGACGCGCACGCGGCACTTCCTCGCGCTGCACCACCTCACCGGCCATCAGGCGTGCTTCCTGACCGGGGATGCGGTATTCGGCTTCGATCACATCCGCCGGCCAGAAGTGGCCGAGGCCGCGGGTGGCGATCACCGCCAGAAGGCCCAGGGTCATGATCACCGCGATGGCCACCGCGCCGGCATTCAGCCAGACCCACGGCGCACCGCTCTTGAACCAGGTTTTCAGGGATTGCTGTTTCACGGACATCTACCTTTGAAGGCCTCAGAGCGATGCGTATTTCTTGCGCAGGCGGGTGCGGATCAGCTCCGCGGCGGTGTTCATCACGAAGGTGAACAGCAGCAGCACCATCGCGGCGAGGAACAGCACGCGGTAGTGGGTGCCACCGACCTCGGACTCGGGCATCTCCACCGCCACGTTGGCGGCCAGGGTGCGCAGGCCCTCGAACAGGTTCATCTCCATGATCGGCGTGTTGCCGGTGGCCATCAGTACGATCATCGTCTCGCCCACCGCACGGCCGAGGCCAATCATCAGGGCGGAGAAGATGCCGGGGCTGGCGGTGAGAATCACCACGCGGGTCAGGGTCTGCCAGGGAGTGGCGCCCAGCGCCAGCGAGCCGTAGGTCAGGCTCTTGGGCACGCTGAACACCGCATCCTCGGCAATCGAGTAGATGCCCGGAATCACCGCAAAGCCCATCGCCAGACCAACCACCAGGGCGTTGCGCTGGTCGAAGGGGATGCCCAGATCGTTGGACAGCCACAGGCGCATGTCACCACCGAAGAAGGCGTTTTCCAGATGGCCGCTGATGCTCAGCGAGAAGGCACCGACCACCAGAATCACCGGGATCAGCAGCGCCGCTTCCCAGCCGTCCGGCACCCGCAGGCGGATGCTCTCCGGCAGACGGCTCCAGCCCCAGGCCGCCAGCACGATGCCGATCGGGGTGAGCAGCAGCAGGCTGAAGATCCCCGGCAGGTGCCCTTCCAGGTACGGCGCAAGGAACAGGCCAGCAAAGAAGCCGAGGATCACCGTGGGCAGCGCCTCCATCAGCTCGATCACCGGCTTGACCTTGCGGCGCAGCGCCGGGGCCATGAAGTAGGCGGTGTAGATCGCCGCGCAGATCGCCAGCGGGGCGGCCAGCAGCATGGCGTAGAAGGCTGCCTTGAGGGTACCGAAGGCCAGCGGCGCGAGGCTCAGCTTGGGTTCGAAATCGGTGTTGGCCGAGGTGGACTGCCAGACGTAATCCGGCTCGCTGTAGCTCTCGTACCAGACCTTGCCCCACAGCGCGCTCCAGGACACTTCCGGGTGCGGGTTATCGACTACCAGACGCTGCAGGCGACCGTCTTCCTCGATCAGCACGCGGGTGGCGCGTGGCGACAGGGCGGCGCTCACCGCGCCGTCTGCGACCTTCTCAATCAGCAGGGTGCGGTGCGCGGTGCTGTGGAAGAGGCCCAGATTGCCCTCGGCATCCAGGGCCACGAAGCCCTTGCGCCGCTCCTCGGGGAGGATCTGCACGATGGCGCTGTTACCGAGCTGGAAGTCACGGATCCGGGTCAGGGCCGCCTTGCCATCGGCATCGCGGACCATGAACCACTGGGCCAGCCCACCCTTGGAGTCACCGATCAGCAGCGACAGGCCACCGAGCAGCGGGCTGGCCTTGGTGATGGTGGTGTCGGCATCGCGGGCCAGGTTGTAGCGGCCGTTGAGGGTCTTGCTGCGCAGATCAAACACGTCCGCCGTGGCGCGGCCGTTGAACACATACAGCCACAGATGGCGCGGGTCGATGGCCAGCGCGCGGATCGGATCGGCAATCTGCGGCAGCGCAATGCGCTGCTCGTCGAGGCTCACCTCGCCGGTGAACAGGTTTTCGTTGCGCTCAAGGCTCAGCAGGTGCAGCTCGCTGCCGGTCGAGGCGGCCAGCAGCAGGGTCGAGCCGTTGAGGTTCATCGCCACCTTGTCCAGGGCGCGGCCTTGCGCATCAAGACGGATCGGCGTCTCACCGAACGGATAGAGAATCTCCGGGGTGATGGTCTTGACGTTGTCCGGGTAGGTAACGCGGTAGTTGTGCTGGATCACCAGCAGTCGCCCGTCGGAGAGCCCGAGCGCCACTCGCCGGCTGCCCGGCTGGTCTTCCCGTGAGGAGACGATGCGCACACCCTCAGGCAGCGGCAGCGCGACACGCGCCAGCGCCTCGCCGCTCTTGAGGGCAAAGAACTGCACACTGCCGGCGGCATCCAGGCGCATCGCGACCTGGTTCTGCTCCTCGATGGCCAGCAGCAGCGGCGCGGCCTGTCCAGCCAGCCAGGATGGCTGCTGGGCGCTGCGCGCCTCAAGGCTCGCGCCGCCAAACAGCGGCAACACCACATAGGCGAGGTAGAAGAAGATCAGGGTAATGGCCCCCAGCACCGCCAGGCCACCGATCGACACATACCAGTTGGCCATCCGGTCGCGCAGCGCGCGCAGACGGCGCTTGCGCTGCAGGGTGGGGGTGTTGAAGTCCAGGGGCTGCGGAGAGGTCGATGAAGTCATGATGTGCGGGGCCAGGTCATTCATACGCTCACCCTAGCGGGGTCGTGTGACACAAAGATGACAGCGTTCAGACATGGCAAGGCCCGCCCCGACAGGCGGAGCGGGCCTTGCACGAAAAGGGTGGGCCAGGTGGCCCGTGGCATCCTTGCCGGGGTGAGCCTTACAGGCCCAGATCCTTGAGGACTTTCTCGGCGGTCTTGGCCGGCATCGGGATGTAGCCGTCCTTCATGACCACTTCCTGACCTTCCTTGGAGAGCATCAGCTTGATGAACTCGGCTTCCAGCGGGGCCAGCGGCTTGTTCGGCGCCTTGTTCACGTAGACGTAGAAGTAACGGGCCAGCGGGAATTTACCGGCCAGGGCGTTGGCTTCGTTAGCCTCGAAAGCCTCACCATCCTTCTTGGACAGCGGCACGGCGCGCACGCTGGAGGTCTTGTAGCCGATGCCTGAGTAGCCGATGGCGTTCAGGGTGCTGGAGATCGACTGCACCACCGAGGCCGAACCCGGCTGCTCGTTGACGTTGGCCTTGAAGTCACCCTTGCACAGGGCTTCTTCCTTGAAGTAGCCGTAGGTGCCGGATACCGAGTTGCGGCCGAACAGCTGGATCGGCTTGGCCGCCCACTCGCCGGTCAGACCCAGCTCGCCCCAGGTCTTGATGTCTTTCTCGCCACCGCACAGGCGGGTGCTGGAGAAGATCGCATCGACCTGCTCGATGGACAGCGACTTGATCGGGTTGTCCTTGTGCACGAACACCGCCAGGGCATCGATGGCCACCGGTACGGCGGTCGGCTTGTAGCCGTACTTCTCTTCGAAGGCCTGCAGCTCGCTGTCCTTCATCGGACGGCTCATCGGGCCGAGGTTGGCGGTGCCTTCAGAGAGCGCGGGCGGCGCGGTGGAGGAACCGGCGGCCTGGATCTGGATATTGACGTTCGGGTAGGCCTTCTTGTAGGTCTCGGCCCACAGGGTCATCAAGTTGGCCAGCGAGTCGGAACCGATGCTGGACAGGGTGCCGGAGACACCGGTGGTCTTCTGGTAGGCCGGCAGGGCCGGATCAACGGCAGCGACCGCGCTGCTGGTGGCCACGCCGGCCGCGACGACGCCCATGGCGGCCATCAGATGCTTGAGTTTCATGCCTTGCTCCTGAAGAGGGGAGGTTTTGATTCGGGGGCCAGTATCGGCAGGCCGCATGACTACTCTATGAAGACAGTGTGACAGTTGCATGACGGCCCGCGCCCCACGGCGTGGCTGGGTATACTGCAGCGGTCCGCTGCGCCGCCTGCAGCCCCTCCGAGCCGCATCCATGAGCGATTTCGAACAGGATCACCCCCTCCCGCAAGGCGAGCTGGCCCGCCAGGTCACCGCCCTGCCCCGCGACACCAACGGCTTTGGCGACATCTACGGCGGCTGGCTGGTCGAGCAGATGGACCAGGCCGGTACCGCCACCGCCAGCCGTCTGGCGGCGGGCCGGGTAGCGACCGTGGCCATCGACCGCATGACCTTCATGATCCCGGTGGCGGTCGGCTCGCAGCTGTCCTTCCATACCCAGGTGCTCGATCGGGGCCGCAGTTCGCTGCGCCTGCTGATCGAGGTGTGGAGCGATGATCCGCTCTCGCGCGAGCAGCGCAAGGTCACCGAGGCGGTGTTCGTGTTCGTCGCCATCGATGGCAGCGGCCGCACCCGTCCCCTGCCACCGCTCAACGGCCTACGCGATTAAGCCCGGTTTCAGCGAAAGCCCCTACGCTGTCTCCACACCCACCCGATACAGGTACCCGACCATGAAAAACCGTACCCTGCTGGCCCTGCTGATCGCCCCGCTGTTTTCCACCGCCGCCCTGGCCGCCGGCTACACCGGCCCTGGCGCAACCCCGAGCGCTGCGGCTGTCAGTGGCTACACCGGCCCCGGCGCCGTTCAGGCCAACCGCGTAGCCGCCGCCCTGGAAGCTGCCGATGACACCCCGGTGGTGCTGGAAGGCCGCCTGCTGCGCCAGATCCGCGGCGAGCACTACGAGTTCGCCGATGACAGCGGCACCATCGAGGTCGAGATCGACCACGAGGACATGCCCGCCCAGCCGATCGACCAGAACAGCCGCGTGCGCCTCTACGGTGAAGTGGATCGCGACCTGACCAGCCGTAGCATCGATGTAGACCGCGTCGAGCTGCTGCCCTGATCGCCCGCCCCACGCGCCCTGAAACGACAACGCCAGCCTGCGGGCTGGCGTTGTCGTTGCGTGATCCGTCCGGCGATCAGCCGCGGATGTTGTAGATCAGCTTCTCGTTGTCCTCGGCGTAATCGCGCAGGCGCTTGAGATAAGCCTTTTGCGCCGCCCAGACCTTGCCGGCCACCGGATCCGCCGCGGCCGAATCCTCAACCGCCTGGGACGCCACCTCGCGCAGGCGCTCCAGCACCGGCTCCGGCAGACGCCGCACCTCGACGCCCTCGGCGCGAATTTTCTCCATCGCCTCCATGTTGCGGGCGTTGTAATCGTCGAGCACATCGCCGTTCACGTCCCGCGCCGCGGCGCGGACGATGGCCTGCAGATCCGCCGGCAGGCTGTTCCAGGCCGCCTCGTTGACGGTCAGCTCGAAGGTCACGTTCGGCTCCTGCCAGCCCGGGGTGTAGTAGTACTTGGCGACCTTGTGCAGGCCGAGCGCCAGGTCGTTGTACGGGCCGATCCACTCGGTGGCATCGATGGCACCGGTCTGCAGCGCGGTGAAGATCTCGCCGGCCGGCAGGTTGACCACCGTACCGCCCATGCGAGTCAGCACCTCGCCACCCAGGCCCGGGGTGCGCATCTTCAGGCCCTTGAAGTCATCGATGCTGTTGATTTCCTTGTTGAACCAGCCGGCGGTCTGTACCCCGGTGGCGCCACAGGCGAACGGCACCACGCCGAACGGCTTGTAGACCTCCTCCCACAGCGCCATGCCGCCGCCGTAATGCAGCCAGGCGTTCATTTCCTGGGCGTTGGGGCCAAACGGCAGCGCGCAGAAGAACTGCGCCGCCGGCACCTTGCCCTTCCAGTAGTAGGGGGCGCTGTGGCCGAGTTCTGCAGTACCGCGCGAGACGGCATCGAACACTTCCAGCGCCGGCACCAGCTCGCCGGCGGCGTAGACCTTCACCTGCAGGCGGCCACCGCTCATCTCGTTGACCAGACGGGCAAAGCGCTCGGCACCCACCCCCACCCCCGGGAAGTTCTTCGGCCAGGAGGTGACCATCTTCCAGGTGAAGGTCTGCTGCGGCGCCTCTGCGGCGGCCGCCGGGGCGCTTTCCTGCTGGCAACCGGCCAGGGCGGTGGCTGCCAGGCCGACACCGGCAGCAGCGAGAATGTCACGACGTTTCATGAGCAGCTCCTTGTTATTCTCGGGCCCGCCCGGCCACGGAACGGCAGGCGGGACAGCGCTTACAGGCTATACCTGATGCACCAGCATAGCCATGCTCGCAACCACTCGTCGCCGGCATTGATTGCCGCCACTGCCGGGCATTGCGAGAATCGCCCCACCTCCCCTTACAAGGAACCGCCCCATGTCGAGCACATCCCCTCCCCTGCTGGCGCTCGCCCGCGCCCTGCAGGCCGTCAACGACCGGCTGGGGCGCGCCTGCGCCTGGCTGACCCTGTTCCTGGTGCTCGGCACCACCGTGGTGGTGGTGCTGCGCTACGGCTTTGGCATCGGCGCCATCGCCCTGCAGGAAGCGGTGATCTACGCCCACGCCCTGGTGTTCATGGGCGCCGCGGCATGGACCCTGCAGCGCGGCGGCCATGTGCGGGTGGACATCTTCTACCAGAAGCGCTCGCCGCGCGCCCAGGCGCTGACCGACCTGCTTGGTCACCTGTTCCTGCTGCTGCCGGTGTGCCTGTTCCTGGCCTGGAACAGCTGGGGATATGTCAGCGCCTCCTGGTCCACGCTGGAAGGCTCCAGCGATGCGGGCGGCCTGCCTTACGTCTACCTGCAGAAGAGCATCATCCTGGTGCTGCTGGTCAGCCTGATCCTGCAGGCGCTGGCCGATGTGATCGTCTTTGCCTATCGCCTGAGCGGTCGCCTGCCGTTCCCGGAGGTGCAGCATGGCTGAATTGATGGCAATCCTGCTGTTCGTGGCCATCTGCCTGGTGCTGATGGCCGGCTACCCGGTGGCCTTCACCCTGGGCGGGGTCTCGCTGCTGTTCGCCGGGGCCGGCATCATGCTGGGCAGTTTTGATGCCAGCTACCTGAGCGCGCTGCCCAACCGCCTGTTCGGCATCATGAACAACCAGACCATGCTGGCGGTGCCGCTGTTTGTGTTCATGGGCGTGATGCTGGAGAAATCCAGAGTGGCGGAAGACCTGCTGGAATCGATGTCGCGGCTGTTCGGCACCCTGCGCGGCGGTCTGGCAATCTCGGTGTGCGTGGTCGGCGCGCTGCTCGCCGCCTCGACCGGCATCGTCGGTGCCACGGTGGTGACCATGGGCCTTCTGGCCCTGCCGACCATGCTGCGCCGCGGCTACGACCCGGCGATCGCCACCGGCACCCTGGCCGCCACCGGTACCCTCGGGCAAATCATCCCGCCGTCGATCATCCTCGTGCTGCTGGGTGATGTGATGTCCAGCGCCTACCAGCAGGCGCAGCTGAAGATGGGGGTGTTTTCGCCCAAGACCGTCTCGGTGGGCGACCTGTTTGTCGGTGCGCTGCTGCCGGGGCTGGTGCTGGTTGGCCTGTACATCCTTTACCTGATCGGTGTGGCCATCCTGCAGCCCAAAAAGCTGCCGGCCCTCTCGCAGGAGGAGCTGGGGCCGATCGAGTGGGGCACGCTGTTCAAGGCGCTGATCCCGCCGCTGCTGCTGATTGCCGCGGTGCTCGGCTCGATCCTCGCCGGCTACGCCACCCCGACCGAAGCCGCAGCGCTCGGCGCGGTGGGTGCCATGCTGCTGGCGCTGACCAAGGGCCAGCTCAACCGCACGCAACTGCGCGAGGTGGCGCAGAGCACCACGCAAATCAGCGCCATGGTGTTCCTGATCCTGATCGGCGCCTCGCTGTTCTCGCTGGTGTTCCGCGGCTTTGGCGGTGAAGCGCTGATCGAGGAGGCCTTCGCCCAGCTGCCCGGCGGCGTGCTCGGCGCCTTCCTGGTGGTGATGCTGGTGATCTTCCTGCTCGGCTTCATCCTCGACTTCATCGAGATCATCTTCGTGGTGGTGCCGATCGTCGGGCCGGTGCTGCTGGCCATGGGCCTGGACCCGGTGTGGCTCGGGGTGATGATCGCCCTCAACCTGCAGACCTCGTTCCTGACTCCGCCGTTCGGCTTCTCGCTGTTCTACCTGCGCAGCGTGACCCCGGCCTCGGTCGCGACCACCACCATGTACCGCGGAGTGGTGCCGTTCATCATCCTGCAGGCGCTGATGCTGGTGGTCGTCTACCTGTGGCCGGAGCTGGTGACCTGGCTGCCGGAGGTGGTGTACGGCAAGTAAGCCATAGCTCGGTTGAAAGGGCTGGCCTCCCCGGAGTGCCGGCCCTTTTCATTGCTGCAGATCGCTATCCCTACCCCCGCGGCTGCTGCTGGGTGATGCAGTGGATATTACCGCCGCCCAGAAGAATTTCCCGCCCGGGGACCATCCGTACCTCGCGCTCGGGGAACAGCCGGCGCAGGATCGCTGCGGCCTCGGCATCGCAGGGATCGTCGAAGCATGGCGCGATGATCCCGCCGTTGACGATCAAAAAGTTGATGTAGGACGCCGCCAGCCGCAGCCCCGCCTCACGCGGCTGGCTGCCGGCCACCCGATCGATGCCGGCGCACTCCTCGGCACTGACATGCAGCGGGCCGGGGATCGGCATGCGGTGCACGGTCAGTGACCGGCCAGCAGCATCGCGGCTCTGCTCCAGCACCGCCAGCGCCGCGCGGCAGCGTGTCCAGTTGGGGTCCTGCGGGTCGTCCGTCCAGGCCAGCAGCACCTCGCCGGGACGCACGAAGCAGCAGAAGTTGTCGATGTGCCCGTCGGTTTCGTCGTTGTACAGCCCCTGCGGCAGCCAGATGATCTGCCGCACGCCCAGATAGTCGCCCAGCTGCGCCTCGATCGCTGCCCGGCCCCACTGCGGGTTGCGGTTGGGGTTGAGCAGGCACTCCTCGGTAGTGAGCAGCGTGCCCTCGCCATCGACATGAATGGCGCCGCCTTCGAGCACAAAGCCGTCGGTGCGATAGCGGGGCAGCCCCTCGATGGCGAGGATCTTCGCCGCCACCTGATCATCGCGCTGCCAGGGCCAGTACAGCCCGCCCTGCAGCCCGCCCCAGGCATTGAACTGCCAGTCGATGCCGCGCACCGCGCCTTGGCCGTTCACCACGAAGGTCGGGCCGGTGTCGCGCACCCAGGCATCGTCGCTGCTGATTTCCAGCACGCGGATCGCGGGGTGTTCCAGCTGTGCGCAGGCGTTGTCGTACTGTGCGGCGCTGACCCCGACGCTCACCGGCTCAAAGCGCGCAATGGCGCGGGCCACCGCGACAAAGGTCGCCTGGGCCGGCTTGGCGCCGAGCCGCCAGTTGTCCGGGCGCTCCGGCCAGAGCATCCAGGTACGGGCATGGGGCGCCCATTCGGCGGGCATGTAAAAGCCGTCGGCGCGGGGGGTGCTGTCAAGGGTGGGCATGGCATGACCTGTCGGGCGAAGGGGTGGGGCCTGTGCGGGTGCCGCCTACGGGCACCGGCACAGGGCGGGCAATGCGGCGCGGGGCCGGGCTTGCGTATTCGGCGGGCCTACTGGCTGCGCTGCTGGCCGTCCAGCGTGGCCAGCGCGCCGTAGAGCGTGGGGCGCCGGTCGCGGAACACGCCCCAGGCGCTGCGGGTGCGCGCCAGCTGATCCAGGTCGAAGCGCTGTACCCGCACGCCCTCTTCCTGCTCGTCCAGTTCAGCGAGCTTGGCACCAAAGGCGTCGGCGATGAATGAGGAGCCATAGAAGGTGATGCTGTAGCCGTCCTGCTCCTCACGGCCGACCCGGTTGCTGGCCACCAGCGGCAGCAGGTTGGCGCCGGCATGGCCCTGTTGCACGCGCTGCCAGTGGTCGCGGGAGTGGATGGTCGGATCGTGGGGCTCGCTGCCGATCGCCGTCGGATAGAAAAGAATCTCCGCGCCCAGCAGGGCCATCGCCCGCGCGCACTCGGGGAACCACTGATCCCAGCAGATGCCCACGCCGATCTTCGCGTAGCGGGTGTCCCAGACCTTGAAGCCGCTGTCGCCGGGGTTGAAGTAGTACTTTTCGTGGTAGCCGGGGCCGTCGGGGATGTGGCTCTTGCGGTAGACCCCGAGCAGGCTGCCGTCGGCATCGATCACCGCCACGCTGTTGAAGCGCGCCTGCCCGGCACGCTCGAAGAAGCTCACCGGCAGCACCACCGCCAGCTCGCGGGCCAGCGCGCGGAAGCGGGCAATTGCCGGATTGTCCTCAAGGGACGTGGCCAGCTGCAGGTAATCGGGATTGGGCTTCTGGCAAAAATACGGCGTCTCGAACAGCTCCTGGATCAGGATGATCTGCGCGCCCTGCGCCGCGGCCTGGCGCACCAGGCCTTCGGCCACGTTCAGGTTGGCGGCGCGATCCCAGGAGCAGGCCATCTGGGTGGCGGCGACGGTGACGGTACGGGACATGGACGACCTCACAGGCAATGACGGAAGACGTCTTCACTCTGGTAGAGGATCGCCCGGTGGTCAAATCGCCGCCGGGCCGGGCACCGTCCGCGGCCCGGCGGCAAGGCTTACACGGTGTGCAGGTACCAGTTGTACTCAAGGTCGGAGATCGAGTGCTCGAACTCCTCCAGCTCGTGTTCCTTGCAGGCCACAAAGACATCGATGTAGTCGGCACCGATGTACTGCTCCAGCACCGCACTGTCGTCCAGTGCGCGCAGAGCATCACGCAGGTTGTTGGGCAGGCTCTGCTCGAGCTGCTCGTAGGAGTTGCCCTCGATCGGCGCGCCCGGCTCCAGACGCTGAGTCAGCCCGTGATGCACTCCGGCCAGCAGCGCGGCCATCAGCAGATAGGGGTTGGCATCGGCACCGGCGACCCGCTGCTCGATGCGCAGCGCGTCCGGGTTGCCGGTCGGCACGCGCAGCGCCACGGTGCGGTTGTCCAGCCCCCAGGATGGCGCGTTGGGCACGTAGAACTGCGAGCCAAAGCGCCGGTAGGAGTTGACGTTGGGGCACAGAAAACCCATCGCCATCGGCAGGGTATCCAGCACACCGGCAATGGCCTGGCGCAGGTTGTCGCTTTGCAGCGGATCATCGGCGGCAAAGATGTTGCGGCCCTCGCCATCGAGCAGCGAAACATGCACATGCAGACCGTTCCCCGCCTGGCCCGGGTAGGGCTTGGCCATGAAGGTGCTGTCCATCTCGTGATCGTAAGCAGTGTTCTTGATCAGGCGCTTGAGCAGCACCGCGTAGTCACAGGCCTTGAGCGGATCGGCCACGTGGTTGAGGTTGACCTCGAACTGCGCCGGGGCGCTCTCCTTGACGATGGCATCGGCCGGGATGCCCTGGATGTGCGCGCCGTCGAGGATGTCGCGCAGGCAGTCGGCGTACTCGTCCAGGTCGTCGATGGAGTAGACCTGCACCGCCTGCGGGCGCTTGCCGGAGATCGGCGAGCGCGGCGGCTGCGGGCGGCCGTTCACGTTCTCCTGGTCGATCAGGTAGAACTCCAGTTCAAAAGCCGCGCACACGGTCAGGCCCATGTCGGTAAAGCGCTGCGCCACCCGGCGCAGCACCTCGCGCGGGTCAGCGAAGAACGGCGTGCCGTCCAGCTCATGCATGGTCATCAGCAGCTGCGCAGTGGGCCGGCGCTGCCAGGGCTCCATGCTCAGGGTGCCGGGAATCGGGAAGCACACCCGGTCACCGTCCCCGAGCGCAAGACCCAGCCCCGAACTTTCGACGGTCGAGCCCTGGATATCGAGGGCGAACAGCGAGGCCGGCAGGTTGATGCCCTTCTCGAAGACCTTGAGCAGCATGCTGCGGTCGATGCGCTTGCCGCGCACCACGCCGTTCATGTCGGCGATCAACAGATCAATGAAATGCACCTCAGGGTGCTCTTCAAGAAACCGGGTCGCTTCATCGAGCCGGGCAGCACAGAGAGGGGCCGACATGATCGCGTTCCTTCTTTTTGTCAGGCATTTCAGGACGTTGGCACTTTGACCCGAGTCAAACGAAAAGCCCGGAGCTTGTCAACACGGCCAAGCATTGCAAGGCGTGTAGGCCGAAGCGGCCCCGGCCGGGCGGCTGCACTCGGCAAAACGGCCGCGATTGTCGCCGTTCGGCAAGCCGACTACTCTGGAATGCAAGCCCCCTACCACGCCTGTTCCGGAGTGTCCTGCCATGTCCCGCCAGCCCCTGATCGGTGTTTCCGCCTGCACCCGGCAGCTCGGTCTGCACCCCTTCCACATCGCCGGTGACAAGTACCTGCGGGCGGTGGCGCTGGCGGCGGATGGCCTGCCACTGGTGATCCCCGCGCTGCCCGAGCTGATCGGCATCGACGAGCTGCTCGGGCATCTGGATGGCCTGCTGCTCACCGGTTCCCCCTCCAACGTACACCCCCAGCACTACCAGGGCGCCGACAGCGAACCGGGCACCCACCACGACACCCCGCGCGATCACATGACCCTCGCACTGATCCGCGCCGCGGTGGCCGCCGGCGTGCCGCTGCTGGGCATCTGCCGCGGGTTTCAGGAGATGAACGTGGCGCTGGGCGGCAGCCTGTACCAGAAAGTTCATGAAACGGGAACCTTCATGGACCATCGTGCTCGTGATGAAGACCCGCTGGATATCCAGTACGGGCTGCGCCATGCCATCGATGTTCAGCCCGGCGGGCTGTTCGAGGCCCTGGGCCTGCCGGCACGCTTTGAGGTCAACTCGGTACACGGCCAGGGCGTGGAGCGTCTGGCGCCGGGCCTGCGGGTCGAGGCGCTGGCCCCTGACGGGCTGATCGAGGCCTTCTCGCTGCCGCAGGCGCAGCGTTTCACCGTGGGCGTGCAGTTCCATCCGGAATGGAAGGTGCTCGAACACGCCCACTACCAGACCCTGCTGCGCGCCTTCGGTGACGCCTGCCGCGAGCGTGCCGCCCAGCGCTGACCCCTCGCCAGCCGCGCAGCCCCCTGATGAGGTAGTTATGTCCAAGACCATGGAGCAGCTGAGCGACTGGCTGCGCGAACACCGGATCACCGAGGTCGAGTGCCTGCTGCCGGACCTCAATGGCATCGCCCGCGGCAAGATCGCCCCGACCAGCAAATTCCTCAACGAAGGCGGCATGCGCCTGCCGGAAAGCGTGCTGCTGCAGAGCGTCACCGGCGACTACATCGAGGACGCACTCTACGACGCGCTGCTCGACCCTGCCGACATCGACATCTTCTGCCGCCCGGATGAGCAGGCGGTGTTTCTGGTGCCCTGGGCCAGCGAGCCGACGGCGATGGTGATCCACGACAGCTTCGACAAGGCCGGCAAGCCCGCTGACCTGTCGCCGCGCAACGTGCTCAAGCATGTGCTGGCGCTGTACGCCGAGCGCGGCTGGAAGCCGATCGTCGCCCCGGAAATGGAGTTCTACCTGACCCAGCGCTGCCCCGACCCCGACTACCCGCTGCAGCCGCCGGTGGGTCGCTCGGGCCGGCAGGAGACCGGTCGCCAGTCGTTCTCCATCGATGCCGCCAACGAATTCGACCCGCTGTTCGAGGACATGTACGACTGGTGCGAGGCCCAGGGCCTGGATCTGGACACCCTGATCCACGAAGAGGGCACCGCGCAGATGGAGATCAACTTCCGCCACGGCGATGCCCTGCATCTGGCGGACCAGATCTTCGTCTTCAAGCGCACCCTGCGCGAGGCGGCGTTCAAGCATGGCGTCACCGCCACCTTCATGGCCAAGCCGATGACCGGCGAGCCGGGCAGCGCCATGCACCTGCACCAGAGCGTGATCGATCTTGAGAGCGGGTTGAACGTGTTTTCCAACCCGGACGGCAGCATGAGCACGCTGTTCCTGCAGCACATCGGCGGCCTGCAGCGGCTGATCCCCGAGGCGCTGCCGCTGTTTGCACCCAACGTCAACTCGTTCCGCCGCTTCCTGCCCGGCACCTCCGCGCCGGTCAACGTCGAGTGGGGCGAGGAGAACCGCACGGTCGGGCTGCGCGTCCCCGAGGCGCCAGCGCAGAGCCGGCGGGTGGAGAACCGCCTGCCCGGCGCCGATGCCAACCCCTATCTGGCGATCGCTGCCAGCCTGCTGTGCGGCTACATCGGCATGGTCGAGGGCCTGCAGCCCGGACCGCAGGTGCGCGGGCGCGCCTACCAGCGGCGTAGCCAGCGCCTGCCGCTGACCCTGGAGGCCGCGCTGGAAGCCATGGAGCAGTCGCAGAGCCTGATCCACTATCTGGGCCAGCGCTTCTGCCGCGGCTATGTGGCGGTCAAGCGCGTCGAGCACGAGAACTTCAAGCGGGTGATCAGCTCCTGGGAGCGGGAATTTCTGCTCACCAGCGTCTGAGCCGGGCGCGGGCCGGGCTTTTAGCGCCTGACCGCGCACCTGCCTGTTGAGTGACGGCGTGCACCTTGCCAGACTGCGCCGGTGCGATGGCCAGGCCACCGGAGGGTGTGCGGTTCGCTGGCGCGCCGCTGCAATGACCCGCAATCGATCAGGAGAGACGCATGTCCATGTTCGCCAAGACCCTTCTCGCCACCGCCCTGACCACCAGCCTGGTCGGCCTTGCCCAGGCACAGGACAAGGTGGTGCACATCTACAACTGGTCCGACTACATCGCCGAGGACACCCTGGCGAACTTCGAGAAGGCCACCGGCATCAAGCCGGTCTATGACGTGTTCGACAGCAACGAGGTGGTCGAGGCCAAGCTGCTCTCCGGAGGCTCGGGCTACGACGTGGTGGTGCCGTCCAACCAGTTCCTCGGCAAGCAGATCAAGGCCGGCGTGTTCCAGAAGCTCGACCGCAGCCAGCTGCCCAACTGGGAAAACCTCAACCCTGACCTGCTCAAGGCGCTGGCGAACAGCGATCCGGGCAACCTGTACGCCTTCCCCTACCTGTGGGGCACCACCGGCATTGGCTACAACCCGGACAAGGTCAAGGCCGCGCTCGGCGTCGACAAGATCGACTCCTGGGACGTGGTGTTCAAGCCGGAAAACCTGGAGAAGCTCAAGGCCTGCGGCGTCGCCATGCTCGACGCCCCGCAGGAGATCATCGCCGCCGCCCTGCACTATCAGGGTCTTGCGCCGAATCCGCAGAACGCCGCCGATGTCGCCAAGGCCGAGAAGCTGCTGCTGGAAGTGCGCCCTCACGTCACCTACTTCCACTCCTCCAAGTACATCTCTGATCTGGCCAACGGCAACGTCTGCCTGGCGGTCGGCTGGTCCGGCGATATCCTCCAGGCCCAGGCGCGCGCCAAGGAAGCCGGCGGCAACGTGAAGGTCGAGTACGTGATTCCCAAGGAGGGCGCCGCGGCCTTCTTCGACATGATGGCCATCCCGGCGGATGCCAAGAACGTCGAGGCGGCCCATGCTTTCCTCAACTACATCCTCACCCCCGAGGTGATCGCCCCGGTTTCTGACTACGTGTCCTACCCCAACGGCAACGCCAAGGCCACGCCGCTGGTCTCCGAGGAAATCCGCAACAACCCGGGCATCTACCCGGATGCAGAGACCCAGCAGAAGCTCTACACCTTTGCCGAGCTGAACCCGCAGGTGCAGCGCGCCCTGACCCGCAGCTGGACCCGCATCAAGTCCGGTCGCTGAACCGCGGATAGAGGGATGGCGGGCTGAGCCAAGGCGGCCTTTTTTGCACGGGCGACCCTACGCAGGCGCCCTGCACAATGGCAACATGCGCAGCCCGCCGGAACAGCCCCCGAACCTGTCCGGCCCGCGATTCCCGCCCGGGGATGACCCAGGTACCGCCCGCCGCCGCACGCCCTGACCAGCATGCGGCGGTGTGCTGTCTGCCCTCCGGCAGACCCTTCGACATTGGGAGTGTGTGATGGCGATAGCCTCCAGTGCCAACAAGAAACCCCCGTCCGGCGTACCGGAGCGGGATGTTCTGGTCCGCATCGAGCGGGTCAGCAAGCAGTTCGATGAGACGGTGGCGGTCGATGATGTCTCGCTGAGCATCCACAAGGGCGAGATCTTCGCCCTGCTCGGTGGCTCAGGCTCGGGCAAATCGACCCTGCTGCGCATGCTGGCCGGCTTCGAACGCCCGAGCGAGGGGCGGATCTTCCTCGATGGCCAGGACATCACCGACCTGCCGCCCTACGAGCGGCCGATCAACATGATGTTCCAGTCCTATGCGCTGTTCCCGCACATGAGCGTCGAGCAGAACATCGCCTTCGGCCTCAAACAGGACGGCCTGCCCAGGGACGAGATCGCCGCACGGGTCGCTGAGATGCTCAAGCTGGTGCACATGACCCAGTACGCCAAGCGCAAGCCGCACCAGCTCTCCGGCGGCCAGCGTCAGCGCGTGGCGCTGGCCCGCTCGCTGGCCAAGCGGCCCAAGCTGCTGCTGCTCGATGAGCCGATGGGCGCGCTGGACAAGAAATTGCGCTCGCAGATGCAGCTGGAGCTGGTGGAGATCATCGAGCGGGTCGGCGTGACCTGCGTGATGGTCACCCACGATCAGGAAGAGGCGATGACCATGGCCGCGCGCATCGCCATCATGCATCAGGGCTGGATCGCCCAGGTCGGCAGCCCGATGGACATCTACGAGACCCCGGCCAGCCGGCTGGTCTGCGAGTTCATCGGCAACGTCAACCTGTTCGAGGGCGAGCTGATCGACGACAGCAGCGACCACGCGGTGATCGCCTGCGCGCAGCTGGAGCGGCCGATCTACGTCGGCCACGGCATCTCCACCCGCGCCGAGTCACGTCAGGTAACCTACGCGCTGCGCCCGGAAAAGTTGCTGCTCAGCAGCCAGATGCCCGAGGTCGAGCACGCCGACTACAACTGGAGCAGTGGCCGGGTGCATGATATCGCCTACCTGGGCGGGCATTCGGTGTACTACGTCGAACTGCCCTCAGGGCTGGTGGTGCAGGCGTTCATGGCCAACTCCGAGCGCCATGTGAAGCGCCCGACCTGGGGTGATGCGGTGTACCTGCACTGGGTGGATGACAGCGGCGTGGTGCTGCAAGCATGAACGCGCTCAAACGCCTGCTGCCCACCGGGCGCCAGCTGGTGATCGGCGTGCCGTTCTTCTGGCTGCTGCTGTTCTTCCTGCTGCCGTTTGCCATCGTGCTGAAGATCAGCTTTGCCAGCGCCGCCGTGGCGATTCCGCCCTACACCGAGGTGCTGCAGTATCTTGACCAGCAGCTGCAGCTCGTCCTCAACCTCGGCAATTACCTGTTCCTCGCCGAGGACGAGCTGTACCTGGCCGCCTACCTCGGCTCGCTGAAGATCGCCGCAGTCAGCACGCTGCTGTGCCTGCTGCTGGGCTATCCGATGGCCTACGCCATCGCCCGCGCGCCGCGGGAGCGGCAGATGGTCTATCTGCTGCTGATCATGATGCCGACCTGGACCGCGCTGCTGATCCGCGTCTATGCGTGGATGGGCATCCTCGGCAACAACGGCCTGCTCAATGCCGTGCTGCAAGGGCTGGGGCTGATCGAGGCACCGCTGCAGATCCTCAACACCGACATCGCGGTGTACATCGGCATCGTCTACGCCTACCTGCCGTTCATGGTGCTGCCGCTCTACGCCAACCTGGTCAAGCACGACCCAAGCCTTCTGGAAGCCGCGGCGGATCTGGGCTCACGGCCAGTTGCGAGCTTCTGGAAAATCACCGTGCCGCTGTCCAAAAACGGCATCATCGCCGGCTGCATGCTGGTGTTCATCCCGGCGGTCGGCGAGTTCGTGATCCCGGAACTTCTGGGCGGGCCGCAGACGCTGATGATCGGCAAGGTGCTCTGGCAGGAGTTCTTCAACAACCGCGACTGGCCGGTGGCCGCGGCACTGGCGGTGATCATGCTGGTGCTGCTGATCGTGCCGATCGTGCTGTTCAACAAGAACCAGGCCAAGGAACTGGAGGGCAAGCCATGAGCCGGCGCTGGAGCTTCTCGTCGCTGATGCTGGTGGCCGGGCTGCTGTTCGTCTACCTGCCGATGGTCATCCTGGTGATCTACTCGTTCAACGCCTCGCGGCTGGTGACGGTGTGGGGCGGCTGGTCGCTGCAGTGGTATGCCGGGCTGCTCGACAACAGCCAGCTGATGAGCGCGGTCGGTCGCTCGCTGCAGGTGGCGCTCTATACGGCGATTGCCGCCACCGCGCTCGGTACGCTGGCGGCCTTTGTGCTGACCCGCATCCCGCGCTTCAAGGGTCGCACGCTGTTTGGCGGGCTGGTCACCGCGCCGCTGGTGATGCCCGAGGTGATCACCGGTCTGTCGCTGCTGCTGCTGTTCGTGGCCATGGCCCAACTGGTCGGCTGGCCGGCGCAGCGGGGTCTTTTGACCATCTGGATCGCCCACACCACCTTCTGCGCAGCCTATGTGTCGGTGATCGTCTCGGCGCGGCTGCGTGAGGTCGATCAGTCGATCGAGGAAGCGGCGATGGATCTGGGCGCGCGGCCGTGGAAGGTGTTTCTACTGATCACCGTGCCGATGATCGCGCCGTCGCTGGCGGCCGGAGCGATGATGTCCTTCGCCCTGTCGCTGGATGATCTGGTGCTGGCGAGCTTTGTCTCCGGCCCCGGCGCTACCACCCTGCCGATGGAGATCTACTCGGCGGTGCGCATGGGGGTGAAGCCGGAGATCAACGCGGTAGCCAGCCTGATCCTGCTGGCGGTTTCGCTGTTCACCTTCCTCGCCTGGTACTTCACCCGCCGCGCCGAGGAGCGCCGCAAGCGCGCCCTGCAGCTGGCGATTCTCGAAGCGACCCAGGGCAGCTGAGCATGGGGCGCCCGCCGCTGGCGGGCGCCTTACTCAGCGTTTTACTGAGCGCCCTGCTCGGCGCCGAGCAGCACCGGCAGCTGCTCGGCCAGCGCCGCCACCTTGAGCGGCGCGCGGATAAAGCCGCGCTGCCGCCCGTCCGGGCCGATCAGCGCCAGATTGCCGCTGTGATCCACGGTATAGCGCGCCTTGCGGGTGTCGCCCGGTACAAAGGGAATGCTCACCGCCCGCGCCAGCGTCTGGATATCCGCCAGCTCGCCGGTCAGCCCCTGATAGCCCGCCCGGTAAAAGCCCAGGTAGCGGCCGAGCTGCTCAGGGGTGTCGCGGTGCGGATCGACACTGACCATCAGCACCTGATAACGCCCGTGCAGCGCCTCAGGCAACAGGCGACGCAGCTGGCTGAGTTCGGCCAGGGTGGTCGGGCAGATGTCCGGGCAGAAGGTGTAACCGAAGAACATCAGCGTCCACTGCCCGCGCAGCTGATCGAGAGCACGCGGCTGGCCGTCGGTATCCAACAAGGTGAGCGCTGGCAGCGCGCGCGGCTGCGGCAGCAGCACGATGCCAGCCTCGCGCAGGGCCGCCTGCTCGGCGGCGGGCAGGCTGCGGTCGATCGCCCGCCACAGCAGCAGGGCCGCGCCCAGCAGCAGGGCAACGAGCAGAATGATCAGGGTCTTGTGCTTGGCAAACATCGGCGGCCCACTCGGCAAGAAAAGCCCATAGCCTACTGCAAGATCGCCTTAGCGGCCTGTGGCCGGCTGTCACGGGCCGGCCCGTGGGCGGGCCTTATTGCTGACGCTGGCGGGCGTTGATGCGCCGCAGCTCGGCACCGGCGCGGTGCATGTTGTCGATGCTGGTGGCCATCGCATTGAAGCCCTGCTGGGGAGCCGGCAGGTGGCGGTTGAGCAGCCGCCCGGCATCGCGGTGCAGGGTGCTGGCGGCGCTGCCGACTTCTTCAAACAGCGTGTCGAAGGAGTCGCGCACCAGGGCGCGCAGTTGCACCACCGGATCAGGCTGCTGCACGAGGCGGCGCTGGTCGGCACCGATCACTTCCGGAGCGGCGACCACGTCCACCATGCACAGGCAGACGACGGCGAGCAGAGGAGCCAGTGAGCGTTTTTCACAGAGTTTCATGGTCGAATCCTCCGTAACACCACCCCTCCCAGAGGTGGCATCACGATCTGCGGCGAACCGCATGGCCGGTGTCCCTGTTGTCTACAACATCCCTGTACATCCTGGTCGGCCGATACGGAGCCCTTGATGGCCCAGCATTGCTGTACATATCCAGACAACCTGTACAACCTTGAACTGAGACTAGCCGCACACCTTTACAAGTCAAATACACCCGTACAGCTTTTCCCGCCCCTCACCCAGCCCCTGCCCGCCAACATGCAAAAAAATGTGTCAGCGCCGATCAACGGGCCTGCAGCCGCCTGATCAGGCAGGCCTGATTAGATAAAAAAATCAACCAAATCAATAACTTATTAAAACCAAGCATGGCGCAGAATCACCGGCTTCCGGGGGGAAGATCCGGCGTCTGTGACTCGCCTTTGCGGGTGTGGCGGGCGGCTTTGGCGGTTGAGCCGGTCATTTTTCTGTGCCTACCCTGAAAAGGCATCCCCAAGCACAGCGCAAGGATTTTGTTTTGAAGCACTCCCCCGTTCGGCTGCGTCGCCCCCTCGACCACGACGGTTACGCACTACATCAGCTAGTGGCCCAATGCCCGCCGCTGGATCGCAACTCGGTGTACTGCAACCTGCTGCATTGCAGTGATTTTGCCGACACCGCCATCGCCGCCGAAGATGCCCAAGGGCATCTGGTCGGCTTCATCAGCGGCTACTGCCCGCCCCCGCGTCCCGACACCCTGTTCATCTGGCAAGTTGCGGTCGATCCCGCCCGGCGCGGCGAAGGCCTGGCGCTGGACATGCTGCTCGCCCTGGTCGAGCGCGTGGCCCGCGAGCGCGGCATCCGCTACCTGGAAACCACCATTTCCCCCGACAACAGCGCCTCGCGCGCGCTGTTTCGCAAGGCCTTTGCCGCCCTTGGCCTCGAGGTGCAGACCCGCGTGCTGTTCTCGCGCGCGCAGCACTTTGCCGGCCAGCACGAGGATGAAGTGCTGTACCGCGCCGGCCCCCTCCACGATTTCCCCATCCGCCAACCCCAGGAGACCGCATGAATCTCTTCGAGAAACACGAGTCCGCTGTTCGCAGCTACTGCCGATCCTTCCCGGTGGTATTCCAGAAGGCGCGCGGCGTCGAACTGACCACCACCGACGGCAAGACCTATCTGGATTTTCTCGCCGGTGCCGGCACCCTCAATTACGGCCACAACCATCCGGTGCTCAAGCAGGCGCTGCTCGACTACATCGAGCAGGACGGCCTGACCCACGGCCTGGACATGCACACCGCCGCCAAGGCGCGTTTCATCGAGACCTTCCAGCGGCTGATCCTCACGCCGCGCCAGATGCCCGGCTACCGCATGCAGTTCACCGGCCCGACCGGTACCAACGCCGTCGAGGCGGCGCTCAAGCTGGCGCGCAAGGTCACCGGGCGCAGCGGCATCCTGAGCTTCACCAACGGTTTTCACGGCTGCACCCTGGGCGCGCTGTCGGCCACCGGCAACCAGCACCATCGCGGCGCGGCGGGCACCGGGCTGGGTGATGTCAGCCGCATGCCCTACGCCAACTACTTCGGCCAGCAGGTCGATACCATCGCGATGATCGACAAGCTGCTGGACGATCCGAGCAGCGGGGTCGACAAACCGGCCGCCGCCATCGTCGAAGTGGTCCAGGGCGAGGGCGGGCTGAATGTCGCGTCTGCCGAGTGGATACGCCAGCTCGAGCGGCTGTGCCGCAAGCACGACATGCTGTTGATCGTCGATGACATCCAGGCCGGCTGCGGCCGCACCGGGCACTTCTTCAGCTTCGAGCAGATGGGCATCCGCCCGGACATGATCACCCTGTCCAAATCGCTGTCCGGCTATGGCCTGCCGTTCGCCCTGCTGCTGCTGCGCGAGAACCTCGACCAGTGGGCGCCCGGCGAGCACAACGGCACCTTCCGCGGCAACAACCATGCCTTCATCACCGCCACCGCGGCGCTGGAGCATTTCTGGCAGGACGACCAGTTCGCCGCCAGTGTGCGCAGCAAGGGCCAGCGCATCGCCGAGCACCTGCAGCGCATCATCCGCCGCCACGGCCCGGACTCCCTGAAGCTCAAGGGCCGCGGCATGATGCTCGGCATCGCCTGCCCGGATGGCGAGCTGGCCGCCGCGGTGTGCCGCCACGCCTTCGCCAACGGCCTAGTGATCGAGACCAGCGGTGCCCACAGCGAGGTGGTGAAATGCCTGTGCCCGCTGATCATCCGCGAGGAGCAGATCGACCGTGCCCTGCATATCCTCGATGCCGCCTTCGCCGCCGCCTGCGCCGAGCAGGCCACCCGTCAAGTCAGCTGAGGAGCCTGCCATGATCGTTCGTACCCTGGCCGAGTGCGCAAAGTCCGGCCGCAAGATCGTCAGCAAGACCTGGGACAGCACGCGCATGCTGCTCAAGGATGACAACATGGGCTTCTCGTTCCATATCACCACTATTTATGCGAACAGCGAGACGCACATCCACTACCAGAACCACCTGGAATCGGTGTACTGCATCAGCGGTGAGGGCGAGATCGAGACCCTGGCCGATGGCAAGGTCTACCCGATCAAGCCCGGCACCCTCTATATCCTCGATCAGCATGACGAGCACCTGCTGCGCGGCTTCAGCGAAATGCAGATGGCTTGCGTGTTCAACCCGCCGCTCAACGGCCGCGAAGTGCACGATGCCGACGGCGTTTATCCGCTGGATGGGCAGTCGCTGGACTGAATCAACACGTCTATCCGCCGCGGGCCGCAGTGCCCGCCGGCTGCGTGGTATTCTTCGCGCCCCGGACCCCTGAGAGGGCGCGCCGGCGCCTTCGCTCACCGGCCTTTGGGCTGGCAGGGCGAGACCCTTTCCACGACCGAATGCCTGGAAGAACATGCATACCGTAGAAAAGATCGGCGGCACCTCGATGAGCCGCTTCGAGGAGCTCCTCGACAACATCTTCATCGGCTCCCGTCAGGGCGAGGCGCTGTACCAGCGCATCTTCGTGGTCTCCGCCTACAGCGGCATGACCAACCTGCTGCTGGAGCACAAGAAGACCGGCGAGCCGGGCGTCTACCAGCGCTTTGCCGATGCCCACAACGAGGAAGCCTGGCGCGCCTCGCTGGAGGATGTGCGCTCGCGCATGCTGGCCAAGAACGCCGAACTGTTTGTCGGCACCCCGGAACTGGAGGCAGCGGATCGCTTCGTCAATTCGCGCCTTGATGATGCCCGCGACTGCATGGACAGCCTGCATAAGCTGTGCAGCTACGGCCACTTCCAGCTCAGCGAAAACCTGATGAAAGTGCGCGAGATGCTCGCCTCCATCGGCGAGGCGCACAGCGCCTTCAACAGCGTGCTGGCCCTCAAGCAGCGCGGCATCAATGCCCGCCTGGTTGACCTGAGCGGCTGGCAGCAGGATGCGCCGCTGCCCTTCGAGGACATGATCCGCCAGAGCTTCGAGGGCATTGATCTGTCCAGCGAACTGGTGATCGCTACCGGCTACGCCCACTGCAGCGAAGGGCTGATGAACACCTTCGACCGCGGCTACAGCGAAATCACCTTCGCGCAGATCGCCGCCGCCACCGCCGCGCGCGAGGCGATCATCCACAAGGAATTTCACCTCTCCAGCGCCGACCCGAACCTGGTCGGCGTCGACAAGGTGGTGATCATCGGCCGCACCAACTACGACGTGGCCGACCAGCTCTCCAACCTCGGCATGGAAGCGATCCACCCGCGCGCCGCGCGCACCCTGCGCCGCGCCGGCATCGAGCTGCGGATCAAGAACGCCTTCGAGCCCGACCACGACGGCACCCTGATCAGCCAGGGCTATTGCAACCCGCGCCCGTGCGTGGAAATCATCGCCGGCCGCAAGGATGTGTTCGGCCTTGAGGTGTTCGATCAGGAAATGCTCGGCGACCCCGACCACGACATCGAGATCAGCCGCCTGCTCAAGCAGCTCAAGCTCTATGTGGTCAACAAGGACTCCGACGCCAACAGCATCACCTACTACGTGTCCGGCTCGCGCAAGCTGATCAACCGCGCCGCCAAGCTGATCGAGGAGCGCTACCCGGCCGCCGAGGTGACCATGCACAACGTGGCCATCGTCTCGGCGATCGGCTCCAACCTCAAGGTCAAGGGCATCCTCGCGCGTACCGCCACCGCACTGGCGGAGGCCGGCATCAGCATCCAGGCGCTGCACCAGTCGATCCGTCAGGTGGAGATGCAGTGCGTGGTCAATGAAGAGGACTACGACGCGGCAGTGGCTGCGCTGCACCGCGCGCTGATCGAGCCGGAGAACCACAGCGGCGTGATCGCGGCTGCCTGACGGCCGGGCGATGCGTCTGGACCGCTTCCTCGCCAAGCGCCCACATCTGGGGCGTAAGGATGTCCGCCGGCTGCTGCTGCAAGGGCGCGTGCAGGTGGATGGTGAGACCGTCACGGAGGGTCTCACCGAGGTCGATGGCTTCAGTCGCATCTGCCTGGATGGCGACACCCTGCAGGCCGGCAATGTGCGGCGCTACCTGATGCTGCACAAGCCGGCCGGCTGCGTCAGCGCCACCACTGACCCGCAGCACCGCACCGTGCTCGACCTGCTGCCGGAGGCCGAGCGCGACGGCCTGCACATTGCCGGACGCCTGGACGGCAACACCACCGGCCTGCTGCTGCTGACCAACGACGGCCAGTGGTCACGCCAGCTGACCCTGCCGGACAGCCACCTGCCCAAGACCTACTACGTGGAAACCGCCGAGCCGATCGGCGCGCACTACGCGGCGACCTTTGCGCGCGGCCTCTACTTTGCCTTCGAGAACATCACCACCCGCCCGGCGCAGCTGGAAATCCTCGGCAGCCACTGCGCGCGCCTGACCCTGACCGAGGGCCGTTATCATCAGGTCAAACGGATGTTCGGCCACTTTCGCAACGCCGTGGTGCGCCTGCACCGCGAACAGATCGGTCCGCTGGTGCTGGGCGACCTGCCGCTGGGGGCGTATCGGGCCTTGAGCGGTGCGGAAGTAGCGGGAATGCGTGCGGGAGCGGCAGGATGACGGGCGATGCGCCCGTTTAGCGGTGCTTGTACTGCGTGGGGCAGTAGCCGCGCGTGATCTCCGGGCTGCGCAACTGGCTGTGCTTGGTCTTGCGCCCCGAGACGCGCTCACGCCATAACCTGAAGCTGCCCGGCTTGAGCCGGCTGCGCATGAACTGGATGACTTCAGGCTCGCTCAGGCCAAATTGTACCGCGATCGCCTCAAAGGGCGTGCGGTCTTCCCAGGCCATTTCGATGATGCGTGATTCGATGTCTGGGGATAGTTCCATTTCAAGTTACCGGGTTCTGAAATGAAGAGAGTTGGCTTTGTATTAATCCGGCAGCCCAATACCCCAAATCATGCGGCATACGCGATTTTGGGATGTCGGAAGTAGGATCGAATCCGTTCAGGCCTGGATTG
>NZ_JAMJEZ010000021.1 GCF_023544715.1 Pseudomonas eutrophicaquae | reverse complement strand
CAGGGGGCTGAGGCTGCGTGCATCGTTGGTCATTTTGAAAATACTGATTATGCTCTATCTTATTGCCGGATTAATAAGGCCCGCGCGGCTCCCGTGAGGTGTCGCGGTAATGCCGCACCACCTCAAGGAAGGCGGCGAGCATCGGTGAGCGATCATCGTGGCGGAAGATGCAGCTCAGGTCGATCCGTGCGTTATCCGGCAGGCCGCTCAGCGGGCGATACACCACATTCTGCATGTGCAGCACGGCGCTGGATTCACTCACCAGGCAGGCGCCGAAGCGGTGCGCGACCAGCGCAATCGCCGACACTGCATCGCCCACCTCCTGCGCGACCTGCGGCACGAAGCCCTCTTGCTGGCACAGCCCGATCACCCGGTCGATGAAGCTCGGCCGGCTGCCGGTGGGGAACAGCACCAGCGGATGTTCGGCCAGGGCGGTGAACGGTACCACCGGCAGCGCCGCCAGCGGATGCTCCACATGCAGGGCCAGCAGCAGGGATTCGGTGGTTACCAGCTCTGAGGCGATGTCCGGCAGCGGCGTGAGGATACGGTTGAAGCCGAGGCTGATCCGCCGCTGGCGCAGGGCTTCGATCTGCTCATTCTTGTCCATGCTGTGCAGCACCAGCCGCACCTGCGGGTAGGCCGCGCGAAAGGCCGCCAGCACCTTGGGCACGATGTCCAGAATGGCCGAGCCGAAGATGCCGATATCCATCCGCCCCAAGCGGCCTTGTCCGGCGCGCTGGGTACGCTCGGTGGCCTGCTCGACCAGTAAACGGATATTGCGCGCCTCCTCCAGCAACTGCTCACCCGCGCCGGTCAGCTCCATGCCGCGTGGCGTGCGATTGAACAGCTGCACGCCCAGTTCCTCCTCCAGCTGCTGGATCTGCCGGGTCAGCGGCGGCTGGGAGATGTGCAGGCGCGCGGCGGCCCGGCCGATGTGCTGCTCCTCGGCCACGGCAATGAAGTAGCGAAGATGACGAAGATCCATGGAAGTGCCTGTGTGCGTGGGGGATGCTCATACCCGAAAGGTATTGCTCGGGGCTCTTTATGGTATTGGACGGTAATTTCCGGCGGCAATAGCTTGTCAATGGTCCCCGCCGGTAGTGGGGCGGGTGCCAGTACCTCCCGGCACCCACGCGATCCGGGCGAAATACACAAGAACAACAATGATTTCGAGGATGATGACATGGGCAACAGCACCCGTCGGCCAGGATTTCCCCTGAAGAAGCTGTGCTTCGCCGTTGCCGGCGCTCTGGCCGGCCTTTCGGCCGCAACCCCTGCGCTGGCCTTCCAGATCAATACCGGCAACCCGGACCTGCGCCTGTCGTGGGACAACACCATCAAGTACAGCGCCGCCTGGCGACTGCGCGATGCCGATTCCCGCGTCGCCGACAACTCGATCGGCCCGCAGGCCAACACCAACGACGGTGACCTCAACTTTGATCGCGGCCTGATCTCCAACCGCCTGGACCTGCTCTCCGAGCTGGATCTGCGTTACCAGCGCAAATACGGCCTGCGCCTGAGCGCCGCCGCCTGGTATGACGATGTCTACAACCAGTCCAACGACAACCCCGGTGCGCTGGGCGGTGCGCTGGTAAACTCGCGCAGCGCCGATTTCGACGAGTTCACCAAGGACACCGAAAAGCTGCACGGGCGCAAGGCGGAGCTTCTGGATGCCTTCGTCTACGGCACCTTTGCCCCCGGCGACATGAACCTCAACCTTAAGGCCGGCCGCTTCACCCAGCTGTACGGCGAGAGCCTGTTCTTTGGCTCCAACGGCATCGCGGCAGCGCAGACCTCGCTGGATCTGGTCAAGGCCCTGTCGGTGCCCAACTCGCAGTTCAAGGAAATCCTGCGCCCGGTTGGCCAGGTGTCCGCCCAATTGCAGCTCAACTCGAACGTCTCGGTAGGGGCTTATTACCAGCTGGAATGGCGCAAGAGCCGTCTGCCGGCGGCTGGCAGCTACTTCAGTTTTGCCGACTTTGTGGATGAGGGCGGCGAGACGCTGATCCTCGGCCCCGGCTTCTCGGTGAACCGTGCCGAGGACATCGAGGCACGTGATTCGGGGCAGGGCGGCGTACAGCTCAAGTTCAAGTCCGGCGATACCGAGTACGGCATCTACGCGGCGCAGTTCCACGACAAGATGCCGCAGTTCTACGTCTACCCGGGTGTCGGCCGCTACGAGATGGTCTACGCCGAGGACATCCGCACCATCGGCTTCAGCTTCAGCACCCTGGTGGGTGAGACCAACGTCGCTGGCGAGCTGTCGTTCCGCGACAACATGCCGTTGGTGGCCAGCGGCAACACGGTGATCGCCCCTGGTGGCTACGGCGTGATCGATGGTGGCGATGATGCTGCCTTCCCGAAAGGCCGCACGATGCACCTCAACCTCTCGGCAATCAGCGTACTGGAAGCCAACCCGCTGTGGGATGGCGCATCATTCATCGGCGAATTTGCCTACAACCGCCGCCTGAGCATCACCGACAACAAGGCCCAGCTGGACCCGCTGGCGACCCGCGATGCCGGTGCGCTGCAGTTCATCTTCACCCCGGAATACTTCCAGGTGGCCCCGGGGCTCGATCTGCAGGTGCCGATCGGCGTGAGCTACGGGCTGTTCGGCCGCTCCTCGGTCAACGGCGCGCTGTTCCCGGCGGAGAACGGCGGCAACATCAGCATCGGCCTCAAGGCGGAGTATCAGAAAACCTGGCAGGCCAGCCTCGGCTTTACCCACTACTACGGCACCAGTGGCTCGATCATCAAGTACGACACCGCGGTGCCCGAGCTTTCCTATGACAACTTCCACGGCGACCGTGACTTTGTCTCGTTCTCCGTACAGCGCACCTTCTAAGTCCGAATATCCCTGGGTCGAGGATGATAACAATGCATAAGAAAACGGCTTTGTGGGCAGCACTGGCTGCCGCACTGATGGGCACGCAAGGCGTACAGGCCGCAGTCAGCGCCGAAGAGGCCGCCGCACTGGGCAAGACCCTCAACCCGCTGGGCGGGGAGATGGCTGGCAATGCGGATGGCACGATTCCGGCCTGGACCGGCAAGCAGGAGGTGGACGGCTCGGCCGCCAAGGTCGGCGACATTCCGTCCAAGCCGTTCGCCGCGGACAAGCCGGTCCTGCAGATCACCGCGCAGAACATGGCCCAGCATCTGGACAAGCTCTCCGAGGGCACCCAGGCACTGCTGAGGAAGTATCCGGACAGCTTCCGGGTCGATGTCTACCCGACCCGCCGCACCGCGGTGGCGCCGCAGCATGTCTATGACAACACCCTGAAGAACGCCACCGAGTGCCAGACCAAGGACAACGGCCTGTCGCTGACCGGCTGCTACGGCGGCATCCCGTTCCCGATTCCCAAGACCGGGGTCGAGGTGGCCTGGAACCACCTGCTGCGGGTGGAGAACGAGTCCACCGAGGTGGCCAACTTCAAGAACATCGTGCTGACCGCCGATGGCTCGCGCACCCTGGCGACGGAAAACGATCAGTACAACCAGTATCCGTACTACTACAAGGACGGGACCGCCAGCAGCTGGAGCGGCGAGTACTGGCTGCAGCGCTTTGCCACCATCGCGCCGCCGTTCAAGGCCGGTGAATCGCTGGTGTTCCGCGACAGCATCGACGTCAAGCAGTCGCGTCAGGCCTGGCAGTATCTGGTCGGCCAGCGCCGTGTGCGCCGCGCTCCGACCGTGGCCTACGACACGCCGGACTTCGTGGCCTCCGGTGCCAACTACTTCGACGAAGTGCAGGGGCTGATGGGCCATATCGACCGCTTCGACTGGAAGCTGGTCGGCAAGAAGGAAATGTACGTGCCCTACAACGCCAACGAAGTGGTCACCGCGTCGCTGGACGAGGCCTACGGCAAGCACCACCTCAACCCCGCCAAGGTGCGCTGGGAGCTGCACCGCGTCTGGGAAGTGGAAGCTACCGTGGCCAGCGGCAAGCGCCATGCCGTGCCTAAGCGCAAGTACTACTTCGACGAGGACTCCTGGATGGTCCTGCTGATCGATGGCTTCGACAGCGAAGGCAAGCTGTGGCGTACCGCGCAGATCACCCCGTTCGTGCTGCCGGCCACCCCGATGCTGGCGCTCAAGCCCGCACACATCTTCAACCTGCAGGCCAACACCATGAGCACCACCCAGTCGCTCAACGAGGCCACCTTCAAGATCGTGCCGCGCAAGCCTGAGACCCACTGGACCGGCGATGCGGTCGCCGCCGAGGGCGTGCGCTGAGTCACGCGCCCTGCGGCAATACCGGCACCGTCGCCCCGGGCGCGGTGCCGGAGTTCCCTCTCACGACTTTCCCTCCCCGCTGGCGAGCCGGTAGCGGCGCAGCGGCGGAGGGGGACCGATTCGAGTACGTACCATGCATGTGCCCATTTCATTGCGCCGGCCGGCCTTGGCCGCCGCCATGTTCTCCCTGGCTTGTCTGAGCGGCACGGTACTGGCCAGCACGGCGGCCACGGTACCGGATCCTCTGGATCGTCCTGCGCTGGAAAGCGCGCGCGCCCTCAGCAGCCTGCAACTGGCCGTCAGCCGCGCCGGCAGCCGCCTGGTGGCGGTTGGTGAGCGCGGAACGGTGCTGCTCTCCGACGATGCCGGGCGCAGCTGGCGCCAGGCCAGTAGCGTTCCGGTCAGCGTGGCGCTGACCGATGTGCACTTTATCTCCGCTAGCCACGGCTGGGCCGTCGGTCACAGCGGCGTGGTGCTGCACAGCCGTGACGGCGGCGAAACCTGGCAGCGCCAGCTCGATGGCAGCCAGGCGGCGCTGATCATTCGTGATGATGCCAAGCGGCGCAGCGAGGCCGGTGAGCCGGGCGCGGCAGCCGAGCTGCGCAGTGCCGAATACCTGGTCACTGATGGCCCGGACAAGCCGTTTCTGGCCGTGCGTTTTCGCGATGAGCTGCGCGGTTATGTGATCGGTGCCTACGGCATCGCCCTGTACACCGTCGATGGTGGCCAGAGCTGGCAGTCGCTGGTCGGGCGGATTCCCAATCCGCGCGGCAAACACCTCTATCAGCTGCAGATCGACGGCGATGCGCTGCTGATCGCCGGTGAGCAAGGGGCACTGTTCCGGGCCCAGGGTGAGGAGCAGGCTTTCAGCGTCCTCAACACCCCTTATATCGGCACCTTCTTCGGCGCCCTGGCGCTGCGCGGCGAGGCGCTGCTGGCCTATGGCCTGCGCGGCAATGTCTGGCGCAGCACCGACGGCGGGACCACCTGGCAGCAGGTGGAGATCGGCCAGCCGGTGACCCTCAGCGCCGGTTACCGGATGCGCGATGGCTCGCTGCTGCTGGCGGACGAGAGTGGCCGCCTGCTGCGCAGCACCGACGAGGGCCAGCATTTCAGCGCGCTGGCGGTTGAGGCGGGCACCGGGCTGACCGGCCTGACCGAGGCGTCAGACGGGGCTCTGATCATTTCCAGCGCGCGCGGGCTGACCCGCGTCGAGCCGGATGCCATTGTTGCGGGAGTCAAATGAGATGAGTCACGTCCAGTCCATTGGCCACGAAGCGGTGATCCGTGACGTGCAGTCGTTCGACCGCCGCTCCGGCTCGCTGCTTGAGCGGCTGCTGTTCAACAACCGCCCCGCGGTGCTGCTGCTCTGTCTGGTCACCACCCTGGTGCTCGGCTACCAGGCGCTCGGACTGTCGCTGAATGCGGCGTTCGACAAGATGATCCCCACCAGCCACCCGTACATCGTCAACTTCTTCGACAACCGCAAGCAGCTGGCCGGGGGCGGCAACAGCCTGCGCATCGCGGTGGCCGCCCGCGATGGCGACATCTTCGACGCCGAGTACCTCGACACCGTGCGCAAGCTCAGCGACGAGCTGTTCCTGCTGCCCGGCGTCGACCGTCCGTACATGAAGTCGCTGTGGGCGCCGGCGGTGCGCTGGACCGGCGTCACCGAGGACGGCCTGGACGGCGGCCCGGTGATCCCCGACGACTACGACGGCTCGGCCGAGAGCCTCGAGCAGGTGCGCATCAACGTCGAGCGCTCCGGCGAGATCGGCCAGCTGGTGGCCGAGAATTACCGATCCAGCATCATCCTGGTGCCGCTGCAGGAGCGCATCGCCGAAACCGGCGAGCGCATCGACTACCACGCGCTGTCCCAGCGCATCGAGGCGCTGCGCGCCAAGTACGAGTCGGACGCCATCAGCATCCACGTGACCGGCTTTGCCAAGGTGGTCGGCGATCTGATCGAGGGCCTGCAGCAGGTGCTGGTGTTCTTCGCCGCGGCCATCGTCATCTGCACCGTGCTGCTCTACTGGTACACCCGCTGCCTGCGCAGCACCCTGCTGGTGATGTTCTGCTCGCTGACCGCGGTGGTCTGGCTGTTCGGCCTGCTGCCGACCCTGGGCTATGAGCTGGATCCGTACTCGATCCTGGTGCCCTTCGTGGTGTTTGCCATCGGCATGAGCCACGGCGCGCAGAAAATGAACGGCATCATGCAGGCGATCGGCCGTGGTACCCACAAGCTGATCGCGGCGCGCTTTACCTTCCGCCGGCTGTTCATCACCGGCATGGTCGCTCTGATCACCGATGCCATCGGCTTTGCGGTGCTGATGGTGATCGACATTCCGGTGATTCAGGATCTGGCGATCACCGCAAGCCTTGGGGTGGCGACCCTGATCATCACCAACCTGATCCTCCTGCCGATCCTGCTGTCGTATCTGGGCGTCAGCGCCGCGGCGGCCGAGCGCAGCCAGCGTATCGAGAAGCTCGAGGCCGCTGACAGTGGCCACCAGCGCCATCCGTTCTGGGCCTTCCTCGATCAGTTCACCCAGCGCAAATGGGCGAGTATCGGCCTGCTGGTCGGCGCTGGGCTGACTGTGCTGGGGCTGAGCGTGGGCTCGCAGATCCGCGTCGGGGATACCAACCCGGGGGCGCCGGAGCTGCGCGCCGACTCGCGCTACAACCTCGACAACGCCTTCATGGGCGCCAACTACGCCGCCAGCAGTGACGTGTTCATCGTCATGGTCAAGACCCCGCAGTACGCCTGTGCCCACTACAGCACCCTGCGGGCGGTGGATGCGCTGGAGCGTGAGCTGCAGCAGCTGCCGGGCGTGGAGGGCACCAGTTCGCTGGCGGGCCTGGCCAAGGTGGCCAACGCCGGGATGAACGAGGGCAGCCTCAAGTGGTTCGAGATGCCACGCTCGCAGGACATGCTCAACGCGATCATCACCCGCGCCCCGCGCGAGATGTTCAACCAGAACTGCGACCTGCTGACCATCTACGCCTACCTCAAGGACCACAAGGCCGACACCCTGGCCAGCGTGGTGCAGACCGTGGAGCGCTTCGATACCCAGTACGGCAGCGCGGACCTGCGCTTCCTCAACGCCGCCGGTAACGCCGGCATCGAGGCGGCCACCAACATCGTGGTGGAGAAGGCCAATCGCGACATGCTGATTCTGGTGTATGCCGCGGTGATCATTCTGGCCTTCATCACCTTCCGCTCCTGGCAGGCGGTGGTCTGCGCGGTGGTGCCGCTGATGATCACCTCGCTGCTCTGCCAGGCGCTGATGGTCTGGCTGAACATCGGCGTCAAGGTCGCCACCTTGCCGGTGATCGCTCTGGGCGCCGGGATTGGCGTGGACTATGCGCTGTACATCCTCAGCGTGACGCTGGTGCGCCTGCGTGAGGGCAAGTCGCTGTCCGAGGCCTACTACCGGGCGCTGGTCTCGACCGGCAAGGTGGTGGTGCTGACCGGCATCACCCTGGGGCTGGCGGTCGCGACCTGGGCCTGGTCGCCGATCAAGTTCCAGGCGGACATGGGCATCCTGCTGGCCTTCATGTTTGTCTGGAACATGCTGGGTGCGCTGTTCCTGCTGCCGGCGCTGGCGCACTTCCTGCTGCGTCCGCGGCAGGTGGCTTCGGCCTGATCGTTTCGTGGTGGCCGGCGGGCGGGCAGTCGCGTAAGTTACTGTCCGCCCGCACTCTGTGAGGGCTTCAACAAGACAAAGCCGGCCAAGAACCGGGCAGAAGGGGGCGCGTCATCGTCTTGCGGCGTGCAGGCGTGCCCCTCCACCCGTCTGCCCAGAAGGTTCGCGAGCCGGCCAGAGGGGATCGACCATGACAGAACAACGCTCGCTGGAGCGCTTCAACCTGCGCTCGCGCTTGCGCTTCAATATCGACGATGGGCAGATCTGGCTCGACGAGAGCCGCATGCTGCTCTTGCACGCCAAGGCGCTCGGCGCCCTGCGCCGCGAACTGATCGACTCGCTGGGCGCCAAGCGCGCCCACGGCCTGCTGTTTCGTATGGGGTTTGCCGCCGGGCAGGAGGACGCCGAGCGCGCCTCCAAGCTGCTCGGCGAGGGCGACAACTACGATGTGTTCCAGATCGGCCCGGAGCTGCATGCCTTCGAGGGGCTGGTCAAATCGACCATCACCGAGGCGAAGATCGACTGGGAGCAGGGCACCTTCTTCGGCGAGGTGATCTGTGAAAACTCCTGGGAAGCCGAGTCCCACCTGCAGCACTACGGCATCGGTGAGGACACCGCCTGCTGGACGCTGGCCGGTTACGCCTCCGGATATGTCACCCGCTTCTTCCGCCGCTTCATCGTGTTCCGTGAGACCCAGTGCACTTGCCGGGGCGATCATCAGTGCGTGCTGGTCGGCAAGCCGGTGGAGGCCTGGGGCGATGATGCCTATCTGGAATACTGTCGCCCGGCCGAGGCGGATACCGCCTATCAGACCCTGGCGCAGGAGCTGTGGCAGCTGCGTGGCCGGCAGCGCGAGCAGATGCCGAGCGGCAAGCTGGTCGGCGGCTCACCGGCGTTTCGCACCGCCTTTGATCTCTTGAGCAAGGCGGCGCGCAGCCCGATCACCGTGCTGCTGCTGGGGGAGACTGGCGTGGGCAAGGAGGTGTTTGCCCAGTGGCTGCACGAGAATAGTGAGCGCGCCCAGCAGCCCTTTGTCGCGGTCAACTGCGCGGCGATTCCCAATGATCTGATCGAATCCGAGCTGTTCGGTGTGCAGAAGGGCGCCTTTACCGGTGCCCAGCAGTCGCGCCCGGGGCGCTTTGAGCGCGCCGATGGCGGCACCTTATTCCTTGATGAGCTGGGCGATCTGTCCCCCTCGGCGCAGGTCAAGCTGCTGCGGGTGCTGCAGACCGGCGAGGTGGAGCGCCTCGGCGATGACAAGACCCGCAAGGTCAATGTCCGGCTGGTGGCGGCCACCAACGTTGATTTGCAGAAGGCGATTGCCGAAGGGCGGTTTCGCGCCGATCTCTATTACCGGCTGGCCACGTATCCGGTGGCGATCCCGCCGCTGCGCGAGCGCAAGCCGGACATCCCGATTTTGGTCAATGCGCTGCTGGAGAAATACGCGCCGGCCTATCACAAGACCCTGTTGGGCCTGACCGATCGTGCCCTGCAGGCGCTGATGAGCTATGACTGGCCGGGCAATGTGCGCGAGCTGGAAAATCTGGTCGAGCGCGCCGTGCTGCTGGCGCCTTCGGGTGGGCAGATCGAGCTGGAGCATCTGTTTGCCGGCAGCGCCCCGGCGAGCGCCCCGGGTGTGGCGATCGATCAGAACGGGCAGGTCGGTAATGCCGATGAGGCCCGCCGCGAGGCACTCTATGAAACCCTGCTGGAGGAGAATTTCGACCTGCAGGCCCATGAGCATCGTCTGCTGGAACTGGCGGTGCGCCGCGCCGGTGGCAACCTGACCCAGGCCGCACGCCTGCTGGGGCTGAGCCGTCGGCAACTGGCCTATCGGCTCAAGCAGGGCCAGGCGGCTAGTCTGGATTGCCCCGAGATCACCTGACCAAATTGTACAGCGCCGCGCCCGCGCGCCTTCGATCACCCCCACGGCGGCCCCAGCCGACCCCGATCGACCCGCCTCTGCTGACAGGGATGTCAGCCATCCCTCGCCACCGTTCGTTATTCGCCCCGATTCTCGCTGCCGTGTCGTGATGAGCACCGGCCTGCGGGGCTGTGCCTGCCAGTTCAGGCGCAGGAGCCGCCGGCCAGGGGCTTGCCTTGGTGGCGGAGACAGTAGCGACTTGACGTTTTTGTCAGGTTAAACGCACTGCAGGACAAAAGCGTCAGGTAGGGGCGAACCCTGATGGGCAGAGTTTCTCTAAAAAGTCTTGATAAATCATGTAGTTAGCAAACCTGGCACTGTCTCTGCATTGTTAATGGCGTCCAACACAGGATTGCCTGCCACGCTACGGCACCACGCAGGCAAACAAACCGCATCCAGCCAAATAACGGAGACAACAAATGGCGATGACAGGTGTGTTGCGGCCGGGCCATGCCCAGCTGCGCGTGATGAATCTTGAAGAGGCTGTCCACCACTACCGGGACATCATGGGGCTGATCGAAACCGGTCGCGATGCCGAGGGGCGTGTCTACCTCAAGTGCCGCGAGGAGGTCGATCACCACAGCGTCGTGCTGCGTGAAGCCGATGCGGCTGGCCTTGATTTCATCGGCTTCAAGGTGCTCAACGAGGCCACGCTCGACCAGCTGGAAGCGGACCTGAATGCCTACGGCATTGCCACTACGCGGATTCCCTCCGGTGAGATGCTGGAAACCGGCGAGCGTGTGCGCTTTCAGGTGCCGTCCGGTCACTGGTTCGAGCTCTATGCCAAGAAAACCGCGGTGGGCAATGGCTGCGGGCTGGTCGATCCGACTCCGTGGGACCCGGCCTCGATCCGTGGCATGGCGCCGCTGCGCTTTGATCATGCGCTGCTGTACGGGCCGAACATCGCCGAAGTGACAAAGATCTTCACCGAAGTGCTGGGCTTTACGCTGGTCGAGCGGGTGCTCAACCCGGAAGGCACCGCGAACCTGATCGTGTTCATGAGCTGCTCGATCAAGTCCCACGACATCGCCTTCGCCGAATACCCGGAGCCGGGCAAGCTGCACCACTGCTCGTTTGCCATGGAGAGCTGGGACGACGTGCTGCGTGCCGGCGACATCATGTCCATGCACAAGGTCCCGGTGGACATCGGCCCGACCCGTCACGGGGTGACCCGCGGGCGCACCATCTACGCCTGGGACCCCTCGGGCAACCGCTTTGAGACCTTCAAGGAAGACCGCCAGTCCTACCCGGATCAGGAGCCTCTGACCTGGACCTTCGAGGCGCTGGGCGAGGGCGGTGGGCTGGACTACGTACAGCGCAAGCTGCACGACACCTTCCTGACCGTCGTGACCTGAGGAGCTGGCCATGGAACGTCCCGATCAACCGCTGGAGATGGTGCCGGCCGAGGTAGATACCCGCCAGCGCTGGGTGCGCGTCACCGGTGAGCGCGGGGATGGCTTCATCGAGTTCGAGTTCTCCGTGGGGGAGCCTGAACTGTGCGTGGAGATGATCCTGACCTATGAGGCGTTTGCCGAGTTCTGCGCCGCCAATCGCGTGCAGATGCTGCCGCCCCATGATCCCGATGCCCCGGAGGACGGTCCGAGCGACTGGAACTGGACCCTGGCCAACGCCACCCAGACCCGCTTCAAGGCCTGAAGACTGACAAGAACAACAAGAACGGCGCTGCGCACCCCAGCGCCCGCAGGAGAACGAGCATGCAAATCGACCTTCGCACGGTAAGCATCCAGCCGCTGCGCCAGACCTTCGACCATCTGGCGCGCCGCTTTGGTGACAAGCCGGCCTCCCGTTACCAGGAAGGCAGCTACGACATCCAGGCGAGCGAAAACCTGCATTACCGGCCGACTTGGGACCCGGATCAGGAGCTGTACGACGCCAGTATCACCAAGATCGTCATGCAGGACTGGTACGCCCTCAAGGACCCGCGCCAGTTCTACTACAGCACCTACACCCTGGCCCGTGCCCGCCAGCAGGACAGCATGGAGGCCAACTTCAGCTTCGTGGAGGACCGCGGTCTGACCGACCTGCTGCCCAGCGAGCTGCGCCAGATCGCGCTGGATCTGCTGATCCCGCTGCGCCATGTGGCGTGGGGCGCCAACCAGAACAACACCTTCATCTGTGGCTACGGCTATGGCGTGACCTTCACCCAGCCCTGCATGTACCACGCGATGGATAACCTGGGGATTGCCCAGTACCTGTCGCGCCTGGGGCTGCTGCTGGGCGGCACGGAAGCGCTGGAAACCGCCAAGCAGGCCTGGACCTGCGCTGAGGCTTGGCAGCCGCTGCGCCGTTATGTGGAAGACAGCATGGCGGTGCGTGATCCCTTTGAGCTATTCATCGCCCAGAACGTCGCCCTCGATGGCCTGCTCTATCCGCTGATCTACGAGCGCATCGTCGATGACTACCTGGCCGGTCGTGGTGCCAGTGCGGTCGCCATGCTCACCCAGTTCATGACCGACTGGTTCGATGAGAGCAAGAAGTGGGTTGATGCCGTGCTCAAGGTCGCTGCGGCTGAATCCGAGCACAACCGCGCCCAGCTACAGACCTGGATCAATGCCTGGACCGACCGCGCCGCCGCAGCCCTGCTGCCGGTGATCGGTCAGGCCTTTGGTGCCGAAGCCGATGAGCTGCTCGGCGAACAAGTGGCCGCCTTCAAGGTGCGCATCGAAAAAACCGGTATCGCACTCTGAGAGGCCGCCATGTCTACCGTATTCATTGCCCTGCAAGCCAACGAAGAAACCCGCCCGATCATCGAGGCGATCGAACTCGACAACCCCCAGGCGGTTGTCAATCGCGAACCGGCCATGGTCAAGATCAATGCCCCCGGCCGGCTGGTGATCCGCAGGGAGACCATCGAAGAGCAGATGGGCCGTGACTTCAACCTGCAGGAGCTGCAGGTCAACCTGATCACGCTGTCCGGCAACCTCTGTGAAGATGAAGACACCCTGACCCTGACCTGGGACAACTGAGCGAGGACTCCACCATGGACATGAAAACCGCCGCCAAGAAACTCAGCCTCAAAGACAAGTACAAGCTGTTCACCCGGGATCTGGGCTGGGAACCGACCTACCGCAGCACCGATGAGCTGTTCCCCTACGTCAAGTACGAAGGCATCAAGATCCACGACTGGGACAAGTGGGAAGACCCCTTCCGCCTGACCATGGATGCCTATTGGAAGTACCAGGCCGAGAAGGAGCGCAAGTTCTACGCGATCATCGACGCCCATGCGCAGAACAACGGCCATCTGCACATCACCGATGCCCGTTACCTGTCGGCGCTGAAGGTGTTCCTGCAGGCAATCAGCCCGGCCGAGTTTGCCTCCCACAAGGGCTTTGCCCGGATTGGCCGTGAGTTCCCGGGGGTTGGCACCCAGGTGGCCTGCCAGATGCAGGCGATCGATGAGATTCGCCACGCCCAGACGCAGATCCACGCGCTGTCCAACTACAACAAGTTCTACGACGGCTTCCATGCCTTCGCCGATCAGCGTGACCGTATCTGGTACACCTCGGTGGCCCGCTCGTTCTTTGACGACGCCATGTCCGGTGGCCCGTTCGAGTTCATCATGGCCATTGGCTTCAGCTTCGAGTACGTGCTGACCAATCTGCTGTTCGTGCCGTTCATGTCCGGTGCGGCCTACAACGGCGACATGGCCACCGTGACCTTCGGCTTCTCGGCGCAGTCCGACGAGGCGCGGCACATGACCCTGGGCCTTGAGTGCATCAAGTTCATGCTCGAGCAGGACCCGGACAACCTGCCGATCGTGCAGGCCTGGCTGGACAAGTGGTTCTGGCGCGGCATCCGCGTGCTGAGCCTGGTCAGCACCATGATGGATTACATGCTGCCCAAGCGTGTGATGTCCTGGCGCGAGGCCTGGAACATCTACGGCATCGAGAACGGCAACGCGCTGTTCAAGGATCTGGCCCGCTACGGCATCCGTCCGCCCAAGGGCTGGGATGATGCGGAGAAGGCCATCGACCACATGTCCCACCAGTTCATGCTGGCACTGTATCAGTGGAAATTCGGCACCTCCTTCCATGCCTGGATCCCCTCCGAGGAGGACATGGCTTGGCTGTCGAAGAAGTACCCGGATACCTTCGACAAGTACTACCGCCCGCGCTGGCAGCACATCAAGCAGCAGGTGGCCGAGGGCAAGCCGTTCAACAACTTCGGCCTGCCGCAGCTCTGCCAGTGCTGCCAGTTGCCGACCCTGTTCACCGAGCCGGACGATCCGACCACCCTGTGCCACCGCGAGTCGGTCTACAAGGGCGAGCGCTATCACTTCTGCTCCGACGGCTGCAAGGACATCTTCGACAACGAGCCGGAGAAGTACATCCAGGCCTGGCTGCCGATGCCCGGCTTGATGCAGGCCCCGCTCAAGGGCGATCTGGCCGGCTGGATGGACTGGGTATCCCTGCGCGATGGCAAGGACAACGGCGACTATGCCGACTCGCGCGATCGCGCGAACTTCGAGCAGTGGCGTAACCAGTCCATCTCCAACCAGTAATCGCAGTTAGCGGCAACCCCGTGCGGGAGGGGGCGTGGCTGAGAGGCCCGCACCCTCCCTGCAACATGCAGCGGGGCAGGCCGGGCCGGTTCAGCCGGCCACCTCCAGAACAACAAGAAGGAACACGAACATGACCGTAGCTGCCCGCAAAGAATATGTCGGCATTCCCCGTGATCGCCTGGAGAACTTCGACGGCAAGCAATTGCTGTTCATCGTCTGGGACCACCATCTGCTGGTGGCGGCGCCCATCATGTTCTGCCAGCCGCCAGAGACCCGCTTTGGTGATCTGATCGAGCAGCAGCTGATGCCGCTGCTGGCCTCTGATCCGGACAGCGCCGCGCTGGACTGGAGCAAGGTCGAGTGGATCAAGGAAGGTCAGCCGTGGGTGCCGGATTTTGCTGCGAGCCTTGCCGAGAACGGCATCGGCCACAAGGAGCACCTGCGCATGCGCACTCCGGGCCTGAACAGCCTGGTGCCGGTGAACTGAGGGGAGGGCGCGCCATGAGTTACGAACTGACCATCGAGCCGCTGGGCCAGACCATCGAGATCGAGGAAGGCCAGACCATCCTCGACGCCGCGCTGCGCGCCGGTATCTACCTGCCGCACGCCTGCTGCCACGGCTTGTGCGCCACCTGCAAGGTGCAGGTCACCGATGGCGAGATCGACCACGGTGAGGCCTCGAGTTTCGCGCTGATGGATTTTGAGCGCGAGGAGCAGAAATGCTTGGCCTGCTGTGCCACCGTGCAGAGCGATGTGACCATCGAGGCGGAGATCGAGGAAGATCCGGATGCCGAAAACCTGCCCGTGCGTGACTACCCGGGTACCGTCAGCCGCATCGAGGATCTGACCCCGACCATCAAAGGCCTCTGGCTCAAGCTGGACGCGCCCGAGGGCCTGCGCTTCCAGGCGGGGCAGTACATCAACCTTGACCTGCCAGACGACATCGGCAGTCGCGCCTTCTCGATTGCCAGCGCGCCGAGCGAGGCGGGCGAGATCGAGCTGAACATCCGCATCGTCCCTGGTGGGCGCGGTACTACCTATGTACATGAGCAGCTCAAGGTCGGCGATCGCCTGAGCATCAGCGGTCCTTACGGGCGCTTCTTCGTGAAGAAGTCAGCGGATGTGCCGGTGGTGTTCATGGCCGGTGGGTCCGGGCTGTCCAGCCCGCGCTCGATGATTCTTGGCCTGTTGGCCGAGGGCTTCGACAAGCCGATCACCCTGGTCTACGGCCAGCGCAACCGCAGCGAGCTGTATTACCACGACGAGTTCCTGGCCCTGGCCGCGCAGTATCCCAACTTCACCTATGTACCGGCCTTGTCCCATGAGGATGAAGGCAGTGAGTGGCAGGGATTCCGCGGTTTTGTCCACGAGGCGGCCAAGGCGCACTTCGCCGGTGACTTCCGTGGCCACAAGGCCTATCTGTGCGGCCCGCCGCTGATGATCGAATCCTGCATCAGCACTCTGATGCAGGGTCGCCTGTTCGAGCGGGATATCTACACCGAGAAGTTCATCTCGGCCGCGGATGCGCAGCAAGTGCGCAGCCCGCTGTTCAAGGCGATCTGAGTCTCCACCCCTTTGCGGCCGCCTACGGGCGGCCGGTTTTTTGTGCGGTGTTCAGTGGGGTTTTGCACCGTGATGACTGAGGTGCGCCTGCTCGCACAGCGATGCTTGGACAGAAAATCCATGCGATCGAATGGATTCTTTCTTGTCGCCGTGTGTCTGGCATGTGATCCTTGCGATCACAAGGATTTTGCGTAAGACACCTTTGCGCCTGCTAAAAATCCTTGCAATCACAGGGATTTAATTATGTACATCGAGCTCGATTCAGCCGACGCCCTCGGCCCCATCGTGCGGGCCAGCCGCAAGGCCCAGTCCATCCGCCAGGACGATGCCGCCGGCAGCATTGGCGTCAGTGAGTCGTTCATGGGCAAGGTCGAGAGCGGCGACGCAAGTGTGCACTGGGGCAAACTGTTTCAAGTACTGGAAGGGTTGGGCGTGCGGGTTGTCCTTGATGTCCCCGACGCAGCGGCCGACCAGCTGGCTGCCGCGCAGCAGCTGCATGCCCGCAGGCAGCGCGCGAAGAAGGCCGGGCCGGAAGGAGGTCGCTGATGGAACGCACGCTGCTGGCCTGGATCGACTGCCAGCAGATCGGCACCCTGAGCGACCGCGACGGCATCTGGTCGTTCCGCTATGCACCGGTCTGGCTGGAGGCGCCTGGCCGCTTCGCCCTGTGTCCCGACCTGCCCCTGCGGGCTGGGGAACAGCAGGACGGCAGCACGCTGCGGCCGGTGCAGTGGTACTTCGACAACCTGCTGCCTGAGGAGGGCCAGCGGGTGCTGCTGGCCAGTGCCGCGAGGGTCGATGGCGCTGATGCCTTCGGCCTGCTCGGCCACTACGGAGCGGAATCCGCCGGCTCGCTGACCCTGCTGCCGCCGGGAGCCGAGCAGACCGAGGGTGGTCTGCGGCCACTGAGCGATGTCGATCTGAGCGCGCGCATCGCCGCCATGCCCAGCGTCCCGCTGGTCGAAGGCGCGCTCAAGCGCATGTCGTTGGCTGGCGCGCAGCACAAGCTGGCGGTGGTGCTACAGGACGGCGAGCTATTCGAGCCGTCCGGGCGGACGCCTTCGACGCATATTCTCAAGCCCGACCATCCGCATCCCTACAAGTACCTTGAAGGTAGCGTAGGCCGGCTGGATTAACTGGCCGCCGTCTGCCGTAGCACAGCGGTGGCGCGCACGGTGCTGTTCCAGTGGCTGGTATTCAACGTGCTGGTGGGCAACACCGACGCACACCTGAAGAACCTCAGCTTCCTGGTGTCTTCGACCGGGATCCAGCTGGCGCCGTTCTACGACCTGATCTGCACCGCCGTGTACGACACGCCGGCGTTCGGCCAAACCCGTTGGCCCGCAGCGACGGCGATGGCCTGGCCGCTGGAGGGTCGTGCACGGATCGCCGAGATCGACCGCCGCTGCCTGATGGAGGCGGGGGAGGCCATGCGCATCAAGCCGGCCACGGTCGCGCGCCTGCTGGACAGGCTGAAGGACAAGATCGCTGGCGAGGCGCAGGCGCTCTATGCGCAGGTCGAGCGGGGGAATGCCGAGCTGCTCGCCCAGCGCCCGGAGCTGGCGGCCACCTTTGCTGGCGAACTGCGCTGCCTGCGAACCATCTTCCACGTGGTGATTGCCGAGCAGGTGGCGCGCCTGAAGTGACGCCAGGCACTATCGATACCGAACTCGACCTGCAGGGCATATTGGCCGGCAACGGATTCCACGCTGCGAATGCGGACTTTGCTGGCCATGGTCTAGTGAACCGCCCCGACTTTGAACCGATCCCCAGATTTTGAGCGGTTGAAAGCAGTTTTGGTCAAAAGCTGACTCACTCACATCGATACCTTGAAGGTATCCAGCCTGAAGAAACAAAGTATTAGCCGGTATCACCCCTGCTCCCTATCCTCACTCCCAAGGCCCAGCCCCGACCACCACCCCGGTCGCCCCGGCGGGCCACCCTTACAACAAGAACGCGGAGTGACCATGCGCAAGATTGAGAACTTCATTGCCGGCGAGTACGTCGCCGCCGCCAGCGGGCAGCGCTTCGACAAGCGCTCGCCGCTCGACAACCGCGTGATCGCCTCCATCGCCGAGGCCGGGCGCGGCGAGGTAGATGCGGCGGTCAAGGCCGCGCGTGGTGCGCTCAACGGCGAGTGGGGCGGGTTGACCACCGAGCAGCGCGTAGAGCTGCTGTACGGCGTGGCCAACGAGATCACTCGCCGCTTCGACGACTTCGTCGAGGCCGAGATGGCCGACACCGGCCAGCCCGCCCACGTCCAGAAGCACGTGTTCATCCCGCGCGGCGCGGCGAATTTCAAGGTGTTCGCCGACGTGATCAAGAACGTCGCCAGCGAATCCTTCCAGATGGCCACCCCGGACGGTCGCGGCGCGCTCAACTATTCCATGCGCGTGCCCAAGGGCGTGGTCGGCGTGATCTGCCCGTGGAACGCGCCGTTCATGCTGATGACCTGGAAGGTCGGCCCGGCGCTGGCCTGCGGCAACACCGTGGTGGTCAAGCCGTCCGAGGAGTCGCCGCAGACCGCTGCGCTGCTCGGCGAGGTGATGAACGCCGTGGGCATTCCCAAGGGCGTGTACAACGTGGTGCACGGCTTCGGGCCAGATTCGGCCGGCGAGTTCCTCACCCAGCATCCGGGCATCAACGCCATCACCTTCACCGGCGAGACGCGCACCGGCGCGGCGATCATGAAGGCCGCCTCGGAAGGCATGCGCGACGTGTCCTTCGAGCTGGGCGGCAAGAACGCCGGCATCGTGTTCGCCGATGCGGACTTCGACGCGGCGGTGGACGGCATCTTCCGCTCCGCCTTCCTCAACTCCGGGCAGGTGTGCCTGGGCACCGAGCGTGTCTACGTCGAGCGACCTATCTTCGAGCGCTTCGTGCAGGCGCTGAAGGTCAAGGCCGAGGCGGTGAAGTTCGGTCGCCCGGACGACCACAACGCCAACTACGGCCCGCTGATCAGCCAGGAGCACCGTGACAAGGTGCTGTCCTACTACCGCAAGGCGGTGGAAGAGGGTGCCACCGTGGTTACCGGTGGCGGCGTGCCGGAGATGCCGGGCGAGCTGACGGCGGGGGCCTGGGTGCAGCCGACCATCTGGACCGGCCTGCCTGACAACGCCTCGGTGGTGCGTGACGAGATCTTCGGGCCGTGCTGCCACATCCGCCCGTTCGACAGCGAGAACGAGGTGGTCGCGCTGGCCAACGACAACGTCTACGGCCTGTCCACCACCATCTGGACCAACGACCTGGCCCGCGCCCACCGCATGGCGGCGCGCGTCGAGGTGGGCATCACCTGGATCAACAGCTGGTTCCTGCGCGACCTGCGCACCCCGTTCGGCGGCTCCAAGCAGTCCGGCATCGGCCGCGAGGGCGGGGTGCATTCGCTGGAGTTCTACACCGAGACGCGCAACGTCTGCGTGAAGCTGTGAACCATGCGCCCCTCTCACATGGCGGGAGAGGGGCAACCCCGTCGAAGCCTTGTGAGAACGACATGGACAACAACAAGATCGAGCAGTACGGCGACGAGCTGTATGAAGCCTTCGTCGCCCGCCGTGCGGTGCCGCCGCTGCTGAGCGGCGAGCCGGAGATCACCATCGAGGACGCCTACCGCATCCAGCAGCGCTTCGTCGCGCGCCGCCTGCAGGCCGGCGAGACGGTGGTGGGCAAGAAGATCGGCGCCACCAGCAAGCCGGTGCAGGATTTTCTCGGCGTCTACCAGCCGGACTTCGGCATCCTCACCTCGGGCATGGTCTACCAGGAGGGCGACACCATCGACCTCGGCGACCTGATCCAGCCCAAGGCCGAGGCGGAGCTGGCCTTCGTGCTCAAGCACGACCTCAAGGGTCCGGGCATCACTGCGATGGACGTGATCCGCGCCACCGACTATGTGCTGCCGTGCTTCGAGATCGTCGATTCGCGCATCGAGAACTGGCAGATCAAGATCCAGGACACCGTGGCCGACAACGCCTCCTGCGGCGTGTATGTGCTCGGCAAGACCAAGGGTGACCCGCGCAAGCTGGACCTGACGCTGGCTGGCATGGTGCTGGAGAAGAACGGCGAGCTGTTCTCCACCGGCGTCGGCGCCGCGGTGCAGGGCTCGCCGGCCAACGCGGTGGCCTGGCTGGCCAACACCCTCGGTGAGCTGGGTATTCCGTTCAAGGCCGGTGAGGTGATCCTCTCCGGTTCGCAGTCGGCACTGGTGCCGGTGGTCGATGGCGACGAGCTGGTGTGTACGGTCGGTGGCCTCGGTAGCTGCCGGGTGAAATTCTCCGGGAGGAGCGCAGTATGAGCAGCAACCTGACCCTGTCCCGTGAGGACATCGTGCGCCTGTGCGAGCGCGTCGAAGGCGCGCAGACCTACGCCTACGCGATCCCCAAACTGACCGACGAATACCCCAACATGACCGTCGCCGATGGCTACGCCGTGCAGAGCGAGCTGCGCCGGCGCTTCCTCGCCCAGGGCCACAAGCTGGTCGGCTGGAAAGCCGGGCTGACCTCCAAGGCGAAGATGCAGCAGATGGGCGTCAGCGTGCCCTCGATCGGCTTTCTGACCGACCGCATGGCGCGTCCGGAAAGCTCGGCGATCGCCACCGGCGATCTGGTGCATCCGCGTGTCGAATGCGAAGTCGCCTTCGTGACCAAGGCCGACCTGCAGGGGCCGGGTTGCACCGCGGCTGACGTGCTGGCCGCTACCGACTACGTGCTGCCGGCGGTGGAAATCATCGATTCGCGCTTCTCCGGCTTCAAGTTCGACCTGCCCAGCGTGGTGGCCGATAACGGCTCCTCGGCGCGCTTTGTCGGCGGTGGCCGTCCGCGCTACGTCGAGGATCTGGACCTGCGCACCCTGGGCGTGGTGATGGAAAAGAACGGCGAGATCGTCGGCATGGGGGCAAGCGCTGCGGTGCTGGGGCATCCGGCTGAAGCGGTGGCGATGCTGGTGAACATCCTCGCGGAACTCGGTGAGACGCTGCCGTCCGGCAGCTTTGTGATGAGCGGCGGGATCACCGAGGCCGTGCCGGTCAAGCCGGGCGACAGCGTGGTCGCGCGTTTTCAGGAACTCGGTTCCGTGTCGATGCGCTTCATCGAATAACAACAATCAGAAGGGGATTCCAATGCCCATCATCGAAATGCACATGATCGAAGGCCGCACCGTGGAGCAGAAGCAGCGCGTCGCCGCCGCCGTTACCGCCGCGGTCGCCGAGAGCCTGGATTGCAGCCCGGAAACCGTGCGCATCCTGATCACCGAGCACGGACGCGAGGAATTTTATGTCGGCGGCATGACCAAGTCGCAGCGTGACGCGCTGCTGGAGCAGAAGTGATGAAGAAGATTCGTTGTGCGCTGATCGGCTCCGGGAACATCGGCACCGATCTGATTTACAAGATTCAGCGCAGCGCGGTGCTGGAGCCGGTATGGATGGTCGGGATCGACCCGGCCTCCGAGGGTCTGGCGCGCGCCCGCGAGATGGGCCTCAAGACCACCAGCGAGGGCGTGGATGGCCTGCTGCCTCATGTACTGGAAGACAACATCCAGATCGCCTTTGATGCCACCAGCGCTTATGTGCACGCTGAGAACAGCCGCAAGCTCAATGCGCTGGGCGTGCTGATGATCGACCTGACCCCGGCGGCCATCGGCCCGCTGTGTGTGCCGCCGGTGAATCTCAAGGAGCACACCCAGAAGCTGGAGATGAACGTCAACATGATCTCCTGCGCCGGGCAGGCGACCATTCCGATCGTCAATGCAGTGTCGCGGATCCAGAGCGTCGGTTATGCCGAGATCGTCGCCAGCCTCGCCTCGAAATCCATCGGCCCGGGCACCCGAGCCAACCTTGATGAATTCACCTACACCACCTCCAGCGCGCTGGAGAGGGTCGGCGGGGCGCGCAAGGGCAAGGCGCTGGCGATCATCAACCCGGCCGAGCCGCCGATGATCATGCGCAACACCATCTCCTGCCTGACCGACGAGGAGCCGGATCAGGAGAAGATCACCGCCTCAATCCTGGCGATGATCAGCGAGGTGCAGAAGTATGTACCGGGCTACCGGCTGGTCAACGGCCCGCTGTTCGACGGCAACAAGGTCGCGGTGTTCATGGAAGTGGCCGGCCTCGGCGACTACCTGCCGACCTACGCCGGAAACCTCGACATCATGACCGCCGCGGCGACCCGGACTGCCGAGATGTTTGCCGAAGAAATCCTCAATGGCACCTTGGTGCTGCCCACTGCGGAGGTCGCGTGATGAGCCCGTCCAACAGCCTCAAAGGCCGCAAGGTCATTCTCCATGACATGTGCCTGCGCGATGGCATGCATGCCAAGCGTGAGCAGATCAGTGTCGAGCAGATGATCAAGGTTGCCACCGCGCTGGATGATGCCGGTGTGCCCTATATCCAGGTCACCCACGGTGCGGGTCTGGGCGGCAATTCGATCCAGCACGGCTTTGCCCCGCACAGCAACGAGGAATACATCAGCGCGGTGGCCTCGCGGATGAAGCAGGCCAAGGTCTCGGTGCTGCTGATTCCAGGCCTTGGCACCATGAAGGAGCTGCAATCGGCGTATGACTGCGGCGCGCGCAGTGTGCACGTCGCGACCCACTGCACCGAAGCGGATACCTCGCCGCAGCACATCGCCTTTGCCCGCAAGCTGGGTATGGACACCACCGGTTTTCTGATGATGTCCCACCTCAACGACGCCGCCGGCATCGCCCAGCAGGGCAAGCTGATGGAGTCCTACGGGGCGCAGACCGTCTACGTGACCGACTCGGCGGGCTACATGCTGCCCGAGGATGTGCGCGAGCGGGTGGCGGCCCTGCGCGAGGTGCTCAACCCGGAAACCGAGATCGGCTTCCACGGCCACCACAACCTGGGCATGGGCATCGCCAATTCGATCGCTGCCATCGAGGCCGGCGCCAGCCGTATCGATGGCTCGGTGGCAGGCCTTGGTGCCGGTGCCGGCAACACCCCGCTGGAGGTGTTTGCCGCGGTGTGTGAGCGCATGGGCATCGAGACAGGCGTCGATCTGTTCAAGCTGATGGATGTTGCCGAGGACATCATCGTGCCGATGATGGAGCACATGGTGCGCGTGGACCGCGAGTCGCTGACCCTGGGCTATGCCGGGGTCTACTCGACCTTCCTCTTGCATGCCAAGCGCGCCTCTGAGCGCTTTGGCGTCTCGGCCCGCGATATTCTGGTCGAGCTGGGCCGGCGCAAGATGATCGGCGGTCAGGAGGACATGATCCTCGACACCGCGATGACCATGGCCAAGGAGCGCGGGCTGCTCAAGAGCGCCTGATCTCAACGCCGGACGGGGCAACCCGTCCGGCGTTTTTGTTTGGGGAGTGAGCCATGCAAGTACGCAAAGAACTGGCCGTGGTCGTCGGGGCTACCGGGGCCTTTGGCCAGGCGATCGTGACGAGACTCTGCGCCAGTGGTCTGGAAGTGCTCGCGGTGGCGCGCCATGCCGAAGCGCTCGAGGCGCTGGCCGCCCGTCAGTCGGGGGTGCGTGGCTGTGTGGCGGATCTGGCCACCGATGCGTCGATGGCGGTGATTGCGGCGGCGGTCGCCGCGCGTATGCCGGGTGCGTCGGAGGGGGATCGAGCATGAAATACGATATCCATATCGAGGACACCGGCGAGCATTATCCCTGTGATGAGCAGGAAACCGTGCTGCTGGGCATGGCTAAGCTCGGGCGCAAGGGGATTCCGGTGGGCTGTCGGGGTGGCGGTTGTGGTGTCTGCAAGGTGCAGGTGACCCAAGGCGACTACTGCACGGTCCGCGCCATGAGCCGCCAGCATGTCAGCCAGGAGGATGAGGCGCAGGGCACCGTGCTGGCCTGCTGTATCCAGGCCCAGAGCGCTCTGAGTCTTCGGGTAGTTGGCAAGCTGCACAAGGCGGTCTGTCGGGCCGTGCCGGGGGCCTTGCTGGGCGCCGGGGTTGCTGGCAGCGCTGCCTCCACCCAGCCTCCTGTATAGGTCAACCTGCAAATCCACCCCGGGTTGGACGTTCTGAGCGCGTGGAACTTGCTACAAAGAAGCAAGGGGCTGCGCCAAGAAGGCCGCACCTCTTGCGATGACAACCTGAGTTCAGCTGGAGTGTCCAATGTCCGATTACAAAGCTCCCCTGCGGGATATCGATTTCGTTCTCCATGACGTGCTGGCGGTCGCACGCCACTGGGCCACGTTTCCCGAGCTGGCCGAGGTGGTCGATCCGGACACCGCCCGCGCCATTCTCGAGGAAGCCGGCAAGGTCGCCGCAGGGCTGCTCGCGCCGCTCAATCGCAGCGGGGACGAGGAAGGTTGCCACTGGCAGGAGGGGAAGGTACAGACCCCGCAAGGCTTCCCTGAGGCCTATCGCGCCTATGCCGAGGGTGGCTGGGTCGGTGTGGGCGGTGCCCCCGAATTTGGCGGCATGGGCATGCCCAAGGTGATCGGCGCCCAGATCGAGGAAATGATCAACTCGGCGAATCTCTCCTTTGCCCTGTACCCGATGCTGACCGCCGGCGCCTGCCTGGCACTGCTCAGTCACGCCAGCGAAGCCCTCAAGGCCCGTTACCTGCCGCCGCTCTATGAAGGCCGCTGGGCCGGCACCATGTGCCTGACCGAGGCGCACGCGGGCACCGATCTGGGCATGATCCGCACCCGCGCCGAGGAGCAGGCCGATGGCAGTTACCGGATTACCGGTACCAAGATCTTCATCACCGGGGGCGAGCAGGATCTGACGGAAAACATCATCCATCTGGTGCTGGCCAAGCGCCCGGATGCCCCCGCCGGTGCCCGCGGGATATCGATGTTCCTGGTGCCCAAGGTGCTGGTTGACGAGCAGGGCCGGCTCGGCGCACGCAATGCGGTCAGCTGTGGCTCGCTGGAGCACAAGATGGGTATCAAGGCCTCGGCGACCTGCGTGATGAATTTTGATGGTGCTACCGGCTATCTGGTCGGCGAGCTGAACAAGGGGCTCGCAGCGATGTTCACTATGATGAACTACGAGCGTCTGGGGGTGGGTATCCAGGGGCTGGCGCTGGGGGAGCGCTCTTATCAGAGTGCCATCGAGTATGCGCGCGAGCGCCTGCAAAGCCGTGCGCCACGCGGCGCTCAGCAGCCGGACAAGCCGGCCGATCCGCTGATCGTGCATCCGGATGTGCGGCGCATGCTGCTGACCATGAAGGCGCTGAATGAAGGTGGGCGGGCGTTTTCCAGCTACGTGGCCCTGCAGCTCGACATTGCCCGCTACAGCGAAGATCACGCCGCCCGTCAGCGCGCCGAAGCACTGGTGGCCCTGCTGACACCGGTGGCCAAGGCGTTTCTCACCGATATGGGGCTGGAGACCACCGTGCATGGCCAGCAGGTGCTGGGCGGGCATGGGTATATCCGTGAGTGGGGGCAGGAGCAGCTGGTGCGTGACTGCCGGATCACCCAGATCTATGAGGGCACCAATGGCATCCAGGCGCTGGATCTGATGGGGCGCAAGGTGGTGGGCAGTGGCGGCAGCCACTATCAGGTCCTCTCCGAAGAGATCAACGCCTTCATCGCGAGCGCCGGGACGGAGCTGGCCGAGTTCACCCAGCCGCTCAAGGCGGCGCTGGACAATCTGGATGCACTGACGGCCTGGGTGCTGGCGCAGGCCCAGGACAATCCCGATGAAATCGGCGCCGCCTCGGTCGAGTATCTGCAGGTCATGGGCTACACCGTCTACGCCTGGCTGTGGGCGCGGATGGCGCAGGTGGCGCAGGCGAGGCAAGACGAGGACGATTTCTACGTGGCCAAGCTCGGCACGGTGCGCTTCTACTTTGCACGCATCCTGCCGCGCATCCACTCGCTGAGTGCCTCGGTCAAGGCCGGTAGCGCCAGCCTATATCTGCTGGAAGAAGGGCAGTTCTGAGCCGCAGGCGGGAGGCTGAAGATGGCCTCTCGCCCGGGTGTAGCTACGGACCGCGCTACCTCAGCCGAGTCTGCGCCGAGGTCGCGGGTGGATCAGGGCAGGCGCTCAAAGATCGCCGCGATGCCCTGGCCGCCGCCGATGCACAGCGTCACCAGCGCATAGCGGCCGCCGGTGCGCTGCAGCTCGTAGAGCGCCTTGACGGTGATGATCGCGCCGGTGGCACCGATCGGGTGGCCCAGCGAGATGCCGGAGCCGTTGGGGTTGACCTTGGCCGGGTCCAGCCCGAGCTCCTGGATTACCGCACAGGCCTGAGCGGCGAAGGCCTCGTTGGCTTCGATCACATCCAGATCAGCGATGCTTAGCCCGGCGCGCTGCAGGGCCAGCCGGGTGGCCGGCGCAGGGCCGATGCCCATGTGCAGTGGATCGACGCCGGCCACGGCGTAGGAAACCAGCCGGGCCATCGGCTGAAGGCCGCGGCGCTCGGCTGCCCCGCGCTCCATCAGCAGCAGGGCAGCGGCGCCGTCGTTGAGGCTGGAGGCGTTGCCGGCAGTGACAGTCCCGCCGTCGCGCTCGAAGGCCGGCTTCAGGCGCGCCAGCTCCTCACAGGTCACCGCACCGCGCACATGCTCGTCGGTGTCGAAAACGGTTTCGCCGCGCCGGGTCTTCAGCGTCACCGGCAGGATCTGCGCCTTGAAGCGGCCCTCGGCAATGGCACGGGCGGCGCGCTGGTGCGACTCTACCGCCAGCGCGTCCTGCGCCTCGCGCGAGATGCCATAGGTACGCCGCACATGCTCGGCGGTGATGCCCATGTGTACCTGGTGCAGCGGGTCGGTGAGGGCACCGACCATCATGTCGATCAGGCCGGCATCGCCCATTCGCGCACCAAAGCGCAGGGCGGGTACGCCATACAGGGCGCGGCTCATGCTCTCGGCGCCGCCGGCCACCGCGCAGTCCGCATCACCGAGCAGGATGTTCTGCGCGGCGGTGACAATGGCCTGCAGGCCCGAGCCGCACAGGCGGTTGAGGGTCAGTGCGGTGCTGTGCGCGCTGAGGCCGCTGTTCAGGGCGATCAGCCGTGACAGGTACATATCGACCGCCTCGGTATGGATGACGTTACCGAACACCACCTGCTCGACCGCATCGCCCGGCATACCGGCACGCTGCAGCACCTCGCGGGTGACGAGGGTGCCGAGCGCGCTCGGCGAGAGCTCCTTGAGGCTGCCGCCAAAGTCACCCACGGCGGTGCGCACACCGCTGACAATCACGACTTCACGCTGTTGCATGGAGAGATTCCTTGTTGTTTTGAACGTGAGTTAGCGGCTGATATGCGTCTGCCCGGCGGCCACCAGGCGCTCAAGCAGCGCGGCCGGCTGGAACCACAGCGCGCCATAGTCACCCAGCTGCGTGCGGTACTTCTGGAGCGTCGCCAGCACGTGCGCAAGGCCGATCTGCTCGGCGTAGTGCAGCGGGCCGCCGCGCCAGTCGGGGAAGCCGTAGCCGCAGGTCCACACCAGATCGATGTCCCCGGCGCGCAGGGCGATGCCCTCATCGAGGATCTTCAGCCCCTCGTTGATCAGCATGAACAGGCAGCGCTCGTGGATTTCCTGATCGCTGATTTCCCGGCGCGTAATACCCAGCTCGGTGGCTAGGCGCTCGGCCAGCGCCTGCACCTCGGGATCATCCTGGCGCTCGCGGCCGGCATACAGATAAGTGCCGCGGCCGCTCTTCTGCCCGTAGCGCCCCAGTGCGTACAGCTCATCGGCCAGCCGGCAATAGCTGGGGTCCTGGCTCAGGATGGCGCGCATCGGCGTGCGGATCAGATAACCGACGTCGATACCGACCAGGTCGTACATGCTCAGCACGCCCATGTTGAAGCCAAACTCGGTCAGCACTCGGTCGATCTGCGCAGCGCTGGCGCCTTCGAGCAGCAGATGGTAAGCCTCGCGGGAGTAGGGTTCGAGCATGCGGTTGCCGATAAAGCCGTAGCACACCCCAGAGACCACCGGCAGCTTGCCGAGCTGTTTGCCGAGCTTGAGCGCGGTGGCCAGCACGTCCGGCGCGGTGGCCTGGCCGCGCACCACCTCCAGCAGGCGCATGACGTTGGCCGGGCTGAAGAAATGCAGCCCCAGCACGTCCTGCGGCCGCTGGGTGCAGGCGGCGATTGCGTCGATGTCCAGGGTCGAGGTGTTGCTGGCGAGGATCGCCCCGGGCTTGCACACGGCATCCAGGGTGGTGAACACCTGACGTTTGACCGCCATGCTCTCGAACACCGCCTCGATGACCAGATCCGCCTCCGCCAGATCGGCATAATCCAGGCTGCCGGTCAGGCAGGCCATACGCTGCTCGACCTCGGCGGCGCTCAGTTTGCCGCGCCGGGCACTGATCTCGTAGTTATTGCGGATCTGCGCTAGGCCACGATCCAGCGCCTCGCGGGTCTGCTCGAGCAGCACCACCGGCAGGCCACGGTTGGCAAAGTTCATCGCGATGCCGCCGCCCATGGTGCCCGCGCCGATCACCGCCACCTGGCGAATCGGCCGCAGCGGCAGGCTCGCCTCGATGCCCGGCACCTTGCCGGCCTCGCGCTCGGCAAAGAACAGGTGCCGCAGCGCCTGGGATTGTGGGGAGTCGATCGCCGCCATGAACAGTGCCTGCTCATGGGCGAGCCCGGCTGCCAGCGGCTGCTGGCAGGCGGTGTGGACCGCTTCGAGCAGCGTGCGCGGCGCCTCGCGGCCTTTCCAGCTGCCCTGGTGCTGGTGCAGGTAGTCGGCGAAGAAGCTCGCACTCACGGTCTGGCCGGGGTCGGGATGGGGGTAGTCCGGGAACGGGGCGGCCTGGCGCGCGAGCAGCGCATGGGCATAGGCGCAGGCCTCGTCCGGCAGGGTTTCGGCGCGGCTGGCCAGACAATCGACCAGCCCCAGTTCCAGCGCGCGTGCCGCCGAGATCGGCTGGCCGCTCTGCATCAGGGCCAGCGCCGGCTCGACCCCGATCAGGCGCGGCAGGCGCTGGGTGCCGCCGGCGCCGGGCAGCAGTCCCAGGCTGATTTCCGGCAGCCCCAGGCGCGCATTCGGTGCGGCGATGCGATAGCCGCAGGCCAGCGCCAGCTCCAGTCCGCCGCCCAAGGCCAGGGTGTTGATGGCGGCAATCAGCGGCTTGGGACTGGCCGCCAGCTCAATGAGCAGCTCCGGCAGGCTGGGCTGCGCGGTGAAGCGGCTGTGGCCGAACTCGCTGATATCGGCCCCAGCGCTGAACGGCAGCGCCGGGGCGTGAATCACTACGGCCTGGATGGCCGGATCGGCGCAGGCCTGGCGCACGGCGACCTGTAACTCCTGGCGCAAGGCATGGCCGAGGGCGTTGACCGGGGCGCGGTTCAGGCCGATCAGGGCAAGGGGTGGGGCTTGGCGGTAATCAATCAGCGGCAGCATGGCGAACCTTTGTCAGTTGAGCCGGCGTTTGGCTACGCCGGTCGGTTGCAGGATAGGACGCCTGGTTTGTAGCAAGTTGCCGGTCCGCTGTGCGTCGAACTGCGGGTGGATTTGCCAGGTGGAGAGGGGCGCCGTGGGTGGACGCCTGAGAGGCTGCGGGCGGCGCTCAGTCGAGCAGGCGCCGCTGGCGGGCGCTCTGCAGCGCGGCGTCGCGGTCGCTGACCTCCAGCTTGCGGAACAGGTTGTTGATGTGGGTCTTCACCGTGCTCAGGCTGACAAACAGGCTGTCGGCCAGTTGCTGGTTGGTGTAGCCGCGCGCCATGTAGCGCAGCACGTCCAGTTCGCGGCGGGTCAGCGGCTCGAGCAGGGTTTGCTGGGCGGGCAGGCCCGCGCCGGGCAAGGCCGGCAGCAGGCTGGCCAGTGCGGCGGCATCCGGCAGGGGGGTAGATAACCCGGCCTGACGGCGTAGCGCAGGTTGCAGCAGCTGGCGCAGCAGGCTTTCCAGTGTGCGCCCCTCATAGTGCAGCAGCTGGGCAAAGCCATGGCTCAGCGCCTGCTGCAGGGCCTGATCCAGGCTGACCAGCGCGGCCTGCGTTTCGCCGCGATCCTGCTGCAAGGTGGCGGCCAGCAGCCACAGATCCAGCTGCAGGCGCAGGTTTCGCTCGCTCCTGGCCTGCGGCTGCAGGCGGTCGAGTATCTGCGTGGCGACGGCCGGCTGGCCGAGATGACGCTGTACCCAGGCATAGGCCAGCCACTCGTCCGGCATCAGATCCTCGCCATAGTGACGCTGGCACCAGTGCCATTCCTGCAGCCAGTCGAGAATGAACGCCTGGTCACGCTCGCGCACCGCCAGCCGCGCCCGCCAGGCGCCGGCCAGACGGTAGAGGCCGAACTGGCGGAACGTGCGGGCTAGCCGCCGCGCCTCATCCCAGCGCGCCCGGGCGCGTGCGGTCTCGCCCAGTGCATCGTGCAGGCAGGCTTGGTGATGCAGCACCAGCGCTAGCGCCGCTGAATGGGGAAACCCTAGCGCCAGGGTTTCAGCCCGCAGCAGGCGCTGATGCGCCGGTTTGAGGTGATTCTGTTGAATCAATGCCAGCGCCAGGCCGAGCTGATGGAAGACTTCATAGACATTGCGCGAGGCGGTGGCTGGCGACTGCTGCTCCAGGGCAAGAAAGCGGCGCATGGCAGCGGCGCTGTCGCCTTGTGCCAGTTCGATCTGTCCGCACAACAGGTGCGGGATATTGATGAAGCCGCTAAAGCCGAAGGCACTGAAGTCCTCCAGTGCCTGCTGCGCCGCCTCTCGCGCATGCTGTAGCGTCCCCAGCGCAAACAAACAGCGCGCGCGGTTGAGGTGCAGCACGGCCCGGGCGGCATTGCGCGTCGGCGCTTGCAGCAGTCCCCGGTCCGCCAGTTCCAGCCCGTGGCGCAGGTTGCCGCCGAGAAAAGCCAGCAGGGTGCGCAGGTAGGTGATGGTCTGCTGGACCCGCTCGGGGTGCTTGACGATGCCCTGACGCTGCAGCTGGCGCAGGCGCTGGATGCAGCCCTGAATGCGCGCGAGGTTATTGGTGACCAGCACGATCGAGGCTTCGCTGATCGCCAGCGTGAAGTGATCGCTGCCCGGCTGGCCGTTGACCTCGACCTGCCCGAGCAGGTCGACCAGCGCATTGACCTGGCCGTCGCGCAGCAGATCGAAAGTGTGCCGCTCGGCAATCGTGAGCACGGCATGAAAATCGCCGGCGCGGCCGTATTGGTGGATGGCTTCCGAGTAGCGGCGCCGTGCCAGCAGCCAGTCGGCGGCCTGGCGGTGCAGCTGCAGGCACGCCGCCTGGTCGCGCTGCTGCAGGCGCCGATAGAGCACGGCGCGCAGAATGCCGTGGTAGCGCAGCTCGTTATCGGCACCGGGACGCGGCTCGAGGAACAGATCCCGGCGCAGCAGCGTGCGGATCAGCGCGGCGCTGTCGTGACGGCCACTGAGCAGATCGGCCAGCGCCGGCTCGAAGGTCTGGACCACCGAGGTCTGCTCCATGAATGCGAGCAGCTCGGTAGGCAGGCCCGCGAACAGTTCCTCCTCGAAAAAGGCCGCCAGGTGGGTGTCGGCCTGCTGGGTGACGCTGCGCAGCAGTTCCGGGGCGGCGGCGGTGGGTGCCAGCTCACGGTGCGCGCTGAGCCAGAACAACAGGCCAGTGAGCCAGCCCTCGCTGGCGGCGCGCAGGCGGTGCAGCAGGTCGCTGTCGAGCGTCAGGCCGCGCAGGCGGGCCAGGTGATGGAGCTCCTCGCTGTCCAGACTCAGCTCGCTGGCCTCGACGATCGCCAGCCGCTCCTGACAGCGCAGGTGCTCAAGGGGCAGCGCGGGGGTGCCCTCTGTGGCAGCGATCAGTTGCAGCGAGGGTGGGGCAAAGCGCAGCAGCTGATCGAGGTACTGGCAGGCCTGCGGGTGACGCAGCCGCTGCAGGTCATCCAGCAGCAGCGTGAACGGGCCGAGCGTCTCCAGATGCTGCAGCAGACGCCGCCACAGCAGGGTCAGTGCCTCGCGGCTGGAGTCGGCAGGATCGGCAAATGGCAGGCCAAAGGCCTGGCTGAGCTGGCGCAGCAGATGCTGGGGCTGATTGTCGGCGGCGCTCAGGCGATACCAGGCCCAGGGCGTGGACAGGCGTTCGGCGTATTGGGCCAGCAGCGTGCTTTTGCCATAGCCCAGCGGGGCGCTGAGCAGGATCAGACGGCAAGGACGCTCGCCGGCCTCCTGCAGCAGGTGCAACAGGCGGCTGCGTGGTAGCAGTCGTGGGGCGAGGCAGGGCGGACGGTGCTGGCTGGGATCGAGCGGCAGGGCGGACATCGGCATGAACTCTCCCGCCACTAAACCGCTGTTGCGGTTGTAGTGGGGGTTTCGCGGGTCTTCGACCTGGGCTTGGCCGCTTGCGCGGGCAGAGGCTTGAGTCTCGCCGCCACGCCCGTCCCAGGCGTGTGTCCCGGCGTCCAGGCGTCGAGCAATACGACCCTGGCGCTGTTCTGATCCCTCGGCAGTGAGCAACCGCAGTGCGGGCACAGGTGCCAGCGCTCGTTGAGCGTCTTGGGCACCACGGCCCAGCAGCCGGAGCAGCGCTGCGAGGGTTTGAGTTGGCGGGTGAAGGCCAGATGCAGCCGAGTACCAGCTTCTGCCGCTTTGTACTGGAGCATCTGGTGCGCCATGCCGAACCCGACCGAAAGGATCTCCCGGTTGAGCCCAGCCTTCTGCCGCACGCGCCGGCCCGGTGCTTCGACCGCGCCCTTGGCGCTGCGACTCATGTTCTTCGGGGTCAGTTCCTCGGTGGCGATCAGCGCACAGCGCTGCACCAGGGCCGAGGTTTCCCGGTGGATGAAGTCCCGGCGTCGGTCAGCGATGCGCTGATGCAACCGGGCAATCTGCTGGGACAGCTGGCGGTAACGGTGTGAGCCGCGCCGCTTCCGAGCCCGTTGACGTTGCAGGGCGGCCAGCCGGGGTAGTGCCTCGCGCAGCCAGCGCGGGTTGTCGAGGGTGGAGCCATCGTCGAAGTTCGCCCAGTGCTCCAGGCCGAAATCGACGCCTACGGCTTCGTCGCCTGTGCGCTGCCGCGCACAGACCGACGCGGGCACCCGCAGGGTGATCGAGGCCGTCCACTGGTCCTCTCCGGTAGCAAGGTTGCGTCGACGGCTGAGGGTCAGGTCGTTGGGCGTGAACTCGGCAAAACGGTGGCGTCCGCGCAGGCGGATCATCATGGCGTCCTTACCGCTGCCCAGCCGCAGGGTGCCATCACGCGGCCCCTGCTGGAGCAGCTTCCAGCCGGAGGGATCGGGGTAGGTGAACCCTGAGAATCGGGCGCTGGATTTGAAGCGCGGGAAACCCGGCGTCTGCCCGGCCTTGACCTGGCGGAAGAAGGCCTGAAAGGCCCGATCCAGCCGGCGCAGGGTTTCCTGCAAGGCATGACTGCCCAGCTCCACCAGCTCCGGGCGGAACTGCTTGATGGCCGGCAGGGTGTTCTGCTGGTCGTAGTAACTGATCGAGATGCCGGCCTTGCGGTACGCCTCGATGCGCTCCTGGAGCGCGGCGTTGTACAGCTCGGCGTGCAGACGCACCCAGCCGTCCAGCCGCTTGCGCTGGCTGGCCGTGGGATAGAGCTTGAAGGTGACTTTGCGCCGTTCCATACGGATAACTGTATAGGCATCCAGACTTAAATCAAGGGCATTTGCCTCGCCTTGACCCGCCTCCTGGCCCTCGGCCTAGCAGGGGGAATGCGGCGAGAGGATGTTCAGGCTTCCACAGAGGGTCGTCCGGACAGTAGCAGAATCGCCCGCGCTGGCGCGCGTCTTTCGCGCAATGCGCCGTTGGGGGCGCTGCCGCACGGCGCGCGGCAGCGCCGTGGCTCAGTCGTGCTGCACACCGGCGCGGCGCAGCAGCTGTTTGCAGCGCTCGGAGAGGTGCAGCACGCGCAGATGTTTACCGGCCCGGCTGTAGCGCTCGCGCAGGGTCTTCAGCGAGGCAATCGCCGAGTAATCGACAAAACTCAGATGCCGGCAATCGAGGGTGACCCGCTCGGGATCGCTGGCCACATCGAACAGGTTGAGAAACGGCGTGGTGGAGGCGAAGAACAGCGTGCCATGCAGGCGATAGAGTTTGCTGCCATCGGCTTGCAGGTCACCATCGGCATACAGCTCGCGCGCTTGCTGCCAGGCAAAGTTCAGCGCCGCGATGACGATGCCGCACAGCACGGCGGTGGCGAGGTCGGTGAACACGGTGATCACCGTCACCGCCACGATCACCAGCGCATCATTGCGCGGCACCTTGCCCAGCACCCGCAGCGAGGCCCAGGCAAAGGTCTGCTGGGCGACCACGAACATCACCCCGACCAGCGCGGCCAGCGGGATGCGCTCGATTAGCGGCGCGAGGAACAGCACGAACAGCAGGATCATCACCCCGGCCACCACGCCGGACAGCCGGCCGCGACCGCCGGAGCCGAGGTTGATCATCGTCTGGCCGATCATCGCGCAGCCGCCCATGCCGCCAAACAGGCCCGAGGCGATATTGGCGGCGCCCAGCGCGGTGCACTCGCGATCCGGATAGCCGCGGCTCTGGGTGATTTCATCGGTCAGGTTGAGGGTCAGCAGGGTTTCCAGCAGGCCGACCATCGCCATCAGGAAGGCATACGGGGCGATGATCAGCAGTGTCTGCAGGTTCCAGGGGATGTCCGGCAGGGCGAAGGTGGGCAGGCCGCCGGCGATGCTGGCCATGTCGCCCAGCGTGTGGGTCGGCAGCTCCAGCAGCCAGACCGCCAGTCCGACGCCAAGAATGGCCACCAGCGCCGGCGGCACCGTGCGGGTCAGGCGCGGCAGCAGGTAGACGATGGCCATGGTCACGACCACCAGGGCCAGCATCAGGTACAGCGAGGCGCCGCTCAGCCAGGCGCCCTCACTCTGGAAGTGCTCCAGCTGGGACAGGGCGATGACGATCGCCAGCCCGTTGACGAAGCCGAGCATCACCGGGTGCGGCACCATGCGGATCAGCTTGCCCAGGCGCAGCAGGCCGAAGGCCAGCATGATCAGCCCGCCCAGCAGCACGGTGGCCAGCAGATACTGGGCGCCGTGCTCCACCACCAGTGCGATGATGACCACTGCCATCGAGCCGGCCGCGCCGGAAACCATGCCCGGTCGGCCGCCGAACAGCGCGGTGAGGGTGCAGATAATGAAAGCGCCGTAGAGGCCCATCAGCGGGTTGAGCTGGGCTACCAGGGCGAAGGCGATGCACTCGGGCACCAGGGCGAAGGAGGTGGTGAGTCCGGCCAGCAGATCGGCGCGCAGACGTTTGAGGGACATGGGAAAACCTTGCGTTGCTGCCCCCGCACCGGGTGTGCGGGGTTCGGGGAGGGCGAAATGCTACGCAAGCTGCCATGGGCTGGCCAGCATCGCTGCCGACCTGTTGGCGATCCGGCCCACCAGGCACGTGGGCGATGGAACGCTGCTTGGCTTCAGCGAAACAGCCAGCCGAGGTTGGGTAGAACCAGCAGCAGGGTGATGGCGAAGACGGCCACCGTCAGGTGCCGCCAGCGGGCGGGTGATTTGTGCATTGCCTGAACCTTTTATTGTTGTTGGCCGGATGCGGATTCGAGCGCCGCGCCGTGCAGGGTGCTATTTTCACACGTTATGCTGCCCTGCAGGGTGCCATCCATCCTGTAGATATTGCTTTTGCCGATGATCTGGGGGCGTGAAAAAGCACGCACCAGCTGCCCCAGTTCAGCCTGCAGCGGGTAAACTCTGCCGCCTTGAAACGCAGGGCTTCCCTTCGCGGGAGGCCAAGCATGGCGCGCTGGCTCTTGTCGGCCCTGCGCCCCCCCCGATCGTTTTTGTAGACAGAGAATCTCCCATGCTCGACTCCAAACTGGTTCGTGGCCAGCCTCAGGAAGTAGCCCAGCGTCTGGCAGCCCGTGGCTTCCAACTGGATGTGGCGCGTCTTGAAGCGCTGGAGAGCCGCCGCAAGGAAACCCAGACCCGTACCGAACAACTGCAGGCCGAGCGCAATACCCGCTCCAAGAGCATCGGTCAGGCCAAACAGCGCGGTGAAGACATTGCGCCGCTGATGGCGGATGTCGAGCGCATGGGCGCTGAGCTGGTGGCGGGCAAGCAGGAGCTGGAGGCCATTCAGGCTGAGCTGGACGCTCTGCTGTTGACCATTCCCAACTTGCCCGATGCCTCGGTGCCGGTAGGCGCGGGCGAGGAGGAGAACGTCGAGGTCGCCCGTTGGGGCGAAGCGCGTGCGTTCGATTTTGCGGTGCGTGACCACGTTGCACTCGGCGAGCAGCATGGCTGGCTGGACTTTGAGACGGCTGCCAAGCTGTCCGGGGCGCGCTTTGCGCTGATGCGCGGGCCGATTGCCCGTCTGCATCGTGCGCTGGCGCAGTTCATGCTCAATCTGCACACCGGCGAGCATGGCTATGAAGAGGCCTATACGCCCTATCTGGTGCAGGCGCCGGCCCTGCAGGGCACCGGTCAGCTGCCGAAGTTCGAGGAAGATCTGTTCAAGATCAGCCGCGAAGGTGAGGCCGACTTCTATCTGATCCCGACCGCCGAGGTGTCGCTGACCAATATCGTCTCCGGCGAGATTCTGGATGCTAAGCAGCTGCCGCTGAAATTTGTCGCTCATACGCCATGCTTCCGCAGTGAGGCGGGGGCTTCCGGCCGTGATACCCGCGGAATGATTCGTCAGCATCAATTCGACAAGGTCGAACTGGTGCAGATCGTCGAACCGGAAAAATCCTTTGCGGCGCTGGAGGAGCTGGTCGGGCATGCGGAGAAGGTGCTGCAGTTGCTGGAGCTGCCGTACCGTAAGCTCGCGCTGTGCACCGGGGATATGGGCTTTGGCGCGACCAAGACCTACGATCTGGAAGTCTGGGTGCCCAGCCAAGGCAAATACCGGGAAATCTCTTCCTGCTCCAACTGTGGCGACTTCCAGGCCCGGCGGATGCAGGCCCGCTGGCGCAACCCGGCTACCGGCAAGCCGGAACTGGTGCATACCCTCAACGGCTCGGGCCTTGCCGTGGGGCGCACGCTGGTGGCGGTGCTGGAAAACTACCAGCAGGCTGACGGTTCGATTCGCGTGCCTGAGGTGCTCAAGCCCTACATGGGTGGCCTTGAGGTGATCGGTTGAGCGGTTACTGAGTCCTTGTAGTCGGTGTGGCACTCAAAGTGCGTGGCTGATTGGGTATGCGCGGCTGATCCGGTAGGGTCAGCCGCTGTTGTTTGGCTGTTATCCGGGTGAGGTCGCCATGGAGTTTCTTCCCTTGTTCCACAATCTGCGCGATCGCCTGGTGCTGGTGGTTGGCGGGGGCGAAATTGCTCTGCGCAAGGCGCGCCTGCTTGCTGAGGCCGGTGCGCGCCTGCGGGTGGTGGCGCCAGACATCGAGGTGGCGCTGGAGGAGCTGGTGGTGCGCTGCGGTGGGGAGTTGCGGCTGCGTGGCTATCAGGTGGCTGACCTGGAGGGCTGTGTGCTGGTGATTGCCGCAACGGATGATTTGCCGCTCAACGCGCTGGTCTCCCGGGAGGCCGGCGCACGCAACCTGCCAGTCAATGTGGTGGATGCGCCGCAGCTGTGTAGCGTGATCTTCCCGGCGATCGTCGATCGCTCGCCGCTGATGGTTGCGGTCTCCAGTGGGGGGGATGCACCGGTCCTGACCCGGCTGATGCGGGCGCGTCTGGAGACCATGATTCCTGCGGCGTATGGCCGTCTGGCTGGTCTTGCCAAGCGTTTTCGCGGGGCGGTCAAGCAACGCTTCAGTGATGTGCAGCAGCGCCGGGTGTTCTGGGAGGAGGTCTTTCAGGGACCGATCGCCGAGCGGGCACTGGCCGGGCGTGTAAGCGAGGCGGAGCACCTATTGGCCGAGAAGCTGGTGGGCAGTCAGGAGCGGGCGCTCGGTGAGGTTTATCTGGTGGGCGCGGGTCCCGGGGATCCGGATCTTTTGACGTTCCGTGCACTGCGTCTGATGCAGCAGGCTGATGTGGTGCTCTACGATCGCCTGGTGGCGCCGGCAATCGTCGATATGTGCCGGCGTGATGCCGAGCGTATCTATGTGGGCAAACGTCGTAGCGAACACGCGGTTCCGCAGGAGCAGATCAATCAGCTGCTGGTGCGTCTGGCGCAGCAGGGTAAGCGTGTGCTGCGCCTGAAAGGCGGAGATCCGTTCATTTTTGGACGCGGTGGCGAGGAGATTGAAGAGCTGGCGGCGGAGGGCGTGCCCTTTCAGGTGGTGCCTGGCATCACAGCTGCTTCCGGATGCGCCAGTTATGCGGGAATCCCGTTGACCCACCGCGATCATGCTCAGTCAGTGCGTTTCGTGACGGGGCATCTCAAGGACGACAGCACCAATCTCCCCTGGCAGGATCTGGTGGCGCCGGGGCAGACGCTGGTGTTCTATATGGGGTTGGTCGGTTTGCCGGTGATCTGCGAGCAGTTGATCCGCCATGGCCGAAGCGCCGACACACCGGCTGCGCTGATCCAGCAGGGCACCACCCGTAATCAGCGTGTGTTTGCGGGGACGCTGGCGAACCTGCCGCAGCTGGTCGCAGAGCATGAAGTGCATGCGCCGACACTGGTGATTGTGGGGGAAGTGGTGCAGTTGCGTGACAAGCTGGCCTGGTTCGAAGGTCAGGGCGATGCGTGCTGAGAAAATATCCTTTTCGATGTTGACAGCGATTTTCAAGGCTGTATTATTCGCCACCTCGCTGCAGTAGCACACCAGCTGACGCAGCAAGTGCTGAACGCAAGTGGTTAATTCGAAAGGAAATTTCTTCGAAAAGATGCTTGACAGGAAGCAAGGCTGCTGTAGAATCTGCGGCCTCGATTGATGCGAAGCGCCAAGCGCTCCGGTTGATCGAACCGGTTGTTCGGTTTTACTGTTCAACCCTGGCTCAGGCCGAA
>NZ_JAMJEZ010000020.1 GCF_023544715.1 Pseudomonas eutrophicaquae | reverse complement strand
ATCAGGCCCTGGGTAATGCCGTTGACCCACATGGAGGCGATGTACAGCACGGTGCCGATGGTAGCCAGCCAGAAGTGCGCGTTGATCAGACCGGTGCTGTGCATTTCCTTGCGGCCAAAGACCTTGGGCAGCAGGTGGTACAGCGAGCCGATCGACACCATGGCCACCCAGCCCAGCGCGCCAGCATGCACGTGGCCGATGGTCCAGTCGGTGTAATGGGAGAGGGCGTTGACGGTCTTGATCGCCATCATCGGGCCTTCGAAGGTGGACATGCCGTAGAAAGCGAGGGAGACCACCAGGAAGCGTAGGATCGGGTCGTTACGCAGTTTGTGCCAGGCCCCGGAGAGGGTCATCATGCCGTTGATCATGCCGCCCCAGCTCGGCGCCAGCAGGATGATGGACATGGCCATACCCAGCGACTGCGCCCAGTCCGGCAGCGCGGTGTAGTGCAGGTGGTGCGGACCGGCCCAGATGTACAGGGTGATCAGCGCCCAGAAGTGCACGATGGACAGGCGGTAGGAGTAGACCGGGCGCTCAGCCTGCTTGGGCACGAAGTAATACATCATGCCGAGGAAGCCGGTGGTCAGGAAGAAGCCCACCGCGTTGTGGCCGTACCACCACTGGATCATCGCATCGGTCGCGCCGCTGTAGATCGAGTAGGACTTGGTCAGGCTGACCGGGATCTCCAGGTTGTTGACGATGTGCAGCATCGCCGTCACCAGGATGAACGCCCCGAAGAACCAGTTGCCGACATAAATATGCTGGGTCTGGCGCTTCAAGATGGTGCCGAAGAACACCACGGCATACGCCACCCAGACCACAGTGATCAGGATGTCGATCGGCCATTCCAGCTCGGCATATTCCTTGGAGGAGGTGTAGCCCAGCGGCAGGCTGATGGCCGCCAGCAGAATCACCGCCTGCCAGCCCCAGAAGGTAAAGGCCGCCAGCGGACCGCCGAACAGGCGCGCCTGACAGGTGCGCTGCACCGCATAGTAGGAAGTGGCGAACAGCGCACAACCCCCGAAGGCGAAGATCACCGCGTTGGTGTGCAGCGGACGCAGACGACCAAAGCTGGTCCACGGCAGGTCCAGATTGAGGTCAGGCCAGACCAGCTGTGCGGCGATCAGCACGCCAAGGCCCATGCCGACGATCCCCCAGATCACCGTCATGATGGCGAACTGACGAACCACCCTGTAGTTGTAAGCAGTTCCGAGATTTGCTGTGTTCATTTGGGATATTCCATGAATGATGGACATAGATCGAACAGGATCCCAGGCAGAATGCAAAAGCATCGATGGCAATATGTTGATACAGGTCAAAAGGGGCGTGAGCAGGTGAGGAGCGCAGTGAACTTTTTCTATTTTGAGGGCCGCGACTGGCCGTTGCTGGCCACTGGCCCGGCGGTGAATGCCCGGGCGCGCCTGTTGTTGGCGCATGGTGCTGGTGCACCGATGGACAGTCCATTCATGGAGGCGCTCTGCCAGGCCCTGGCTGACGAGGGCGTGCGGGTGCTGCGCTTCGAGTTTCCGTTCATGGCACAGCGCCGCGAGGGTGGCAGCCGTCGTCCTGCCGACCGTGCACCGCGGTTGCTGGAGTGCTGGCGGGCGGTATGGCACAGCGTGCAGACGCATGAGCCGGGTGCTTGGGCGATAGGTGGCAAGTCCCTCGGTGGGCGGATGGCCAGTCTGCTGGCTGATGAGTTTGGAGCGGCCGCGCTGGTGTGTCTCGGCTATCCGTTCCATCCGCCGCGCCAGCCGGATAAATGCCGCACGGTGCATCTGGCGAGCCTGCGCACGCCCACCCTGATTATTCAGGGCGAGCGCGACCCATTCGGTACGCGCGATAAAGTGGCGGGCTATGCGTTATCCGCGGCGATTCAGCTGTACTGGCTGGCGGCTGCCGACCACGATTTCGCGCCGCTCAAGCGTTCGGGATTCACGCAGGCCCAGCATCTGCAGGCGAGCGCCGAGGCAGTGGCGGCTTTTTTGCAGCGCGTGGCGGATGACCCTGTGCCCGCGTTGCGCAACAATACGGCCCCTTCGTCCCTTATCGTCTGAGATGTCGCCCATGACCTGGCAACCCGATGCCGTTCTCGATGCCACTGGCCTGTTCTGTCCTGAGCCGGTGATGATGTTGCACAACAAGGTGCGTGATCTGCCCGAGGGCGGCTTGCTCAAGGTCATCGCCACGGATCCATCTACCCGCCGTGATATCCCTAAATTCTGCCTGTTTCTGGGCCATGAGCTGCTGGAGCAACAGGTCGAAGGGGATACCTTCCTCTACTGGATCCGCAAGAAAGCCGCCTGAGCGGCTTAACGCGCGCCACTCCAGCCGGCCTGTCCGGGGGCCAGCTGGCAGCTGCGCAAGGTATCCTGCCAAGCCTTGACATGCCGGCGGCTGGCCGCGCGGAACTCGCTCCATAGCGACTGCTCCTCGCCAGCCAGGCGTTGCAGGTACTGCCGGGTGGCGACGGGGATGTCCGGAGCGGCCGCTAGCCGGCGCAGCGCTGCGCTCCAGCGCTGCCCACGCTGATCGACCTCGGCCAGATAGGGTTGCAGCTCGCCGGCATAGAATTTGACGAACAGATTCTGTGCGCGGCGCCCGCGCGGCGTGGGCGTGCCCAGCGGGCAGAGCGGGCGGGTGGTCTGGCGCGTCTCAAGCAGTTGCGAGCCGGCCTCAAGGCTCTGGCGCAGGGCCAGCAAACTGTGGATCAGCTGCCCGCCGGCCGTGCTGCGGTGCAAAGCAAAGAACAGCTCATCCAGCTGCTCGGGGGTGGGCGGCAGTTGCTGTGGCAGCTGTTCGGCCAGACTGGCCAGCTGTTCGAGGGCCAGCAGGGCCGCGCCATCATCCGCGCCACTTGGTGCTAGACCCTGTTTGGCAAAGCGCAGGTAACTTTCCACCTCGGGGCTGCCATTGACGGCATTCCAGAACACGGCACGCAGCTGCTGCCGCTTGCCATCGAGCACGCTTTGCAGGCTGTCCTCCTCGCTCGCCGTCTCTTCACTGGCCAGCAGTGGCAGGCACTCCTCCAAGGCGCGTATCAGCTGACCTTCGTAGCCCAGACGCCGGCTGGCGGTCATCTGCTTGCCCAGACTGTTGTTGCGCTCGCTGATCAGTTGCTGCAGGCGTGGGCAACGGTGCAGATCAATGAGCAGGTCCAGCAGGCTGATGCGCAGCGGCTCGATCTCCAGCAAGCGCTCACGGCGCGGCGGCAGGCGCCAGTGCTCGAGCGTCAGTGCCGGCTGATCCGCCAGGGGGCTGTCCAGGCCATTGGCCAAGCGCTGCAGGTAATCATCCTGCAGTGCGCGCCCGGGATCACTGGGTTGGCAGGCGCCGAGCAGCAGGCTCAGCAAGAGGATTGCGCAGTGTTTCCACATGACTCGATACGCTCGCGTTCTCGGATGGCGTGCCGGGCACTGTGCCACAGGCGCAGCCCGAGCAGCAGGGCCGCCAGACTCAGGCCAACGATCAGGCCTTGCCAGAGTCCCGCCGGACCACTCGGGCTGCCCAGCCAGTCGGTCAGGCCCAGGGCGTAGCCGACCGGTAGCCCGATGCCCCAGTAGGCCAGCAGGGTGATCAGCATGGTCATGCGGGTGTCCTGATAGCCCCGCAGGGCACCGGCTGCGGTGACCTGCACGGCATCGGAGAACTGAAACAGCGCCGAGTAGACGATCAGGCTGGCGGCCAGTGCAATCACCGCCGGATCGCGGCTGTACAGCGCTGCGATCGGCTCACGCAGCCAGAGCATCAGGCTGGCCGAGAGGCAGGCATAAGCCAGCGCCACCAGTAGCACGACGCCAGCGGCAAAGCGCGCTTCTCGCACCGCGCCGCGGCCCAGATTCTGGCCCACCCGCACGGTGGCAGCCATCGAGAGGGCATAGGGAATCATGAAGACCAGCGCGGAGAAGTTCAGCGCGATCTGGTGGCCCGCCACCACGGTCGCCCCCAGGCTGCCAATCAGCAGGGCGATCACCGAGAAGATGCTGGCTTCGGCAAAAATGGCGATGCCGATCGGCAGCCCCAGGGCCAGCAGCGGGCGGATTTCGGCGGCGCGTGGCCACTCGAAGCGCTCGAACAGCCGGCTGGGTTGATATACCGCTGCCCAGCGCACCCACAGCAGCATGCCCAGCAGCATGCACCACATCACCAGCGCCGTCGCCCAGCCACAGCCCACCCCGCCGAGCGCCGGCAGGCCGAACAGGCCGTGGATGAACACATAGTTGGCCGGCACGTTGATCAAAAGGCCGAGAATCCCGAACATCATGCTCGGACGGGTACGACCCAGCGCATCGCTGTAGCTGCGCAGCACCTGATACAGCGCGATAGCCGGGAAGCCCAGCGCGACGGCCTGCAGATAATCCATCGCCGGATCAATCAGCTCGGCATCGACCTTGAGCAGTCCCATCAGCGACCGCGCCTGCCAGAGCAGCAGGGCGGCCCCCAGTCCCAGCAACAGGCCGAGCCAGAGTGCCTGGCGCACCAGTGGCCCCAGCCGGGCAAAATCACCGCTGCCGACGTGTCGGGAGGCCTTGGCGGTCGTGGCCATCATGATGCCGCTGAGCAGCAACATCACCGGCAGCCAGATCGAATTGCCCAGCGCTACCGCGGCCAGATCACGGGCACTGACCCGTCCGGCCATCAGGGTATCGGCCACGCCCATGGCGGTGTGGGCCAGCTGGGCGATCATGATCGGGATGGCCAGCCCGAGCAGCGTGGCCAGCTCGCGGCGGGCCCGTGCAGACAGGCTGAGGGTTGGGGAGGTGATGGAGCTGGGCATGGGCGACCTCTACAGAGCAGGCGCCAGTCTACGCCGGGTGTTGCAGAGCGGCCAGCCACGACGCCTTGCGTACCGAACCGCGCCATCCCGGGCGGGCTGCGCTAAAGTGGCGCTCCCTGTTCTGCCCATACGGACTGCTCCCCATGCGCTTGCTGGCTGATGAAAACATCCCTCTGCTCGACCCCTTCTTTGCATCGTTTGCCACGCTGGAGCGCCTGCCTGGCCGGCGCATCAGTCGTGACGCTCTGGCCGGGGTGGAGACGCTGCTGGTGCGCTCGGTTACCCGGGTCGACCGGGCGCTGCTGGAGGGCACGCCGGTGCGCTTCGTCGGCACCTGCACCATCGGTACCGACCATCTGGATCTGGAGTACTTCCAGCAGGCCGGCATTACCTGGGCCAGCGCGCCGGGCTGCAATGCCCGCGGGGTGGTCGATTATGTGTTGGGCGCCTTGCTGACGCTGAGTGAGCGCAGCGGGCAGTCGCTGTCCAGCCGCACCTACGGTGTGGTGGGAGCGGGGGCGGTGGGGTCTCAGCTGGTGGCGGTACTGCAGACGCTGGGCTGGCGGGTGCTGGTCTGTGATCCGCTGCGCGAGGCCCGGGAGGGGGGCGAGTTTGTCAGTTTCGATCAGGTGCTTGCCGCCTGTGATGTGATCAGCCTGCACACGCCGTTGACCCACACTGGTGAGCACGCCACCTGGCATCTGCTGGACCGCGCTCGCCTGCAGAGCCTGCGTCCCGGCACCTGGCTGATCAATGCCAGTCGCGGCCCGGTGATTGATAACCAGGCCCTGCGCGAGCATCTGCAGGCGGGAGCAGACCTTCGGGTGGTGCTGGATGTCTGGGAGCATGAGCCGCAGGTGGATCTGGCTCTGGCGGCCCTCTGCGAGCTGGCGACACCGCATATTGCCGGTTACAGCCTGGATGGCAAGCTGCGCGGCACTGAGCAGATCTATCGAGCCTTCTGTGCCTGGCAGGGTCTGGAGGCGCAGGTGGCCTTGAGTAGCCTGCTGCCGCCGGCCTGGCTGGCGGGGCTCACTGTACACGGTGAGGCTGATCCGGACTGGCTGCTGAGGATGCTGTGCCAGAGCGTCTATGACCCGCGCCGCGATGATGCGGATCTTCGCCGCAGCCTGGACCCTGATCCGCAGAAGCAGCAGGCCGGCTTTGATCGCCTGCGCAAGGAGTACCCGCTGCGTCGCGAGATTCCGGGGCTTTCGCTGCAGCTGGGGGTAGGCCATCAGCGTGACGCGCTGCAGCGCGTGGCACAGGCGCTGGGCGTGTCGGTGTGCTAGGGGCGCTGCGTGTCAGAGGCCGAGCCAGCTGCGCCAGCGGGAGGGGCGTGGCGTCTGGGTGGTGCGGCGGGCCTGCAGGATCATCGCCTCGGTAAGGGCAACTTCCCGTCCGCGCAGCATCAATGATGCTGCCGTGGGGCAGGTGCTGGGCGGTGTGGCGTGTGGGGGCGGAGAGGATCTGCGAGAACATGAACGAGACTCCATGCAACGGGGAGGCTCTCAGCCTGTGGGCTGCAGATGACGTGCCGGTGACAGGGCACCGCTTTCTGGCATGTGCCAGAGTCCTGCCTGTGGCAGGCGCTCTGGCGGTGCGGCCTTAGCGGTATTCGCAGAGGTAAGCGGTATCCTGCGCGACCTTGAGCTGGAACTTGCTGTTGGCCGGCACATCGAAGCGGCTGCCGGCGGCAAAGGTCTGCCAGTCATCCTGACCCGGCAGTTTGACGATCAGCTCGCCCGCTACCACGTGCATGACCTCGGCCTGGGCGGTACCGAACTCGTACTCGCCGGGCGCCATCACACCCACGGTGGCCGGGCCTTCGCTCATGGCGAAGGCGATGGATTTGACGCTGCCGTCGAAGTACTCGTTGACCTTGAACATGGATACCTCACAAAAGGGCGGAAAAGGGCGCGCCAGTATGCCCAAGGCCTGCGCAGGCGTCATGGGTTTTGCGTCGCGGCCTCGGGTGCTAAACCCCACTGGACTAGCTCATCCAGCAGCGCGGCCGTATCCGGGGTATCGAGCTGTGTGCTGCGCAGATGCTGCCTGGCGTAGTGCAGGTACAGCTCGCTCTGAATGAACAGCTGCAGCAGGTCGCCATCCAGGTGCGATGCCTTCACCATGTCCACCATGATGCGCAGCACCTGCGAGAGCGGCATGGCGGGTTTGTAGGGGCGGTCGGCTGCGGTCAGTGCCTCGAATACATCGGCGATCGCCAGAATGCGTTCCGGGACGCCGAGCCGGCGGGCATCCAGCCGACGCGGGTAGCCGCTGCCATCGAGTTTTTCGTGGTGGCTGGCCGCGATCTGCGGAACCTGACGCAAGGATGCCGGGAAGGGCAGGCTGTCCAGCATGATCAGGGTCTGCACGATGTGCTCATTGATGCGAAAACGCTCCTCCGCATTGAGGGTGCCCTTGCGAATGCTGAGGTTGTACAGCTCGCCCAGATGCTGCGCGTAGGCTGGCAGCTGCATGTCGAACTGCCAGCGGTTGCGTGGATCATCGCGCTCCACCGGTGGGCGGCGCTCCCCCCACGGCTGGCAGTGCTCGGGACGATCGGCGATGAGCCATTCCGCACACGGCAGTTCGACCACCGGCACATGATGCAGCTGCTCCTGCTCTTCGCGGGAGAGGCCCAGGCGATTGTCGAAGTGTCGCCACCAGCGCTGCCGGGCGATCTGCTGCAGGCGCTGCAGGTCGTCCTCGCTCATGCCCTCGCTGCCGAGGTTGCAGTGCGCGACAAAGGCAAAGTCTGCCTGCAGCTGCGCCTGACGCTGCTGCAGTTGCTGGCGCAGTGCGTCGTCATCGCCGTCGGTCTGCCGGGCTTGCCAGTAGTCCAGCTCCGCATCGCGCCAGAGCACTTCAAAGCGGGTGCGAATTTCATGCAGGCGGTTGTAGGGCGCCTCCAGTTTGGTGGCTTTGTCGACGATATGGCTGGGCGTGGTGATCTTGCCGCAGTCATGCAGCCACGCGGCGATGCTGAAGGCGTAGCGCTGCTCCTCGTCGACGCTAAAATCGGCCAACCGCCCGGTCTGGCAGGTGTTGGCCGCATCGAGCAGTTGCAGGGCCAGCTGCGGGACGCGCTCGCAATGTGCGCCGGTGTGTTCGGATTTGGTGTCGATGGTGTCGGCCAGTAGATGAATGATGGCATCGGTCAGGCGCTGCTGGGATTCGATGAGCTGGCGGGTTTCGATCGCCACCGCCGCGGCGCCGGCCACCTCCTCCACAAAACGCTGGAACGCAGCGCTGGTGCGCTTGCCCGCGGCCTGCTCCGGGATATGCAGCAGCAAGACGCCGAGCAGCTCACCATGCCGCCCGCGCAGTAGAGTGCTCAGGTAGGTATCCGGTGGGAACTGGCCGTGCAGCCAGGCGAGTAGCAGGGGATCGGCACGGTCATCGGGGGTTGTGCCGGTCAGTTGCGGGGGGTAATGGCCGGCATGCAGCTGGCTGGCGCAGTGCAGCACGCCATCGGTTTCATCCAGCAGGTAGATGGCGCCGCCGCCTGTGCCGGTAATGCGGATCAGTGGATCCAGAACCTGAGCAATCAGGGAGGGCAGGTGGCGCTCGCGGTTCAGGGTGCGGGTCAGTTTTTGCAAATGATGCAGCGAGCCGGCCATGCGCTGCAGCAGATCCGACAGTTGCTGCACTTCACGGATCCGTGAGCGGATTCTGGGCGGCTGTTCAAAGTCGAAGTGGCTGAGTGCTTCAAGCTGGCTGGCCAGATGGTTCAGCGGCTCCCCGAGACGTCGGCCGAACCAGGCGCCGGCCAAGAGCAGGGGCAGCAGGATCAGCGCGCCCAGCAGCAGGTGCTGGCTCAGCAGCTCGCGGGCGGCTACGAACAGCTCGTCCTGCGGAATGCTGACCAGCAGCTCTGCCTCGCCGAAGGCTTGCAGCTCGCGGCGCATGCCGTACCACTCTTCATCGCCGACTCGAAACAGTTGCGCTTGGGCGCTCGCCACCGGGCTGGCTTGCAGGTGCTGCAGGGCCGGTGCGGGCAGCTCCTGCAGCGCGGCCAGTCGGCGTTCGCTGCCCTCGCCCCGCAGCAGCTGATCGGGGGCGTGATAGATGAATACCTGCTCGCGCGAATCCAGCACGGCGATCTGGGTGCCGGGCGTCATGCGTAGTGTGGCGGCACTGTCACTGAGGGCCTGGATGGAGGCATCCATCCCCAGAACACTGCCAGGCTCGTGGGCGCGCAGCGCCAGGCTGATGCCGATTTCACCGCTGGTGAAGAACAGGTAGGGGCTGGTCATTACGCTGTCGGTGCGGGCCAGCGCCTGCTGATACCAGGGGCGGCTGCGCGGGTCGAAGCGGTAGTCGCTACGCTGCTGGTGCTCCAGCAGCTGCAGCTGGCGGTCATGGAACAGCCACTCGCCGCGCATCTGTCCATCACGGTCATAGGTGATGCTCTGCACCAGGTAGTGGGCGCCGGCGGGTGCCTGGGCCTTGAGTGCCGGGGCGCTGCGCGGCAAGGGGCGTACCAGCAGGAAGTCCCCATTGGCGTAGCCGATATAAACGGCGCTGAGGGTTGGGTCGACTTCCAGTGTCGCGGCCAGGACGGGCAGGCGCTGCAGGCGCTCGGGCAAGCTGTTTGCTCGGGTGATCGGGTCATGCTGCAGCAGTGACAGTGTGCTGCGTGCAGGGGCCAGCATATGCCCTGCACGCTCACTGATCAGGTCGCCGACTCGTTCGACATCGTCGCTGGCGGCCGACAGTAATACGGTGTGCAGCGCCTTCTGCCCTTGCAGCAGCAGGCCAAGGCCCAGCACCAGCATGCTGGCTACCACGGCCAGGGCGGTGAGATGGCGCAAGGCGACGCCACGAGCGGGGAGGACAGGCATCAGCAATTCCTTGTGGCGGGCGCAAAGATGTTTTCAGTATGGGCGGCACTACGCTTACCGACAAATAAATGCCTGGCGGCGGGATCTGCTGGGGGCCGAGATGGCTGTGCTAGTCTGCGCCGCCTGTTTTTGATGGAGGTGGGCAGATGGCAAAGGTGGCATTCATTGGCTTGGGCGTCATGGGTTACCCCATGGCTGGGCACTTGCAACGTGCCGGGCATGAGGTCTGTGTCTATAACCGGACCGCTTCGCGGGCGCAGCAGTGGGTCGCGGAGTTTGGCGGTACACAGGCGGAGTCGCCGCGTGAGGCAGCCGCTGGCGCACAGTGGGTGATGACCTGCGTTGGTAACGATGACGACCTGCGCGCCGTGGTGCTGGGTGAGCAGGGCGCGTTTGCCGGCATGGCTCCGGGTAGTGTGCTGATCGACCACACCACCGCATCGGCGGGTGTCGCGCGCGAGCTAGCAGTGCTCGCCGAGGTGCGTGGGCTGGGCTTTCTCGATGCACCGGTATCCGGTGGGCAGGCTGGCGCGGTCAATGGTGCGCTGACGGTGATGGTCGGCGGCGAGCCTGCGCACTATGCGCACGCCGAGCCGGTGCTGGCCTGTTATGCGCGCATGCAGCGGCTGATGGGGCCGGTGGGGAGTGGACAGCTGACCAAGATGGTCAACCAGATCTGTGTCGGCGGCTTGCTACAGGGGTTGGCCGAAGCACTGCACTTTGCCGAGTGTGCAGGTCTTGATCGCATGGCCGCGATGGAGGTGATCGGCAAGGGGGCGGCGCAATCCTGGCAGCTGGATAACCGTCATGCCAGCATGATCGATGGGTACTTCGATTTCGGCTTTGCCGTGGACTGGATGCGTAAGGATCTGGGGATTTTGCTGGATGAGGCGCGGCGCAACGGGGCGCAGCTGCCCGTGACGGCGCTGGTCGATCAGTTTTATGCCGAGGTGCAGCGTGCCGGGGGCGGGCGTTGGGATACCTCGAGCCTGATTACGCGGCTGCGTCCGCCGGCTTGAGTGCGTAGGGTGGTTATGGAATGTCGTATGGGGTGTGGTGCGTGCTGTATCGCGCCGTCCATTTCCTCGCCGATCCCCGGCATGCCCGAGGGTAAACCGGCCGGGGTGCGCTGTATTCAGCTGGATGAGCGCAACCTGTGCCGCCTGTTCGGCTCGCCTGAGCGCCCTGCGGTCTGCAGCCAGTTTGTAGCGGATGCTTCGGTGTGCGGGGACAGTGCCGCTCAGGCGCTGCGGATATTGGACGAGTGGGAACAGCTGACTGCGTGACGCGGACATGAAAAAGGGCTGCCGAAGCAGCCCTTTTTCATGGAGCAACTACTACTCAACCACGTTCGTTGATCGGGGTGTAGTCGCGCTGGGTGTGGCCGGTGTAGATCTGGCGCGGACGACCGATCTTGTAACCGCCGGCATACATTTCCTTCCACTGGGCGATCCAGCCGGCGGTACGCGCCAGGGCGAAGATCACGGTGAACATGCTGGTCGGAATGCCGATGGCCTTCAGGATGATGCCCGAGTAGAAGTCCACGTTCGGGTACAGGTTGCGCTCCTGGAAGTACGGATCGTTACGGGCGATCTCCTCGAGCTTCATAGCCAGCTCAAGTTTCGGATCATTAATGCCCAGTTCAGACAGGACTTCGTCGCAGGTCTGCTTCATGACCTTGGCACGCGGGTCGAAGTTTTTGTACACGCGGTGACCGAAGCCCATCAGCTTGAACGGATCGTTCTTGTCCTTGGCTTTGGCAATGAACTTCTCGATGTTCTCGACCGAGCCGATCTCGTCCAGCATGGTCAGTACGGCTTCGTTGGCGCCGCCGTGAGCCGGACCCCACAGGGCGGCGATGCCGGCAGCGATACAGGCGAACGGGTTGGCACCGGTAGAGCCAGTCAGACGCACAGTGGAGGTGGAGGCGTTCTGCTCATGGTCGGCATGCAGAATGAAGATGCGATCCATCGCCTTGGCGAGTACCGGATTGACCGGCTGCACGTCGCTCGGCGTGTTGAACATCATGTGCAGGAAGTTTTCTGCGTAGCCCAGGTTGTTGCGCGGGTACATGATCGGCTGACCGATCGAGTACTTATAGCACATAGCCGCCATGGTCGGCATCTTGGCAATCAGGCGGATGGCCGAGAGTTCACGGTGCTTCGGATTATTGTTATCCAGAGAGTCGTGATAGAAGGCAGACAGGGCGCCGACTAGGCCGCACATCACTGCCATCGGATGAGCATCGCGACGGAAGCCGTTGAGGAACGACTTCATCTGCTCGTGCATCATGGTGTGGCCAGTGATCTGGGCCGTGAAGGTGGCTTTCTGCTCTGCGGTGGGCAGCTCGCCATAGAGGAGGGCGTAGCATACTTCCAGGTAATCGGACTTCTCGGCCAGTTGCTCGATCGGGTAACCGCGGTGCATCAGGATGCCCTTGTCACCGTCGATGAAGGTGATCTTCGACTCGCAAGCGGCAGTGGACATGAAGCCAGGATCAAAGGTGAACACGCCCTGGTTGGTCAGGCTACGTACATCGATAACATCCGGGCCCATGGTGCCGGAGAGAATGGGTAGCTCGACGGGGGCTGCGCCCTCGATGATCAACTGTGCTTTCTTGTCAGCCATACCGGCCTCCTAAATTGTGCTTGAAATCATCTGTCACAAGGCCCCCCAGGCAGGGCCCGTGCCACTATAGAGTGATGGGGAGGAATGTCAATTTGGCCTAAAGTCGGTGCCCGGGTACCTGTCGAGGTCTCAAGACGGGGTCTCTAAAAGGTGCAAAATCAAGCCCTGCGACAATCTGTCCATTGGTCCCGGAGCGTGCGTTGTCATCGATATGTTAACTGTCTATACTCGCCCCGTGACCGCCAGAGGCTATGCCAGGCTTGGGTTCTGGCTGTTGTCTCTCCCTGGTGATGGGTACCTGACAAGTGCACTTCCCGACAACTTGCCCTGCTGGTTGGGGCTCTCAGTGTGAAAAAAAGCCGTGAATAGCAAACGACCCGTAAACCTAGATCTTAGGACTATCCAACTCCCAGTCACTGCTTACACGTCCATCGCTCACCGTATTACCGGCGTTATTTTGTTCCTGGGCATTGCCGTGCTGCTGTATGCACTGGACTTGTCCCTGGCGTCGGAGCAGGGTTTCGAGCAGGTGAACGCGTTCCTGGCCGCTCCGTTGGCCAAGCTCGTGATGTGGGGTCTGCTGTCTGCACTGCTCTATCACTTGGTGGCGGGCGTCCGTCATTTGGTCATGGATGCTGGCGTGGGTGAAACGCTGGAAGGCGGTAAGCAGGGCTCCAAAATCGTCATCGCCGTTTCCGTGGTGCTGATCGTTCTCGCAGGGGTATGGGTATGGTAACCAACGTCACTAACTTCTCTCGTTCGGGTCTGTTTGACTGGATGGCGCAGCGGGTTTCCGCTGTGATCCTTGCGGCCTATTTCATCTTCCTGTTGGGATATCTCGTTGCCAATCCCGGCCTGTCCTTCGCGGACTGGCACGGGCTGTTCTCTCAGACCTGGATGCGTGTGTTCAGTCTGCTGGCACTGGTAGCTCTGAGTGCTCATGCGTGGGTCGGTATGTGGACCATCTCCACTGACTACCTGACTCCGATGGCTTTCGGCAAGGCGGCCACCGCCCTGCGCTTCCTGTTCCAAGCGTTCTGCGGCATTGCGATGTTCGCGTTCTTCGTCTGGGGCGTACAGATTCTTTGGGGTGTCTGATCAATGGCTAGCATTCGTACTCTCTCCTTTGACGCCATCATTATCGGTGGTGGTGGTGCCGGCATGCGCGCAGCGCTGCAGCTGTCCCAGTCCGGCCACAAGACCGCGTGTGTGACCAAGGTCTTCCCGACCCGTTCCCACACCGTGTCCGCCCAGGGTGGCATCACCTGCGCGATCGCGTCGGCTGACCCGAACGACGATTGGCGCTGGCACATGTACGATACCGTCAAGGGTTCCGACTACATCGGTGACCAGGACGCTATCGAATACATGTGCTCCGTAGGTCCGGAAGCAGTGTTCGAGATGGAACACCTGGGTCTGCCGTTCTCCCGTACCGAAACCGGTCGTATCTATCAGCGTCCGTTCGGTGGTCAGTCCAAGGGCCCGGATAATCCGACTCAGGCTGCGCGTACCTGTGCTGCCGCTGACCGTACTGGTCACGCCCTGCTGCACACCCTGTATCAGGCCAACCTGAAGAATGGCACCACTTTCCTCAACGAGTGGTTCGCGGTTGATCTGGTGAAGAACCAGGACGGCGCCGTTGTCGGTGTCATCGCTATCTGCGTTGAAACAGGCGAGACCGTCTACATCCGTTCCAAGGCAACCGTACTGGCCACTGGCGGTGCAGGCCGTATCTATGCATCCACCACCAACGCCCTGATCAACACCGGTGACGGTATCGGCATGGCCCTGCGTGCAGGCGTACCGGTGCAGGACATCGAGATGTGGCAGTTCCACCCGACCGGTATTCACGGTGCGGGTACCCTGGTAACCGAGGGTTGCCGTGGTGAAGGTGGCTACCTGATCAACAAGCATGGTGAGCGCTTCATGGAGCGTTATGCTCCGAACGCCAAAGACCTGGCTGGCCGCGACGTGGTTGCGCGCTCCATGGTCAAGGAAGTGCTGGCTGGCAACGGTTGCGGTCCGGATGGTGACCACGTACTGCTCAAGCTCGATCACCTGGGCGAAGAAGTGCTGCACAGCCGTCTGCCGGGCATCTGCGAACTGTCCAAGACCTTCGCACACGTTGATCCGGTTGTGGCGCCGATCCCGGTTGTCCCGACCTGCCACTACATGATGGGTGGTGTTGCCACCAACATCCATGGCCAGGCCATCACCCAGGACGCCAACGGTAACGACAAGGTTATCGAAGGTCTGTTCGCAGTTGGTGAAGTGGCGTGCGTATCGGTGCATGGTGCCAACCGTCTGGGCGGCAACTCGCTGCTCGACCTGATCGTGTTCGGTCGTGCCGCCGGTCTGCACCTGGAAAAAGCCCTGAAAGAGGGCATCGAGCATCGCGTTGCTTCCGAGTCCGACCTCGAGGTTTCCCTCAAGCGTCTGTCCGGCGTCAACGAGCGTACTACTGGCGAAGATGTTGCACCGCTGCGTAAAGAACTGCAGCAGTGCATGCAGAACTACTTCGGTGTATTCCGTACCGGCGAATACATGCAGAAGGGTATCGTACAACTGGCCGACCTGCGTGAGCGCATCGCGAACGTCAAGATCGCGGACAAGAGCCAGGCTTTCAACACTGCGCGTACTGAAGCGCTGGAACTGCAGAATCTTCTCGAAGTGGCAGAAGCCACCGCGGTCGCTGCTGAGGCTCGTAAAGAGTCCCGTGGTGCCCACGCACGTGAAGACTTCGAAGAGCGTGATGATGCGAACTGGCTGTGCCACACCCTGTACTTCCCTGGGGAGAAGCGGGTGGCCAAGCGCGGCGTCAACTTCGCACCGAAGACTGTTCCGGCCTTTGAACCCAAGGTTCGTACTTATTAAGGGTAGCCGCCATGTTGCAAGTAAGTGTTTATCGCTATAACCCGGAAAAAGACGCTGCTCCGTTCATGCAGGATTTCCAGGTGGATACCGGTGGTCGTGACCTGATGGTTCTCGACGTGCTGGCCCTGGTCAAGGAGCAGGACGTTACCTTCTCCTACCGTCGTTCCTGCCGTGAGGGTGTATGCGGCTCCGACGGCATGAACATCAACGGCAAGAATGGCCTAGCTTGCATCACTCCGCTGTCGTCGGTGGTGAAGGGTAACAAGCTGGTCATTCGCCCGTTGCCGGGCCTGCCGGTCATTCGTGACCTGGTCGTTGACATGAGCATCTTCTACAAGCAGTACGAGAAGGTGCAGCCGTTCCTGCAGAACAACAGCCCGGCTCCGGCTATCGAGCGTCTGCAGTCGCCGGAAGATCGCGAGAAGCTGGACGGTCTGTACGAGTGCATTCTGTGCGCTTGCTGCTCGACCTCCTGCCCGTCCTTCTGGTGGAACCCGGACAAGTTCCTCGGTCCGGCTGCTCTGCTGCAGGCCTACCGCTTCCTGGCCGATAGCCGTGATACCAAGACCCAAGAGCGTCTGGCAGCACTGGACGACCCGTTCAGTGTGTTCCGCTGCCGCGGTATCATGAACTGCGTGAACGTGTGCCCGAAGGGTCTGAACCCGACTAAGGCCATCGGTCACGTGCGTAACATGCTGCTGCAAAGCGGTACCTGATGAGCCGCAATCTGCGGTGATTCAAAAGAGTCTGCACTGGTCGGCATCTGCCGGCCAGTGCAGTTGCATAATGGGCCTCTGCCTTTTGGCATGTCCGACGAAACGACCAAACGACCAGCAGGGGCGATCGGGCTGGAGCCCGGACTGTCTGCGGGATCCGTAGTGGCCTAAGTGTCGCTGCGCTGGACCGTCAAGACATGTACGGTTTTCCTGTCAGGTAGAGTCCCTTACCGAGGGTGACCTAGCATGCATGAAAGCGTAATGCAGCGGATGTGGAACAGTGCCCACCTGTCCGGTGGTAACGCTGCCTACGTCGAAGAACTCTATGAGCTCTTCCTGCACGACCCCAACGCTGTGCCCGAAGAGTGGCGCAACTATTTCCAGAAGCTGCCGACCGGCAGCACTCAGTCTCCCGACGTTTCTCATGCCACCGTGCGCGATCAGTTCGTGCTGCTGGCCAAGAACCAGCGTCGCGCGCAGCCGGTATCCGCAGGGGCCGTCAGCAGCGAGCATGAGAAGAAGCAGGTCGAAGTACTGCGTCTGATCCAGGCCTTCCGCATGCGTGGCCATCAGGCGTCCAAGCTGGATCCGCTCGGTCTGTGGGAGCGCCAGGCTCCGGCTGATCTGTCGATCCATCATTACGGTCTGACCGACGCTGACCTAGACACCGTTTTCCATACCGGTGAACTGTTCATCGGCAAGCAGGAAGCGACGCTGCGTGAAATCCGCGATGCCCTGCAGTCGACTTACTGCGGCACCATTGGTGCTGAATTCACCCATATCGTCGATTCCGAGCAGCGCAAGTGGTTCCAGCAGCGTCTGGAGAGCGTGCGTGGCCGCCCGCAATACGGCAAGGACGTCAAGGAGCATGTGCTCGAGCGTCTGACCGCCGGCGAGGGCCTGGAAAAGTACCTGGGCACCAAGTACCCGGGCACCAAGCGCTTCGGTCTTGAGGGTGGTGAGAGTCTGGTGCCGATGGTCGATGAGATCATCCAGCGCAGCGGCTCCTACGGCGCCAAGGAAATCGTCGTCGGTATGGCTCACCGTGGCCGTCTGAACCTGCTGGTCAACGCGCTGGGCAAGAACCCGCGTGACCTGTTTGACGAGTTCGACGGCAAGAAGCTGATCACCATGGGCTCCGGTGACGTCAAATATCACCAGGGCTTTTCTTCCAACGTCATGACCTCGGGCGGCGAAGTGCACCTGGCCATGGCGTTCAACCCGTCGCACCTGGAGATCGTTTCTCCGGTGGTCGAGGGTTCCGTGCGTGCCCGTCAGGACCGTCGCGGCGACCGCGTGGGTGATACCGTCGTTCCGATCTCCATCCACGGTGATGCGGCCTTCGCCGGTCAGGGCGTGGTGATGGAAACCTTCCAGATGTCGCAAATTCGCGGCTACAAGACGGGCGGTACCATCCACATCGTCATCAACAACCAGGTCGGCTTCACCACCAGCCACCCGGAAGACTCCCGTTCGACCGAGTACTGCACCGATCCGGCGAAGATGATCCAGGCGCCGATCCTGCATGTGAACGGTGATGATCCGGAAGCCGTGCTGTTCGTGACCCAGCTGGCCGTTGATTACCGCATGCAGTTCAAGCGTGATGTGGTCATCGACCTGGTCTGCTACCGTCGCCGCGGCCACAACGAGGCGGACGAACCGAGCGGTACCCAGCCGCTGATGTACCAGAAGATCGCCAAGCAGCGCACCACCCGTGAGCTGTATGCCGATGCACTGGTCAAGGAAGGTATCCTGAGCCAGGCCGATGTCGATGCCAAGGTCGAGGAATACCGCACCGCGCTCGACAATGGCCAGCATGTGGTCAAGAGCCTGGTCAAGGAGCCGAACAAAGAGCTGTTCGTTGACTGGACGCCTTATCTCGGTCACGAGTGGACGGCCAAGCACGACACCAGCTTTGACCTGAAGACCCTGCAGGAGCTGAACCAGAAGCTGCTGAACGTGCCGGAAGGCTTCGTGATTCAGCGTCAGGTTGCGAAGATCCTTGAGGATCGTGACCGCATGGGCGCCGGCGCACTGGCCATCAACTGGGGCTTCGCTGAGACTCTGGCCTACGCCACCCTGCTCAAGGAAGGTCACCCGGTTCGTATCACCGGTCAGGACGTGGGTCGTGGCACCTTCTCGCACCGTCATGCGGTGCTGCACAACCAGAAGGACGCCAGCCGCTACATTCCGCTGCAGAACCTGTATGACGGTCAGCCGGCCTTCGATCTGTATGACTCCTTCCTCTCCGAGGAAGCGGTTCTGGCCTTCGAATACGGCTATGCCACCACCACGCCGAATGCGCTGGTGATCTGGGAAGCCCAGTTCGGTGACTTCGCCAACGGCGCTCAGGTGGTGATCGATCAGTTCATCACCAGCGGTGAGACCAAGTGGGGTCGTCTGTGCGGCCTGACCATGCTGCTGCCCCATGGCTATGAAGGCCAGGGTCCGGAGCACTCGTCCGCCCGTCTGGAGCGTTACCTGCAGCTGTGTGCCGAGCACAACGTCCAGGTCTGCGTACCGACTACCCCGGCGCAGGTTTACCACATGCTGCGTCGTCAGGTGATCCGTCCGCTGCGCAAGCCGCTGGTCGTGCTGACGCCCAAGTCGCTGCTGCGTCACAAGCTGGCCATCTCCACACTGGAAGAACTCTCGCAGGGTTCCTTCCAGCCGGTGCTGCCGGAGATCGATACCCTCGATCCGAAGAAGGTCGAGCGCCTGGTGCTGTGCAGCGGCAAGGTCTACTACGACCTGCTGGAGAAGCGTCGTGCCGAGGGCAGCGAGGATACCGCCATTGTGCGTATCGAGCAGCTCTATCCGTTCCCGGAAGAAGAGCTGGCCGAGGTCCTGGCGCCTTACACCAACCTCAAGAAAGTGGTCTGGTGTCAGGAAGAGCCGATGAACCAGGGCGCCTGGTACTGCAGCCAGCATCACATGCACCGCGTGATCCGTGCCCACGACAAGTCGCTTGACCTGGCCTATGCCGGTCGCGAGGCGTCGGCTGCTCCGGCATGTGGTTATGCGTCGATGCACGCCGAGCAGCAGGAAAAACTGCTGCAGGATGCACTCACCGTTTAATGCCTTCAGCCGTGTGGCACTGCCGGACCCAGGTCCGGCAGTGCCACACTTGAAGAACCCGAATCGACAGGAAAAACACAGAATGGCTATCGAGATCAAAGCCCCGACTTTCCCTGAATCCGTTGCTGACGGCACTGTTGCCACCTGGCACAAGCAGCCGGGCGACGCCGTCAAGCGCGATGAGCTGATCGTCGACATCGAAACTGACAAAGTGGTCATGGAAGTCCTGGCCGAAGCCGACGGCGTGCTGGTCAGCATTGCCAAGAACGAGGGCGACACTGTCCTGAGCGGTGAACTGCTCGGTACCCTCGAAGCCGGTGCCGTCGCCGCTGCCCCGGCAGCCGCTCCTGCTGCCGCTCCGGCCGCCGCTCCGGCCGCCGCAGCCCCGGCTGCTGGCGAAGAAGCCATCCTGTCCCCGGCCGCGCGCAAGATCGCTGCCGAGAACGACCTGGATCGCAACGCCATTCCGGGCACTGGCAAGGGTGGTCGCGTGACCAAGGAAGACGCTGTGGCGGCTGTCGCTGCCAAGAGCGCGGCCCCGGCCGCTGCCGCCAAGCCGGCTGCTCCGGCGGCGGATGCTCCGCTGTTCGCCGCCGGTGATCGCGTCGAGAAGCGCGTGCCGATGACCCGCCTGCGCGCCAAGATCGCTGAGCGTCTGGTCGAAGCCCAGTCCACCATGGCCATGCTGACTACGTACAACGAAGTCAACATGAAGCCGATCATGGACCTGCGCAGCAAGTACAAGGACCTGTTCGAGAAAAAGCACAACGGCGTGCGTCTGGGCTTCATGTCCTTCTTCGTCAAGGCCGCCACCGAAGCCCTCAAGCGCTTCCCGGGCGTGAACGCCTCCATCGACGGTAACGACATCGTCTACCACGGCTACTCGGACGTCGGCGTGGCTGTTTCCAGCGACCGTGGCTTGGTGGTTCCGGTGCTGCGTAACGCTGAGCTGATGAGCCTGGCCGAGATCGAAGGCACCATCGCCAGCTACGGCCGCAAGGCTAAGGAAGGCAAGCTGACCATCGACGAGATGACCGGCGGCACCTTCACCATCTCCAACGGTGGTGTGTTCGGCTCCCTGCTGTCCAGCCCGATCGTCAACCCGCCGCAGACCGCCATCCTCGGCATGCACAAGATCCAGGAGCGTCCGATGGCCGTCAACGGCCAGGTCGTGATCCTGCCGATGATGTATCTGGCGCTGTCCTACGACCACCGCCTGATCGACGGCAAGGAAGCGGTGAGCTTCCTGGTCGCCATCAAGGATCTGCTGGAAGATCCGGCGCGTCTGCTGCTGGACGTCTGATCCGCAACCCTTTCTTCGCGACGGCTCCCGACCGAGGGAGCCGTTCGTCCTGTCCCAAAAGGATCGCTATACATGACTCAGAAATTCGACGTAGTGGTGATTGGCGGCGGCCCCGGCGGTTACGTGGCTGCGATTCGTGCCGCTCAGCTGGGCCTCAAGACTGCCTGCATCGAGAAGTACAAGGGCAAGGATGGCAAGACCGCGCTGGGCGGTACCTGCCTGAACGTGGGCTGCATTCCCTCCAAGGCGCTGCTGGACAGCTCCTGGAAGTTCCATGAAGCCCAGGAAGGCTTCAAGGTGCATGGCATCGAAGTGGCAGACGTCAAGATCGACGTACCGGCCATGATCGAGCGCAAGGCGGGCATCGTGCGTAACCTGAACACCGGCGTGGCTGGTCTGTTCAAGGCCAACGGCGTGACCCTGCTGGAAGGCCACGGCAAGCTGCTGGCCGGCAAGAAGGTCGAAATCACCGCTCAGGATGGCGGCGTTGAAGTGGTCGAAGCTGACCACGTGATCATCGCTTCCGGTTCCGCACCGATCGACATCCCGCCGGCGCGCGCCGACCATGATGTCATCGTCGATTCGACCGGTGCCCTGGAGTTCCAGAGCGTGCCCAAGCGTCTGGGTGTGATCGGCGCCGGCGTCATCGGCCTCGAGCTGGGTTCGGTGTGGGGTCGTCTGGGTGCGGAAGTCACCGTGCTGGAAGCGCAGGACAAGTTCCTGTCCGCCGTTGATGACCAGATCGCCAAAGAAGCGCTGAAGATCTTCACCAAGCAGGGCCTGCAGATCCGTCTGGGCGCTCGTGTGACCGGCTCCGAAGTGAAGAACGGTGAAGTCACCGTGTTCTTCACCGATGCCAACGGTGAGCAGCAGCAGACCTTCGACAAGCTGATCGTTGCTGTCGGCCGTCGTCCGGTCACCCAGAACGTCCTGGCCGCCGACAGCGGTGTCAGCCTCGACGAGCGCGGCTACATCTTCGTCGACGATCAGTGCGCAACCAGCGCTCCGGGCGTTTATGCCATCGGTGACGTGGTGCGTGGCCCGATGCTGGCCCACAAGGCCTCGGAAGAGGGCGTGATGGTTGCCGAGCGCATTGCCGGTCACAAGGCGCAGATCAACTATGATCTGATCCCGTCGGTGATCTACACCCATCCGGAAATCGCATGGGTCGGCAAGACCGAGCAGCAGCTCAAGGCAGAGGGTGTGGCGGTCAACGTCGGTACCTTCCCGTTCGCTGCCAGCGGTCGCGCCATGGCCGCCAACGACACCCACGGCATGGTCAAGGTCATCGCGGATGCCAAGACCGACCGTGTGCTGGGTGTGCATGTGATTGGTCCGGCGGCTGCCGAGCTGGTCCAGCAGGGCGCCATCGGCATGGAGTTCGGCACCAGTGCTGAAGACTTGGGCATGATGGTATTCTCGCACCCGACCCTGTCCGAAGCGCTGCACGAAGCTGCGCTGGCAGTGAATGGCCATGCCATCCACATCGCCAACCGCAAGAAGCGCTGAGTGAGCAGCTGCCGGCAGTGATGCCGGCAGATACGCTTCGCCAAGCCCCGGTGGGCAGAGCAGATGCTCTGTCCCTGGGGCTTTGTCGTTTGGGGGCTATGCTTTTTGAGGTGTCTGGCCGCGCGGTGCCGGATTCGATTCGGCCATGCAGGCTCTAGGCACTGTCATGCCCTCGAGGTTAGGATCCGGGCAGCGCGATAACTACAACTAAAGTGGTGGGGTGCCGATGAATCTTCACGAATATCAAGGCAAACAACTGTTCGCCGAGTATGGCCTGCCGGTCTCGCGCGGCTATGCCGTCGATACGCCCCGCGAAGCGGCGGAGGCCTGTGACAAGATCGGTGGCAATGCCTGGGTGGTCAAGGCGCAGGTACACGCCGGTGGGCGCGGCAAAGCCGGTGGCGTGCGGCTGGTACATAGTAAGGAGGAGGCCCGAGCCTTTGCCCAGCAGTGGCTGGATCAGCGTCTGGTGACCTATCAGACCGACGCCCGTGGGCAGCCTGTCAACAAGATTCTGGTGGAAGCCTGCACCGAGATTGCCCGCGAGCTGTACCTCGGCGCGGTGGTGGATCGGGCCAGTGGACGCATCGTGTTCATGGCGTCCACCGAAGGCGGCGTGGACATCGAGAAGGTCGCTCACGAGCAGCCCGAGAAGATTCTCAAGACCAGCATCGACCCCTTGGTCGGGGCCCAACCCTTCCAGGGGCGTGAGCTGGCTTTTCAGCTCGGCCTCAAGGGCGGGCAGGTCAAGGAGTTTGCCCAGCTGTTCGTGACGCTGGCCCGGCTGTTCCAGGAGCTGGATCTGGCCCTGTTGGAAATCAACCCGCTGGTGGTGCGCAAGGACGGTCATCTGCACTGTCTGGACGCCAAGCTGCGGGTTGATGGCAATGCGCTGTTCCGCCAGCCGCGCCTGCGGGAAATGCAGGACACCACGCAAGATGACCCACGGGAAGTGCGCGCCGCCCGCTCGGAGCTCAACTACGTGGCGCTGGATGGTGAAATCGGCTGCATGGTCAACGGCGCGGGGCTGGCGATGGGGACCATGGATACCGTCAGCCTTTACGGCGGACGGCCGGCCAACTTCCTGGATGTTGGCGGCAGCGCGACTTTGGAGCGGGTCAATGAAGCCTTCAAGATCATCCTCTCCGACAGCAAGGTGAAGGCGGTGCTGATCAACATCTTTGGCGGCATCGTGCGCTGCGACATGATCGCCGAGGGCATCATCACCGCCGTGCGCGAGGTCGGCGTCACGGTGCCGGTGGTGGTGCGCCTTGAAGGTAACAATGCCGAGCTGGGCGCACAGGTACTGGCCGAGAGCGGTCTGAACATCATTCCGGCCGCCAGCCTGGCGGAGGCGGCGCAGCAAGCCGTCGCGGCGGTGGAGGGGCGTGTATGAGCATTCTGATTGATCGCAACACCCGCGTGATCTGCCAAGGCTTTACTGGCAGCCAGGGCACCTTCCATTCGGTGCAGGCACTGGAATACGGCACTCGCCTGGTCGGTGGGGTCACTCCCGGCAAGGGGGGAACCCAGCACCTGGGGTTACCGGTCTTTGATACGGTGCGTGACGCGGTGGCGGCTACCGGCGCAGAGGCGTCGGTAATCTATGTGCCGGCCCCGTTTTGCAAGGACTCGATCCTGGAGGCCGCATTTGCTGGCATCCGGCTGATCGTCTGTATCACCGAGGGGATTCCGACCCTGGACATGCTGGAGGTCAAGGTCAAATGTGACGAGCTGGGTGTCACGCTGATCGGCCCGAACTGCCCCGGCGTGATTACGCCCGGCGAGTGCAAGATCGGCATCATGCCGGCACACATCCACATGCCCGGCAAGGTGGGGATCGTTTCGCGCTCCGGCACCCTGACCTATGAGGCGGTCAAGCAGACCACCGATGCCGGTTTTGGTCAGTCGACCTGCGTGGGGATTGGCGGGGATCCGATTCCGGGGTCGAGCTTCATCGACATCCTGTCGCGCTTCGAGGCGGATCCGCAGACGGAAGCCATCGTGATGATCGGGGAGATCGGCGGCAGTGCCGAGGAAGAGGCCGCGGCGTACATCAAGGCCCATGTCCGCAAGCCCGTGGTGTCCTACATCGCCGGGGTGACGGCGCCTGCGGGCAAGCGCATGGGGCATGCTGGGGCGATCATCTCCGGCGGCAAGGGGACCGCTGCCGAGAAGTTTGCGGCCCTGGACGACGCCGGGGTGCGCACGGTGCGCTCACTGGGTGACATCGGCATGGCGCTGGCCGAGGTCACCGGCTGGACGCTGCGAAGTTGAATGCGCGGCCGCCTCAGGCGGCCGTTTTCTTCAGTAAGGATCGATCATGTCGTTGTTTTTTGATGCCCTGGCCCAGACCCTGCGCGAAGCCGATTACCTGCCGCATGTGCTGGCGGTGATCTGGTTTGTGACCTGCTGGTGGGGGTACACCCGCTATGCGATCTGGAAGGGCCGCGACACCCCTTGCCTGGCCAGCGTGCTGCACCTGTACCGGGAAGACTGGATGCTGCGCCTGATGGGGCGTGACAACCGGATAGCGGACGCCAACGTGATCGGCAATCTGGAGCGCAATGCCTCGTTCTTTGCCTCCAGTACGCTGATCATCCTGGCCGGTGTGTTGACGGTACTCGGTTCGACCGAGCGGGCCGTCTCGATCCTGGCTGAGTTGCCGTTCGTGCAGGTGGTCAGCCGTGAGCTGTCGGAAATCAAGATCATCTGCGTGGCGCTGATCTTCATCTACGCCTTCTTCACCTTCACCTGGTGCATGCGTCAGTACAACTTTGCTGCCACCATGGTCGGGGCGGCACCCATGATCAGCGAGCAGGGCGTCAGTGATCTGGAGCGCCGGGCGTATGCCGCGCGCGCGGCGGGGGTGATTTCGCTGGCTGCCAACCAGTTCAACTTTGGTCTGCGCTCCTACTACTTCGGTCTTGCGACTCTGGCCTGGTTCATCAATCCCTGGTTCTACATGCTGGCCACCGCCGGTGTGGTGTTCGTGCTGTATCGCCGCGAGTTCCACTCCGATGTGCTGGCGGTGATGGCCTACAGCCACGCCCCGATTGGCGGCAACGGAACCAACAACCCCTTTTGAGCCTGGCACGCAGGCTCACGCCCGGCCAGCGCGCTTAATCGTGCGCCTGGCTGGGCAAACCCTTGAAATGTCAGGGAATGTCTCCATATGCGGAGTATCGGCCGTCAGGCTCTTCCGTCATCCATGGAGTTTTAGCATTCATGAGCGTGGACACCCGCAAAGAAACCCTGGGCTTTCAAACCGAGGTAAAGCAGCTGCTGCACCTGATGATCCATTCCCTGTACTCCAACAAGGAAATCTTCCTGCGCGAGCTGATTTCCAACGCCTCGGACGCCGCCGACAAGCTGCGCTTTGAGGCACTGGCCAAGCCGGAGCTGCTGGAAGGTGGGGATGCCCTGAAGATTCGCCTCAGCTTCGATAAATACGCGCGCACCGTGACCCTCGAGGACAACGGCATCGGCATGAACCGCGACGAGGTGATTGCCCACCTTGGCACCATCGCCAAGTCCGGCACTGCGGACTTCCTGAAAAATCTCTCCGGCGATCAGAAGAAGGATTCCCAGCTGATCGGCCAGTTCGGCGTGGGCTTCTACTCGGCGTTCATCGTCGCGGATCAGGTGGATGTCTACACCCGCCGCGCCGGTAGCCTGGCCAGCGAGGGCGTGCACTGGAGCTCGAAGGGCGAGGGTGAGTTCGACATCGCGGATATCGAGAAGGCCGAGCGCGGCACGCGCATCGTCCTGCACCTCAAGGCCGGCGAGGAAGAGTTTGCCGATGGCTGGCGCCTGCGCAACATCGTCAAGAAGTACTCCGACCACATCGCCCTGCCGATCGAGCTGCCCAAGGAGCATTTCGGCGAGGAGCAGGACAAGCCGGCCGAGCCCGAGTGGGAAACCGTCAACCGTGCCAGCGCGCTGTGGACCCGTCCGCGTAACGAGATCAAGGACGAGGAGTACCAGGAGTTCTACAAGCATGCAGCCCATGACTTCGAGAACCCGCTGAGCTGGAGCCACAACAAGGTCGAGGGCAAGCTGGAGTACACCTCGCTGCTCTATGTGCCAGCCCGCGCGCCGTTCGATCTGTACCAGCGCGAAGCGCCCAAGGGCCTCAAGCTCTATGTGCAGCGCGTGTTCATCATGGATCAGGCCGATCAGTTCCTGCCGCTGTACCTGCGCTTCATCAAGGGTGTGGTCGACTCCAACGACCTGTCGCTGAACGTGTCCCGCGAGATCCTCCAGTCGGGGCCGGTGATCGACTCGATGAAGTCGGCGCTGACCAAGCGCGTGCTGGACATGCTGGAGAAGCTGGCCAAGGACAAGCCGGAGGATTATCAGAACTTCTGGAAGACCTTTGGTCAGGTCCTCAAGGAAGGCCCGGCCGAGGACTTCGCCAACAAGGAGAAGATCGCCGGCCTGCTGCGCTTCGCCTCTACCGGTGATGCCAGCGGCGAGCAGAGCGTGGCGCTGGCCGACTACCTCGGCCGTATGAAGGAAGGTCAGGACAAGATCTACTTCCTGACCGGCGAGAGCTTCGCGCAGGTGAAGAACAGCCCGCACCTGGAAGTGTTCCGCAAGAAGGGCATCGAGGTGCTGCTGCTCACCGATCGCATCGATGAGTGGTTGATGAGCTACCTGACCGAGTTCGATGGCAAGTCGTTCATCGATGTGGCCCGCGGCGATCTGGATCTCGGCAAGCTGGACTCCGAAGAGGACAAGAAAGCCCAGGAGGAGGTCGCCAAAGCCAAGGAGGGGCTGGTCGAACGCCTCAAGGGCGCGCTGGGTGAGCAGGTTGCCGAGGTGCGTGTCTCGCACCGCCTGACCGACTCGCCGGCGATCCTCGCCATCGGTGAGCAGGACCTTGGCTTGCAGATGCGCCAGATCCTCGAAGCAACCGGGCAGAAGGTGCCGGAATCCAAGCCGATCTTCGAGATCAACCCGCAGCACCCGCTGATCGAGAAGCTCGACCTTGAGGCTGATGAAGATCGCTTTGCCGACCTGACGCACATCCTCTTCGATCAGGCCGCCCTGGCTGCCGGCGATAGCCTGAAGGATCCCGCTGCTTATGTGCAGCGCCTGAACAAGCTGCTGGTTGAGCTGTCAGCCTGAGTGGCAAGGCGGCACAGGCTGCGCCGCTGAAGATGCCGCTTACCCCGTCGGGGTAGGCGGCATTTTTGTGTGCGCAGGCGTGCGCCGTTCATTCGGGGGCTGCGACGTTGCGCCCGACGCAGAAACGACAACGGCACCCGAGGGTGCCGTTGTGCATGCAGCGAGCAGGGCGGACGGTTATTCGCCGGTCCAGCGCTTCAGGATCAGGGTGGCGTTGGTGCCACCAAAGCCGAAGCTGTTGCTCATCGCGGTGTTGATGGTGAAGTCGCGGCTTTCGGTGACGATCGGCAGATCAGCCACCGCCGGGTCGATCTCTTCGATGTTGGCGGAGCCCGCGATGAAGTTGCCTTCCATCATCAGCAGGGTGTAGATGGCTTCCTGCACACCGGCAGCACCCAGCGAGTGACCGGACAGGCTCTTGGTCGAGCTGATCAGCGGAGCCTTGTCGCCGAACACGCTGCGCACCGCACCGGCTTCGGCTACATCACCGACCGGGGTAGAGGTGCCGTGGGTGTTCAGGTAGTCGATCGGGGTGTCGCAGGTAGCCAGTGCCTGCTGCATGCAACGGATCGCACCTTCACCGCTCGGGGCGACCATGTCGTAACCGTCGCTGGTCGCGCCGTAGCCGACGATTTCGGCGTAGATCTTCGCGCCGCGGGCCAGGGCGTGATCCAGCGCCTCGACCACCACCATGCCGCCGCCGCCGGCGATGACAAAGCCGTCACGCTTGGCGTCGTAGGCGCGGGAGGCTTTCTCCGGGGTCGCGTTGTACTGGGTGGACAGTGCGCCCATGGCGTCGAACAGGAAGCTCTGGCTCCAGTGCTCCTCTTCACCGCCGCCGGCGAACACGACGTCCTGCTTGCCCATCTGGATCTGCTCCATGGCATTGCCGATGCAATGGGCGCTGGTGGCGCAGGCGGAGGAGATCGAGTAGTTGACGCCCTTGATCTTGAACGGCGTGGCCAGGCAGGCGGAGACGGTGCTGCCCATGGTGCGCGGTACGCGGTACGGGCCGACGCGCTTGACGCCTTTTTCACGCAGGGTGTCGAGCGCTTCCATCTGGTTGAAGGTGGAAGCACCACCGGAGCCGGCGATCAGGCCGGTGCGCGGGTTGGAAATCTGTTCATCGCTCAGGCCGGCATCCTTGATGGCCTGTTCCATCGACAGGTAGGCGAAGGCGGCGGCATCACCCATGAAGCGATAGACCTTGCGGTCGATCAGGGCTTCAAGGTCCAGATCCACCGAGCCGGATACCTGGCTGCGCAGGCCCATGTCGGCATAGGCCTGATTGAAACGGATCCCCGAGCGGCTGGCGCGCAGGTTGGCGGAAACGGTCTCTTTGTCATTGCCCAGGCAGGACACAATGCCCATCCCGGTGATCACGACGCGACGCATGCGGGTAACCCTTAGAAGCTGTCAGTGGAAGTGAACAGGCCGACGCGCAGGCCTTCGGCGCTGTAGATCTCGCGGCCATCGACGCTGACCGTGCCATCGGCGATGCCAAGGATCAGGGTGCGGTTGATGGTGCGCTTGATATGAATGTTGTAGGTGACCTTCTTGGCGGTCGGCAAGACCTGACCAAAGAATTTCACCTCGCCCGAGCCCAGGGCGCGGCCGCGGCCGGGGTTGCCCTGCCAGCCGAGGTAGAAGCCGACCAGCTGCCACATGGCATCGAGGCCCAGGCAGCCGGGCATGACCGGATCACCCTCGAAATGGCAGCCGAAGAACCAGAGGTCCGGATTGATGTCGAGCTCGGCCACGATTTCGCCCTTGCCGTACTTGCCGCCGGTTTCGCTGATGTGAACGATGCGATCGATCATCAGCATGTTGGGGGCGGGCAGTTGCGCGTTACCCGGGCCGAACAGTTCACCGCGGCTGCAGCTGAGCAGTTCTTCCCGAGTGAAGGCGTTTTGTTTGGTCATGCGAGCTCCTCGACAATCCCTGTGCTCTGACAGGGGAACAAATCTTTCCAACCGCGTACTGCCCGAAGGGCGGACAGTCATTGAACAGTGACGTCATGGGACTGCGTGGCGCGGTGTAAAGTCACAGCCTGCACGCTGCGTGGCACGGGGCAGGCAGCGTTCAGTACACGGATAAAGTGCAAGGGTGCCGGATTTCACGGCAAATCGCTACCCGCCGATGGTCGTTGAGTGAGCGAATCCTGCACCTCGTGGCCGTTGCTCGCCAGGTGGTCGCTGCCCGTTGCGCACTCGAGCAGCAGCTCCAGGGTAAAGCAGGAGCCCTGTCCCACTTCGCTGCTGACCTGCAGATCCCCGCCCATGCGCAGGGCCAGGCTGTGGGCGATCGACAGCCCAAGGCCGGTGCCGCCGTGGCGACGGGAGATTGAGGTGTCCGCCTGCTGGAAGGCATCGAAGATGCGTGCCTGGCTGTCTTGTGGAATCCCGATGCCGGTGTCTTCCACGGCGCAGATCAGGCGCAGGTGGGCCGGTCCGGCCAGCTGTCCCTGTACCCGCGCGCAGACTTGTCCCTGCTCGGTGAATTTCAGCGCATTACCGATCAGGTTGACCAGAATCTGCCGCAGGCGCGTTGGATCACCCAGCACCGAGACGACCGGCAGGGGCGGGTCGATGATCAGCTTCAGCTGCAGGTCACGCTGCTGCGCGGTGTGATGAAAGGCCTGCACGGTGCGCGCAAGGAGCGTCGGCAGATCAAAGGGGATGCGCTCCAGCTCCAGCCCGCCGCGCTCGATGCGCGCCAGATCCAGCAGCTCATTGATCACCTTGAGCATGTGGCAGGTCGATTCCAGGGCCAGCGTGGTGTATTCGCTCTGCTCATCGCTCAGCGGCGTGGTTTCCAGGAGCTGCAGCATGCCCATCACCCCGTTCATCGGGGTACGCAGTTCATGGCTCATCATGGCCAGAAAGTCGGTCTTGGCCTTGTTGGCCGTTTGCGCCTCATCGCGGGCGGTATCGGCCTGTTCGCGCGCGGCAATCAACTGGGCGATATTGCGGCTCTGCGCACGATCCGCCCGATCCAGTGCCTGGGAGAGGTAGTTGATGTGCCGGGCCAGCTCGCCGAGCTCCGAGCGATCGGCCTCCGGCAGCGACACCGCATAGTTGCCGGCCTCGATCGCCTTGACCGCCCGGCTCATGGCCACCGCCGGGCGGGCGACGCTCTGTGCCAGACGGTACGCCAGCGCCAAGGTCAGCAGCAGCGCCACCACGGACAGGCCAGCGGCCCTCAGCAGGATCTTGCGCTGGCGCTCGCGAAAGGCTTCATCGGTGACGCCCACCACCACCTCACCGACTCGCTCGCTGCTGAGCAGCGGTGAAGGGCTGGGTGGATCGAGCAGAAAGCGGTCATCCAGTGGAATCTGCTGACGCAGGATCGGGGTGCGAAATTCGCTGATCGTGCCGTCGCTGGCGATTGCTTGCTCGATGTAGGCGAGGGTCTGCTGCCGGGCATCGCGTACCTCGATGAAGCGCACATGCGGCGTCAGGCTGGCCTGCAGCAGGCCGTGGAGAATCTCGCTATTGCCAGAAATCACCCCGAACTCGCTGGCCGGTGCCAGCTGATTGGCGATCAGCTGGCCGGTGGCCTGCAGCTCTTCGCCAAGATCGTGCAGACGGGTATAGGTGAAGTAGCCGGTCAGCAGCACGATCAGGATCAGGGCCGGCCCCAGGCTGATCGCCAGGGTGCGGGCAAAGATGCTGTCCTGAAGGATCTGGCGGCTCATGGCCGTTGCTCCAATGCGCGCAGCTGGGTGGCCAGCTGTTCTTCACTGGGCAGCTCGATCCCCAGCGAACGCGCGACCTGCGGATTGCTCAGTACCTTGAAATGGCGTGGATAGGCGCTCTGTGGCCAGCGCTCAGGCGGTGTATCCAGCCATTCGTTGAGGCTCTGCAGCCAGTCCTGCTGATCGCTGTAGGTGCTGCTCAGGCTGCCGGCGCGGATAAAGGCGGCGGTCGGGCCGATCATGGCCTGCCGGCGACCGTAGCTGGCCAGCAGGATGGTCTTGATGCTCTGGGGGTTGAACAGGCTCGGGTCATCGAGCGCCAGCAGCACCTCGCTGCGCTCGAGCAGACGATTGAGCGGGCGGTTGTCCTGACGATCATCCCAGCGCTGCAGCTCCAGCTGGGCGGGCAGGGCCTGCAGCTCTTCCAGGCGGAAGGCGCTCTGGGCGCTGTACAGCACGCCAATCCGCCGGCTTTGCGGCAGCAGCAGGCGCAGCAGGTGCAATTGCCGCGCCAGTGGGGGGTCGCTCCAGAGCAGGGTCAAGCCTTTGGGATGGACAGTACCCAGTTGCTGATGCGCCTGGACGCGGCTGACCTGCAAGGCCAGGGTCGGTACGCGGGTGGCGTGTGACAGTCGCCAGTCGAGTGCCTTGCTGCCCAGCAGCACCAGACGGCTGTCAGCGGTCAGGGTGTCCGGCTGGAGCTGCTCCGGGGTGCGGTGCAGTGCGATGCGATCCTGGGGGCGGCGGGCCTGCAGTTGCTCGACAAACTGGTGCAGCGCGGGGCTGTCATTGCTGCTGATGACGTGGATATCTGCCGCCTGCAGGGTGCGACTGAAGCAGAGCAACAGGGCGTAGCCCAGACATCGAAGCAGACGAGGCAGGCGGCGGGTGCTCATCCATGAGGCAAGGCGCATTGCGGATCAGAGCTCCAGCCCGGCAGAGAACCACAGGGTGCGGCGCTCATCCAGGTTGTTGTTGAAGCGACTCAGCGGCTCGTCATCCAGGCGCTGCTGCAGCATGAGTGCCATCTCCAGTGTGCTGCCGGCCAAGCTCAGCTGCTTGGCCAGGCGCAGGTCCAGTCGTTCGAAGCGGTACTCATTGAGCATGTCCGCACCGTGGTAGAAGAGGGCCGTGCTCCAGCCCGCCTGCCAGTCCCGCAGCCAGCCCGCAGTGCTGCTGTGGCGGGGCGAGAGCAGGTTGTCATCCGGGTGACTGGCTTCGATGTCGAGGTAGGTATAGCTCAGGCGCAGGCGATCGGCACTGCTCAGGCGCCAGTCCAGCTCGCCCTCCACACCGCTCAGGCGCAGGTGATTGCGGTTGTTGGGGGTGAAGCTGAAGATCTGCAGCGGGCCGCTGATCATGTCGGTGATCTCGTCCCGGAACAGCTTGAGATCAAGGCTCAGATTTTGACGAGCGAACCGGCCGTTGTAGCCGAGCTCATAGGAGCGCATGCGCTCATGCTCGAGGTTGCCCGGCCCCTGCGCCGTCATGAAGAACAGCGCCTGAGACTGGCCGTAAGGCTGCGGGCGCAGGTCGCGCACCCGGTATTGCCAGCGGGCATCGTTTTCGAACATGTCCGGGGCGCGAATGGCCTCCGAGTACACGGCGCGCAGGCCGTGGGCCGGTGAGATCAGGTAATTGAGCGCCACCCGCGGGGTGAGGGAGGCGCCAACGGAGGTGTCATCCTCGTAGGTGGCGCCGCCCTGCAGCAGCCAGTGTTCATCCAGATACCATTCAAGGTGTCCGAACAGTCGCCAGGTGTTACGCCGCTGCGTACCGCCCAGATAGGTTTCCGAGGTCGCCTCATCATGCCGGTAGCTGGCGCCGCTGAGCAGGCGCAGGCTGTCGGAGAGGCTCAGGGTGTCCTGCAGCTCAAGGCTCAGGCGGGTTTCCCGTGAGTCCTCGTTGATCAATCCGCAGGCGTGGTCAAAGGTGCCGGTCGTCGGGTCGAAGCTGGCAGCCAGCTGTGCGCGCAGCACCTGTGCCAGGGCTTGTTGTTCGGCGGTCTGTGGCTGGATGATCCCGGCGCGCAGCAGGTCGCGCTGGCGGCTGTCAAATAGGTTCCACAACTGGCGCGTCTCTGCCAAGAAGGTCGGCAAGACATCGCAGGCCCGCCACTCACGCAGGCGCTCCCAGTGTTGCAGGTTGGCCTGCACCTGCAGGGTGTGCTGCGCAGACTGCTCGAAGCGCCAGCGCAGGTCGGCGGCATAATCGCGCCCGGTGATGTCCGAGGCTTCATCCTGCTCGCCGGGCTGCAGGTTGAGGTGCAGGGTTGCGCTGTAGGTGTTGTTGGCCTGCGTGGTGCCTTCTTTGAGCGCCAGGCTCCAGTCAAACAGCTGCCGGCTGTCCGGCTCATGGGTCATGCGCAGGTTAAAGCGGGTCAGGCGCCGATCATCGCGAAACGGCGAGCCATCTGCGCGGGTGTCAAAACCGTCATCCTGCAGGCCCGAGAGCGACAGGCGCAGATCGCCGCCTTCCCAGCCCATGCCATGCCGGGCGTACCAGTCGCTGATGCCCTGCTGGCCCTGGGTGATCTTCAGGTGTGTGCCATGGCTGTCGCGCGGCATGCGGGTGATCACGTTGACCACCGCCATCAGGGCGTTGGCCCCGTAGCTGACGGTATTCGGGCCGCGGAATACCTCGATGCGCTCGATGTCCTCCAGGGCCAGTGGCAGTTCATCCCAGTCAACCTGTGCAAAGGCGGTGCGATAGACCGAGCGGCCATCGATCAGTACCTGCAGACGCCGCGCCTGTGTGGCGCTGCTGCCGTGGTAGTTGACCGTGGTCTGCGGAGGGTTGCCGCTCATGGGCACCACCAGCATCCCGGGTACCAGGCGCAGCACTTCAGGCAGGGTGCGCGCGCCGCTGGCCTTGATCAGCTGTCGATCCAGCACGCTGATACTGCCGGGTACCGCGGCGGCCGGCTGTTGCAGGCGCGTGGCGGTGAGGATTTCCGGCAGGGGGGCACTGTCGAGAAACAGGTCATCACTGGCCTGTGCGGCGGTCACGCCAGCCAGCAGGCCCATGAGGGGGGGCAGTGATGCGCGCAGAGGGCCAGGCACTGGCAGGATCCTCGACGGTGGAAAGGGTGGGGCGCGCATGTTAACCGAGTGCGTCATTTTTGCCAGCGCCCGTCGAGACTGGCCGCCAGACGGCGCCACCGTATAATGCGTCGATTGCCGCCCGGGGGCGGCTGGATTGAAAAGATGATTGAGCAGCAACCCGTAGCCGTCCTGGGCGGCGGCAGCTTCGGTACCGCCCTGGCCAATCTGCTGGCCGAAAATGGTCAGCGCACGCTGTTGTGGATGCGTGACTGCGAGCAGGCCGAGGCCATTCGCACCACCGGCGAGAATCCCCGCTACCTCAAGGGCATTCGCGTGCACCCGGCCGTTGAACCGGTCACGGATCTGGCTGCCACTGTGCAGGCCTGTGCGCTTATCTTTGTCGTATTGCCCTCCACCGCCTTGCGGGCGGCGTTGCAGCCGGTGGCCGAGCAGCTGAGCGGCAAGCTGCTGATCAGCACCACCAAGGGTATTGAGGCCGACAGCTTCCTGCTGATGAGCCAGATCCTCGAGGACATTGCCCCGCAGGCGCGGATCGGTGTGCTCTCCGGGCCGAACCTGGCCCGGGAGATTGCCGAACACGCCCTGACTGCCACGGTGATTGCCAGCGAGGACGAGGATCTGTGCCGGCGTGTGCAGCAGGCGCTGCATGGGCGTACTTTCCGGGTCTATGCCAGCCGTGACCGCTTTGGCGTCGAGTTGGGTGGGGCGCTGAAGAATGTCTACGCGATCATGTCCGGCATGGCGGCCGCGATGGGCATGGGCGAGAACACCAAGAGCATGCTGATCACCCGCGCCCTGGCGGAGATGACCCGCTTTGCCGTGACGCTGGGCGCCAATCCGATGACCTTCCTGGGCCTTGCCGGGGTGGGGGATCTGATCGTGACCTGCTCTTCGGCCAAGAGCCGCAACTATCAGGTCGGCTTTGCGCTCGGGCAGGGGCTGAGCCTGGATGCCGCGGTCGAGCGTCTGGGCGAGGTGGCCGAGGGCGTCAATACCATCCGCGTGCTCAAGGCCCGTGCCGATCAGTTGGGCGTCTATATGCCGCTGGTGGCCGGTCTGCATGCCATACTTTTCGAGGGGCGCACGCTGGAGCAGGTGATTGGCTTGCTGATGTCCGCTGAGCCCAAGACCGATGTCGATTTCATTTCCTCAAGCGGTTTCTGATAAGGAGTACCCGCCGATGACCGATAAGAAAGCCGCCTGCGAATCCCTCGCGCTGCGTGTGGTATGGATGCTGCTGTTTGCGCTGGCCTGGAAAGTGGCCGAGCTGGTGTTGTTGCTCACGGCCGGCGTGCAGCTGCTGCTGCGCCTGATCAATGGCCAGGCCAGCCGCGCGCTGATGGATTTTGGTGACAGCCTGAGCCAGTTCCTCGGGCACACGGGTCGCTACGTGACCTTCCACACCGATCACAAGCCCTGGCCGTTCAGCGACTGGCCGGCGGCCCGTGAGCCGCAGCTGGACCTGCAGTCGCTGGCAGCCCCGGTGGCGCCGGTTGTCGCGGCTCCGGTGCCTGCTGCATCCGTAGCGCCGGCTCCACTCAATGAGACCACGCCGCCGGAAGAGGCCGAGGTGACCGAGGTGGCGACTCCCCCGGCCATGCCGTCCGTGCCAGAGACCGCGACCGAGCAGCCGCCGGAAGAGCAGGCAGTGCGCGATGAGGCGGCGGTGAGCGAGACGCTGGCCGAAGCGGATAGCCCTGCACCGGAAGACGCCGCACCCGCCAAGCCGCGCCGTACCCGCGCCCGCAAGGCCCCGGCCGAGCCCACCGATTCCGCGCCGGACGCTGAGAATGATCAGGCACCGGAGTCCCGCCCATGAGGCTCTGGTTGTTGCGCCATGGTCAGGCTGGCCCTTATGTGCAGACTGGCGATCATCTGCGTGAGCTGACCGAGCACGGCCGTGCAGAGGTGCGCGAAGTGACCCGGTATCTTCGCGATGAGCGGATCGAGACGCTGCTGGTCAGCCCGTATGTTCGGGCTCGCCAGACCGCTTCTCTGGTGCTTGAGGGGCTGCAGCATGCCCCGCGTCTGGAGGTGCTGGAGGGCATTACTCCGGACGATGATCCGCGCAGTGCCGCCGCACAACTGGCAGCCCGTAAGGAAGGCACGCTGCTGGTCGTCAGCCATCAGCCGCTGCTGGGTCTGATGGCCGGGCTGCTGCTGGAGGGGCATTTGCAGGAGCCGCTGCTATTCAACACCGCCAGCCTCGCGCTGCTTGAGGGGGAAATGGCGCTGGCCGGGCTCATGGAACTGCGGGCTTTGCATCATCCCACGGTGCGCGCCCCGTGAGCGTTCAGCTCGAAGAGGTGCGCTTTGGCTTGCCGCACATTGAGCTGGCTGCGCACCTGTATGGCCCTGCAGACGGTCACCCGGTGATCGCCCTGCATGGCTGGCTGGATAACGCGATGAGTTTCTCGCGTCTGGCGCCGCGCCTGGAGGGGCTGCGTATCGTGGCCCTCGATCTGGCCGGTCACGGTCATTCGGGGCATCGTCCAGCCGGCTGCAGCTATGCGCTGTGGGATTACGTGCGGGATGTGCTGCTGGTGGCAGACCAGCTGGGCTGGCAGCGCTTTTCGATGCTGGGCCACTCGCTGGGCGCCATCATCGCGACGATGCTGGCGGGGGCGCTGCCCGAGCGGGTCGAGCGCCTGGCGCTGATTGATGGTCTGCTGGCGCTGACCTGTGAACCCGAGCAGGCTCCGGCCCAGCTGGGGGAGGCGCTGCGTGCCGAGCTGCAACTGGGGCGCAAGTGCAAGGCCATACATCCCACGCCAGAGCGTGCCGTGCAGGCGCGGCTGCGCGGTGGCTATCCCCTCAGCTATGAGGCGGCCGAGCGGCTGGCCAGTCGCAGTCTGATGCCCGAGGCCGGCGGCTATCGCTGGCGCAGCGATGCGCGTCTGACCTTGCCCTCGCCCCTGCGGTTGTCCCCGGCTCAGGCGCGAGCGTTTGTCGAGGCAGTCCGTTGCCCGGTCTCTCTGGTGATTGCCGAGGAGGGCTTGCTGCAAGGTCGCGCACAGGGATGGCTAGCACAGTTGCCCTTCGAGCAGCATCGCTTGCCGGGCGGGCATCATCTGCATCTGGATGACGAGGCGGGGGCGGCGGCTGTAGCAGACTGTTTCAAAGCCTTTTTGGCCAGCGCTTGACCGGCTGCCGGGCAGCATCGAGTCTTAGGTCACTGCCTCAAGGAAAAGCGCTATGTCCGTCCCGACCCTCGTTCGCCCCTCGTCGCCCATCCTGCAGCGTGCTGCTCGATGCGCTTGCCCGGGGGTGTGCTCATGAGTCGCACGCTCTACCACGGCCTGTTGGCCGCCGCGCTGCTGAGTACATCGCTGCTCACGCAGGCCGATCCACGCGATCTGGAGTATCTGCCGCGCTTTACGCGGGCTGAGGTGGTGGATTATCGCCTGGAAGAGGGCATTGAGCGCTTCTACCCACAGAGTGCGCCGCGGCGCATTGGCGGGCGTCTGCGGGTTGATGCGGAGCAGGCGGTGACCGGTGCGCTGAGCCTGCGCACCTATGAGCTGCCGAGCGGGCATGGCAGTGGCGAAGCCTTTGCTCAGGCGCGCCAGCACCTGCAGCAGCAGGGTGCCCGCGTCCTGCACTGGTGTGAGGGGCGTGAATGCGGCAGCAGCAGCGTGTGGGCCAATACGGTGTTCGGCAATGCACGTCTGTATGGCCCGGATGACGGTCAGGCCTATCTGCTGCTCCAGCGCGCGGCGCCCGATGACGATACCCTGCTGGCCCTCTACGCGATTACCCGGGGCAACCGCCGTGCCTACCTGCATGTTGAGGCGCTGACCAGCACCACACCGCTACCGGCCTTGATGCCCAGTGCCCCGAGCGTGCTGCGCGCGTTGCGTGAGGAAGGGCACCTGTCACTGGCCGACTGGCCCGAGAAGCCGGAGGAGGCGTGGGTCAACTTGTTGGGGCAGGCCTTGCGTCTTGATACGGGCCTGCGCCTGCGCCTGTCCGGCACCGCGGCGGATGCCTGGCGTGAAGCGCTGCTGGCGCAGGGCGTCCAGGCCGCGCGGCTGCACAGCGATGCCAGCCGTGGTAACGGTCTGCAGCTGGAGTGGCTGCGCTGAGGCCCATTGCCCGAGGCTGCCCGCTCGTTACGGAGTCGCCCGATCGGCCTCGTATCGATCCAGCACGTCATCGGCGATCTGCCGACCGAGCAGAATCAGCTCCGCCGCCCGGTGAAATTCAAAGAAGCGGCAGACCCGTTTGGGAATGTTGATCAGGATATCCGGCGGATAGCCGGCGATCTTGTACTGGGCCAGCGAGTTCTGCATCACCTCAAAGCTCTGGTTCACCAGCTCAAGGAGACTCTCGGGCGCCGCATGCTCGACCACCCGCAGCGGGGTTGCGGGCGCGGCTAGGGGACTGCCTTCTGCGCTGGCGCCGGTCAGCGTCAAGGGTTCTCCCGACAGCAGCGCTGGTAGCTCATCGCTTGCGCGGCGCCGGAACGGCAGGTGATTACCGAGCGCGCCAAACAGCTGATCGACCCGTGCTGCCAGCGCCGGAGGGCGCTCGATTTCCGGCAGGCGATAGTGGCGCGGATTGCTGGCGTTGAGGTTGACCGCCACGATCAGGTTGCAATGGCTGGCCACCACCGGGATGATCGGAATCGGATTGAGCAGTCCACCATCCACCAGCACGCGCGTGCCCTGAATCACCGGGGTGAACAGGCTGGGAATCGCCGCTGACGCCCGCATGGCCTGATGCAGGCAGCCCTCCTGAAACCAGACTTCCTGCTGGCTGGTCAGATCGGTGGCCACGGCGGTGTAGGGGATCGGCAGCGCCTCGATCCGCACCTCGCCCAGCAGCTCGCGGATCCGTCCGAAGATCCGCTCGCCCCGAATGGCGCCCATCGAGAAGCTGGGGTCGAGCAGGCGTAGCATGGCCAGATAGTCGAGGCTTTCCACCCATTCGCGATACGCGGCCAGTTGGCCGGCGGCATGGATGCCACCGATCACCGCGCCCATCGAACTGCCGGCCACGCAATCGATCCGGTAGCCTCTGGCCTCCAGAGCCTCGATCACGCCGATGTGGGCATAACCACGTGCGCCGCCTGAACCCAGAACCAGTGCAATACGTTTGTCTGCCATGTGCTGTCCCTGTCGTGAGGGCTGGCGGGCCGATGCGGCCATCGGCCTGTCAGGCGCCTCTGCTAGAATCGTGGCCCATTATGCGCACATCGCGCCGCTTCCCGAGTGAGGCACGGTGTGATGCCCACACTTCCACTGGATTTTCGCATGTTAGCCGAGCTGTTTGCGGTCATGGCGCCGGTGCTGATTCTGGCCGCCATCGGTTATGGCTGGGCCCGTTCAGGTCAGCCTTATCCGACTGATTTCGTGACCCGTCTGGTCCTGAATGTCAGTACTCCCTGTCTGGTGCTGTCCACGCTCAGCCGCACGGAGGTCGATCTGCCCGCTTTTGCCCAGATGGCGCTTGGTTGTGTGCTGGTTTCGGTGCTGATGGGCGGTATTGCGCTGCTGTTGAGCCGGCTGGCGGGCTTCGACTGGAAGGTGCTGGTGCCGGCCTATCTGTTTCCCAATACCGGCAATATGGGGCTGCCGATCAGCCTATATGCCTTTGGTGAGGCCGGGCTGGCACTGGCGGTCGCGTTCTTTTTGATGCTCTCGGTCGGCCATTTCACCCTGGGGATGGTGCTGTCGGGAGCGGAGCGTTCCCTGCGCCGTCTGCTGCTGAATCCGATCATGCTGAGCCTGGTCGCGGCGCTGGCCATGTTGTGGTTCGACCTGGGCCTGCCGCGCTGGCTGGCCAACACCACCGCTTTGCTGGGCGGCGTCAGTATTCCGTTGATGCTGCTGACGCTGGGAGTCTCGCTGGCGAGCATTCGCCTGCAGCATATCGGGCAGGGGGTGCTGCTGGGCAGTTTGCGGATCGTCTGCGGGGCGCTGCTGGGCTGGGCCGTCGCCAGTGCGCTTGCGCTACCGCCTCTGGCACAAGCCGTGCTGGTGATGCAGTCATCAATGCCGGTGGCGGTGTTCAATTACCTGTTCGCGGTGCGCGCAGGCCGCTCCCCAGAGCTGGTAGCGAGCTTGGTGATGTGCTCGACGCTGCTGGCCTTTGTGCTGATTCCCCTGCTGCTGGCGTGGTGGATGCCGCTGGCGCGTGGGTGAAGAGGGTGCGGCCTGTTGCGCGCGCGAGCAGGCGCAAGACAGGCCGCGTGCTGAGGTGTATCAGTTATCAGGCGATCAGCAAGTCGGCCGGTTGCAGCAGGCCTGCTTCCAGAATACCGACCAGATCAATCTGACAATCGACGGTGACAAAGGCGTCCTGCGCTTCGCCTTCGGCGATTTCGGTCCACAGGCCATCGCCGTCGTCATCACGGAACAGGCTGAACTTGATTTCACCGCTGCGCTGAGCCTGGCTTTTGAGAATCAGCGAATCACCACCAAGTTCAACAACTTCCAGCGTCTCGTTGTGAACCGCCCCGGGAACTCCGGAGGCTCTCTGGTTTGAGTCATGCCGCCAGGGCTGACTCGTCGAGTTGTCGATAA
>NZ_JAMJEZ010000001.1 GCF_023544715.1 Pseudomonas eutrophicaquae | reverse complement strand
GGCGCACTCGGGAGGATTCGAACCTCCGACCGCCCGGTTCGTAGCCGGGTACTCTATCCAGCTGAGCTACGAGTGCGTGGGGTGATGTTTAGCCAGCTCACCGCTGGATTTTGCTGCTCTGGATACTCGATCTTTCACAGATAAATATGGCGCACTCGGGAGGATTCGAACCTCCGACCGCCCGGTTCGTAGCCGGGTACTCTATCCAGCTGAGCTACGAGTGCGCAGGGCTGCCTGATTTCAGGCTTCGATGCCACCATCATGTGGTGGTAAGGAATAATGGCGGAGAGGGGGGGATTCGAACCCCCGATACCCTTTTGAGGTATACTCCCTTAGCAGGGGAGCGCCTTCGGCCACTCGGCCACCTCTCCGCAACACGGGGCGTACTATACTTCAGCCAACCCCGTTTGCAAAGCCTTGATTCGCTAAAAATCGAAAAAGAATCAATGGCTTGGTTCTTCACCCTTCTCTTTCTGGATGCGCTGGTAGATTTCTTCACGGTGCACGGCAACCTCTTTCGGTGCATTCACACCGATACGCACCTGATTGCCTTTGACGCCCAGCACGGTCACGGTGACATCATCACCAACCATCAGGGTTTCACCCACGCGGCGAGTCAGAATAAGCATTCCCTTTCTCCTTGTTTCGTCTGTTTCAGGACCACTGTCTGCAAAAAGTGACGCGATACCCGGGAGAGCATGAAAACCGGGGACTGCGTCCAGTATTGACCATGATTGCCACCTGTACAGGGACAAACCGGTCAGGGGTGACAAAAAGGTGCCATAGGGCTGCCTTTCTGCCTGCCGGACGTCACTCATCCATGCGGATGGGTGCGTCCAGTTCGAATGCACTGTGCAGGACACGCACGGCCAGCTCGAGGTACTTCTCCTCGATGACCACGCTGACCTTGATCTCCGACGTGGAGATCATCTGAATATTGATATTTTCCCGGGCGAGCGCTTCGAACATCCGGCTGGCCACCCCGGCGTGCGAGCGCATGCCAACCCCGACGATAGAGACCTTGGCAATCTGCGTATCGCCCAGCACCTCACCGGCGCCAAGGTCGGCCGCGGTCTGCGTCAGTACGGCCAGAGCCTTGTCGTATTCGTTGCGGTGTACGGTAAAGGTGAAATCGGTGGTGCGGTCGTGCGAGACATTCTGCACGATCATGTCCACCTCGATGTTCGCCGCGCTGATCGGCCCGAGCAGGCGGAATGCGACCCCCGGCATGTCAGGCACACCCCGAATGGTCAGCTTGGCCTCGTCACGGTTGAAGGCAATCCCGGAAATGATCGGCTGCTCCATGGCGCTCTCCTGATCGTCAAGGGTGATGAGGGTACCCGGTCCCTCCTTGAAGCTGTGCAGTACGCGCAGCGGCACGTTATACTTGCCGGCAAACTCCACCGAGCGAATCTGCAGCACCTTGGAGCCCAGGCTGGCCATCTCCAGCATCTCCTCGAAGGTGATGCGCTCAAGACGCCGTGCTCGAGGCACCACGCGCGGATCGGTGGTGTAGACCCCATCGACATCGGTATAGATCTGGCACTCATCCGCCTTCAGCGCCGCCGCCAGGGCAACGCCGGTGGTGTCCGAGCCGCCACGACCAAGAGTGGTGATATTGCCCTGTGCATCAACGCCTTGGAATCCGGCCACCACCACCACGCGCCCGGCTGCCAGCTCAGCACGCAAGCGTGCCTCGTCAATCTCCAGAATGCGCGCCTTGGTATGGGCGCTGTCGGTCAGGATGCGCACCTGACTGCCGGTAAAGGACACCGCCGGCACACCGCGCTGGAGCAGCGCCATGCTCAGCAGGCCAATGGTCACCTGCTCACCGGTAGAGAGAATGGCATCCAGCTCGCGCGGATCCGGCTGCGGCATGACCTGCCTGGCCAGCTCGATCAGGCGATTGGTCTCGCCACTCATCGCCGAAACCACCACCACAACCTCGTGACCAGCCTCGCGAAAGCGCTGCACCTTGTCGGCCACCTGCCCGATGCGCTCGATACTGCCCACCGAGGTTCCGCCGAACTTCTGTACGATCAGTGCCATGTGCCTGCAGCCTCCACCCTTGAAGGACGCGGCCTGATTGCCGCGTCACAGGTTGTTCAGAGCGCCCGCTGCACGCAGCAGGCGCCGCACTACCGGCTCACGCGCCGGCGACAAAAGCCTCAGTCAGCGCCAGCGCCTCGCCCAGTTTGCCCGGCTCGACGCCGCCACCCTGAGCCATGTCCGGGCGACCACCACCCTTGCCACCAACCGCCGCGGCAGCTCGCTTCATAAGCTCGCCCGCCTTGAACTGGCCGGTGAGATCCTGAGTAACCCCTGCCACCAGCACCACCTTGCCGTCCAGCTCGCCACCGAGCAGGATCACCGCCCGCCCGAGCTTGTTCTTCAGCTGATCGACCAGTGCCAGCAGCGCCTTGCCATCCAGCCCATCCAGACGTGCGGCCAGCACCTTGATGCCGTTGACCTCAATGGCCGAGCCGGCCAGATCATCACCAGCGGCACTGGCGGCCTTGGCCTTGAGCTGCTCCAGCTCCTTTTCCAGCTGACGGTTGCGCTCCAATACCCCGGCGAGCTTGTCGAGCAGGTTGTCACGCGAGCCCTTGACCAGAGCCGCCGCCTCCTTGAGTTGCTCCTCGGCACTGCCGAGGTACTCCAGCGCACTGGCACCGGTCACTGCTTCGATCCGGCGCACGCCGGCGGCCACACCGCCCTCGCTGACGATCTTCAGCAGGCCAATATCGCCGGTGCGCTGGGCATGGATGCCGCCACACAGCTCGACCGAGAAGCCCTCGCCCATGGTCAGCACCCGTACGCTCTCGCCGTATTTCTCGCCAAACAGCGCCATCGCGCCCTTGGCCTTGGCGGTGGCGATATCGGTTTCCTCGATCTCGACCGCGCTGTTACGGCGGATCTCGGCGTTGACCAGTGCTTCCAGTGCCTTGATCTGCTCGGGACGAATCGCCTCGAAGTGGCTGAAGTCAAAGCGCAGGCGCTGGCTGTTGACCAGCGAACCCTTCTGCTGCACATGCTCACCCAGCACCTGGCGCAGTGCGGCATGCAGCAGGTGAGTGGCCGAGTGGTTGAGCGCCGTCGCACCGCGCACCGAGCCATCGACCTGCGCCTCGAGCACCTGCCCGACGCGCAAACTGCCCTCAGCCACGACGCCGTGGTGCAGGTGGGCACCGCCAGCCTTGGTGGTGTCACGCACATCAAAGCGCACACCCGCAGCATCGCTCAGGTAACCGCAGTCACCGACCTGACCACCGGATTCGGCATAGAACGGTGTGCGATCCAGCACCACCACACCCTCCTCGCCCTCGCCCAGCTGCTCGACGCTCTCGCCCTCACGCAGCAGAGCCAGAATCTGCCCCTGACCGAAGGTACCGTCATAGCCGGTGAACAGGGTGTCCGCCTCGATCTTGATCAGGCTGTTGTAGTCCATGCCAAAGGCACTGGCCGAACGGGCACGCTCGCGCTGGGCCTGCATCTCACGCTCGAAGCCATCCTCATCGACCGTCAGGCCGCGTTCACGGGCAATGTCAGCGGTCAGATCGACCGGGAAGCCGTAGGTGTCATAGAGCTTGAACAGCACATCACCCGGAATCACGCTGCCCTTGAGGCCGGCCAGATCCTGCTCAAGGATCTTCAGGCCCTGCTCCAGGGTCTTGGCGAACTGCTCTTCCTCGGTCTTCAGCACCCGCTCGATCTGCGCCTGCTGACGCTTGAGCTCAGGGTAAGCCTCGCCCATCTCGGCCACCAGCGCCGCAACGATCTTGTGGAAGAAGGCGCCGCGGGCGCCCAGCTTGTTACCGTGACGGCAGGCGCGGCGGACGATGCGGCGCAGCACATAACCGCGGCCCTCGTTGGACGGCGTCACGCCATCGGCAATCAGGAAGCTGCAGGAGCGGATGTGGTCGGCTACCACCTTGAGGGACGGCGCACCGTCGTTGGCGCAGCCAATCGCCGCCGCCGAGGCCGCCAGCAGGTGCTGGAACAGGTCGATCTCGTAGTTGGCATGCACCTTCTGCATCACCGCAGAGATACGCTCAAGGCCCATGCCGGTGTCCACGCTGGGCGCCGGCAGCGGATGCAGCACGCCGTCCGCGGTGCGGTTGAACTGCATGAACACGTTGTTCCAGATCTCGATGAAGCGATCGCCATCTTCCTCGGGCGAGCCGGGCGGGCCACCCCAGATGTGCTCGCCATGATCGAAGAAGATCTCGGTGCACGGGCCGCACGGGCCGGTATCACCCATCGCCCAGAAGTTATCCGAGGCATAGGGCGCGCCCTTGTTGTCGCCGATGCGCACGATCTTCTCGGCCGGCACGCCGACTTCCTGGTTCCAGATCGCAAAGGCCTCGTCATCCGTGGCGTAGACGGTGACCATCAGCTTGTCTTTCGGCAGGCCCAGCCAGTTGGGCGAGGTGAGAAATTCCCAGGCGTAGTGGATGGCATCGCGCTTGAAATAATCACCGAAGCTGAAATTGCCGAGCATCTCGAAGAAGGTGTGATGGCGCGCGGTGTAGCCGACGTTCTCCAGGTCGTTGTGCTTGCCGCCGGCACGCACGCACTTCTGGCTGGTGGTCGCGCGGGTGTAGGCCCGCTTCTCAAGGCCCAGGAAGCAGTCCTTGAACTGGTTCATGCCGGCGTTGGTGAACAACAGGGTCGGATCATTCGCCGGGATCAGCGAACTGGAGGCAACACGGGTGTGCCCTTTCTCTTCAAAGAAACGGAGGAAGGCTTCACGGATTTCTGCGCTTTTCATCAATTTTTCTCGCAAGACTGCGGTCGGGCCTGGCCGGCAAAGGCGGCCATTATATAGACAAGCATCCAAGGCGCGCATCGGCGGGCTCTATGGCCTCGATAGCCCACTCAGGCCGGCACCACGATCAGCCCGGCACGCTGGCCAACGGCCACCCGTGGATTGGGGAAGACGATCCGCGCGCCAGCCTCCTCGACCATCCAGCGCCGCCCCTCGGCATCCTCGGCGAGCAGACTGCCCAGCGCCAGCGGGGCGAAATTGGGCAGATCATCCGCCAGATGCAGACGAAACGCCGGGCTGTGCTTGATCAGCTCATGCGCAATGGCAAAGTGCTGCACCGCATGCCCCTCATCGCCGGGCAGCGACTGCGCCTCGATCAAGGCCTCCAGCATGTGCTGCACCTGCGCCAGCTCAGCCGGCGGATTGCTGCCAAAGGGCAGTGCCCGCCCAAGCTCCAGGGTCAGTGCCTCGGTGGCGTAACCGCGGGCAGTAAAAGCACTGAAGGTCGCGGCGGGGCGATTGTTCTGCAGCAGCGCGCCGATACCGGCCGTCTGCAGGATCGCCAGCAGCCTAGAGGATACCGGCTGATCACTGCAGGGGCGCAGCGCGAACTGCTCGATCATCGACAGCCGCAGCGCGGTATGCAGGTCAAGGTGCAGGCGCACACGCCCCTCTTCTGTGAAGAAGGCCGCCACCTGCTGCTCCAGCTGCGCCGCACGCAGCGACTCCGTGGCACTGATCACTTCGTGCACGCCGCCAAACAGACGATTCAGGTCATGCTCAACATAGCGCTCTGCGCGGCGCAGCGCCGCTGGATTGCCCAGCACCAGCAATACGCGACAGGCCGGACGCAACTGCCCGGCCGCGATGCGGTGCAGCAGCCGCTCCAGCAGCTCGACTGGCGCGGTTTCGTTGCCGTGGATCCCGGCCGACAACAGCAGATCAGTGCCCTGATCACACCCGGCCGGCGGCGTGATCAGCAGTACGCCATCGGTTTTCCAGTGCAGGCGCGTGCCATCGGCGCACAGCTGGATCTTCTCCGACGGCTCGCGCTCGCCAAGGGTCAGTTCGAGCAATCGTCCCAGCGCTAACATGGCAAGACTCCTGTGCAATCGGCGATGGTCGCCTGAATCAGTGCGTGTTGCAGCCGCAGTCGGCACCGTGCTCGTGCAGAGGCTCGGCCTCGTCGTCATCGTGGTCGAAGGTATCGATCGGCTCAAGCTCCACCGCCAGCGACAGCTGATTGACCGCCTGCGGGCGCATCACCAGCAGCGGAATGTCGCTCTCGCCCTCCACCGACTCGGCGTAGATCATCAGGCCGCCCTGCCCGTCCGGCTCCAGCCACAGTTCGCGGCCCTCCAGACGGATTGCCAGACGGGCGCTGCTGCTTTCGCGGCGCTCGCCGGCGGCATCTTCAAGGATCAGGGACAGGTTGTCGGTCATGGCGGCACTCTCAGGGCAGCGAAAACGGAAGATGTCGCCCAGCTTAAAGATTTGCCGGCATTCGTCCAGCGCCGCGCAGCCTGCCCGCACGACAGATCGGCCTGTGCCTCACAGCACCCGCGCTGCTCCATGCGTTCAGCCGGCAGACAAGCGGGCTGTTTTACAGCTGCACCCCGGGCGGCAGGCTGGCCGGCAGCACCGGCTGCTCAGCCTCCAGCGAGGCGACCGGATAGGCACAGTAGTCGGCGGCATACCAGGCGCTCGGCCGATGATTGCCCGAGGCGCCGATACCGCCGAAGGGCGCGCTGCTGGCAGCGCCGGTCAGCGGGCGATTCCAGTTGATGATGCCAGCGCGGCTGTGCAGCAGGAACTGCGCATACCGCTCGCGTGAATCGGAGATCAGCCCGGCGGCCAGACCAAAGCGGGTGGCGTTGGCCTCGGCCAGTGCAGCGTCAAAGTCGCGGTAACGGATCACCTGCAGCAGCGGGCCGAAGTATTCCTCGTCGGGCCGCTCAGCCACGGTGCTGACGTCAAGAATGCCCGGACTCAGCAGCGCCGTACCCGGCTCCAGCCGGCGCATGGCCAGCCGCGACGTGGCACCACGCGCCAGCAGTGCATCCTGGACGGCGAGCAGGCGGTCAGCCGCCTGCAGCGAGATCACCGCGCCCATGAACGGCGGCGGATCGGCATCAAAACGCCCAACGCGCAGACGCCCGGCAACCTCGACCAGCCGCGCCAGCAAGCGCTCGCCCCAGACGCCCTCGGGCACCAGCAAGCGCCGCGCGCAGGTGCAGCGCTGCCCGGCAGACAGAAAGGCGCTCTGCACGATGCACAGCACCGCAGCGTCCAGATCCACCACCTCCTCGACCAGCAGCGGGTTATTGCCGCCCATCTCCAGGGCGAGGATCTTCTGCGGCTGCGCGGCGAACTGGCGATGCAGCGCCAGACCCGTGGCGCTGGAGCCGGTGAACAGCAGGCCATCGAGCCCGGGCTCCGCAGCCAGCGCCGCACCGGTCTCGCGCCCACCCTGCAGCAGATTGAGCACGCCGGGCGGCAGGCCCGCATCGATCCAGCAGCGCAGGGTCAGCTCGGCCACCGCCGGGGTCTGCTCGCTGGGTTTGAACAGCACGCAGTTGCCGGCCAGCAGCGCCGGGACGATATGCCCGTTGGGCAGGTGGCCGGGGAAGTTGTAGGGGCCGAACACCGCCAGCACCCCGTGCGGGCGATGGCGCAGGACGCTCTGCGCATCGCCCAGCGGCGCACTGCGCTCAGCGGCACGCTCGGACTGGGCGCGGATCGAGATGGCGACCTTGGCGATCATACTGGCCACCTCGGTGCGCGCCTCCCAGAGCGGCTTGCCGGTCTCGCGACCGATCAGTTGTGCCAGCGCCTCACGGCGCCGCTCAAGCTGCTGCGCAAAGCGCTCCAGCAGCGCGATACGCTCCGCCAAGGGCCGCGCCGCCCAGTCCGGAAAAGCCTGGCGCGCCGCGGTAACGGCCGCGGCCACTTGCGCTGCGCTGGCGGCCCGACCCTGCCAGAGCAACCGCTGATCACAGGGATCGTGCGATATCAGCGCTTCCCCCTCCCCGGGCAGCCAGCGGCCGTCCAGGTACAGGCTCATCGCCAGCCGACCTGCGGCGACAGCGGCACCGCGCGCACCTGGGCACCGGCGCTCAGGCACAGGCGCCGGGCCGTGGCGGCATCCACCACCAGGGTGCCGGCCGCCGGACGGGCGCGCCCGACGGTGATCCGGCACTCCTCGCGCTTGCGGTTGTGGATCAGGAACGCGGGCGCTTCCTCGCCCGGTGTGCCGATGGCCAGCACCAGGGTCTGGCTATCGCGCACCGCACGGATGCTCGCCGTCTCGCACTCCAGCGCCGGGCCGCCATCGAAGATGTCGATGTAGCCCTGATAGGTGAAGCCCTCGGCGCGCAGCATGGTCAGCGCAGGTTCAGTATCGCGGTGTACCCGCCCGATCACCGCCCGCGCCTCCTCGCTGAGAAAGCAGGTGTAGAGCGGGAATTTGGGCATCAGCTCGGCGATGAAGGCCTTGTTGCCCACCCCGGTCAGGTAGTCGGCCTGGGAGAACTCCATGCGGAAGAAGTGCCGGCCCAGGCTCTCCCAGAACGGTGCGCGGGCATTGTCATCGGAGATGCCGCGCATCTCGGCAATCACCTTGTCACCAAACAGCGCCGGGAACTCGGCAATGAACAGAAAGCGCGCCTTGGACAGCAAGCGCCCACAAAGGCCGCTGTGCCGGTAACGGGCATCCAGAAACAGCGAGCAGACCTCGGTGTGGCCGGTGAGATCGTTGGCCAGAAACAGCGTGGGGTTCTGCCGGTAGATGCCCAGCGCCCGCGAGGCACTGACGGTCAGACCCACCCGGAAGTTGTACCAAGGCTCGCGCAGCCCCACCGCCCCGTTGATCGCGCTGATGCCGATCACCTCGCCGGCGTCATTCTCCAGCACGAAGAAATAATCAGCATCAGCCCGCTCGGCAGCCCCCTGAAAGGACTTTTCCGCCCAGCCGACCCGCTGGGTCAGACGCTCCTCGCTGTCCGGCAGCGATGTCAGGCCGGCACCGGTGCTGCGCGCCATGTCGATCAGCGCAGGCAAGTCGCTGCTGCGCACGGGACGAACGATCATCGCATCGAACTCCATTCAGACTGTGGCCGCAGGCAATGCCCCGGCCGGATCAAAGCGCCACCACACGTACGCTGCCGCCCTCGCCCACCCCCAGCGCCTCGGCCAGCTCAGGGCTCAGGGTCAGCGGCTGGTCCGGCGCCCAGTCCAGCTCGGCAATCAGCGCGCGAAAATCGCGGGTCTGGTTGTTGGCAACGAGGTAACGGCGACCGAGCGCCGCCGGCGCCCCGAGACGCACCGGCAGCAGACGGCTCTGGGCGATCGAGCGAATCCCCGAGGTGCGGGCATGCACGGTCGGGCCACCGTCGAAGATGTCCACGTAGTGATCGCTCTCAAAACCCTCGCGCATCAGGATGTCGAAGGACACCTGGGCACGCGGATGCACCTGGCCCATCACTTCCTGGGCGCTATCCGGCAGCAGCGGTACGTAAATCGGGTAGCTGGGCATCAGCTCGGCGAGCATGGTGCGGCTCTTCAGCCCGCACAACCGCTCGGCTTCGGCGTAGTTGATGTCCAGAAAATTACGGCCAATGGCGTCCCAGAACGGCGAATCGCCCTGCTCGTCACTGTAACCGACTACCTCCACCACCATGGCATCGGCAAAACGCTCGGGATGCCCGGCGACGAACAGCAGCCGGCCGCGAGAGTTCAGCTCGGCCGCCGGCCCCTCGGCCAGCTCCGGCTCCAGGTAGAAGCTGGTCAGCAGGCTGTTGCCGGTCAGGTCGTGGCACAGCGACAGCACGTGGATCTTGTTGTGGATCTTCAGCTCCCGCGCAGCGTGCACGAAGGTTTCGTTGCGAAAGCTGTAGAACGGCTCGGAGAAGCCGGCCGTGGCCACCAGACCCGAGCAGCCGACCAGCCGCCCCCGGGTCAGATCCTCGAGAACGAAGAAGTAGCTTTCCTCGCCGTTGAAACTGACTTCGGCGGCAAACGAGGCCTGCGAGACGCGAATCTTCTCGGCCAGCCGCTCACGGTCATCCGGCAGGGAAGTGACACCGATCGGACTGTCTGCCGCCAGCCGTTCCACCTCGGGCAGGTCACCCATCCGGGCAGGTCGCAGGATCAGCATCGGTGTCACTCCTTGTCGGGTGGGCGCCTCAGGCGCTGGTCAGGCGGGCCAGGGCGCGCTCGAGGCGGGCGATGCCTTCGTGGATATCCGCCTCATCGATGATCAGGCTGGGGGCCAGACGCACCACATCAGGACCGGCCTGCAGGATCATCAGATCTTCTTCCTGGGCTGCCTTCATCACATCACCCGCGCGACCTTTCCAGGCCTCGGTGAGCACCGCACCGAGCAGCAGACCCATGCCGCGAACCTGTTCGAACACGCCATAGCGCTCACCCAGGCGCATCAGCTCGCGTTGCAGCAGCGCACTGCGCGTGGCCACGCCTTCCAGCACCTCAGGGGTGTTGACGATGCTCAGCACCGCCTCACCCACCGCGCAGGCCAGCGGGTTGCCGCCGTAGGTGGTGCCGTGTACACCAACACCAAAGTGCTGGGCGATGCGCTCGCTGGTCAGCATCGCGCCAATCGGGAAGCCACCGCCCAGGCTCTTGGCGCTGGTGAGGATGTCCGGAATCACGCCGTAGTGCATGTAGGCATACAGCTGACCGCTGCGCCCGACGCCGCTTTGCACCTCGTCGAAGATCAGCAGCGCCTGATGCTGGTCGCACAGTGCGCGCACGCCCTCAAGGTAAGCCTGCTCGGCCGGCATCACCCCACCCTCGCCCTGGATCGGCTCGAGCACCACCGCGCAGGTCTTGTCGGAGATCTGCGTCTTGAGCGCCTCCAGGTCATTGAAGGGCACATGGGTGATGCCCTCGATCTTCGGTCCGAAGCCTGCGGAGTACTTGGGCTGACCGGCGACGCTGACGGTGAACAGGGTACGACCGTGGAAGCTGTTCAGCGCGGCGATGATCTCGCACTTCTCAGGGCCGGCTGTTTCATGGCCATAACGGCGCGCCAGCTTGAAGGCGGCCTCGTTGGCCTCGGCTCCGGAGTTGGCAAAGAACACCCGATCCGCAAAGGTCGCCTCGGTGAGCAGCTTGGCCAGACGCAGCGCCGGCTCGTTGGTGAACACGTTGGAAACGTGCCAGAGCTGGCTGGCCTGTTCAGTCAGCGCCTCGACCAGCGCCGGGTGCGCATGCCCCAGCACGTTGACGGCGATGCCGCCGGTGAAGTCCACCAGCTCGCGGCCGCTCTGGTCCCAGACGCGGCTGCCCGCTCCGCGCACCGGGATAAAGGCGGCGGGCGCGAATACGGGGACCATCACCTGGTCAAAATCGGCGCGGTGCACCGGGGCGTGCTGAATGGACATCTCTTCTCTACTCCTGCCTTGCGGCGTCTGGCGCGAATCGGGAACGACCGGGGCTCAGCCGGCCTGAACATGCGCGCAGTGTAAGGCGGCCAGCGAACGGCTTAAAGTCTGCCACGGTAAATCACGCGCTCACTCAGGAGCGCTCGCCGGCCACGCCGTCAGACAGGGCACTGGCACGGCGCTGGTTGCGATCATCGCGGGGCGTGACACCAAAGAAATTGCGGTAGGCGCTGGAGAAGTGCGGCCCTGAAGAAAATCCGCAGGACAGGCCAATCTGGATGATCGACTTGCTGGTCTGCTGGAGCATCTGCCGGGCGCGGTTCAGGCGCAGCTCAAGGTAATACTGGCTGGGCACACGGTTGAGAAACTGCTTGAAAATCCGCTCCAGCTGGCGCCGTGACACGCCGACCTGCTGGGCAATCTCGTCGGTGGTCAAAGGCTCCTCGATGTGCCCCTCCATCAGTTGCACCGCCTGGGTGACCTTGGGATGACTGGCCCCGATGCGGTTGCGCAGCGGCACCCGCTGACTTTCACCAGCCTCGCGGATGCGCTCGAGCAGCAGCTCCTCGGCCACCGCCCCGGCCAGCTCCGCGCCATGATCGGCGCTGAGCATGGCCAGCAGCATATCGAGCAGCGCCAGACCACCGCAGGCGGTCAAGCGGTTGCCATCCTGCATGAACAGGTGCGAGGTGGCGCTGATCTGCGGGAACTGCTCGGTGAAGTCATCCTGCCAGCGCCAGTGCAGGGCGATGCGCCGGCCATCCAGCAGCCCCAGCCGGGCCAGCGGGTAGATGCCAGCGCCCACCCCGCCCAGCAGGCGCTCCTCACCCGCACACGCCTGCAAGGCCTCGGCCAGTGCCGGCTCAAGCTGAGCCGGCGGCTCTTCAGCGATCAGAAACAGGCGCTCACACGCCTGCAACCCCTCGGCCCAGGGTTGCCCCGGCAGCGCCCAGGCCGCAGCCTGCGCCGTGGATTCAGCCGCCAGATAATGCACCTGATAACCCGCCTGGGGCTGCAGACGCGCCACCAGCCGAAAGACTTCATCGATCAGGGCCAGGCCGAGCGGACGCACATCCGGCCAGTAGAGGAATCCAAGGTGTACGGGGGTCATGGCGGCCATCCAGCCGGGCACTCGGTCAACAGCGCCCCACAGGGGCAGTGGCGGGCAATTTAACCGGAATCACCGGCAAATGCACAAAAAAGGGGCAGGCGCAGATGAAACGTCCGGCAGCAATTGTCCGCTCACCGCCAGCTGCGCAAACCCTAAAATCGCCCGACCGACTCATGAGGGAGAAAGGGCGTGGATTCGCTGACTCAGGCGCTGCTCGGCGCCAGTGTGCAGGGGGCACTGCTGGGCCGCTGGCAGGGCCGCAAGGCACTGTTATACGGCGCGCTGCTCGGCACCCTGCCGGACCTGGACGTTCTGCTCGATTACGCAGACCCGGTCGCCAATATGACCTGCCACCGCGGCTTCAGTCACTCGCTGCTGGTGCTGGGCGCGCTGGGGCTGATCCTGACCTGGCTGATCCGCCGCTGGCGCCCGCACCCAAGCTATTCGGCGCAGCGCCTGTGGCTGACCCTGACCCTGGTGCTGGTCACCCATGCGCTGCTGGATGCGTTTACCAGCTATGGCACCCAGCTGCTCTGGCCGCTCGACACCCCGCCGATCGCCTGGTCGAGCCTGTTCATCATCGACCCTCTCTACACCCTGCCGCTGCTCTTGGCAGTGCTACTCGGACTGCTGGCCCGCCAGACGCTGGCCAGGGCCAGCCGCGTTGCGCTGCTGGCCTCCACCGTCTACCTCGGCTTCAGCCTGCTGGCCCAGCAACTGGCCCTGCAGCGGGTGAGCGATACGCTGGCCGAGCGCGGCATCCGGCCGGAGGCGCTGTTCATCGCGCCGACGCCCTTCAATACCCTGCTCTGGCGCGTGGTGGCACTGGAGGGCGAGCACTATCACGAACTGGTGACCGGCCTGTTCGATCATCAGCCGCCGCAGAGCGAGCGTTTTGAGCGCGGCCAGGCTCTGGCGGCCGCCCTGCAGGATTCCACGCAGCATGCACGGCTCGTCTGGTTCAGCGGTGGTTTTTTGCGCTATGACGCGCTGGGCGATCAGCTGGTGGTGACCGACCTGCGCCTGGGGATGACCGGCCTGCATCCATTTCGCTTTGTGCTGGCCAAGCAGCGCGCGGGCGCCTGGCAAATCCTGCCTACCAGCCAGCGCTGGCCGGCTGAACGCGGTGGCCGCCCTCAGCTGATGGCGCTGCGGGATCGACTGCTCAACCCCGACAGCACGCTGCCGCTGGCCCAGTGGGCCACCCTGCTGAAAGCCATACCCGCACCGATCGGCACCCCCCAGCAGCTGGCCGAACGGGGCACCGCCAGAAACGACGATGCCGCGTCCGTCACGACCCTCAGCGAGTCGGACTGACGCGGCATCCTCAAGCCCTGCGTCCCGCCTGCGGGCGGATACGCCGGTTACGGCTGAGCGAGGCCGAGGGCTTCGCTGGTGCGGGTACGCACCCGGCGCAGCAGCTCGGCATCCTGCTCGAGGGCTTTCTCGCTGCCCTCGAAGATCTTACCCAGACGCTCCTGCCACTCAGCGCTCTTGTAACGCTCAGGGAAGCAGCGCTCGATCACCTCGAGCATCACCGACACCGAGACCGAAGCACCCGGCGAGGCGCCCAGCAGCGCGGCAATCGAGCCGTCACGGGCAGCAACGATCTCGGTGCCGAACTGCAGCACACCGCCCTTCTTGGCGTCCTTCTTGATGATCTGCACGCGCTGGCCGGCGATCTCAAGGCGCCAGTCTTCCTTCTTGGCATTGGGGAAGAACTTGCGCAGGGCCTCCAGACGCTGATCTTCGGACTGCAGCACTTCCTTGATCAGGTATTTGGTCAGGTCCATGTTGTCGCGCGCCACCGACAGCATCGGGCCGAGGTTGTTGGGGCGAATCGACAGCGGCAGGTCGAGGAACGAGCCGCGCTTCAAGAACTTGGTGGTGAAGCCGGCATACGGCCCGAACAGCAGCGATTTCTTGCCATCGACCACGCGGGTATCCAGGTGCGGGACCGACATGGGCGGCGCACCGATGTCAGCCTGGCTGTAGACCTTGGCCAGGTGCTGATTGACCAGCTCGGGATTGTCGCAGCGCAGCCACTGACCGCTTACCGGGAAGCCGCCGTAGCCCTTGCCTTCTTCGATGCCGGATTTTTGCAGCAGAGTCAGTGCCGCACCACCGGCGCCGAGGAACACGAAGCGTGCAGTCAGCTCGCGGCGACCGCCGCCAGCCTTGTCCTCGACGCTCAGACGCCAGCGGCCATCGGCCTCGCGGTTCACGTCGGTGACTTTCTGGTTGTAACGCACCACGGCGTTACCGCTCTCGGAGAGGTGGCCCAGCAGCTTGAGGGTCAGGGCGCCAAAGTTGACGTCAGTACCGCCCAGCGAGCGGGTCGCGGCCATCGGCTCGTTGCCGGTACGGCCCTGCATCAGCAGCGGTGCCCACTGGCCGATCACCTGCGGGTCTTCGCTGTATTCCATGTCATCGGCGAAGCAGTGGTGAGCCTTCATCAGCTCATGACGCTTGCGCAGGAACGCCACACCCTTCTCGCCACGCACGAAGCTCATGTGCGGCACCGGGTTGATGAAGTCGCGGGGAGTCTGGAAGTAGCCCTGCTCCAGCAGGTAGGCCCAGAACTGCCGGGACACCTCGAACATGGCGTTGATCTGCACTGCCTTGGCGATGTTGATCGAGCCGTCGGCGGCCTGCGGGGTGTAGTTGAGCTCACACCAGGCGGCATGGCCGGTGCCGGCGTTGTTCCACGGGTAGGAGCTTTCGGCAGCCCCCGAGTCCAGCTGTTCCAGGACCTCGATCTTCAGGCTCGGGTCGAGCTCTTTGAGCAGCACCGCCAGGGTCGCGCTCATGACGCCTGCCCCGACGAATACCAGATCCGGCTGTTCACTACCAGTTTGCATCATTCATGCTCCTGAGACACATGGGGCGCATTTTACCGCGGATCGTATACACCCGCGTGGTGTAGCCCGTCCGACGAAGGTACTACACAGCGCTCTCGACTCCCCTTGTGAGGGGCGGATAAAAACCGCGCAATGCTAACGGGCGCCGCTGCCAAGTGCCAGAGGCAGCTGCATTCGAGCCTGAAAAAGCCGCCGAATGCCTACAGCGTAGTCCAGCCGGCACCGGCACTACAGCCTGGCGCCCGGACGGTGTAGCGGCGGCGATTGTCGACAATCACAGCGCTCGCTCAGTGCTGCAGATGGCCGTACAGACGCGCATACAGCCCGCCTTCCGCCAGCAGTTTCTGGTGCTCGCCCTGCTCGGTGATCCGTCCATCCTCGAACACCAGCACCCGATCGGCCTGTTTCACCGCACTCAGACGGTGGGCGATGATCAGCGTGGTGCGCCCCTTGAGGAACGCAGCCAACGCCTGATGCAGCGCATATTCGGTGGCGGCATCCAGCGCCGAGGTCGCCTCATCGAGGATCACCACCTTGGGCTCGGCCAGCACCATGCGGGCGATCGCCAGCCGCTGGCGCTGCCCGCCGGATAGGCGCACGCCCGAGCGCCCGACCACGCTGTCCAGCCCCTCCGGCAGCGCACGGATGGTCTCGGCCAGCTGGGCAATCTCCAGTGCCTGCCAGCAGGCGGCATCGTCACAGGCGCGGCCGAGCGTCAGGTTGGCGCGCACCGTGTCATTGAACAGCGCCGGTTGCTGCAGGACCACTGCCACCTGCTCGCGCAGGCGCTCCAGCCCGATGTCCTCAAGGCGCTCACCGCCGAAGCGAATGCAGCCGGCCTGCGGGCGGTACAGGCCGAGCAGTAGCTGCACCAGGGTGCTCTTGCCGCCCCCGGAGGCGCCGACCAGCGCGACCTTCTCGCCCGGTGCGATGGACAGGCTCAGCCCATCGAGTACCGGCTCGTCGCGGTAGGCAAAGTGCAGATCCTGCACCTCGACCCCCACCGTGGCCTGCCCGGCAAACGGGTCACGGCGGGCGGGGAACGCCGGCTCATCGGCGCGATCCAGCAGTTCATTGAGCCGCTTGAGGGCGCCACCGGCGGCGTAATAGGCGTACTGCAGGCTGAGCAGCTGCTCGACCGGGCCAATCATGAACCACAGGTAACTGAACACCGCGAGCATCTGACCGATCGAGAGATCGGAGAACAGCACAGTGAGCATCGCCGCGGCGCGAAACACATCGATGCCGAACTGGAACAGCAGGCCACTGGCGCGCCCGGACGCATCGGTCTTCCACTGCGAGGCCACCGCCCGGTCGCGCACCTCACGCGCCCGCGCCGCCAGCCGGGTGAAGAAGAACCCCTGACGATTGCTGGCGCGGATTTCCTGAATCGCCTCCAGGGTCTCACTGAGCGCCTGGGTGAAGTGGGCGGTGCTGTCGTTTTCCAGCTTCTTGAGGTGCTTGACGCGCTTGCCGAGCAGCACCGTGGCGTAAATCACCAGCGGATTGAACAGCAGGATCAGCAGCGCCAGCTGCCAGTGCATCCAGACCAGAATCGCTGCGGTGCCACACAGGGTCAGCAGCGCCACCACCAGCCGGCTCAGGGTGTCACCGATGAAGCGATCGAGGGTGTCCAGGTCCGTGACCAAATGCGCGGTCACTGTCCCGCTGCCGAGACTTTCGTACTCGGCCAAAGCAATCCGCTCCAGCCGGGCCAGCAGACGGACCCGCAGCCGGTAGATCACCTCCTTGGACAGCCCGGCAAACAGCCGGGCCTGCAGCACATTCAGCGCCAATGAGGCTAGACGCAGCAGCAGCGTCACCCCCAGCATCAGCAGGATATAGCCCACCGCCTGCTGCCAGGCCGCCGGCAACAGCAGATCCATCACCACCAGCGCGCGGTTGCCCTGCTCGAGCAATACCTCATCGACCAGCAGCGGCAGCAGCAGCGGAATCGGCACGCTGCACAGCACCGCCAGCACTGCCAGCAGGTTGGCCAGCAGCAGCGCACGGCGATGCTCCAGCGCCAGACGGCGGATCTCTGCCCAGTCCAGCCGGTCACGCGCTTCAGTCATGGGACACCCGCGCCAGCCAGCGCTGCAAGAGCGGCTCAAGCGCGGCCAGCGGCTGATAGCCGTTGGTCAGCAGCGCCAGCTGGCCATCACGCTCAGCCAGGAGGGTCGGGAAGCCGGCAATGCCCAGATCGGTCGCCCAGCGAAAATCAGCCGCCGTCGCCTCCCAGAGCGCCGGGCTGTCGAAGGCCTCGGCAAACGGCTCGCGGGCATAGCCCGCGGCCACCGCCAGCTCAACCAGTGCGCCCGCACGGGTGACATCCTGCCCTTGCAGATAGAACGCCTGCTGGATCGCCTGCAGCAAGCGCGGCGCGCGGGCTGCCTCCAGTTGACGCGCCGCCACCAGCGCCCGACTGGCCGGCTCAGTGTCGTATACAAAGCCTTCCGGCAGCGCCCCGTCGAAGCTGAAGCGCTGGCCGGTGCGCTCCGTGACCGCCTGCCAGTGTCCAAGGATGGTGCGGCGACTACCGGCATCCAGCGCATGGCGGGTGCCGGGACGCAAGCCGCCGACCACCAGATGGGTGGCTACGCCGTGCGCCTGAGCCTGCTCGGCCAGTTGGGTGAAGACCGGGGAGAACCCCCAGCACCAGGAACACATCGGATCCATCACATACAACAGACGGGCGGGCATGTCGCAGCTCTCCGTGAGGGGATGCCCGACTGGCGGGCGCAAGGCATATCGATGGGGCGGGATTCAGTCGCTCTGGCGTGGATCACGGCCGATCGGCAACGGCTGCTGACGGGCGCGGGCCAGCTCGATCTGCTTCTGCCGCTCGCGGGCGCTGGCGCGGGTCTTCTCCGGCAGCGAATCCCAGCAGTGCGGACAGCTGATGCCCGGCGCATAGTGTTCGGACTGACGATCCGCCGGCGATACCGGATTGCGACAGGCGTGGCACAGCTCGTAATCGCCCTCGCTGAGGTCATGGCGCACGGTGACGCGGTTATCGAAGACAAAGCATTCGCCGCGCCACAGGCTGTCCGGCTCCTCGACCTCTTCAAGGTATTTGAGAATGCCGCCCTTGAGATGATAGACCTCGGCAAACCCCTCGCCGAGCATGAAGCTCGAAGCCTTTTCGCAGCGGATGCCGCCGGTGCAGAACATCGCGACCTTCTTGTGCCGCGCCGGGTCGAAGTGCTCACGCACATACTCGGGAAATTCGCGGAACGAGGCAGTCTTCGGGTCGATTGCCCCAGCAAAGCTGCCGATCGCCACTTCGTAGTCGTTGCGGGTATCGATCAGCAGCACTTCGGGGTCGCTGATCAGCGCATTCCAGTCGCGGGGCTCGACGTAGGTGCCGACCTGGCGGTGCGGGTCCACGCCGGGCACACCCAGGGTGACGATTTCCTTCTTCAGCTTGACCTTGCAGCGGTAGAACGGCTGCTCATCGCACAGCGATTCCTTGTGATCGACATCCGCCAGCCGTGGATCGGCGCGCAGCCAGTCCAGCAGTGCATCGATGGCGGCACGAGTGCCGGACACCGTGCCATTGATGCCCTCCTCGGCCAGCAGCAAGGTGCCCTTGATCCTGTGCGCCTGCAGCGTGGCCAGCAGCGGCTCACGCAGCGCTACGTAATCGGGCAACGCGACGAACTTGTACAGCGCGGCAACAACAATCTTCTCGGTCATGAGTGCTCCAGCAATCGCCCTCGCAAAGGGCGGACTGCGCCAGTGAAACGAGGGCGAATTATCGCACGGCCGCGGCGACGATCAGCGCCTTCATCTCGGCCACCGCCTGCTTGAAACCGACGAACAGCGCATGGGCAACGATGGCATGCCCGATGTTCAGCTCGTTGATGCCGGCAATCGCCGCCACCGCCTCGACATTGTGATAGTGCAGGCCGTGGCCGGCATTGATGATCAGCCCGTGATCCAGCCCGCAGGCCACCCCGTCACGGATCCGCGCCAGCTCCGCCGCGCGCTCGGCGGGGGTGTGGGCGTCGGCATAGCGGCCGGTGTGCAGCTCGATGGCCGGCGCGCCGATGCGCGCCGCCGCCTCGATCTGCCTTGGATCGGCGTCGATGAACAGCGAAACCTCGCAGCCCAGCACGGCCAGCCGCTCCACCGCCGCGCGCAGGCGATCTTCCTGCGCGAGGACATCCAGCCCACCCTCGGTGGTCAGCTCCTGACGGGTCTCGGGCACGAAGCAGGCGTGGGCCGGGCGGATCTGCTCGGCCAGCGCCAGCATCGGCTCGGTGACACCCATCTCGAAGTTCATCCGCGTCTGCAGCACCTCGGCGAGCAGGCGCACGTCGCGATCCTGGATATGCCGGCGATCCTCGCGCAGATGCACGGTGATGCCGTCGGCGCCGGCCTCCTCGGCATCCAGCGCGGCCTTCACCGGGTCCGGATAGCGGGTACCGCGCGCCTGACGCAGGGTGGCGATGTGATCGATATTGACACCCAGCAGGATGCGATTGGCTTCAGTCACGGGAAGACTCCTTGCGATGGATGAACAGCGCGCGGCTGACCAGCGGCCGCCCGCCCAGATGTGGGGCCAGTGCCTGACGCATCAGCCGCTTGGCGGCGGCCAGCGTCCCCGGCAGCTCCCAGGCCGCCTGCGCCAGCGCCAACAATTCATGGCCGTGGAACAGGCCGGGCTGCCACTGCGCGACACGCTGAAAGCCCATGTCCGGCAGCCATTGATAGAGCGCCTGGCGGTCGATCGGCTGCGCCTCGCAGTCCTGATCGAGGGCAAAACCATAGCCCAGTTCATCCAGCAGGCGCCATTCGAAGCTGCGCAGCAGCGGCTCCAGCGCCCGCCCACCGGCCAGCGCCTCGAGGGTCGCAGCGTAATGCGCAAACAGCGCCGGGTGCGGATCATCGGCCGGCAGCAGGCGCATCAGCAGTTCATTGAGGTACAGGGCGCTGAACAGGGCCGTGCCGCTGAGCAGGTAGGGAATGCCCAAAGGCTCCAGCCGGGCGACGGTCCTGAGCTCGCCCTGCCCGCGCAGCTCCAGCTCCAGGCGCTGGAAGGCGCGGGCCAGCCCGCCGCGCTTGCCACGGGCGGCGCGCAACACCGCGCGCCGGCGACCGTCAGGGCAAAAGAAGTCGACCAGCGCGCTGGCCTCCTTGTAAGGCCGGCTGTGCAGCACGAAGGCCGGGCACGCCGGCAGTGGACGGGACACCGTTGCCCGCCCCGCGACTCAGACGTCGCCGTAGCCGAGCGAGCGCAAGGCGCGCTCGTCGTCCGACCAGCCGCTCTTCACCTTGACCCACAGGTTGAGCATCACCTTGCTGCCGAACAGGTTTTCCATGTCGCGGCGGGCGTCCTGGCCGATACGCTTGATGCGCTCGCCCTTGTCGCCAATGATGATTTTCTTCTGCCCGTCGCGCTCGACCAGGATCAGTGCATGGATATGCAGGATGCGCCCTTCCTGCTTGAACTGTTCAATCTCCACGGTGACCTGATAAGGCACCTCGGCGCCGAGCTGGCGCATCACTTTCTCGCGGACCAGCTCCGCCGCCAGGAAGCGCGAGCTGCGGTCGGTGATTTCATCCTCGGCAAAGAAATGCTCGCCCTCGGGCAGGCGCGCACCGACCAGCTGCTCCAGCGTCTCAAGGTTCTGACCGTTCTGCGCCGAGATCGGCACCACCTCGGCCTCTGGCAACTGCTCGGCCAGCCACTTGAGGTGCGGCAGCAGTTCGCCCTTATCGTCGAGGCGGTCGATCTTGTTGACCGCGAGGATCACCGGACACTGCACGAACTTGACCCGTTCGAAAACCATCTGGTCCTCGTCGGTCCAGCGGGTGCGGTCGACGACAAAGATCACCACATCCACATCCTTGAGCGCGGCGCTGGCGCTGCGGTTCATGTAGCGGTTGAGGGCCTTGTCGTTATCCTTGTGCATGCCGGGGGTGTCGACGTAGATCGCCTGCACCGCCCCGTCGGTCTTGATGCCGAGCAGGGTGTGACGGGTGGTCTGCGGCTTGCGCGAGGTGATCGCCAGCTTCTGGCCGAGGATGTGATTGAGCAGGGTCGATTTGCCGACGTTCGGCCGGCCGACGATGGCCACATAGCCGCAGCGGCTCGGGGATTCAGTCATTGCCATTCTCCACGCCCAGGGCCACCAGTGCCGCCGCGGCCGCCACCTGTTCGGCGATGCGGCGGCTGGCACCCTGGCCACGGGTCTTTTCAGTGAGCAGGGCAATTTCGCATTCGACATGGAAGGTGCGGCAATGCGGTTCGCCCTGGATATCCACCACCTCGTAGCGCGGCAGTTCGCAGCTGCGTGATTGCAGGAATTCCTGCAGGCGGGTCTTGGGGTCCTTGTTGGTATCCACCAGCGTCAGGCCCTGAAAATGCGGCTCCAACCAGGCCAATACCCGCTCGCGCGCACTGTCCATGCCACGATCGAGATAAATGGCGCCGATCAGCGCCTCGGTGGCATCAGCCAGGATCGATTCACGGCGAAAACCGCCGCTTTTCAGCTCGCCCGAGCCCAGACGCAGGAAATCGCCCAGCTCAAAGCCGCGCGCCAGCACGGCCAGGGTCTCGCCCTTGACCAGCCGGGCGCGCAGACGCGACAACTGCCCTTCACGGGCCTGGGGGAAGCGCTGAAACAGCGCCTCGCCGACCACGAAGTTGAGGATGGCATCGCCGAGAAATTCGAGGCGCTCGTTGTTGCGGCCGGCAAAACTGCGGTGGGTCAGGGCCAGCACCATCAGTGCGCGATCGGTAAAGGTATAGCCGAGCTTGCGCTCAAGGCGTTCAAGAGAGGCGCTGCTCACGGGACTCCGGAGGTATCAGTGGATCAGCCCGACACGGGCGAGGGTCGGCAGGTTGGCAAGCTTGGGCGCAGGCCAGCTCAGCCAGATGGCAAAGGCCTTGCCGACAATGTGATCGTCCGGAACCATGCCCTGCAAGGCAGGCGCAATGGCCGGATCATCCCAGTAGCGGCTGTCGTTGGAGTTGTCGCGGTTGTCGCCGATCAGGAAGTAATGCCCAGCCGGCACCACCCATTCGCGACTGGGCTCCATGCGATAACGGCGCATCTCCTTGCGGATCACATGCTCGATCTCGCCCAGCCGCTCCTTGTACAGCCGGGCGCTGCCGAGACTACCCGGCTCATCGCCCACCAGCTGCTCGGCCACCGGCTGGCCATTGATCAACAGGCGCTTGTCGCCGGTGTACACCAGGCGGTCACCCGGCAGGCCAACCACCCGCTTGATGTAGTTGATGCGTGGATCGCTCGGATAACGGAACACCATCACATCACCGCGCGCCGGCTCACCGACCGGCAGCACCTTGGTATCCAGCACCGGCAGGCGCAGCCCGTAGGAGAACTTGTCCACCAGGATGAAATCGCCCACTTCCAGCGTCGGCTGCATGGAGCCTGAGGGAATCTGGAACGGCTCGACCACAAAGGAGCGCAGCACCAGCACCAGCGCCAGCACCGGGAAGAACGACTTGCCGTATTCCACCAGCACCGGCTCACGGGACAACCGCTGCACCACCTGCGGATCCGACTGCCCGGCCGCCAGGTGATAATTGGCAATGGCAGCCCGGCGCCGGGGAGCCAGATACAGGCGATCGAGTAGGGTCAGTGCGCCGCACACGGCCACGGCGATCACCAGCATCAATGGGAAGTTCACCGGCAGCGACCTCAGCTATCGACCTTGAGCACAGCCAAGAAGGCTTCCTGCGGGATTTCCACGCTGCCAACCTGCTTCATGCGCTTCTTGCCCGCTTTCTGCTTCTCCAACAGCTTCTTCTTGCGGCTTACGTCACCGCCGTAGCATTTGGCCAGAACGTTCTTTCTCAGCGCCTTGACGGTCGAGCGTGCGACCACCTGGCCACCGATGGCGGCCTGAATGGCGACATCGAACATCTGCCGCGGGATCAGCTCCTTCATCTTCTCGACCAACTGACGGCCCTTGTAGGCCGCGTTGTCGCGGTGGACGATCAGCGCCAGAGCATCGACCCGCTCGCCGTTGATCAGCACATCGAGGCGCACCAGGTTGGCGGGCTGGAAGCGATCAAAGCTGTAATCCAGCGAGGCATAGCCACGGCTGGCCGACTTGAGGCGGTCGAAGAAGTCCATCACCACCTCGTTCATCGGCATGTCATAGCTGACCTGCACCTGACTGCCGAGGAAGCTCATGTCACGCTGCACACCGCGCTTTTCAACGCACAGGGTGATCACGCTGCCCAGGTGATCCTGGGGCACCAGAATATTGGCGCGGCAGATCGGCTCGCGCATCTCGGCGATCGACGCCAGGTCCGGCAGCTTGGACGGGTTATCGACGTAGACGATGTCGCCGTTCTTCAGCACCACCTCGAACACCACGGTCGGTGCGGTGGTGATCAGGTCCAGGTCATACTCGCGCTCCAGGCGCTCCTGGATGATCTCCATGTGCAGCATGCCAAGGAAGCCGATACGGAAGCCAAAGCCCAGCGCGTCGGAGCTTTCCGGCTCGTACTGCAGCGCAGCGTCGTTGAGAGTCAGCTTTTCCAGCGCATCACGGAAGTCTTCGAAGTCATCGGAGCTGACCGGGAACAGACCGGCATAAACCTGCGGCTTGACGCGCTTGAAGCCCGGCAGCACCTCGACATCCGGGGTGGTGGAGAGCGTCAGGGTATCGCCAACCGGGGCGCCCTGAATGTCCTTGATGCCGGCGATGATGAAGCCCACCTCACCGGCCTTGAGATCGGCGGTGGCGGTGTGCTTGGGCGTGAATACGCCAACGCTGTCGACCTGATGCATCTTGCCGGTCGACTTGACGAGGATCTTGTCGCCCTTCTTGACCCGGCCGTGGCGCACCCGCACCAGCGAGACCACACCCAGGTAGTTGTCGAACCAGGAGTCTATGATCAGCGCCTGCAGCGGCGCGTCGATATCGCCCTCCGGCGGCGGAATCACCTCGACCAGGCGCTCCAGCACGTCGATCACGCCCATGCCGCTCTTGGCGCTGCATGCCACCGCATCGGTGGCATCGATACCGATGACGTGCTCGATTTCTTCCTTGACCCGCTCCGGCTCAGCCTGGGGCAGGTCCATCTTGTTCAGCACCGGCATCACCTCAAGACCCTGCTCGATGGCGGTGTAGCAGTTGGCCACCGACTGCGCCTCGACACCCTGACCGGCGTCCACCACCAGCAGCGCGCCCTCGCAGGCGGCCAGCGAGCGGCTGACCTCATAGGTGAAGTCGACGTGGCCGGGGGTGTCGATGAAGTTCAGCTGGTAGGTTTTACCGTCCTGCGCCTTGTAGTGCAGGGTCACGCTATGGGCCTTGATGGTGATGCCGCGCTCGCGCTCCAGATCCATGGAATCGAGCACCTGAGCTTCCATCTCACGGTCGGACAGGCCACCGCACATCTGAATGAAGCGATCCGCCAGCGTCGACTTACCGTGGTCGATGTGGGCGATGATGGAGAAGTTACGGATATGACTCAGATCACTCACGGGCTCAACACTCGGAAAGAGAGCGCGGGCTCAGCCCGCCGAAAATAGTCGCGGATTCTAGCCTATCGCCCGGCGTGGCGTAACCCACGCCGACCGTCTTGTCCCGGCCCAGAAACGACCGAAGGCGCCGCAGCGCCTCCGGTTGCCCCAGCCGGCCCTTACTCGCTCAGGCGGAAGGTGATGAAGCTGGCGCGCCCTTGACGCAGCACGCGCATCGACACACTGCGGTTCTTCGGCAGCGCCTGGGCGACCCGCTCGAAGGTCTTGGCCGAGTCGATCGACTGGTTGTTGAGGTGGGTGATGACATCGCCCGGACGCAGGCCGATGGCCGCTGCCGGCCCGTTCTGCACCTCACGGATCAGCGCACCGCCCTCCAGCTCCAGCGCCTTGCGCTGCTCGGCGGTGAGATCCACCACCGACACACCCAGACGGTTGCTGCTGCGCGCCGGCGCATCGCCACTACCCGCCAGCGCCATGCCCTCCTCGGGCAGCGCATCGATCAGCAGAGTGACCGGCTGACGCTGACCACGGCGCACCACATCCAGCGTGATCCGGATGCCCGGCTTCAGGTTGCCGACCCGGTGCGGCAGATCGGCGGACACCACGATCGGCTGACCGTCGATGGCCAGAATCACATCCCCCACCTGCAACCCGCCGCGCGCCGCCGGACCACCGTCCAGCACCTGCGCGATCAGAGCGCCGGCCGGGCGCTCCAGACCGAAGGACTCGGCCAGATCCTTGCTGACCTCCTGAATCACCACCCCGAGCCAGCCGCGCTGCACCTTGCCGGTGGTCTTGAGCTGCTCGGCCACGTGCATGGCCACATCGATCGGAATCGCAAACGATAGCCCCATGAAGCCACCGGAGCGGGTGAAGATCTGCGAGTTGATGCCGACCACCTCGCCGTCGAGGTTGAACAGCGGACCACCGGAGTTACCCGGGTTGATCGCCACATCGGTCTGGATGAACGGCACGTAGTTCTCGTTGGGCAGACTGCGGCCCTTGGCACTGACGATCCCGGCCGTCACCGAGTGATCAAAACCAAACGGCGAGCCGATCGCCAGCACCCATTCGCCGGCCTTGAGGTTCTCGGACTTGCCCAGCTTGACGCTGGGCAGGCCCTTGCCTTCGACCTTGAGCAGCGCCACATCGGTGCGCGGGTCGGCACCGACCAGCCGGGCTTCCAATTCACTGCGATCGGAGAGCCGCACGATGATCTCATCGGCATCGGCAATCACGTGGTTATTGGTCAGCACATAGCCGTCGGCAGAAATGATGAAGCCCGACCCCAGCGACTGCGCCTGACGCTGGCGCTGCTGCGGCGGATGCCCCGGCGGCAGTTGCGGCAGGCTGCGCTCGAAGAACTCACGAAAGATCGGCGGCAGGCCTTCCAGATCCGGCAGGGCATGGGGGGGAATCGCTGCCGACCGGGGCGAGGCAGCCTGACGGGTACTGATGTTCACCACCGCCGGCGAGGCCTGCTCGACCAGTTCGGTGAACTCCGGCAGCCGGGCATGGGCAACCAGCGCCTGGGCGGTCAGCAGCAGCGCCGCCAGCGACAGCAGGGTGTGCTTGAGCATTCGCATGAGTCAGGGACTCCTCGATGACAATCAGTGGATTTCGACGCAGTGCAGGGTCGCGGGAACCGACTCAACCCGCAGCACCACAGGCTGATTGGCGGGGTCATCGCCGCGCCGGCGACTGTAGCTGCGTACCAGTAGCCACGGCGGGAGCAAGCCCGCCAAGGCCGCCAGAATGACAAAAGACTCGCCCAGCGCCAACCACTCGGCCAGCAGAGCGCCGGCAAACAGCCCCAGCAGCGGCAGCAAATAGACCAGCAAGGAGCTGCGCACCAGCAGCGCTTCGGCGATCCCGATCACCACCTGATCGCCGACCTGCACCGGCGCGCGGCACAGGGCGCGCACATAGCCGCGGCGCTGACCAACACCCAGCTTCTCCATCAAGCCCTGCCCACAACCGGCACTCGCCGAGCAGGCGCTACAGGTGCTGCGCCGCAGGGTTTCCACCCAGACCGCACCCGCCTCGACCGCCACCACCCGCGCACTTTCTTCAATCATGGTCGTGCCTCAGCGATCTGCTGCATCGGCCGGCAGCGCGCGCAGGATCTGCGCCTCGTCAGTGACCGACGCTGACTCCTGTACAGGCTCGCTCGTCGCCGGGTAGCTGGCCAGCACGGCCGGCGCCTGAGGCGGCACCACGCTGGCGGGCGCACTCACCGGGGTTGGCGCCTGCTGCGCCAGGGTGGAAACGGCCGGTTCCCCGCCCTGATACCAGCGCACCCCCGCCAGCACCGCCAGCGTCACACTGGCCGCCACGGCGTAACGCCCCAGACGCTGCCAGCGATTGGAGGCGACCGGCGGGCGAGCGACTGCAGAGTCCTCCGCCTCGATGACGGACCAGATGCCGGCACCAAGATCCAGATGTGGCTGCACGGTCTGGCCGTGCATCACATCGCGTACCAGCTGCTGACGCGCCCAGCGCGCACGCAAGGCTGCATCGTCGCTGCCCAGCACACGGCGCAGCTCCAGCTCATCCGCCTCGCCATCCATGACGGCAGACAGCGATTCTTCCAGGGATTGACGACTCATGATGTTTTCTCCGGGCGGGTACTGCCTGTCCTCAGGATTCCTGCAGCAGCGGCTGCAGCACCTTGTCGATCGCTTCACGCGCGCGGAAGATCCGCGAGCGCACCGTTCCTATCGGACATTGCATGACGCTGGCAATCTCCTCGTAACTCAGGCCCTCGAACTCGCGCAGGGTCAGGGCCCGACGCAGCTCCTCCGGCAGCGCGGCGATGGCGCGATGCACGGTCGCCTCGATCTCGTCGCGCAGCAGGGCGCGCTCGGGGGTCTCGATATCCTTGAGGGCATGATCACCCTCGAAAAACTCGGCATCCTCGGCACTCACATCGCTGCCTGGCGGGCGGCGGCCGCGAGCGACTAGGTGATTCTTGGCCGTGTTCACCGCGATGCGGTATAGCCAGGTGTAAAAGGCACTTTCCCCGCGGAAATTGCCCAGCGCCCGGTACGCCTTGACGAAGGCCTCCTGGGCGACGTCCTGCGCCTCATGGGCATCGTGCACGAAGCGCACGACCAGTCCGAGCACCTTGTGCTGGTACTTGAGCACCAGCAGATCGAACGCGCGCTTGTCACCGCGCTGGACACGCTCGACCAGTTGCTGATCGGCTTCCTGGATTAGCATTGCGACTCCTAATCAATGCCCGGGCAGGCAGGCAGACCCCGACAGGCCCGACCAGTGTGGCGTAGACCTGGGGCTGCGATGAAAGTTCTGCTGGGGGCGGCGGCAGCCGTTCGCGATCCCGCAGGCCGGCTGCCGGTAAAAGCCGCCGAGACGGCCGGTATTTTGCCGATTGGGCCTTGGATATACTAGGCAGCCCCGTTATCGCGGAAGTTCAGTTCCCATGAGCCAGCATCATCAGTACGACGTCCTCGTCATCGGCAGCGGCGGTGCCGGCCTTGCCCTGGCACTCAATCTGCCCGAGCACCTCAAGGTCGCCGTCCTGAGCAAGGGCGATCTGGCCGGCGGCTCCACTTACTGGGCCCAGGGCGGCGTCGCCGCCGTGCTGGACGACAGCGACAACATCGACTCCCATGTCCAGGACACGCTGGTCGCCGGCGCCGGTCTCTGCCATGAAGATGCCGTGCGCTTCACCGTTGAGCACAGCCGCGAGACCATCGACTGGCTGATCGAGCAGGGCGTGCCCTTCACCCGCGACGATGAACACAGCCGCGGCCAGCAGGGCTTTGCCTTCCACCTGACCCGCGAGGGCGGCCACAGCCATCGGCGCATCATCCACGCGGCTGACGCCACCGGTGCTGCGATCTTCACCACCCTGCTTGAGCGCGCGCGTCAGCGCCCGAACATCGAGCTGCTGGAGCAGCGCGTGGCGGTTGATCTGATCACCGAGCGCAAGCTCGGCGGGCTGGGCAATCGCTGCCTCGGCGCCTATGTGCTGGATCGCCGGCGCGGCGAGGTCGATACCTTCGCTGCGCGCTTCGTGGTGCTGGCCACCGGCGGCGCCGCCAAGGTCTACCTCTACACCAGCAACCCGGACGGCACCTGCGGCGATGGCATTGCCATGGCCTGGCGCGCGGGCTGTCGGGTCGGCAATCTGGAGTTCAACCAGTTTCACCCGACCTGCCTGTACCACCCGCAGGCCAAGAGTTTTCTGATCACCGAAGCGGTGCGCGGCGAAGGCGGACAGCTCAAGCTGCCCAACGGCGAGCGCTTCATGCTCCGCTTCGATCCGCGCGGCGAGCTGGCCCCGCGCGACATCGTCGCCCGCGCCATCGACCATGAAATGAAGCGCCTGGGCATCGACTGTGTATACCTGGACATCAGCCACCGGCCCGCCGAGTTCATCCGCGAACACTTCCCGACCATCTACGAGCGCTGCCTGGGCTTTGGCATCGACATCACCCGCGAGCCGATCCCGGTGGTGCCGGCGGCCCACTACACCTGCGGCGGTGTGCTGGTCGATCACCACGGCCAGACCGATGTGCCCGGCCTGTATGCGATCGGCGAGACCAGCTTCACCGGCCTGCATGGCGCCAACCGGCTGGCCAGCAACTCGCTGCTGGAGTGCTTCGTCTACGCCCGCGCCGCGGCAGCCGATATCGTCCAGCAGCTACCGCACAGCGGCGTCCCGCGCACCCTGCCGGGCTGGGATGCCAGCCAGGTCACCGACTCGGACGAGGATGTGATCATTGCGCACAACTGGGACGAACTGCGGCGCTTTATGTGGGATTACGTCGGCATCGTGCGCACCAGCAAGCGTTTGCAGCGCGCCCAGCACCGGGTGCGCCTGCTGCTGGCGGAGATCGACGAGTTCTACAGCAATTACAAGGTCAGTCGCGACCTGATCGAGCTGCGCAACCTGGCGCTGGTCGCCGATCTGATGATCCGCTCGGCCATGCTGCGCCACGAGAGCCGCGGCCTGCACTACACCCTCGACTACCCGGAAACCCTGAGCGACGCCCGGGACACCCTGCTGGTGCCGCCGGCTTATCGACCGGTCTGATCCGCTGGCCGCGCGGGCTGAGACGCCCGGGCAAAGCGCAGGCGCACCCGCAGACGCCGGTGCGCCCCAGCATCCAGGCTATCCGCCGGCAGGCACAGGGCTCGGTCGAACCACTGACCGGGCTGGCGATACTGCAGCACGACCAGCGCCGGCAGCACCAGCGTACCGGGGCGCAGCTGGATCGGCTGCCAACCCTCCCCGCCCGACTGCAGCCACCAGCCCTCTGCATCATGGCGCAGGCTGCCGGTGGCGTAACGGCCACCGGGCAGCAGGGTGCGCGAGAGCAGCCAGCCGGCGTGCAGCAGCGCCAGACTCAGCAGCAGACTGAGCACAGTCAATGGCAGAGGACTGGACAAACCTGCCAGGGCCAGCAGCCCCAGCAGACCCAGATAGAGTGCCAGCAGGCGCCGCGAGGGGCGCCAGTGGCAGAGGAAGGGCTCAGTGCGGCTGGACACGCGCGAGGATCATGCGAACCATGCGCTGATAGTCGGCATCCTCAGGCGTGCTGTAGGCCATGAACCAGCTGAACAGATCCGGGTCCTCGCACTTGAGCAACTTGCGAAAGCGCGCCTGATCCTCGGCATCCAGCTGGGGATAGGCCTCATCCAGGAAGGGCTTGAGCAGGACATCCAGCTCCAGCATGCCGCGACGGCACTCCCACTGCAGACGTTTGAGCTCGGTGTTTTCTTCAGTCATGTGCAACCTCCAGGGGCAGGTGGCGCATTATAACCATGCCCCCGCCCCCCGCCAGCCTTGCCGCGACTGGCCAGCGCTGCCGGCCGGCCCTATGATGAGGGCCCGTTTTTTCAGGACCGGCGATCGATATGTCCGCACTCTTCTGCCTGCTCGACCACGAAGGCGTCCTCGCTGTCCACGGCGCGGAAGCTGCCAAGTTTTTGCAGGGCCAGCTGACCTGCAACCTCAACTACCTGGACGCCACCACCAGCAGCCTCGGCGCACGCTGTACGCCCAAGGGGCGGATGCTGTCGAGCTTTCGCATCGTGCCGCTGGCCGATGGCTTTGCCCTGGCCATGGACCGAGCACTGGCCGAGCCGCTGCGCGCAGAGCTGCAGAAATACGCAGCCTTTTTCCGCACGACCCGCCTGGTCGATGCCAGCAGCGACTGGGTGCGCTTCGGTCTGCTCGACGGGGATACGGCGCTCAGCGCGCTGGGCATCGATCTGCCGCCGGCTGCGGGCAGCGTCTGCCCTTACGGCGCAGGTCTGGCGGTACGCCTGCACGGTGGACACAGCGAGTTGTGGAGCCCGGCAGGGGAAGCCGCTGCGCTGGAGACGCGCCTGAGCACGCTGCTAAGCCGCGGCAGTCTGAATGACTGGCAACTGGCGCAGATCCGTGCCGGGGTCGGCCAGGTGGTGGAAGCCACCCGCGAGCTGTTCATCCCGCAGATGCTCAACCTGCAGAGCCTCGGTGGCGTCAGCTTCAAGAAGGGCTGCTACACCGGCCAGGAGATCGTCGCGCGCATGCAGTACCTCGGCCGCCTCAAGCGCCGCCTGTACCGCTTGCAGCTGGAAGGCGACACCGTACCGGCGCCGGCCACCGAGCTGTTCTCCCCGGTGCATGGCTCCTCGATCGGCGAGGTCGTGCTCGCGGCACGCAGCGCAGAGGGCGTAGAGCTGCTGGCCGTGCTGCAGGACAACGCCGTCGAGGATGGCCGCCTGCATCTGGGCAGCTTGGAAGGCCCGACTCTGCAGCTGCTCGAGCTGCCCTACACGATCGACGCCGACCGCGACATCCAGCACTGACTCCCGTTACAGATTGGGCAGCGCCCAATCGACCGGCTCGATGCCGCGCTGCGCCAGCCACTGGTTGGCGCGGCTGAAGTGCCCATTTCCCAGGAAGCCGCGGTGCGCCGACAGCGGTGAGGGATGCGCCGAGCGCAGGATCAGGTGCCGGGTCGGATCGATCAACGGCTCCTTGCTCTGCGCATGCGCGCCCCAGAGCATGAACACCAGATGCGGGCAATCCCGGTTGGCTACCTCGATCACCTTGTCGGTGAACGGCTGCCAGCCGGCCTTGGCATGCGAGCCGGCCTTGCCTTGCTCGACGGTCAGCGAGGTGTTGAGCAGCAGCACGCCCTGCTCCGCCCAATGCTGCAGGCAGCCGTGGTTGGGCGGATCGATGTTCAGGTCGCGCTTGAGCTCCTTGAAGATGTTCAAAAGCGACGGCGGCACCGGCACGCCGGGCGGCACCGAGAAGCACAACCCGTGGGCCTGACCCGGCCCGTGGTAAGGATCCTGACCGATGATCACCACCTTGACCTGCGCCAGCGGGGTGGAGTTGAGCGCATTGAAGATCAGCCCACCCGGCGGATAGATCTGCTTGTCAACGGCCTTTTCATGGCGCAGAAAGTCACCGAGCGCCTGCATGTAGGGCTGCTCGAACTCTGCCTGCAGGGCCAGCTTCCAGCCCGGCTCCAGCTTGATACGCTCCGCTGCGGCGCTCATCGCCTCTCCTCGTCACGGCCTAATCGGAGGCCGCACGCTAGGCAAGCCCTGAGCGCAAGTCAAGGCGCGGCACGGCGCAGGGTCAGATTGATGCGCTGCGCACCCATGCGCGGATGCTCGCCCGCCTCCAGCGGCAGGATGCCGTGATAGCGCAGCCGCGCCGGCCCACCCCAGACCAGCGCATCGCCATGCTGCAGGCGCAGCCGCTGCACCCGGTCACGGCGCTGCAACCCGCCGAGCAGAAAGGTGGCGGGCAAGCCCAGAGAGAAGGACACGATCGGCTGGCGGAAATCCGCCTCGTCACGGTCCTGATGCAGCCCCATGCGTGCCCCAGGGCGATACCGGTTGATCAGGCAGGCATCGGCCGCAAAGTCAGCAAAACCGGCCCGTTGCGCCGCCTGCCAGGACAGGCGCTGCAGCAGTGGTGGCAAGGCCGGCCAGGGCTGACCGCTCTGCGGGTCCTCACGGACATAGCAGTAACCCTGCGCCGTGCTGACCCAGCCCAGTGCACCGCAGTTGCTCATCGCCACCGACAGCGGCTGCCCTGAAGGCGTGTTCACCCGGCGCAGCGGCGCGGCGGCCAGCACCTCGCGCAGCGCATCCAGCAAAGGCTCCAGTTCCGGGAGCAGATACCCCGGCAACAGGCAGACGCCCGGCGCCAGCCATTGCACGTCCCCCGCCTCGCGGGCGAACAGATCATCGATCACGTTACCCCTCCGGATTGGCCATCTGCCCTTCAACATCACCACCGCGCGGATGCTATTGCCCTGACGCAGAAACGACAGACCCCGCACGCGGCGGGGTCTGTACAGCCTCAGCAGGTGACCGGCGTGCCGGTCAACCGGCTCAGAGGTAGTAGGCCTTGAGCGGCGGGAAGCCGTTGAATTCCACCGCGCTGTAGCTGGTGGTGTAGGCACCAGTGGACAGCCAATACAGGCGATCACCGATGGCCAGGTTCAGCGGCAGACCGTACTTGTAGTGCTCGTACATGATGTCGGCGCTGTCGCAGGTCGGGCCGGCGATGACCACTTCTTCCATCTCGCCCTTCTTCTCGGTCCAGATCGGGAACTTGATCGACTCGTCCATGGTTTCGATCAGGCCGGAGAACTTGCCCACGTCGGTGTACACCCAGCGCTCCACGGCGGTACGCGACTTGCGCGCCACCAGCACCACTTCACTGACCAGAATACCGGCGTTGGAAATCAGCGAGCGACCCGGCTCGAGAATGATTTCCGGCAGCTCGTCGCCGAAGTCTTCCTTGAGGAAGCGGGTGATCTCCTCGGCATAGGTCTCCAGGGTGTTGGTCTTGGCGATGTAGTTGGCCGGGAAGCCGCCGCCCATGTTGATCATCTTCAGGACGATGCCGTCTTCCTGCTTGAGACGCTCGAAGATCACCTTGACCTTGGCCACTGCCGCATCCCACACCGAGATGTCGCGCTGCTGGGAGCCGACGTGGAAGGAGATGCCGTAGGGCTCAAGACCCAGATCCCGGGCCAGTACCAAAAGGTCCATGGCCATGTCGGTCTGGCAGCCGAACTTGCGCGACAGCGGCCAGTCGGCGGTGGTGGAGCCTTCGGTCAGGATGCGCACATACACGCGCGAGCCCGGCGCCGCCTTGGCGATGTTGCGCAGATCCGCCTCGGAGTCGGTGGCGAACATGCGCACACCCTTGTCGTAGAAGTAGCGGATGTCGCGGGCTTTCTTGATGGTGTTACCGTAGCTGATGCGCTCCGGACCAACGCCGCGGCTCATCACCTTGTCCAGCTCGTAGATCGAGGCGATGTCGAAGCTGGAGCCCTTGTCGCGCAGCAGATCGATGATCTCCACCGCCGGGTTGGCTTTCACCGCATAGAAGATGTTGGCGAACGGGAAGCAGTTGCCCAGCTGATCATAGGCATCGGCGATGGTCTTGAGGTCGATGATCACGAAGGGGGTTTCGTGCTGGTCAGCGAAGGCCTTCATCTTCTTGAAGGTATCGCGCTCGAAGTAGTCTTCAACCTTGATGGACATGCATGGGCTCCAGTGATGGCAAAACAAGCTACGTGAAGGTGGTGGATTGGCCCGTGGGCCGTGAACGCCTGATCAGTTTCCCCACTTTGGTTCGCCTACTTCCCAAGGCATGTCGCCGAAAGCAAAAAGGTCAACCTCGGCAACCGGTTGACCTTGCTGTCTCGTCGTCAGTACTTGAGCCGGATGGATCGTTTCCAGCATGAGCGTTCGGGCGCGAACTTTAGGACCATAGGGGATGGGAATCAACCAAAAATTCAGCCGCAGGATCATCGGTCACGCCAGCGAACCGGCCGGGGGGCGCATCCGTTATAATCGCTGCCTTTTCTGACAGACCGACTACCACGTCGACGGGTTCCCATTGCGATGACCATTCAGGCCACCGAAGTCGCCAAGCGCCGTACCTTTGCGATCATTTCCCACCCCGATGCGGGCAAGACCACCATCACCGAGAAGCTGCTGCTGATGGGGCGCGCCATCGAAGTCGCCGGCACGGTGAAGTCGCGCAAGTCCGACCGCCACGCCACCTCCGACTGGATGGAAATGGAAAAGCAGCGCGGCATCTCGATCACCACCTCGGTGATGCAGTTCCCCTACCGCGCGCACATGATCAACCTGCTCGACACCCCCGGCCATGAGGACTTCTCCGAGGACACCTACCGCACCCTGACTGCGGTGGACAGCGCGCTGATGGTGCTGGACGGCGGCAAGGGCGTCGAGCCGCGCACCATCGCACTGATGGATGTCTGCCGGCTGCGGGATACTCCGATTGTGAGCTTTATCAACAAGCTCGACCGCGACATCCGCGACCCGATAGAGCTGCTTGACGAGATCGAGGCGGTGCTGAAGATCAAGGCCGCACCGATCACCTGGCCGATCGGCTGCTACCGCGACTTCAAGGGTGTCTACCACCTCAGCGAAGACAAGATCATCGTCTACCAGCCGGGTCACGGCCACGAGCGTATCGAGCAGCGCATCATCGACAAGCTCGACTCCCCCGAAGCCCGCGCGCACCTGGGCGATCTGTACGAGCGCTTCCTCGACGAGCTGGAGCTGGTGCAGGGCGCCTGCCACACCTTCGATCAGGACGCCTTCACCCGCGGCGAGATGACCCCGGTGTTCTTCGGCACCGCGCTCGGCAACTTCGGCGTCGATCAGGTGCTGGATGCGATCGTTGACTGGGCACCGATGCCGCTGTCGCGTGCCGCCCACGAGCGGGTGGTCGAGCCGACCGAGGAGAAATTCTCCGGCTTCGTGTTCAAGATACAGGCGAACATGGACCCCAAGCACCGCGACCGCATCGCCTTCATGCGCATCTGCTCGGGCAAGTACGAGAAGGGCATGAAGATGCGCCATGTGCGGATCAAAAAGGACCTGAAGATCGCCGACGCGCTGACCTTCTTCTCCAGCGAGCGCGAGCAACTGGAGGAAGCCTATGCCGGCGACATCATCGGCCTGCACAACCACGGCACCATCCAGATCGGTGACACCTTCAGCGAAGGCGAGCTGCTGGGCTTCACCGGCATCCCGCACTTCGCCCCGGAACTGTTCCGCCGCGTGCGCCTGAAGGACCCGCTGAAATCCAAGCAGCTGCGCCAGGGCCTGCAAGAGCTGGCCGAGGAAGGCGCCACCCAAGTGTTCTTCCCCGAGCGCAACAACGACATCATCCTCGGCGCGGTCGGCGTGCTGCAGTTTGATGTGGTCGCCAGCCGCCTCAAGGAGGAATACAAGGTCGAGTGCGCCTATGAGGCGATCAACGTCTGGTCGGCGCGCTGGATCGAGTGCAGCGATGAAAAGAAGCTCAAGGAATTCAAGGACAAGGCCTATGAGAACCTCGCCGTTGACGGCGGCGGCCACCTCACTTATCTGGCGCCGACCCGCGTCAACCTCAGCTTGATGGAAGAGCGCTGGCCGGACGTCAAATTCCGCGCCACCCGCGAGCATCACTGAGTCCCGAGTGGGCGCCGCAACGGCGCCCACTACACTTCCGGCAACCCCCGGAGGCGCCATGCAACTGATCGACACCCACACCCACCTGGATTTCCCCGATTTCGACGCCGACCGCCGCGCTGTGCTGGCGCGCTGCCGGACGCTCGGGGTGGAAAAACTGGTGGTGCTTGGCGTGCAGCAGGCCAACTGGCCGCGCCTGTGGCAACTGGTCGAGCAGGAGGATGGCCTCTACGCTGCCTTCGGCCTGCACCCGGTCTACCTCGACCAGCACAGCCCCGAGCATCTCGTCGAGCTGCGCCACTGGCTGCAGCGCCTGAGCGGACACCCCAAGCTCTGCGCCCTCGGCGAGTTCGGCCTCGACTGGTATCTCGAAGGGCTAGATCGTGTGCGCCAGCAGGCGCTGTTCGAGGCGCAGCTGGCGCTGGCCTGCGAGTTCGAGCTGCCCGCCCTGCTGCACGTGCGCCGCGCTCACGCGCAGACCATCGCTACCCTCAAGCGCTACCGACCGGCGCGCGGCGGCATCGTGCATGCCTTCGCCGGTAGCCTAGAGGAAGCGCGGGAATACCAGAAGCTCGGCTTTCGGCTCGGCCTGGGCGGGGCGGCCACCTGGCCGCAGGCCCATCGCCTGCGCAAGGTGGTCGCTGGATTGCCGCTGGAGAGCATCGTGCTGGAAACCGATGCGCCGGACATGGCCCCGAGCCTGTACCCCAACCAGCGCAACAGCCCGGAATACCTGCCGGACATCTGCACCGCCCTGGCGGCGCTGCGCGGTATCAGCGCGGCGGCGCTGGCCGAGGCCAGCTACCGTAATGCCTGCGCCTTGTTCGGCTGGCCCGTTGCCAGCCACTGAACCTGCGCCAAGCGTCAACCCAGCAGAACCCCGGCCGCCAGTACGCTGGCCCAGATCCAGCCGGCGCGCATCAATACGTGCTGCAAGTCCTCCAGACTGTGGACTGCCGCGCGGCCATCGCCCGGTAGAGGCTGGGCAGGCAACTCCGCGGCGGCTCGCCCGCCTTCCGCCAAGAGCTGCGGCGCACTGATCTTGCCATCGAGCAGATGACGGCGCAGCAGGGCTCCCGCAGTGACGAAGTTGCCGGCCAGCGCCAGGGCCAGCAGCAGCAGGCGCACCGGCAGTGCATCCAGCAGATGCCGCAGGCGCACCGCCGGCTCCTGCCCCGGCGTACCCGCCGGCTGCTCGCCGAGCACCGCCACCAGCCGATAGCCCAGCGCGCCCAGCGGCCCCAGCAGCGCGTAATAGAAGATCACCGCAAACCAGCCCTGATAGCTCTGCCAGAGCAGATACCCCTGCACCTGCTGCAGCAAGGCCGGTGCGCTGTCGGCGCGCAAGCCCAGCGTCTGTTCGGCATGCAGGCTGGCAGCCTGGTCATCCTCACGCAACCAGCGGGCGCGCAGCGCCGCCAGATCCGCCAGCGGCGTTCCCCGCCCGAAGCTCCACAACAGAATCAGCACATGCGCCGGCACCAGCAGCACGCCATAGGCCAGCGGAGCCAGGATCTGCAGCAACAGCGCCACCGGCAGCAGCAGCGCCAGCAGTGCGGCCAGCAGGGCCAGCCAGGCATGCCCCTTGAGGACGCGCGCCTGTATCAGCCACTCCAGAAAGCGCTGCAGCAGCGCATCCTGCTGGATCCGGCCATGCAGCGCGGTAAAGCGCTCCAGCAGCAGCGCCAGCAGCATCACCAGAAAACTCATGCCACCCCCTCCTGCAGCAGACGGCGATAGCGCCCCCAGTCAAAGGCCGGGCCGGGATCGGTCTTGCGGGTCGGTGCGATGTCGCTGTGTCCGCAGATTCGCTCCAGGGTGATGGCGGGATAAACGCATTGCAGGGCGCGGCTCAATGCGCCGAGCACCCGGTACTGCGCCTCGCTATAGGGCAGATGGTCCGTACCCTCCAGCTCGATGCCAATCGAGAAATCGTTGCACTGCGCCCGCCCGGCAAAGCACGACACCCCGGCATGCCAGGCCCGCTGGTTGCAGGGGACGAATTGGGTCAGCGTCCCATCCCGCTCGATCAGAAAGTGTGCCGACACCCGCAGCTCGGCAATATCGGCAAAATACGGGTGGCCCGCCGGATCCAGGCGATTGAGAAACAGGTTCTCCACCTCCCCCGTACCGAACTGCCCCGGGGGCAGACTGATGTTGTGGATGACCAGCAGCGACACCTCGCCATCCGGGCGCTCATTGCAGTTGGGCGAGGGGCAGCGACGGGCCTCAAGGCACCAGCCGGTCGAGGGATCGATATGCATGCGGACTCCTGTGACGATCTCCCGCCGATGGGAGCCGGACGCCACTCTAGAGCAGCCGCCCGCGCGGGCCAAGGCAATCACGGTCAGCCGGTTTTCCGGGACCTTGCGCAAAGCGCCTATAATCGGCCGACAACCCCCAGGGAGCCTGCCATGCCCAATCTGCGTCTTGCCGATCTCGGTGCCGAAATCACCGCCAATGTGCGCACCGCCCTTGCCGAGGACATCGGCAGTGGCGACATCACCGCCCAGCTGATCCCCGAGGAACGCATCGCCCGCGCCCGGGTCATTACCCGCGAGGCCGCCACCCTCTGCGGCACCGCCTGGGTCGATGAGGTCTTCCGCCAGCTCGACCCGCGCGTGCAGGTCACCTGGCACGTGGCCGATGGCGAGCGGGTGATGCAGGACCAGACCCTGTTCAGCCTGGAAGGCCCGGCACGCGCCCTGCTCAGTGGCGAGCGCAGCGCGCTGAATTTCCTGCAGCTGCTCTCCGGTATCGCCACCCGCTGCCGCGAGTACGCCGATCTGGTCGAGGGGACGGCGGTCAAGCTGCTCGATACCCGCAAGACCTTGCCCGGCCTGCGTCTGGCGCAGAAGTACGCGGTCACCTGCGGCGGTTGCCATAACCACCGAATCGGTCTCTACGATGCCTTCCTGATCAAGGAAAACCACATCGCTGCCTGCGGTGGCATCACCCAGGCCGTCGCTAGCGCCCGGCAGATCGCCCCGGGCCGCCCGGTGGAGGTGGAGGTGGAAAACCTTGACGAGCTGCGTGAAGCCCTGGCGGCCGGTGCCGACATCATCATGCTCGATGAGCTGGATCACGACGACATGCGCACCGCGGTCGCCCTCACCGCCGGGCGCGCCAAGCTGGAAGCCTCCGGCGGCATCAACCGCGACACCCTGCGCAGCTACGCCGAAACCGGGGTGGATTACATCTCGATCGGCACCCTGACCAAGGACGTCAAGGCCATCGACCTGTCGATGCGCCTAAGCCTCTGAGGCTCTGGCCATAAGTGAACGGGCGGCGCAGCCGGTGCGGTGCCGCCCGCCCTCGTCCGCTTACAGATGCTCTTCCGCGTACTCGGCCAGCACCGAGCGCGGCACGCCCTGCAGCATGATGTGCACGCCGTGGGGGAAGTCCTTGAAGCGCTCGGTCAGATAGGTCAGCCCCGAACTGGTCGCCGAGAGGTATGGCGTATCGATCTGCGCCAGGTTGCCCAGGCAGATCACTTTCGAGCCGTTACCGGCGCGGGTGATGATGGTCTTGACCTGGTGCGGGGTCAGGTTCTGGCACTCATCGATCAGCAACAGGGTCTGCTGGAAGCTGCGCCCGCGGATGTAATTGAGGGATTTGAACTGCAGCGGCACCTTCTGCAGGATGTAATCGACGCTGCCGTGGGTGTTCTCGTCATCGCTGTGCAGGGCCTCGAGGTTATCGGTGATCGCCCCCAGCCACGGCTCCATCTTCTCCGCCTCGGTGCCGGGCAGAAAACCGATGTCCTCATCCAGCCCCTGCACGCTGCGGGTAGCGATGATGCGCTTGTAGCGCTTGCTGACCAGGGTCTGCTCGATGGCCGCCGCCAGGGCGAGAATGGTCTTGCCGGAGCCGGCCGCGCCGGTCAGGTTGACCAGATGGATATCCGGATCCAGCAGCGCGTGCAGCGCCAGCGCCTGGTAGATGTCACGCGGACGCAGCCCCCAGGCTTCCAGCTCCATCGGGGACTGCTGGTGCAGGTCGAGGATCAGCAGCTCGCGCCCGTCCACCGCCTGAATCCAGCCGACAAAACCCTGCTCATCGAGGATGTACTCATTGATGTGCATGGCCGGCATGTCCTCGCCCAGCACCACGCTGTGCAGGGTGCGGCCGATTTCCTGACGGGTCTCGACCTTGCTGACCTGCTTCCAGAACGAGCCCTCGAAGGTGTGATAACCGCGCGGCAGCAGTGCCACATCATCGACCAGCTGGTCGGTGTGGTAATCCTCAGCCGCCACCCCGCAGGCCCGCGCCTTGAGGCGCATGTTGATGTCCTTGCTGACCAGCACCACCCGCACCGCCGGATGCCGGCGCTGCAGCTCGACCAGCTGATTGATGATGCGGTTGTCGTTGGCATTCTCCGGCAGGCTGCCCGAGACCACATCCACCCGGCTCATCAGGATCGACAGGCTGCCACGCGGCTCAGCCTTGCCGCGGGCAATCGGTACGCCGTGCTCGACCTGCTCGGGCGTGGCATCGCCCAGCAGCTGGTCGATCATGCGGATCGCCTGACGGCATTCGGCGGCCACGCTGTGCTTGCCGCGCTTGAGATGATCAAGCTCCTCCAGCACGGTCATCGGGATGGCCACCCGATGCTCCTGGAAGTTCAGCACCGCATTCGGGTCGTGAATCAGCACATTGGTATCGAGTACGTACAGCTTGGTCGGCGTGTTCGTCTGTGCAGTCTTGTCCATGTTCACTTACCTCGGGTGCTGGGAGCAGGCGACGGAAGGTGATTGACGATCCGCCAAGAGAAGCCATTCCGGTATGGCCTGTGTATCTGAATAGCGCAAAATGTCTGACGAATCAAAGCGCAAGACCCGATCAGCGGCATAGACACGCTCTTGCCTGACCGCCCCACCCCGGCCGCTCGCCGCAGGGCTTGGACTGCTAGAATGGCCCGACATCCTGAGGAGCCATTGACCATGCTGATGGTGCTTTCCCCCGCCAAGACCCTCGACTACAGCACCCGTACCGCCACGGAGCAGTACAGCCTGCCGGAGCATCTGGACGATGCGGCAAAGCTGATCGCGCAGCTGCGCACCCTGAGCCCGGCGGACATTGCCACGCTGATGAAACTCTCCGACAAGCTGGCCGGCCTGAACGTCGCCCGCTATACCGACTGGTCGCCCGAGACCACTTGGGCGAATGCGCGCCAGGCACTGCTGGCCTTTCGCGGCGACGTCTATACCGGCCTGGATGCTGACAGCTTGAGCGCTGACGATCTTGCCTTTGCCCAGCAGCATCTGCGCATCCTCTCCGGCCTGTACGGGGTACTGCGCCCCCTGGATCTGATGCAGCCCTACCGGCTGGAAATGGGCACCCGACTGGCCAATACCCGTGGCAAGGATCTCTACGCCTTCTGGGGCGAGCGCATCAGCCAGTGGCTGAACGAGGCACTGGCCGCACAGGGCGACCGGGTGCTGCTCAACCTGGCCTCCAACGAGTATTTTTCTGCGATAAAGCGCCCGGTGCTGCAGGCGCGAATCATCGATACCGAGTTCCGGGATCTCAGCCACGGCCAGTACAAGATCATCAGCTTCCACGCCAAAAAGGCCCGCGGCCTGATGGCCCGTTACGTGATCCGCCAGCGCCTGCAGGACCCGGATGACCTGCGCAGCTTCGATCTGGCAGGTTATCGCTACAGCGCCGGGCACTCCAGCCCCGACAAGCTGGTATTCCTGCGCGATGCGCCAGTGACCTGATCGGCCCGCGGCCCACCGCAATAGCCAGGCCCGCCCCGCGCAGCCCTGTACATCGGCATGGCCAGCGCGGGACCCAGGCACCGCCCTGCAAGAGCCGCGCGTGGACGGACCCCGGCGACTCAGCGGCAGTTGGCCGGTGCCAATCCTGCGGCCAGCGTGCCAGCCACGGCCGGGGCGGCGGCATCCTTGGCGCCACAGGCCCAGGCGATCATCTCGCCGGGCACACTGTAACTGCCCGTCGAATCCGGCAGCGCCGTCGGCGTAGCCCGGCCACCGGTATAGGGACGCAGCACCAGTGTGCCATCCGCCTGAATCGCACTCTGGAAGGTCACGGTGATCTGCCCAGTTTCGTCGTCGATCGCCACCGATTTGACGTTATCGGTAGCCGATGGGCTGCTCCAGCCCGCGCCATAGCGCACCCCGTTGGCGGCATTCTCGATCACCAGCGCCTTGGCGGAACTGGCCAGCACCAGCCCCTCGGAGACCTTGGTGCGCTTGAGATAATCCTGATAGGCCGGCATGCCGACCAGCACCAGGGCGCTGATGATCGCCACCACGATCATCAGCTCGATCAGGGTAAAGCCTCGCTGTGCATGCATCGCAAAATCCTTTTCCGTCTGCCGAAGTGGCGCCGCCCACTGTAGCCCTGCCCTGACCGTATTCCGGGCACACGCCCACAGTCGCGGCATGTTCTGCGACGCAGTGCCGGCTTCTGTACACCCAGCGCCGGCAAGACGTGACACGCTGCACGGCACCGCAACACCCCCGCCGCCGGGCCGCTCACCCCTGCATCACACTGGGACGCTGCCTCCTGCCACGGGATTTTCCATGCCTGCACCCAATCTGCCCCTGACCGGCCTGGCCCGGCATCTGCTCAACAGCGGCCTACTGGATCAGGCCACCTTGCAGCAGGCCAGCCTGGAGGCGCACCAGCGTGACCGGGCGCTGATCACCAGTCTGATTCAGCAGCGCCTGCTCAGCGCCCGGCAATTGGCCGAACAGGTGGCGGGATTGTTCGGCCTGCCACTGCAGACGCTGGATGCCTTGCCGGCGATCGATCTGCCCGAGCACCTGCAGGATGAGGCACTGAGCCGCCGCCACCGGGCACTGCCGCTGTGCCGGCGCGGTTCGCGTCTGCTGGTGGCGCTCTCCGACCCCGGCTGCCTGCCCGCCCTGCAAACCCTGCAGTTTCGCAGCGGACTGCAGATCGAGCCGCTGCTGCTTGATGACGACCAGCTCGGGCAAGCGATTGATCGACACTTTGGCCGCCATGACGGCGGGCTGGCCAGCCTTGAGGGCAGCCACGAGCCGACCGATGCGGACGCGACCAGCCGCACTGAACTGTCCGCCGATGAGGCACCGCTGGCGCGCTTCATCCATCACCTGCTGCGCGATGCGGTGCGCCGGGGAGCTTCCGACCTGCATTTCGAGCCCTATGAGTCGTTCTACCGGGTGCGTTTTCGCATCGATGGCCTGCTGCATGAAGTCAGCCGCCCACCCCAGGCGCAGGCGGCGCGTATCGCCGCGCGGCTCAAGGTACTGGCCGGGCTGGACATTGCCGAGCGGCGGCGCCCGCAGGATGGCCGCATCCGCCTGCCGCTGGAAGGGCTGACGGATATCGATCTGCGCATCAACAGCCTGCCGACCCTGTGGGGCGAGAAGATCGTGATGCGGATCCTCGATCAGTCCAGCGCGCGCCGGAGCATCGATGATCTGGGCTTTGATCCCGACCAGCAGGCGCTCTATCAACAGGCCTTGCAGCAGCCACAGGGGATGATTCTGGTGACCGGGCCAACCGGTTCGGGCAAGACGGTGTCGCTGTATGCCGGGCTGAACCTGCTCAACACCGAGGACATCAACATCGCCACCGCCGAGGATCCGGTGGAAATCAACCTGCCCGGGATCAACCAGGTCAACGTCAATCCACGTCAGGGGCTGGACTTTGCCCAGGCGCTGCGCGCCTTTTTGCGCCAGGACCCGGATGTGCTGATGGTCGGCGAGATCCGCGATCTGGAAACCGCCGGGATTGCCATCAAGGCAGCGCAGACCGGGCACCGGGTACTCTCCACCCTGCACACCAACAGCGCTGCAGAGACCCTGACCCGTCTGCGCAACATGGGGATTCCCGCGGTGGACATTGCCACCTCAGTGAGCCTGATCATTGCCCAACGCCTGGTGCGGCGCCTGTGCCCGCACTGCAAGACGCCGCAGACCCTGCCGGACAACGCCCTGCGCGAGCAGGGCTTTGCCCCGCAGATGCAGGGCAGCCTGCACCTGTACCAGCCCCAGGGTTGCCCGGCCTGTCAGGATGGCTATCGCGGGCGTATCGGTGTCTATGAGGTGGTGCGCGTGACGCCCGCTCTGCAGCAACTGATCCTGGCCGGCGGCAACGCTCTGGAGCTGGCCGCCCAGGCCCGCCAGGAAGGCTTTGCCGACCTGCGCCAGGCGGGCCTTGCCAAGGCGGCGCGGGGTCTGACCAGTCTCGCCGAGGTCAACCGGCTGACCCTGGAGGCGACATGAAGCGCACACCACAGACCTTCTGCTGGCAGGCCCTGGATGCGCGCGGCCAGCGCCACAACGGCGAGCTGCAGGCCGACAGCCGCCTGCAGGCACGCGCCCTGCTGCGCCGGCAAGGCTTGCAGCCTCTGCGCCTCTACAGGGCCCGGCGCCTGTTCAGTGGCCAGCGCAGGCAGCAACGCGAGGCCCCTGCACTGCTGGCCCGCCAGTTGGCCAGCCTGCTCAAGGCCGGTGTACCGCTGCTGCAGGCGCTGGATCTCTTGGCCACCGGCAGCGCGCCCTGGCTGCGCCAGCGGTTACAGGATATTCGCCGCCATGTGGCCGAAGGCCATAGCCTGCATCAGGCACTGCGCCGGCATCCGGAGCAATTCGACCGGCTGTACTGCAGCCTGGTGGCGGTCGGCGAGCAGTCCGGCACCCTTGACCGCCTGCTGGAGCGTCTCGCCCGCGAGCGGGACAAGGGGCAACAATTGCAGCGCCGGATCCGCCAGGCCTTGCGCTACCCGGTGCTGGTTCTGCTGATCGCCTTGCTGGTCTGCGTGATCCTGCTGGTCGAGGTGGTGCCGCAGTTCGAGGCCATGTTCGCAGGCTTTGGCGCCGCCTTGCCGGCGGCCACCCGGCTGGTGATCGCCCTCTCCGAGCAGCTCCGCCAGAGCGGGCCATTCGTGCTGCTGGCCAGCTTGCTCTCGCTGAGCGCCTACCGTTACCTCTACACACGCCACCCGGCACTGCGCCTGCGTCAGGATCGACTGCAACTGCGGCTGCCGCTGCTCGGCCGTGTACAACAACAGGGGCTGACCGCGCAGTTTGCACGCACGCTGGCCACCACCTTTGCGGCCGGCGTGCCACTGCTCGAGGCCCTGGACGCCTGCGCCGAGGCGGCCGGCAATCGGGTATTCCAGCAGGCCATTCGCCATGTGCGCCAAGAGGTGAGCGGCGGTCAGCCGTTGCACGTTGCGCTGCGGGCTGCCAAGGTGTTCCCGCCCCTAGCCATCCAGATGATCGCCGTGGGAGAAGAAGCCGGCGCGCTGGACAGCCTGTTGGAGCGGATCGCGGACTATTACGAAACGGAAGTGGACACCATGGTCGATACCCTGACCTCCCTGCTGGAGCCGATGATCATGGCCATGCTTGGCCTGCTGGTCGGCGGTCTGGTACTGGCAATGTACCTGCCGCTGTTCCAGCTGGGTGCGGCGGTGTAAACCATGCTGCCACCCTTCTCGCTCAGTACCCTGCAGCTCGACTGCGCCCTCGCCCTGCTGCTGATTGGCCTGCTGATCGGGCGGCTGATCAACCTGCTGACCTATCGACTACCGCAACTGATGCACTGCGACTGGCAGCTGCAGGCCCGGGAAATTCTCGGCCTGTCCACCGACGCAGCGGCGCACCCCGCCGCCCCCTACCCGCTGCGCGACTGCGCGCACTGCGGCCGGAGGCAGCCACTGCAGCACCTGCTGCCGCTGGCCGGGCTGCTCTGGCCGGCGGCCTGCCCGGCCTGTGGCCACCGCCCTGGCGGGCGCAATGGCCTGGTCGAGATCGGTTTTGCCCTGCTGGCCGCCGGCCTTGGCGGCTGGCTCGGCTGGCAGCTGCTGACGGTCTGGCTGCTGCTGCTGGCCGCAGGACTGCTGACCCTGAGCCTGATCGACGCCGACCACCACCTGCTGCCCGATGCGCTGGTGCTGCCACTGCTGTGGCTGGGGCTGCTGCTCAACCAGGGGTCGCTGCTGAGCAGCCCGAGCGCCGCCTTCTGGGGGGCGGTCAGCGGGTATCTGATTCTCTGGAGCCTGTACTGGCTGTTCCGGCTGGTCACCGGCCGCGAAGGCATGGGCTATGGAGACTTCAAGCTGCTGGCCATGCTCGGGGCCTGGGGCGGCTGGCAGATCCTGCCGCTGACCCTGCTGCTGGCCTCGTTCACTGGCGCGCTGGTCGGGCTATTCCTGCTGCGCCGGCGCGGCAGTCCAGCGGGTACGCTGCTGCCCTTTGGCCCTTATCTGGCACTGGCCGGCTGGATCGCCCTGCTGCTGGGTGAGCGCGGGCACCTGCTGCTGCCCGGGTAGCGCACGGCTCAGGCAGCGGTGATAATCCCGGCCTGATCATTGCGGAGCATGGCCGTGAAACCCTGGATCCTTGGACTGACCGGCGGCATTGGCAGCGGCAAGAGTGCCGCCGCCGCCCACTTTGCCCGTCTGGGCATCCATCAGGTCGATGCTGACCAGAGCGCCCGGCGGGTGGTCGAGCCGGGCCAGCCGGCGCTCGAGCAGATCGTTGCCGAGCTGGGCAGCGGCATTCTGCAGGCCGATGGCCAGCTGGATCGGGCGGCCCTGCGCGCACGCATCTTTGCCGAACCGGCGCTGCGCCAATGGCTGGAAATGCTGCTGCATCCGCTGATCCGTCAGGACCTGCGCCAGCGCCTGGCCGAGGCCGACTCACCCTATGCCATTCTGGTCGCGCCCCTGCTCACCGAATCACCGGCCCTGCGCCAGATGGTCGAACGCATTCTGGTGGTGGATGCTCCAAAGGCCCTGCAGCTGACCCGCACCATGCAGCGCGACGGGGTGGACGAGGCTCAGGTGCGCGCGATTCTGGCCACCCAGGCCCAGCGCGAGGAGCGCCTGCGCCATGCTGATGATGTGCTGTGCAATGACCGCGACCTTGGCTGGCTGCACAGTGAAGTCGAGCGCCTGCATCGCTTTTACCTGCAGCTGCGCGCCTGATCCCCCCACACCCGCCCCTGCGAGGAGCCCCCATGCCAAGCCCTGCGACCATTCCCTGCCCGACCTGCCAACGCCCGGTGACCTGGCACCCGGAAAATCGCTGGCGGCCATTTTGCAGTGAACGCTGCAAGCTGATCGATCTGGGCGCCTGGGCGGCCGGCGAGCATGCAATCCCCGGTGACAACCTCGAAGACGCCGCGTTCAGCAATGAGCTGGAAACGCGGCAGCACTGAGTGGATCAAGGCTCGCGGCGACGGTCTTCCTGCCAAGGGGCCTGCAGGTAGCGGGTGCGGTTGAAGGTCTCCAGCCAGTCCGGGTAGAACACCACCAGGGCGGTGACCACCAGCCCGTTGATGAAGGCCTCGGGGAACACTACCAGCCACAGGTAGCCGACAAATTCGTCCAGCCAGGGCGGCATGGCAAACAGGCCATCGGCCAGCAGGATCCCCAGCCCGGCCAGCACGCTGGCCAGCGTCGCCAGCGCTGAGGGGAAGAATCCGCTCAGGAAGATGTAGACGAACAGGTTCTCCGGCTGACGGCGCTCCACTGCGCGGGCGCAGTATTCGGTGATCAGCACGGGAATCAGCACCATCAGCAGCGCATTGACGCCAAGTGCCAAGGCATCCTGGCGCCCCAGCGCTACCAGCGCCAGCTGCGCGGCAAAGCCCGCCAAAATCGCCAGCGGCCAGTCCAGCAGCAGGGTTACGGCGGTCATGCCAAGAAAGTGATAGGACAGCCCCGCGGGAAAATCCCGGCGCACCAGCCAGAGTACGAACAGCGCCAGCACCGTACCGAACAGCAGGTGCTGGCGGCGACTGTCACTGAACAGCTCCACCCAGGGCGCCCTGCGCAGCGCAATCAGCAGGCTGGGCCCGGCAATGATCGCTCCCAGCCAGAGGCTGGCCTCGGAGAGTAAGCTGGCCGCGATCACGGTGCCCGTTGCTCCAGTGCGGCCTTGAGCGGTGCGCTGCTCAGATACTCCCGACGCTCAAGGACGACGCCCTTCTCCAGCTGCAGCCAGAGCACGCCCTGCTCCGGGGCGCGGTACTGCGGCACCACCTGCGCCTCGCGATCCAGCAGCACGCGATAGGGATAATCACGCATGGCCGGGATGGCGAACAGGCTGCCGATCAGCCGCGGCATCCGGCTGACATCGGCCAGAAACAGCGCGCCACGCGCCTCCAGCGAGCCCGGCTCCGCACCGGCCATGGCCTGCTCGAGCAGCTTGGCACCCTCCATGCTGCGCGCCACCAGCAGCACCTCCAGCGAGTCATCGAGGGTATAGGGGCGATCAAACTGATCCTGCAATGACCAGGATGCCAGTCGCTCACCCGGCTCCACCGCCAGTGCCGGGGCCGCCAGCAGCGCCAGCGCCAGGCCGATCCAGAATGTCTTCACGATAGGTCTCCACAGCGTCGAACAGATCCGGCGCCGCCCAACGCGACACCTGCCGAGCGCAGTCTACACCGCCCCCTGCCCGCCGCGAGGCCCTGCGACACCCTGTGCAGGATGGCCGCCCTGCAGCCGTCACGGGCGAGCCCGGAAACGGGCGATCACCGCCCAAAGAGGGTCTTGACATACACTGGAGTCGCGTTGTTTCAAACCCTACTTAAGCCTAGAATGTATTTCATTTTCCGAGACGGCTACCCGGCTTCATGGACCCTGTATCGCCGCCCCACGCGGCCATCTGCCATTGCCCATTGCCTACCCCGACAGTCGCGCCCCTGACACGCCCCACTGCCCGCAGGATGCCCCGTCTCGCCGATTTCCTTCCCAGCCTTGCGAGAATGCTTCATGACTCATCACATCGTGATTGTCGGCGGTGGTGCCGGCGGGATCGAACTGGCGACCCGCCTGGGGCGCCGGCTCGGCAAACGCCAACGCGCACGCATCACACTGGTCGACGCCAACCGTACCCACATCTGGAAACCGCTGCTGCATGAAGTGGCCGCCGGATCGCTGAACTCCTCGGAAGATGAGCTGAATTACGTCGCTCAGGCCAAGTGGAACCACTTCGACTTCCAGCTGGGGCGCATGTCCGGCCTGGATCGGGCGTGCAAGGTGATCCAGCTGGAGGCACTGTTCGATGAATCCGGCGCCGAGCTGATTCCCTCGCGGGAAATCAGCTATGACACGCTGGTGATTGCCGTTGGCAGCACCACCAATGACTTTGGCACGCCGGGGGCGGCCAAGCACTGCATCTGCCTGGACACGCGCCAGCAGGCGGAGCGCTTCCACCAGCTGCTGCTTAACCAGTATTTCCGCGCCCACGCCCGCCCCGATACCAGCACCCAGATCAATGTCGCGATTGTCGGCGCCGGCGCCACCGGGGTCGAGCTGGCTGCCGAGCTTCACCATGCCGCCCGCCTGCTGGCCGCCTATGGCCTGGATGATATTCGCCCGGAAAATCTGCGCCTGACCCTGATTGAAGCCGGCCCGCGCGTACTGCCCGCCCTGCCAGAGCGGATCGGCGTGCCGGTGCACAGCACCCTCGAGAGGCTGGGTGTTCAGGTGATCACCGGCTCAGCGGTCAAGGAGGTAACGGCTGCCGGCCTGCATACCAGCGACGGACGCTTCATCCCGGCCACCCTCAAGGTCTGGGCAGCGGGCATTCGGGCGCCACAGTTTCTGGCTGACCTGGATGGCTTGGAGAGCAACCGCATCCAGCAGCTGGCGGTACTGCCCACCTTGCAGACCACCCGCGATGCCGACATCTTTGCCTTTGGCGACTGCGCGGCCTGCCCCATGGGAGATGGCAAGCTGGTGCCGCCCCGCGCCCAGGCGGCTCACCAGCAGGCAGCCCTGCTGGCCCGCAGCCTGCAGCGGCGCCTGGAAGGCAAACCCCTGCTGGAATACACCTATCGGGACTATGGCTCGCTGATTTCCCTGTCCGCCTTCAGCGCGGTCGGCAATCTGATGGGTAACCTGACCGGCAGCGTGATGCTGGAAGGACGCCTGGCCCGCTGGTTCTATGTTTCGCTCTATCGCCTGCACCAGATGGCGCTCTACGGCAAGCTGCGCACCCTGATGCTGATGCTCGGCAACCGCCTGGGACGCAGCACAGAACCACGCCTCAAGCTGCACTGACGCCGATGACCGGCAACCTCTGGTGTGCTGCCGGTCATCCACCCTGCTGACACACGGACCGCAGATTTTCACGACCTGGAAAACAAAAACCCGGATCACTTAGCGTGATCCGGGTTCTCTGAACCTCGGCAAGCGAGGTAAATATGGTGGGTCGTGTAGGGGTCGAACCTACGACCAATTGGTTAAAAGCCAACTGCTCTACCACTGAGCTAACGACCCTGAATTGGTCGGGGTAGAGAGATTCGAACTCCCGACATCCTGCTCCCAAAGCAGGCGCGCTACCAGACTGCGCTATACCCCGCCTAGAAGTTGGCTCCGCGACCTGGACTCGAACCAGGGACCCAATGATTAACAGTCATTTGCTCTACCGACTGAGCTATCGCGGAACTTCGAGACTTCCAACCCTCTACAGTTGCTGATCTTTCGATCGGCTCACCGTTTCAGTGGGGCACATTTTACGGACTGCGAATCCTGTGTCAACAGGGAATTTCATTTTTTCAGAAAAAAGCGCTTTGTACTCAGGGACATGCAGATCGACAGCACTCACCCGCCGCGGCGCAAAAACCGACGCGGCGGGCGATCAGCCTCAGGCGAAGACGATCTGCTCACCCTCGACCCGCGCATGGATGGTCGCCCCCGCGGCGAACTCCCCAGCGAGGATCTGCTGCGCCAGCGGGTTCTCGATCCAGCGCTGGATCGCCCGCTTGAGCGGCCGTGCGCCATACACCGGGTCGTAGCCGACGGCGATCAGCTTCTCCCGCGCCTCCGGGGTCAGCTCGAGCGTCAGCTCGCGCTCGGCCAGGCGCGAACGCAGGCGCGCCAGCTGGATCTCGGCGATGCCGCCGATCTGCTCCTTGCCCAGCGGGTCGAACACCACCACCTCGTCGATGCGGTTGATGAACTCGGGGCGGAAATGCTGGCTGACCGCATCCATCACCGCGGCGCGCTGCGCCTCGGGATCGCCGACCAGCTCCTGGATCTGCGCCGAGCCGAGGTTGGAGGTCATCACCACCACGGTGTTCTTGAAGTCCACGGTGCGGCCCTGGCTGTCGGTCAGGCGGCCGTCTTCCAGCACCTGCAGCAACACGTTGAACACGTCCGGATGGGCCTTTTCCACCTCGTCCATGAGAATCACCGAGTACGGCTTGCGGCGCACCGCCTCGGTCAGGTAGCCGCCCTCCTCGTAGCCGACGTAGCCGGGCGGGGCACCGATCAGGCGGGCCACCGAGTGCTTTTCCATGAACTCGGACATGTCGATGCGCACCATGGCCTCCTCGGTATCGAAGAGGAACTCAGCCAACGCCTTGCACAGCTCGGTCTTGCCCACCCCTGTCGGACCGAGGAACAGGAACGAGCCACTGGGACGGTTGGGATCGGCCAGACCGGCGCGTGAGCGACGCACCGCGTTGGATACCGCGACGACCGCCTCGTGCTGGCCGATCACCCGCTGGTGCAGGCCGTCCTCCATGCGCAGCAGCTTGTCGCGCTCGCCTTCCATCATCTTGGCCACCGGGATGCCGGTCCACTTGGAGACCACCTCGGCGATCTCCTCGTCGGTGACGCGATTACGCAGCAGCTGCTTTTCCTTCTGCTCGCTGCTGTCGACGCTGGCCAGCTTGCGCTCCAGCTCCGGAATCACCCCGTACTGCAGCTCGGCCATGCGCTGCAGGTTGCCTTGGCGGCGCGCGGTTTCCATGTCGGCACGGGCCTGCTCGAGCTGCTGCTGGATCTGTGCCGAGCCTTGTACCTCGGCCTTCTCCGACTTCCAGATCTCCTCGAGGTCGGCGTACTCGCGCTCGAGCTTGGCGATGTCCTCCTCCAGCTTGGCCAGGCGTTTTTTCGTCGCCTCGTCGGTTTCCTTCTTCAGCGCCTCGCGCTCGATCTTCAACTGGATCAGCCGGCGATCCAGGCGATCCAGCGCCTCGGGCTTGGAATCGATCTCCATGCGGATGCGGCTGGCCGCCTCGTCGATCAGGTCGATGGCCTTGTCCGGCAGCTGGCGGTCGGTGATGTAGCGGTGCGAGAGCTTGGCCGCAGCGATGATCGCGCCGTCGGTGATGGTCACCCCGTGGTGCACCTCGTAGCGCTCCTTGAGGCCGCGCAGGATGGCGATGGTGTCTTCCTCGCTCGGCTCGTCGACCAGCACCTTCTGGAAACGACGCTCCAGCGCGGCGTCCTTCTCGATGTACTGGCGGTACTCATCGAGGGTGGTGGCGCCCACGCAGTGCAGCTCGCCGCGCGCCAGCGCCGGCTTGAGCATGTTGCCGGCGTCCATCGCGCCCTCGGCCTTGCCGGCCCCCACCATCGTATGCAGCTCGTCGATAAACAGGATCACCCGGCCTTCCTGCTTGGCCAGCTCATTGAGCACCGCTTTGAGGCGCTCCTCGAACTCGCCGCGGAACTTGGCGCCGGCGATCAGCGCGCCCATGTCCAAGGAGAGCAGGCGCTTGTCCTTGAGGCCATCCGGCACCTCGCCGTTGACGATGCGCTGGGCCAGGCCCTCGACGATGGCGGTCTTGCCCACGCCCGGCTCGCCGATCAGCACCGGGTTGTTCTTGGTGCGCCGCTGCAGGACCTGGATGGTGCGGCGGATCTCATCGTCACGACCGATCACCGGATCCAGCTTGCCGTCCTCGGCGCGCTTGGTCATGTCGACGGTGTACTTGTCCAGCGCCTGGCGCGACTCCTCGGCGTTGGGGTCGTTGACCGCCTCACCGCCGCGCAAATTGCTGATGGCATTTTCCAGCGCCTGTTTGCTCACCCCCTGGGCGAGCAGCAGCTTGCCCAGCTTGGTGGCGTTATCCAGCGCGGCAAGCAGCACCAGCTCGCTGGAGATGTACTGATCGCCCTTCTGCTGAGCCAGCTTGTCAGCCAGATTGAGCAGGCGGGCGAGATCCGGCGACAGGTTCACGTCGCCGGTGGGATTCTGGATCTTCGCCAGCTCATCCAGCGCCTTGCTCAGCGCACTGCGCAGCGCGGCGATGTCGAAGCCAACCTGCATCAACAGCGGGCGGATCGAACCGCCCTGCTGCTCGAGCAGCGCGGACATCAGGTGCAGTGGTTCGATGGCGCTGTGGTCGCGGCCCACGGCCAGCGACTGGGCATCGGAGAGGGCCAGTTGAAGCTTGCTGGTCAAACGGTCGATACGCATCGTGCGGATTCCTGTCTCGGCGGCACGCCCGGCGGAGTCGCCAGCGCGCCTGGTAAGGTGGCTTACAGGATAGATGCGGACAATTACAGGCGATTCAAGGGGCGCCGCCTTGACGCGGATCAACCCTGACGGCTCAGGAATACACGGGCTCCAGCCAGATCAGGCTGGCCAGCCGCCCGGTGCGCGGCTCGCGGCGGTAAGAATAGAAACGCTCGGCTTCGCCGTAGGTGCAGCGCCCTCCACCGTAGACAGCCTCGACACCGATCGCCGCCAGTCGGATACGCGCTAGCCGGTACAGATCGGCCATAAAGCGCCCGGGATGGGCGCTGTGTACAAAGGCTGCAGCGGCCTCGGCATGCTGACTGACAAAGGCATCACGCACCTCAGCACCGACCTCGAAGGCCTGCGGGCCGATGGCCGGCCCAAGCCAGGCCAGCACCCGATCCGCCGGACACTCCAGCGCCGCCACCGTGCGCTCCAGCACCCCCGCCGCCAGACCGCGCCAGCCGGCATGCGCCGCCGCCACCCGCGTAGCGGCCAGGTTGCAGAAAAGGACCGGCAGGCAGTCGGCGGTCAGGATGGTACAGGCCACCCCGGGCGCCGCGCTCCAGCTGGCATCCGCTTCCAGCACCCGGGCCGGGTCAGCTTCGACCACGGCCACGCCATGCACCTGATTGAGCCACGCCGGCTGACAGCCCAGCAACGCCTGCAGACGCCGGCGGTTCTCAGCCACCGCCTGTGGATCATCCCCGACATGCTCGCCCAGATTGAGGGTCGCAAAGGGCGCCTGGCTGACACCACCGGCGCGCGTGGTGACCACGGCACGCACCCGGGCTGGCGCTGGCCAGTCGGGGATCAGTAGGTCGTCCAGGCTAAGGCTCATCCGATAAACGCCTCACGATCACCGCGCAAGAGATTGAGCAGCTCGACAAAATCATCCGGCAGCGGCGATTCCCAGCCCATCCGCTCGCCCGTGGCAGGATGCTCAAGCTCAAGGAAGCGGGCATGCAGCGCCTGACGCGGGAAATGCCGCAGGGCATCGACCAGCACCGGATTGGCCGCCGGCGGAATGCGGAAACGCCCGCCGTACACCGGATCACCGACCAGCGGGAAGTGGATGTGCGACATATGCACACGGATCTGGTGAGTGCGCCCGGTCTCCAGCTTGACCCGCACATGGGTGTGGGCCCGGAAGCGCTCCAGCACCCGGTAATGACTGACCGCAGGCTTGCCACCCGCCGTCACCGCCATTTTCTGACGCTGCTGGGAGTGCCGGCCGATCGGCTCGTTGACCGTACCGCCGGCGATCACCACGCCCAGCACGATGGCCTCATAGACCCGGCTGACAGAACGCGCCTGCAGCTGCGCCACCAGCTGGGTATGGGCCTCGAGAGTCTTGGCCACCACCATCAGGCCGGTGGTGTCCTTGTCCAGACGGTGGACGATACCGGCACGCGGCACGCTGGCCAGCTGCGGGGCGTGGTGCAGCAGGGCATTGAGCAGGGTGCCATCGGCGTGACCGGCCGCAGGATGCACCACCAGCCCGGCCGGCTTGTCGATCACCAGCAGGTGCTCGTCTTCATAGACGATCTCCAGGGCGATGTCCTGGGCCTTGAATTCGACCTGCGCCTCGCGCTCGGCCTCCAGCGCCAGGCAGGCGCCACCGTAGACGATGTCGCGCGGGCGCAGCACAGCGCCATTGACCGTCAGGCGGCCTTCCTTGATCCAGCCGGCCAGGCGCGAGCGTGAATGTTCGGGGAACAGCTGGGCGGCCACCTGGTCGAGACGCTGCCCGCCCAGTTCGGAAGGCACCTGAGCGTTGAGTTGGATGATTTCGGGCATGGAGGGCATCGCAGGAGGGCCGGACAGCTTTGGTTTCGGCTAACGGCTTGTGGTTAAATACGGCGAAATTTTCCCCGGAAAATCCGGGGCGCCCATCATAACAGGCCGGCCCCTGCCACGCACCCGGCCCCAGGGAATCCACGCGCCATGCAAGTGAAACACCTGCTGCTGATTGCCACCCTCGCCCTGACCGCCGCCTGCTCCTCCAAACAGCCCATCGACGAGTCGCTGAGCGAGACCGAGCTGTACCGTCAGGCACAGACACACCTTGACAACCGCAGCTATACCCTGGCCGTCGATACCCTCAAGGCGCTGGAGTCACGCTATCCCTTCGGCCGCTATGCCGAGCAGGCGCAGCTTGAGCTGAGCTATGCCTACTACAAGAATCAGGAGCCGGAGGCGGCACGCGCCGCCGCTGAGCGCTTCATCCGCCTGCACCCCCAGCACCCGAACGCCGACTACGCCTGGTACATGAAGGGCCTGGCCTCCTTCGACCGGGATCGCGGCCTGCTGGCGCGCTTCCTGCCACTGGATATGACCAAGCGTGATCCGGGCGCGGCGCGTGACTCGTTCAACGAGTTCGCCCAGCTGGTGTCCCGCTACCCCGCCAGCCGCTATGCCCCGGACGCCAAGGCGCGGATGATCTACCTGCGCAACCTGCTGGCCGCCTACGAAGTCCACGTCGCCCGCTACTACCTCAAGCGCGAGGCCTATGTCGCCGCCGCCAACCGTGGCCGTTATGTGGTGGAAAACTTCCAGCAGACCCCCGCGGTGGCCGATGGCCTGGCGATCATGACCGAAGCCTATTTGCGCACCGGCCTTGAGGAGCCGGCCGCTCGCAGCCTGGCTACCCTCAAGCTCAACCACCCCGAGCACCCCTCGCTGGAAAGCGGCGAGTTCGTCCCCAGCGAGCAGGAGGCCGATACCCGCTCCTGGCTGAGCCAGGCCACCTTGGGCCTGCTGGAGAGCGAAGCGCCGCTGCCGCCGGGTGAGACACGCGCGAGCCAAGACATGGAGCGCCTGTACCGCAACGCCCTTGATGAACTGCCCAGAGATCTGGACACCCCACAGGCGGAAGCGGAAGCGCCCAGCCCTTCGCGCTCCTGGTGGAGCCGGCTGAGCTTTGGCCTGTTCGACTGAGCCGGCCAGACTGACACAAAAGGGGAGACTCGCCAGAGCCTCCCCTTTTTCATGCCCGCCCGCTGCTCAGTCGCCGATCGGCCAGTGTGAGGTGATCGGGTAGCGGCGATCACGACCAAAACCGCGCTGGGTAATCCGCGGGCCGATGGCGGCCTGGCGGCGCTTGTATTCGTTGAGATCGACCAGCCGCAGAATCCTGCGCACCGTCGCCGCGTCAAATCCCTGCGCGGTGATGGCCTCGGCAGACTGATCCTCCTCGACATACAGACGCAGGATCTCATCGAGTACCGGATAAGGCGCCAGCGAGTCCTCATCCTTCTGATCCGGCGCCAGCTCAGCCGATGGCGGCCGGTCGATGACCCGCTGTGGAATCACCTCGCCGTTCAGGCTGTTGCGGTACTCGCAGAGGCGGAATACCAGGGTCTTGGGCACGTCTTTGAGCACATCGAAGCCACCGGCCATGTCGCCATACAGCGTGCAATAACCGACTGCCACCTCGCTCTTGTTCCCGGTGGTCAGCACCAGATAGCCCTTTTTGTTGGAGATCGCCATCAGCAGGGTGCCACGGCAACGCGCCTGCAGATTCTCCTCGGTGGTATCGCGCCCCAGCCCGGCAAAAACCGGCGCCAGGGTACCCATGAAGGCCTCGACCATCGGTGCAATCGGCAGCACCTGATAGCTCACGCCCAGGGTGCGCGCCTCCGCCTCGGCATCCTCCAGACTGATCTGCGCGGTATAGCGGTAGGGCATCATCACCGCCTCGACGTACTCGGCGCCCAGGGCGTCCACGGCGATGGCCAACGTCAGCGCTGAATCAACTCCTCCGGAAAGACCGAGCACCACCCCCTTGAAGCCGTTTTTCTGCACATAGTCACGCACCCCCAGCACCAGCGCGCCATAGACGCTGGCCTCATCACTGGCCAGCGCTGCACAGGCCGCCACCTGCGGCTGCAGCGTCTGCGCCTCGACATTCAGCTCAGCGAGAAACAGCCCCTCCTCATAGGCCGGTGCGCGCTGGCACAGGCTGCCATCCGCAGCGATCACACACGAGCCGCCGTCAAACACCAGCTCATCCTGGGCGCCGACCTGATTGACATAGAGGATCGGCATATCACCCTCACGGGCGCGTGCCGCCAGCACCGCCTCACGCTCGAGCTGCTTGCCCCGGTGAAATGGCGAGGCATGCAGACTCAGCATCAGCCGCGCGCCGGCCGCACGCGCTGCCGCCATCGGACCGGGATGCCAGAGATCCTCACAGATCCCCAGCGCCACCGGCACACCGGCCACCTCCACCACACAGGGCGTATTCCCCGGCTCGAAGTAGCGCTTCTCATCGAAGACCTGATAGTTGGGCAGGCACTGCTTAAAGTAGCGCGCCCGCATTTCGCCATCCTCGATCAGCGCGCAGGCGTTGTAACGGCACCCCTGCTCAACCCACGGAAAACCGACCAGCAGCCGGATGCCGCGCACCTCAGCACACAGGCGCGCCAGCGCCGCCTCGATCCGCCGCTGCATGCTGTCGCGCAGCAGCAGATCCTCCGGTGGATAGCCACACAGCGACAGCTCCGGGAACAGGACCAAATCGGCCTGCCAGCGCTCGCGGGCCTCGTGAGCGGCGGTAATGATCCGCTCGAGATTGCCGTGGATATCACCAACGCGCAGGTTGAGCTGGGCCAGGACGACCCTCAGGGTGGAATTCATGATCGGCGCTATCCTCAAAAGGCTGACGGCCCCTGCACTGGCAGGCGAGCCACGAGACTGAGCATTGTCCCGCAAGGCCCTACACGCAAACAACGTGCCGGCCCTGCTGGGCGACGCTTTGGCCACTGGCTACACTCACCCCCCGACCCGGCCAACAACCAACCGCCGGGCACCTCACTGATCGACCAAACAGGAACCCGGCCATGGCCCGCCTGCTGCTGCTATTTGCCCTTGCCCTTCTGCTCACCTGGTTATGGCGGCGGCTGCGCAACCGGCCGCCGCGCCGCCCCGCGCCGCCCACCCAGGCTGAGCCGATGGTGCGCTGCCAGCACTGTGGGCTGCACGTGCCGCGCGAAGAGGCACTGGGCAGCGCGCCGCACTGGTACTGCAGCCAGGCGCACCTGGAAGCTGATCGCGCCAAGCAGGACTCCTAAGCGGCACGCGCACCAAACCATTGCACTGAAAAGCCCCAAAGTCGTGCAAAAAATGTACAGACACATCGCATTGCGACCACCGGCACGGCACAAACTTACATAAAAGCACCAAAAAGTTTCATCAAAGCGTCACCCTGCACTATCGCAATGCAGGCAAGACCTGCTAAATTTCGCCGCACGCCGGGATTCGGCAACGACTTCATCGCAATAAGACCTTCGAGGCATTCCAATGTCCCTGACCCTTGACGCTTTCCTCGCGCAGATCAAGCAGCGCGATCCCAACCAGCCCGAGTTCCACCAGGCCGTGGAAGAAGTCGTGCGCAGCCTCTGGCCGTTCCTTGAAGCCAACCCGCGCTACATGCAGGCCGGCATCATCGAGCGTATTGTCGAGCCTGAGCGCGTGATCATGTTCCGGGTACCGTGGGTCGACGATCAGGGCAAGGTGCAGGTCAACCGTGGCTTCCGCATCCAGATGAACAGCGCCATCGGCCCGTACAAGGGCGGCCTGCGCTTCCATCCGTCGGTAAACCTCAGCGTGCTGAAGTTCCTCGCCTTCGAGCAGGTGTTCAAGAATTCCCTGACCTCCCTGCCCATGGGCGGCGGCAAGGGCGGTTCCGACTTCGATCCCAAGGGCAAGAGCGATGCTGAAGTCATGCGCTTCTGCCAGTCGTTCATGAGCGAGCTATACCGCCACATCGGCGCTGACCTGGACGTACCGGCCGGCGACATCGGCGTCGGCGCCCGCGAGATCGGCTTCATGTATGGCCAGTACAAGCGCCTCGCCAACGAGTTCACCTCGGTGCTGACCGGCAAGGGCATGAGCTACGGCGGCAGCCTGATCCGTCCAGAAGCCACTGGTTATGGCTGCGTGTACTTCGCCGAAGAAATGCTCAAGTCCCGCAAGGAGAGCTTCGACGGCAAGCGCGTGACGATCTCCGGTTCGGGCAACGTCGCCCAGTACGCCGCCCTCAAGGTCATGGAACTGGGTGGCAAGGTGATCTCGCTGTCCGACTCCACCGGTACCGTCTACTTCGAGAACGGTCTGACCAAGGAGCAGTTCGACTTCCTGATGGACCTGAAGAACGTGCGCCGTGGTCGTATCGAGGAAATGGCCACCACCTTCGGTGCCCAGTTCCTGGCCGGTCAGCGTCCGTGGGGCCTGGCGTGCGATGTCGCCCTGCCGTGCGCCACCCAGAATGAGCTGGATGCCGACGACGCCCGCACCCTGATGAAGAACGGCTGCTTCTGCGTGGCTGAAGGCGCCAACATGCCGTCCACCCTCGAGGCGGTCGATCTGTTCATCGAGGAAGGCATCCTCTATGCCCCGGGCAAGGCTTCGAATGCCGGTGGCGTGGCAGTTTCCGGCCTGGAAATGAGCCAGAACGCCATGCGCCTGCTGTGGACCGATGGCGAAGTGGATGCCAAGCTGCACAGCATCATGCAGAACATCCACCAGGCCTGCGTCACCTACGGTGAAGAAAACGGCCGCATCAACTATGTGAAGGGCGCCAACATCGCCGGCTTCGTCAAGGTTGCCGACGCCATGCTGGCCCAGGGCGTGGTCTGATCCACACCCTGCTCTGAAAAGGGGCTGGTTGCGCTACGCAGCCAGCCCCTTTTTCGTTAAGGATCGCACACCCCCTTCACCGCCGGTGGCATGAACGCTCCGCCTGATCTTCACTGAAAGCAGTTCAGTGCCTCAGGAGCGATACATGCACGCAGCAACGAACGATGCCCCCCACCCGCCTCACCTGCTGTGGATCGACCTGACCACCAGCGGTCACGCGGGCGTTGCCCAGCAGCTGTTCAGCGCACACTGCACCGTACAGACCTACCCCCTGGACGCTCGCCAGAGCCCGCTGGCAAGCCTGCCGGATGCCGACATGCTGTGCCTGCAATTCGACGCGCCCGATGCGGCCGGCCTCAACCGGCTGGTGGAAATCCGCCAGCGCTTTCCGCACTTGCCCATCACCATGCTCACGGTGCAGCACTCGGAAGAGCTGGCCGTCTGGGCCTTTCGCGCCGGGGTGTGGGACTACTTGACCCTGCCGCTCAGCGACCATGAGCAGCGGCGCTATCTGGAGGCGCTGAACGCCCTGTGTCAGCCGCGCAACCCCGGCTCCAGCAGCAAACGTGCCCGCCTGCAGCGAACCCCGCCGCTGCCTGAAACCATCCGCCTGAGCCGTCAGCCATCTCCCAGACCGCTCCAGGCCGCACTGAAGTACATCGACACGCATTACCGCCAACCGATCAGCGAGGCCTATCTGGCGCAACTGTGCGGCATGTCCCCCAGCCGCTTCAGCCGCCTGTTCAAGCAGTGGTGCGGCATCGGCTTTCAGGATTATCTCAAGGAAAAACGCATGCAGGCCGCGCGCGATCTGCTGCTCAACAGCAATGTGGCTATCTCAGGGGTCGGCTACCTGCTGGGCTTCCGTGACCCCTCGTATTTCACCCGCTGCTTTCGCCAGTTCTTTGGCTGCAGCCCCAGTGAATACCGCCAGAATACGGCGCAGCAGAGCGCTTCCACGCCATCACCTGCCACGCAGAGCGCGGACTGAAGCGGTTCAAGGCTGTGGCTGACGTACCGGCAACAGGCCTGCTTCGGCCGCCGGCACGCTGACCAGCGGCCCCTGCAGAGTGCGGGCATCACCACCGCGGCTGCGCAGATTGCGCACCTGCTGCACGCGGCGCAGATTCTGTGCCGCTACCTCGTAATGCGCCGGCGCCAGATCGATTGCGGCACGGAAGAACCGCTCCGCTTCACTCAGCTTACCCTCGATCAGGCAGACATAACCGACATCATTGCTCGCCTCGGCGCGCGCCCCGACCTGTTCAAAGGCCGACAGCGCCTCTTCATAGCGACCCATGCGCGCCAGCAGCAGGCCATAGTTACGCCACGCGGGTTTGTAGGCTGCATCGGCCCCCAGCGCCTGGCGATAGGCCTGATAGGCACCCTCCCAGTCACCGGCCAGATAACGTGAATAGCCAAGGCTGTTGGCGGCCAGCGCCGACTGCGGGCTGACTTGCAGCGCCAGACGGTAATAACGCTCTGCGGTGGAGAAATCGTTGCGCAGATCCGCCAACACGCCCAGCCCGTTGTACAGCCGCATTGGGGAGCGGTCATCGACCCGTGGTGGCTCCTCTGCGGGTGTTTTCAGACGCTGCTGATCCACCCGCAGCGCCTGCATCAGGGTTTCCGTAGCCTGCTCGTACTGGCGCTGCGCGATCTGCAGGGTACCCAGCTCGCTCAGGGCGGCCAGTTGCTGCGGATCACGCTCCAGAACATCGTCCAGCGCCATGCGGGCCAGCGCATAGTTGCTGCGCTCGCGGTGAATACGGGCCACCCAGATCAGCGCCTCGGCACGCTTGGGATCCAGCTCGCTGGCGCGCAAGTATTGAAAGAGCGCCTGATCACGGTCGCCAGCCCGATAGGCCGCAGCGGCCATCGCCATGGCCTGATCGGCACTCCCGCCCTTCTTGCCCACCTCGTAGAGTACAGAACGATCGCCGTCATAAAGATTGCTGCGTGTGTTCGCCACGCCACCGCCGGACTGACACCCGCCCAGCACCGTGATGGCTACTGCCAGCATTGCGATTCTGTACATATCACATTCTCCCGAACACCTTGAGCACACCGAGTGCAGCCGGCCCGATCACCACCACAAAGAAACTCGGCCACAGGCACAAGATTAGTGGAAAGATCAGCTTGGTGCCGACCTTGGCGGCCTGCTCCTCCGCGGCCTGGGTGCGCCGGTCACGGAACTCGTCGGCGTAGATGCGCAGTGTGTCAGCGATACTGGTGCCAAAGCGGATACTTTGCGAGAGCAGGCTGACCAGACCGCGCACATCCTCAAGCCCGGTACGCTCGGCCAGGTGCCGCAGCGCATCGGGTGAACTGACCCCGGCCCGCACCTCGGCATTGACCAGCGCCAGCTCCTCGGCCAGATCACCGTGACTGACCTGCATCTCATCGGCTACCCGATCAATCGACTGTGGCAGCGACAACCCCGACTCCACGCACACGACCAAAAGGTCCAGCGCATCGGGGAAGGCAGCCCGCAGGGAATCCATGCGCGTATTACGCTGATTGTCCAGATAGATCGCCGGAACCAGCCAGCCCAGCCCCGCCGCACTCACCAGCAGCAAGATCTCGAAGGTCGCATTGAGCGCTTCAACCAGCGGGATGGCCAGCAGCGCCAGCCCCACCAGTACCGCCATCAGCGACAAGCGAGCCGCCCAGAACACCTGCAAGGCGTTGGGGCTGCGAAACCCCGCGTGCAGCAAACGCATGCGCAGCGATTGGCTGTCGGTATTCTCAGGATGCACAAAGCGTGCGCCCATCTGCTGCAGGGCGCCCTCCAGCCCACCACCGGCAGCCGCGCCAGCGTCGCGGCCCCGCCCTTTCACCGACTCAATACGCCGCTTGACCGGGCTGCGCAGATTGATCACTACCATGCCGACAGTGGCCACCAGCAACGCCACGCCACAACCCAGCACCGCCAGAAACAACAGGCGGGCCTGTTGTGGGTCAGCCAGCAGGTCTTGCAGCAACTTCAGCAGACTTTCCATGGGCTTGCTCCTTCGTCACCGTCTCACACCTGAATGCGGATGACCTTCCTGATCCAGAAAATGCCCAGCAACATCAGGACAAACGCCGCCATGACCATTTTTTGCCCGGCCGGCTCATTGACCAGCATCGGCAGGTACTCTGGCGAGGTGATCGACATGATCATCACCAGCACAAACGGGATGGCAACCAGCAGCCAGGCCGACAGCCGCCCCTCAGCCGACAGGGTGCGCACCTTGCGCTGGAAACGAAAACGCGCCCGGATCAGGGTGCTCAGACGCTCGAGAATCTCGGTCAGGTTGCCGCCGGTCTCCCGGTGCAGCAGGATCGAAGTCACCAGCATCATCACCGTCATGCTGGGCATACGCTCCAGGAGCCCCAGCATGGCGCGGCGCACATCATTACCGTAGTTGATGTCCGCGAAGGTCATGCCGAACTCGTCCGCCACCACGCCTTTCTGCTCCTCGGCAACCAGGCGCAGGGCCTCCCCAAAGGGGTGGCCGGCACGCAGGGCGCGCACGATGGCATCCAGTGCATCGGGCAGCCCCTCTTCAAAGGCATCAAAGCGCTTGGCACGATCCTGAGACAGCTTGAGGATCGGCAGCCAGAACAACACCAGGCACAGCAGCAACGAAACCCACCACATACCCAGTAACCAGGCACTGACAACAGCCGCCGTCAGCCCCAGGCCCAGCCCCAGCAGCACAACACGGTAAGCCCGGTAATCATGCCCGCCCTGCTCGATCATCTGGCCCAGCGCCTCCATGCCCGGAAGCCGCTCCAGCAAGGCTTCAAGGGGTGACAGGCGGCGCAGGTACTTCTCGCGCAGCACCACCTGCAGACTCGGCTGATTGGTGACCTGCTCCAAGTGCTTGATACGCTGGTGAATCCGCTTGCGTACCTGACCCGCCTCACTGAACGCCGGCACCACCGCGCCCTGGCTGAGCAGGAACACCGACAGAAAGACCATGCCAAAAAAGACCAGGATCAACTCGAGCGGGATCTGGTTCATGAGGATTTCTCCTCCATCCACTCCGGACGGAACAGCGTCAGCGGCAGATCAATGCCGCGCTTGAGCAGCTTCTCGCGGAAGGCTGGCACCATGCCGGTCGGCTTGTAATCCCCCAGCACCTCGCCGCGCTCGCCGATACCCCGGCGCTCGAAGCAGAAGATTTCCGTCATGGTGATGACATCGCCTTCCATGCCGTTGATCTCCTGCACGCTGACCAGGCGACGCTTGCCGTCCTCCTGACGCTCCAGCTGGACCACCACATGGATGGCCGACGCGATCTGCTGGCGCAGCGCCTTGATCGGGAAGGTTGCCCCGGTCATCGCCACCATGTTTTCAATCCGGTTCAGCGCATCACGGGGCGAGTTGGCGTGAATGGTGGTCAGCGAGCCGTCATGCCCCGTGTTCATGGCCGCCAGCATGTCCAGCGCCTCGGTACCACGCACCTCCCCGACCACAATGCGGTCAGGGCGCATCCGCAGACTGTTGCGCACCAGCTCGCGCTGGTTGACGCCCCCCTTGCCCTCGATGTTCGGCGGGCGGGTCTCCAGGCGCACCACATGGGGCTGCTGCAGTTGCAGCTCGGCCGAGTCCTCGATGGTCACGATGCGCTCATTATGGGGAATGAAGCTGGACATCACGTTGAGCATGGTGGTCTTACCGGTACCGGTACCACCGGAAATCAGCACGTTCATCCGCCCGCGTACCACCGCCTTGAGCACCATGGCGATCGAGGGCGTCAGGGTGCCGCGCTCGACCAGGCTATCGGAGTTGAGCAGATCGACCGAAAAGCGGCGGATCGACAGGCTCGGCCCGTCAATGGCCAGCGGCGGGATGATCGCGTTGACCCGCGAGCCATCCTTGAGGCGCGCATCGACCAAGGGTGACGACTCATCAATGCGCCGCCCAAGGCTTGAAACAATCCGGTCGATGATATTCAGCAGATGCGTGTCGTCACGAAACTGCACGTCGGTCTTCTGCAGCTTGCCAAAGCGCTCGACATACACCGCCTTGGCGCCATTGACCAGGATGTCGGAAACCGTTGGGTCGCACAGCAGCGGCTCCAGTGGCCCCAGCCCCAGCACCTCATCCGTGACCTGTTTCACGATCAGCTGGCGGCTGGCCATGCTCACCGGCACAGCGTTCTCGTTGAGCAGGCGCTGGCACACTTCCTGAATCTGCCGGATGGCCTCCTCGCGCTCCAGGCTGTCGAGCAGTGACAGATCCATCACCTTGAGCAGCTGCTCATAAATACGATCCCGCCACTCGCCTTCCAGCTGATTGAGCCGAGTACGGGTGCTGTAGATCTCCAGCGGGGCGGCATTCTCCCAAGATTGCGGCTCAACGGCCGGGGCTGGAGCACTCTCTTGCCCGCCGTCGCGCACCTTGAGAGGCGCCGGATTGCTCTGCGCCACCCGGTGACGCAGACGGTTGCGCAGTTCATCAAGCATGATCGCGTCTCCCGAACAGACGGCCTACGGTGCGCGCCAGCAGACCTTGGTGATGGTCAGGACGCTCGCCGTGCAGATGGTGGGCCAGCTTGACCAGGGCCAGCGTAATCGGCGCATGGGGCGCATTGATTCTCAACGGAATCCCGGCGTTCTGACTCTCGCTGACCACTTTGAAGTCATTGGGCAGGGTCATCAGCGTGCCGACCGGCAGTGCTTCCTCGATATCCTCAAGGGTCACCGGCGCGGCCTTGCTGTAGCGGTTGATCAGCTTGATCAGCCGGTTCTCCTGAACCCCGATGTCATCACGCAGGATGCCCAGCAGACGGGTGGCGTCCCGCAGGTGGCTGACGCTCTGCTCCAGCACCATCAATACCTGATCGGCCTGCTCCAGCGTGGTGCTGCTGAGGTGATCAATATGCCGCGGCAGATCGACCACGACAAAATCAAAAGTCTGCCGCGCCAGTGTGAGCAGTGTTTCCAGCTGCTCGGCTTCCACATCAAAGGGCAGGTACCATTCGTGGGCACGCCCACCGAGCAGGTACAAATTGTCGCTGTAACGGGCGCAGAATCCGGTCAGCGCGACGCCATCCAGATCATGGCTCTGCTGCAGCACCTCGACATGACTGTGGGTGGGCGTGACATCCAGGTAATGCGCGGCGCTACCAAATTGCAGGTCCAGATCCAGCAGCAGCACCTTGGCATCCAAGCTCAGTTGGTGGGCCAGGTTGGCAGCAATCAGGGTCGCTCCTGAACCACCCTTGGCATTGATGACCGCCACCAGCTGGCCGCGCCCGCCTTCCCGGCTGCTGTACTCGCGCTGAATACGCTGCACGGCGGCGCGCAACTCCTGATCATCCAGCGTGTCAGGCAAAAGATCGCGCGCCCCCGCCTGCATGGCCAGCCGCGTGCTGTCCGCGCCATCCAGCGCGCCGACCACCAGCAACGCCGGACGCTCGCTCGGGCGCAGTTGCAGCAGGGCCGCCAGTGCTTCGCGGCCGTGGCTGCCGACATGGAGCATAAGAATATCCGGCCGCGGATCGACACCGCGCAGCGGATCGCAGTGCTGCTCGTCACTCAGGCTCGCACTGACCTGCAGCCCCGACACACCCTCACAGACGGTTTGCAGGCGCCGCAGGTACTGGGGATCTTCACTGCTGATATGCAGACGACAGGCAGCGCTCCCTGTAGCCGTTGATTCCTTGGGTTTCAGCATGGTGTGTTCTCCGTCCCTTCCGGATAGCGCCCGAGACTCTCGCGCGGCAGGATGGCGCGGAAGGTCTGCAGTTCGATGGTTCCCCCGATAAAGGGAATCAGCAGATTGAATTCAAAGCCACTGAGCGAGACCTCAACGAAGCGGATCTGCAAGTATCCATCCGGGGTATCCGGTACGCCGACTTCCACGCCCTGCTCATCGAGATAGCGCAAGGTGAGTTGCCCGGTATCGAGCTGACTGATCAGACGGCTCTCCGTGCTGCCAGCTTCAGCAAATACCGCTCGTCGCAAAATGGTCTCATCATGGATATAGCACACCGCTGCCAGACGCGCTCCGCGCCTTACCGATTCGTTGAGCACGTTGACGGTATAGAGCAGACGCCCCATCTCGAGCACGGCAAACAGCACGATCAACAGCACCGCCCCGACGATGGCAAACTCGACAACATAGATTCCTTGTGCCCGCTGCCTGTTCATCACAAAGCCCTCATCACAGTGCTGGCGACCAGCTCAATGTCCAGCGCAATAGGCTCACCGAACAGGCCGGGCAGCGCCTGGCGAATCGCCGGGCGGAAGGTGTAGCGGATTGTGACCCGCACATGCTCGTCACCCTCTGCCACCACCTCGACGGCGTCCGTCGCCAGACCCGGCAGCAGAGGCTCGGTCAGTGCTGCGGGTGAGCCATACACCGCCAGGTTGCTGACCACCGGCTGGATGCGATCCAGATTTATATTGCGGGTCACCGGATCGGTGACATGGCGCGCGGCATACCCTGCTGCATCGCGGCTGCTCTGCAGCAGCACGTTGTAGTGGGACAACAGCCGCCCCACCTCACCCACAGCCAGCAGCAACAGCAGCAGCACGGGAATGCACAGCGTGAACTCGATGATCGCAAAGCCACCCTGGCGCGTCCCTGACGTGCGCAGCAGCCCTCGTGCGCTCTTGTTCATGTTGCCTCCTAGGAGTCCTGCCCTGGCTGACCATCATTCTGGTAAGCCTTGAACAGCTGGATCACCTGCGGCCCGCTCGTCGCCGACGGGTTGATAGTCGGGTAGCCCTCGGTGGTCTCGCAGGATTCGACGAACTGGCCAAAGACTGGCGCACTGGGGTTATTGATGTCCTGAACCAGATAAAAGCAGCCAAAACCAACAATCGGCACCTCTACCTTGCCCGCCACCTTGCCCGTACAGTCACCCAGCACAATAGGCAGAATGCGGCGCTGGTACGCACCATCACTGTTGCAGGACGCACCACCAGTACCTGCCAGACAGTTAGCGGAGTCGCGGGCCCAGTCCTGATAGTCAAACAGTGCCTGGGTACCTGCGGTCAGGTTGCCGTCAGCATCCGCCACCACAGGCTCACCCGCATACTTGGCCACCTCGCCATCCAGCACGATACGCTGCGTGAATGTGGTCACCAGATCACGGGGAGCCCGAGCAGGGGGCGTGGTATTCGGGCAGAAGAAGTTAGAACCCTCGAAGCGGGCATTCACCCCCCCCTGCACGGGCCCCGTATTCTGGCCAGGCTGGACGTTGACGTTTTGACCAACTGCCAGGCATTCATGAGACCCGCAGGCCAGGGCTTCGCGCAGCTCATTCGCACCGCCACCGATACCTGCCATATCGACCCACAGGTACTCACCCTTTTTCAGGGCCTGGTTATTGGCCGGCGTACTCAGGCGGCTCAACTCACCAAAACGAAAGCCCCAGTAACCCTCGCTGCTCGGAGGAATGCTCGGATCGACGCAGACCAGAATCGGCACCAGATCGCAGGGCGCGGAAGGACTCGGCCCCGCTACGGCAACTGCCGCCACCTCCTTGTCAGGCAGGCTGCTGCCACTGGCCAGACTCATCAGTCGCCAGAAGAAACCGGTCAGCCCGAACTCCTCCACGCTGACACGCACATAAGCCGCATCCGCCGGTGCGCTCGTGCTGTAGGGGCCATACAGCGCGCGGGAGAACTCCACCACCGCAAAGTCAGCCGCCGAGCTGCGCTCAGCCAGCTCCTCGTTGCCCACGGCCGCGGCATTGCGCGCCAGCGTATCGAGGGCATCCGCGCGGGCCAGCGCCTCCATATCGGTTGGGTTGCCGCGCTGGCGCAGCAAGGTCTTGGCGCCACTGAGCGCTGCCGCATCCACCGCATTCTGCAGGCGGGTCTTGTTGAGCAGCAGGTGCCCGCCGTCCAGCGCCAACCCCGCCATCACCAGCAGGGCCAGCATCGCCACGGTGAGCAGCACCGCCACAGCGCCGCGCTGCCTGCAGGGCTGCAGCTGTTGGATATTGCGCATGGATCGGCTCATGGGCGTTGCCCTCTACGTCAGTCGTTGACACGAATCTCGATGGGCTTACTCACCTGGCGGGCCTCGCCTTTTGCGGCACGGTAGGCGTTGATGACATTTTCAGTCAGCGGCCCGTCGGTGCCTGCCGGTGACAGCTCGGTGCCCGGATCTGCCGCACGCGGCTGATCGACGATCTGCGAGTACTGCACGGCGCGCACGGTCTCGCCCTGCTCACCAACCCGCGCAAGGTCGTAGGACATACAGCCGCTCAGCAGAAGCAGCAGCGCAGCAGGAATCATCACGTTCATGGCAGTGCCCTCATTCAATCCAGATCGTGGCCGAAGCGGCCCTCGCTGATGCCCAGGCTGACCGGTACGCGGTGCTCACCGGTATCACCCTTGGTCTTGCCCAGCAGGTAGAAGTCCAGATCGCTCGGTTCCACGAAGCGCTCGGTCGGCAGGCGCACCGCCCGGGCATCGGTCGGCTTGACCAGATAGGGCGTTACCAGAATCACCAGCTCCGTCTCACCACTGATGAACTCCTGACTGCGGAACAGATGCCCCAGCACCGGGATGTCACCCAGCCCCGGGAAGCGACTGACAAAATCACGCGCACTGTCGTTGATCAGCCCCGCAATCGCGATGGTCTGCCCGTCACCAAGCTCTACCGTCGACTTGGCGCTGCGCTTGGTCAGCGCAGGCACGACCTGGCTGACCGCCGTGTTGCCACCTAGGCCGGTGTTGAGCAGCACGCTGTTGGTGTTGCTCAGCTCGCTGACCAGCACATTCAGGTTGAGGTTGATACGCCCGGAGTCGAGCACCACCGGCATGAACTTCACCCCGACGCCAAATTCCTTGTAGTCGATGGTGATGCCATCGTTGTCACTGACCGGAATCGGGAACTCGCCCCCGGAGATGAACTCAGCCTGCTGGCCGGTCAGGGTGGTCAGGGTCGGCTCGGCAAGGATCTTGGCCGAACCGTTGTCCTTGGCTGCCTCGATGACCATGTCCAGGGTGAAGTTGTCCGATGCAAAGCTGGCCAAAAGGCCCTTGCCACTGCCGAACAGCCCGCTGGCAAGACCGGTCGCATTATTGAATCCGCCGATGTTCCAGCGCCCGGATGAGCCAAAGTCCAGCGCCTTGAAGTTCACGCCGATGCGCTTGATCAGGCTGCGCTGCATCTCGGCCACCTTGACCTCCAGCATCACCTGCTGACTGCCACCGATGCTCATCAGGTTGATCACCTGCAGGGAGCGGCTGGGCGCCGCCTTGGCCGCTTCCCCCTCGCCCTGCACGATGCTCTCGCTCTGCGCGGCATAGGTCTTGGCCACCTTGATGGCCGTATCCATCACCGCCGCACTCGACACCTGGCCACGCAGCACCAGAGAGCCCTGCGAGCTGTACACGGCAATCCGCTCATTGGGGAACAGCTCATGCAGCTGCGCCTTGAGCTGATTCAGGTCGTGTACCACCGCCACGTCCAGCGTCTCGATCAGGCGGCCACGGGCATCCCAGAGCATCACGTTGGTGCTGCCCAGGGCGCGCCCCAGCAGGTATAGCTCATTGGGGTTGGTGATCAGGACGTCGGCAATGCCGGGATTACCGACTGAAATGCGCCGGATGCCCGTCGGGGTATCCAGTACCCGCGACTTGTAAATCGGCACTTCGATGCTGCCCGTGTGTCCACCGGCTGGCCCCGCCGCATGGCTCTGAATACTCAGCAACCCCGTCACGAGCAGGCACAGTGCGGATGAACCGAATCTGCGAATAGTGTCCATCTTCGAAATCCTCTCTGTATCCCAAGGCTCAGCGCTGCAAGCCCTGACGCTCGATCGATGTGCCGCGAATGATGGTGATCTGTACCGGAGCAGGGACGCTGCGCCGCACCACGGGCGCGGCCTTGGGCGGCGTCGGTGCAGCCACAGCCGGTGCCGGCGCACTGGGCGGCGGCTCTACGGCCAGGCGGCTGTCATCCAGCGGATTACGCAGCGCCAGTTGCAACCGGCCCTCGGTTTCGGCCTTGAAGAGCTTTTCCGCTTCCTCAAGGGTCATTTCCAGGGTCACGGCGCGCACCAGCACAGGGTCGGTCTTGTTGGTACTGACGGTCTGATCGACCGCCAGTACGCGCAGGTTTTCCAGCACGGTGCGCACCTGGGCGACATCGCTGTTGCCACTGCGTGCGGCAAGCACATCAACCCGGTTACCCGGCAGCAGGAAACCACCCACCCCGATCACATCGTTGACCCGCACGGTCAGCGCACGCTTGTTCGGCTCAATCAGCGCAGCCAGAGTACTGCCGCCCAGATGCTCGGAGACCCGGGCACGCCGCACGACATCGCCTTCGAGGATTTCCGCCGTTGCCACCTTGCCGATCAGCTCACCGACATTGGCAAAGCTGTCAGCGGGCGTTGCATTTCTGGGCAGGCTGACCGCACGCAGATGGCGCTCCTCGATGGTGCGCCCGAACGGAATCGGCAAAGCCGCCACCATCACCTCCGTGACGTCTTCTGCCTGCTCACGCACCGCAAGGCGCGACTCCAGCATGGTGTTGGCCAGCCAGACGGCCGCCAGTGCAAACAGCACTGAAAAGCCCAATAACAGCAACGTTCGCAGTTTCATGACTTATCTCCTTGCTCGAAATCCCGTACACGGACGAAGTAACTGCGCCACGCCCACTCCACATCGCGCGGTACCAGCGGCCCTGAAGAGCCCAGATAGCGCTTGCGATCCATGGCCATGCCCAAGATGTCTCGGGGATGACAGGGCAAGAGGGGGACTTTTTCGGCCGCGTGCAGCTCGTCCAGCACGTACTGGAGCAGCTCAGGGTCGAAAGCGAGGCCGAGTTTTTCCATTTCCTGACGCCAGATCTGCGCATATTCATCGCGGGTCAGGTAAGTGAAATAGACCTTGTAGCCAATCCGCCGCAGGAAGGCTTCATCCGCCAGTTGCAGTGGATTGATGTTGGTGGAGAACACCAGAATCACGTCAAAGGGCAGCTCACTGTGCCGGCCGCCGCCAAGGTTCAGGTATTCCTTCTTCTCCTCCATCGGCACGATCCAGCGGTTGAGCAGCTTGGCGGGCGGCATGCTCTGCCGCCCCAGATCGTCGATGATGAAGATGCCGTTACCTGCCTTGAGTTGCAGGGGGGCTTCGGAGCGGTGGGTGATGGCGTCGTGGCGGATTTCCAGCTGATCCATGGTCAGCTCGCCGCCGGTCACCACCACCGGGCGCTTGCAACGCAGCAGGCGGCGATCATGGCCATCTTCGAGTAGCAGATTCGGCTGCTCCGGTTCATCCACCTCAATCAGCCGATGCACTTGGGGATCGTAGATTTCGATGACGATTTCGTTGATGGCGACCGCATGGGGCACCCAGATCGCCTCATCGAACAGGCGGATCAGCTTGCTGCCGATAAAGGTCTTGCCGGTCCCCGCCGGGCCGTACAGCATCATGGCGCGACCGGAGTTGAGGGCGGCGCCCAAGCGATCCAGCATCACCTCATGCACCACCAGCCCCGTGAAGGCCTCGTGCATGCGTGGTGCAGTGACGGTGGCGTGGTGCACGGTCTGCGCCTTGAGCAGTTCCCGGTAGCGCTCGATCGGATAGGGGGCCGGCCCCAGGTAACTGTTGCGCTCCATCGCCTCGCGGGCCACGGTGCGCCCCCGCTCAGTCAAGCCGTAACGCAGCCCTACGCCACGCACGCCGGCCTGCCCCAGCACCTCGAGCCGTCCATCACGGCGCATCAGGCCGATCAGCTCATCGAGTACCGGCCCGGCAAGACCGGTGCGCTGCATCAGCTTGCCGGCATCCAGGCTGCCGGCGTCATACAGGTGCTTGCAGAGAAGGTCGGTGAGCAGCAGTTCGGACAGCCCGGTCTCAGCCATGCTGCGCGGCTGGCTGACATCGGGCACAGCGCCCTGCCGGGGAGACGAGTCTCCCGAAATCCCGGGCTGGTGCATGATGCACTCCTTATTGTTCAGCGAGGGGGTAGCGCCGCAGCACCCCTGCTCAGATAGCGAAGCGTGACAACAGCGGCATCAAGGGCGAAGGCAGATACAGGCTGCACACGGTGCCGACCGCAATCGCCAGCGCATAAGGGAAGCGGTGCCGGGCAGCGGAGTCGTCCGTCGCCGGGATGTAGCGGCGCAGTCCCGCACTGGCCCAGTAGCGACCCAGCACACTGGCCAGCTGACCGCGCCAGAGCAGATACCCCAGCGCCAGCAGACTGCCGGCCAAGAGACTGCACAGCGCAGCCCACAACACCATCCAGCCGCCAATAAAAGCCCCGACCACGGCCATCAGCTTGACGTCGCCAGCGGCCATGCCACCCCGGATATAGAAGGGCAGGAAGGCCAGCAGCCCCAGCAGAAAGCCGCCGCCCGCTGCCGCCAACCCGGCCCCACCGGCTTGCCAGAACTGCAGCGCCAAGGCGACACACAGTCCGGCAAGCAGGTAGAGGTTAGGCAGGCGGTGGTGGCGCAAATCGTGAAGCGCTGCAACGGCCAAGAAGATCATCAGTGGCGTTGTCAAGGCAGCCCCCGATAGGCATCCATGCTCATTAGCTGGGACGAGACTGCACAGCGCTGGTCAGGTCTTCGATATTGTCCTGAACGGCGCCGCCCAGCGTGATGAATGCTGCCACAACACCCACGGCAATCAGCCCACCCGCAATGGCGTACTCAACAATGGTCAAACCTTCTTCATCCTTGATAAAGCGCATGACGGATTGCTTGATCGATTGCATGTCCATGTCTCACCTCACTGAATTCATCAATTGACGGTGGGTACCTGCACCCTCCGTATTGATCAGGCTAGTCAGCACCTGGACAAGGCGTTAGGACAATCTTGAGAAAAACTGGCATTTTTTTGCAGGCCGCGCGGCACCCTCCCGGCGTGCCTCTCACGCAAGACGGCACGCACCGGGCAGAGCATCTACACTGATAGCAATTCGTCACAGCCGGGGCGCTGTCATGCCGTCTCCTCTGCGCATTTCCTGTACATACGGCAGACTCGGGCCTTGTCTGGCGCTGCTGCGCAGCCTGCTGCTGGCCATCCTGCTACCCAATGCCGCCTTTATCCTGGCCAGTCAGCTGCTGGACCTGGGGCGCCCCTGGATCAACCTCGACTACAGCCTGGCGGTACTGGCCTTTGCCGTGCGCTGGCAGCTGGTCGGGGCGCTGCTGTTCGTGACATTTTTTCTCATTGACTTGATGGTGCTGAGCAACCAAATCTTCCCGATCGTGCGCCTGGCCGATGCCTGGTATCTGATCGGCTTTACGCTGGAGGCCTCCCTGCGCTATCAGCTGTTGCTGCTGGGCATTGTGCTGCTGCTGGGCGTGCTGTGGGCGATCCTGGCGCGCCGAGGGCCGAGCCTCTCGCCACGTCTCGCCGGAGCAACCTGTGCGTTGCTGCTGGCCTTGGGAGGACTCAGCTACGCGACTGACAAGGAGGCGGGAGACAGCTTCTATCGCGCCATCAATGAACCGGCCGTCGCCAGCCAGACCCAGCGTCTGCTACAGACGCGCTCACAAGACTTCCTGTTGGCCTTCAACGCCACCGGCACCGCCGTCAAGCCACTGGAAGGCGCCGCCGCCAGCGACGAATGGCATCAACAGCTGGCTCAGGGCACCCTGCCCGGCGAGCGCTTGCTATTGATCGTCAATGAATCCTGGGGCATTGCGCAGGATCCGCGAGTCCATCAAGCACTGCTTGCACCCCTTACGGCCTTGCAAAGGCCGCTACGCGAGGGACAGCTGAACTTCATCGGCCCCACCCTGAGCGGAGAGCTGCGCGAGCTGTGCCGTTTGCAGCCCAGACACTTCAACCTGAAGGATGATCTGCCCTCACTGAGCGGTTGCCTGCCAGAGCGCCTCAAGACTCAGGGCTATGCCACGGCCTCACTGCATGGCGCGGTCAGCCTGATGTACGACCGGCACCTGTGGTATCCCCGTATCGGCTTTACCGAGCGCACCTTTTTTGAGAGTCGTGCATGGCCGCAGCGCTGCTACTCCTTCCCTGGCGCCTGTGATCTGGATCTGCGTGAAGAGGTCCGCCACTTCTTTGCCCAGCCCGGCCGGCGCTTCATGTACTGGCTGACCCTCAACAGCCATTCGATCTACGACGAGCGCGACATTCGCATCGATGCCTTTGACTGCGCTGCCTTTGCCATCGACCCGCAGACTGAATCCTGCCGCAACCTGCGCCTGCAGGCACAGTTCTTCCAGGGGCTGGCAGAGCTGCTCGCCAGTGACGCCCTAGAGAACGTCAAGGTGCTGATGGTCGGTGATCATGTGCCGATCATCTTCAGCAACAACGAACGGCAGGCCCACTTCGTTGAGGGGCAGGTGCCTTGGCTGCAGCTGCACACCCAAAGCACGCCGCCTACCACCGCTGCAGCATCCGACAGATAATGGCCAATCCGCGCTGCCCTGCTCGCCCGGCTTTCTGTTAGAATTTGCGGCTTTCTTTAACAGCCCAGGTGACCTCTCCCATGCAGCCCATGCTGAATATCGCGCTGCGCGCCGCCCGCAGTGCCGGTGAACTGATCTTCCGCTCGATCGAGCGCCTGGACGTGCTCTCGATCAACGAGAAGGACGCCAAGGACTACGTCACCGAGGTGGACCGTGCCGCCGAGCAGAGCATCATCAGTGTGCTGCGCAAGGCCTACCCCAACCACGGTTTCATGGGCGAGGAAAGCGGCCTGATCGCGGGCAGTGGCGAAGGTGCCGACTACCTGTGGATCATCGACCCGCTGGATGGCACCACCAACTTCATCCATGGCGTACCGCACTTTGCGGTCAGCATCGCCTGCAAATACCGCGGCCGCCTCGAGCACGCCGTGGTGCTTGATCCGATTCGTCAGGAAGAGTTCACCGCCAGCCGTGGCCGCGGCGCCGCCCTCAACGGCAAGCGCATCCGCGTCAGCAACCGCCGCAGCCTGGAAGGCGCCCTGCTGGGTACCGGCTTCCCGTTCCGCGACAGCCAGCTCGATCATCTGGACAGCTACCTCGGCATGTTCCGCAGCTTGGTCGGCCAGACTGCCGGCATCCGCCGCGCAGGCGCAGCCAGCCTGGATCTGGCCTATGTCGCGGCCGGGCGCTTTGATGCCTTCTGGGAATTTGGCCTCTCCGAGTGGGACATGGCAGCGGGTGCGCTGCTGGTGCAGGAAGCCGGTGGCCTGGCCAGCGACTTCTCCGGCGGTCACGAGTTCCTCGACAAGGGGCACATCGTCGCCGGCAACACCAAGTGCTTCAAGGCGGTACTGACCGCCATCCAGCCGCACCTGCCGCCGGCTCTCAAGCGCTGAGGCTGCGCGCCCGTAGCGCACGCTTGCTTGATGTAGCGCTCAGATGACAAGGCCCCGAAGATCGGGGCCTTGTTGTTTCTGCAGCCTGCCCGCACCGGACAGGGCTCACGCGAAGATGACCGCGCCTCAACCGGCGCGGCGCAGCAGGTGGAAGCCGATCAGCGCACAGAGCCCCGCCGGCAGCAACACAGCCCAGAGCGGCGAGAAACCGAACACCAGACTCGCGGGCCCCAACAGGTCCTGCCCGATACGGAACGCGAAGCCGACCACCACCCCGGTGAACAGCCGCTGCCCCAGCGTCACCGAACGCAGCGGGCCGAAGATGAAGGAAATCGCCAGCAGCACCAGCGCGGCAGTGACCAGCGGCTGCAAGGCCTTGTTCCAGAACGCCAGCCAGTAGCGATCGGCATTCAGGCCCTGCTCACCCAGATAGCGGGCATAACGCCACAACCCGCTCATCGACAGGGCATCCGGCTCCAGCACCACCGTCCCCAACAGCTCTGGCGTCAGCGCCACTTCCCAGCGTTCGGTAGCCTGCTGCTGCACCTCGCTGCGCTCCGCGTACAGGTGCGTGGTGGCCACCTCCTCGAGCAGCCAGTGATCGCCCTGATACAGCGCGCGGCGCGCAAAACTGGCGCTCTGCAGGGTTTGCCCCTCGGCAAAACGATAGCGCGTCACCCCCAGCAGCACACCACCCGGTTGCACCGCATTGATATGGATGAACTCATCGCCCTGACGATGCCACAGCCCGCGCTTGGAGCTTTGCGCCTCGCCGCCCCCCAGCGCCAGCGCCCGGCTGCCCTGCGCCAGATTGGCACTCCAGGGCGCCAGATATTCGCCGACCAGCGCGCCCAGCAGCACCAGCAGCAGCATCGGGCGCATCACCGCTGCCACGATGCGCGCCAGCGATACCCCGGCTGCGCGCATCACCGTCAGCTCGCTGCTGCTGGCCAGCGTCCCCAGACCGACCAAGCAACCGATCAGCACGGCCATCGGCAACAACTCGTAAAGGCGCTGCGGCGTGCCGAGCAGCACGTACAGGCCGATCTGCGCGATGCCATAACCTGGCGCCAGATCCCCCAGCTCATCGATGAAGGCAAACAGCAGTGCCAGGCCGACGATCACCCCCAGCACACCCAGGATGGCCAGCAGCACACTGCGCCCGATGTAACGATCCAGATGATTCATCCGCGACCCTCCTGCACCGAACGGCGAGCCACCCACCACAGCTGCAGTGATTCACGATAGAGCAGCAGCAGGCCAATCAGCAGGAACAGACCATGCACCCACCACAGCCCCAGCGCCGGCGGCAGGCTGCCCTTCTCCAGCTGGCCACGCATGGCAATCAGCAGCGCCAGATAAGCCATGTAAAGGAGGATGGCCGGCAGCAGCTTGAGGAAGCGTCCCTGACGCGGATTGACCCGCGCCAGCGGCACCGCCAGCACAGTCACCACAAAGACCAGCAGCGGAATCGACAGCCGCCACTGCAGCTCGGCCTGATAGTGCAGGTCATCGCTGGCCAGCAGCGCGGCACTTGGCAGCGCCTCACGCTCACCGATCTCGGCACGGATTTCCGGCTTGGGCAGCAGCACCCCGTAACGCTCATAGTGGATCAGCCGGTAATCGGCCTGACCGGGCGTGCCGTCATAACGGTAGCCGTTCTCCAGAATCAGGTAGCGGCTGCCATCGGCGCGCAGCTCCTGACGTCCCGATTCAGCCAGCAACAGCGACAGGCCACGGGTGCGGTTGCCGCTGCCCAGCTGCTGCTCAGAGATAAACACCCCGGACAGCTGGCTGCGATCCTCGGACAACCCTTCGGTATAGGTCACCCGGCTGCCGCCGCGCATCGACTGGAAGCGACCGGGCTGCAGGGTATCGAACTCAGTCAGCGACGCCTGGCCATTGAGGATCTGCTCGACCTTGTTCAGGCCCTGCGGAGCCATGTACAGGCTGAGCCAGCCAACCAACAGCGCCACCAACAGCGCTGGCGCCAGGGTATAGACGAGGATGCGCTGGGTACTGACGCCACTGGCATGCAGCACGCTCATCTCTGACTCAAGATACAGCCGCCCATAGGCCAGCAGGATGCCGAGGAACAGCCCCAGCGGCAGGATCAGCTGCAGGAATCCCGGCATGCGGTAGGCCATGATCAGCAGCAGGACGCCCGGATCGAGCAGACCCTGCGCGGCCTGCGCCAGGTACTTGATGAAGCGGCCGCTCATGATGATCACCAGCAGCACGGCACTCACCGCACTCAGGGTCACCAGCACTTCGCGGGACAGATAGCGGAAGACAATCAAGGCTGGGTGACTCCAGGGTTGTCAGGCTTGGGGGGCAACGTTCAGACTAGCCGACAATCTACGCCGGCCCGGGCTGCCCGAAAAAACAGGCCGGCATTATCCTGCAATACCGCCTGTTTGTCTTGGGGACCCCCTCCATGCAATTCCTCGTCAAGAGCGCTCGTCCGGATACCCTGAAAACCGCCACCCTGGTCGTGGCCATCGGCGAAGGCCGCAAGCCGGGCGCGGCGGCCCGTGCCCTCGATGCTGCCAGCGAAGGTGCCCTGAGCGCCCTGCTCAAGCGCGGCGATCTGGCAGGCAAGCCGGGGCAGACGCTACTGCTGTACGGCCTGCCCGGCGTCAAGGCCGAGCGCATCCTGCTGGTCGGCTGCGGCAAGGAGCGCGAACTGTCCGAGCGCACCTACCGCAAGATCACCACCGCCGCGCTGGGCGTGCTCAAGACCCTGGGCGGCAGTGATGCGGCGCTGACCCTCGGCGAGCTGATGGTCAAGGGCCGCGACGCCTACGCCAAGGCGCGCCTGCTGAGTGAAGTCCTGGCCGACGGGCGCTACGTCTTCGATCGCTTCAAGAGCGAGAAGGCCGAAGCGCCGGCGCTGGAAAAGATCACCCTGCTGGTCGATGACAACGAGCAGGCCGAGGCCGAGCGCGGCGTGGCCCACGGTCAGGCGATCGCCCGTGGCATGGCCTTTGCCCGCGATCTGGGTAACCTGCCGCCGAATCTCTGCCACCCGAGTTTTCTTGCCGACGAGGCCCGTGCGCTGGCCAAGGGTCGCAAGGCCCTCAAGGTCGAAGTTCTGGATGAGAAGAAGCTCAAGGAACTCGGCATGGGCGCCTTCCTCGCCGTGGCCCAGGGCAGCGCGCAGCCGCCACGCCTGATCGTTCTTGAGTACAAGGGCGGCAAGAAGGACGATGCGCCCTTCGTGCTGGTCGGCAAGGGCATCACCTTCGACACCGGCGGCATCAGCCTCAAGCCGGGCCTTGGCATGGATGAGATGAAGTACGACATGTGCGGCGCCGCCAGCGTGCTCGGCACCTTCCGTACCCTGGTCGAGCTGAACCTGCCGATCAACGTGGTGGGTCTGCTGGCCTGCGCCGAGAACATGCCCAGCGGCCACGCCACCCGCCCCGGTGACATCGTCACCACCATGAGCGGGCAGACCGTAGAAATCCTCAACACCGACGCCGAAGGCCGTCTGGTGCTCTGCGATACCCTGACCTACGCCGAGCGTTACAAGCCGCAGGCCGTGATCGACATCGCCACCCTGACCGGCGCCTGCATCACCGCGCTCGGCAGCCATACCTCCGGCCTGCTCGGCAACCACGAGGGTCTGATCAAGCAGGTCCTCAAGGCCGGCGAAGCAGCCGGTGATCGCGCCTGGCAGCTGCCGCTGCTCGACGAGTATCAGGAGCAGCTGGACAGCCCGTTCGCCGATATCGCCAACATCGGCGGCCCCAAGGCCGGCACCATCACTGCTGCCTGCTTCCTGTCGCGCTTTGCCAAGGCGTTCCACTGGGCGCACTTGGACATAGCCGGCACCGCCTGGATCAGCGGCGGCAAGGAAAAGGGCGCCACCGGTCGCCCGGTGCCGCTGCTGACCCAGTACCTGCTCGACCGCTGCGCGTGAGCTGCTCCCGGCTGGCCTGCGCGCCAGCCGGCCTGCCCCGATGAAGCGCATCGACTTCTACATCCTGCCCGATGCCGATGAGGCCACGCGCCTAACCTATGCCTGCCGCCTGGCAGCCAAGGCCTGGCGTGCCGGCCATCGCATCTACCTCAACTGCCGCGATGCACAGCAATGCGCTGCGCTGGATGAGCGCTTGTGGTCATTTGCGGCGGCCAGCTTCGTGCCCCATCAGCAGGCTAACGAGGGCACCGATGCCCCACTGCTGCTGGCCACCGGCGCCGATGCCGGCGGTGAACAGGATCTGCTGATCAATCTCGACCACCGGGTTCCCGGCTTCTTCGAGCGCTTTGCACGCATCGCCGAAGTGGTCAATCAGGAGCCCTCGACCCGTCAGGCGCTGCGCGACAGCTACCGTTTCTACCGTCAGCGCGGCTATGCTCCGCAGCACCTGCACCTCTAGTCACGAGCCTTCGATGCACCACCCGACACCGCCCTCGCTCGACGCCAGCCACATTCCGCTGCTGAATGAGCCCGCCGATGACCTGACCATCCCCACCCTGACCGAGCGGGTCGATACGCCGCCCCCAGCCAATCGCGGGCCCTCGAGCGCGGCTCAGGCTCCGGCGCTGCTGCCATCTGAAGCCACGCAGGCCGCCCCCTCCCGCGCACCGGCCAGCGAGCCTCTGGCGCGCATCGAGCTGGAGCTGCAGGCCGCCGGCCGGCAGATCGTGGACCGGCTGGTGGCCGAGCAGCTGCCGCTGATCGAGCAGGAATTGCGCCAGCGCCTCGAAGCGCAACTCGGCCAGCTACTGCGTGCCGGGCGTCGCTGAGGCCGCCTGCCGCTCAGGCCGGTTGTGCGGCAAAGCCCTCCTCCGCCAGCGCCGCCACCACCTCGGCGCTGCTCAGTTGCGACTCGACGCGCACCTCGCCGGCTTCAAGATCGACCTCGACCTGTGCTGCTGCATCCAGCGCCTGCAGCGCCGTGGTAATCGCCCGCACACAATGACTGCAGGACATGCCGGTAACCTTGAAGACGTGCATGGGATTCCTCTCCTGAAAACGGTAAGTGGCCGTTTTGACGCGAGACAGGCACTGCCGTCAAGGGGCCGACCATCAACGCCTCGCCAGCCTCGGAGCACGGCACGATGAATCAGGACGACACCACCACCTTTGAGCTGTCCATCGACGGCATGACCTGTGCCAGCTGTGCCGGACGGGTCGAGCGGGCGCTGGGCAAGGTTGCGGGGGTCCGTGCGGTCAGCGTCAACCTGGCCAGCGAAAAAGCCCACATCCAGGCCCCCGCCGAGACCCTGCCGGCCCTGCTGGCGGCGGTCGAGAAGGCCGGCTATCACGCCCACCCGCCGCAAGCGCGCCCGGCCGAGGCCGACGATACCCGGCAGCGCCTGCAGCGTGAGCGCTGGCAGGTCATCCTCGCCCTGCTGCTGGCCCTGCCGCTGACACTGCCGATGTTCGCCGCGTGGTTCGGCCTGCATATCCTGCTGCCAGCCTGGCTGCAGTTCGCCCTCGCAGCGCCAGTGCAATGCGTGCTCGGTGCGCGCTTCTACCGTGCCGGCTGGCAGGCGCTGCGGGCCGGCAGCGGCAACATGGACCTGCTGGTGGCGCTGGGCACCAGCGCAGGCTTTGGCCTGAGCCTGTACCTGTGGTGGCAGGCCGCGCCGGGCAGCGTGCCGCACCTGTACTTTGAAGCCGCCGCCGTGGTCATCGCCCTGGTGCTGCTCGGCAAGCACCTGGAAAGCCGCGCCAAACGCCAGACCGGCGCCGCAATCCGCGCCCTCGAAGCCCTGCGCCCGGCCCAGGCGCGGCGCTGGCGCGAGGGCGTCGAGGAGGAGGTACCCGTGGCCCTGCTGCGCGTCGGAGACCTGCTGGTGGTGCGACCCGGCGAGCGCTTCCCGGCCGATGGCGAGGTCATCGACGGCGAAAGCCAGGCGGATGAAGCGCTGATCACCGGAGAAAGCCTCCCGGTGGCCAAGGCACCGGGCGATCGGGTCACCGGTGGGGCGATCAATGGCGATGGCCGCCTGCGGGTGCGGGTCACTGCCCTCGGTGCCGAGAGTGTGCTGGCGCGGATCATCCGTCTGGTCGAGGATGCCCAGGCCGCTAAAGCGCCGATCCAGCAGCTGGTCGATCGGGTCAGCGCCGTGTTCGTCCCCGGCGTATTGCTGATTGCCCTGCTGACCCTCGCGGGCTGGCTGCTGGCTGGGGCCGGACTGGAAACCGCGCTGCTCAACGCGGTCAGCGTGCTGGTGATCGCCTGCCCCTGCGCCCTGGGCCTAGCCACTCCCACCGCGATCATGGCCGGCACCGGCGTCGCTGCGCGCCACGGTATCCTGATCAAGGATGTCGCAGCGCTGGAAATCGCCCAGCAGATCGACACGGTGGCTTTCGACAAGACCGGCACCCTCACCCGTGGCCAGCCGCGGCTGGTCGGATTGCAGGCCATAGACGGTACCACCGACACACTACTGGCGCAGGCCGGCAGCCTGCAGCGCGGCAGCGAGCATCCGCTGGCGCGTGCCGTGCTGGCGGCCTGTGCCGAGCGTGATCTGCTCCCTGCGGAAGCCCGCGCGCTGCGCGCCTTGCCGGGGCGGGGCATCGAGGGTGAATGGGGTGGTCAGCGCCTGCAGCTCGGCAGCCAGCGCCTGCTCCATGAGGCGGGACTGAGCGCCGGCGCACTGGCAGCGCAGGCCTCTGCCTGGGAGGCGGAAGGTCGCACCCTGTCCTGGCTGCTGGAAAGCGCCCCGACACCGCGCCTGCTCGGCCTGCTGGCTTTCGGCGACAGCCTCAAGCCCGGCGCCCGCGCCGCGGTAGCCGCGCTGCAGGCCCGGCAGATCCATACCCACCTGATCAGCGGCGATAACCGTGGCAGCGCCAGCGCGGTGGCTGCACAACTGGGTATCAGCGCCGTGCAGGCCGAGGTATTGCCCGCGGACAAGGCCGCCGCAATCACCCGCCTCAAGGCCGCCGGCCATAAGGTGGCGATGGTCGGCGATGGCCTCAACGATGCCCCGGCACTGGCCGCCGCCGACATCGGCATTGCCATGGGCGGCGGTACCGATGTGGCCATGCACGCCGCTGGCATCACCCTGATGCGCGGTGATCCGCGCTTGGTGCCAGCGGCGCTGGAGATCAGCCGGCGCACCTACGCCAAGATCCGCCAGAACCTGTTCTGGGCCTTTCTCTACAACCTGATCGGCCTGCCGCTGGCCGCCTTCGGCCTGCTGGACCCGATGTTCGCCGGCGCGGCCATGGCGCTGTCCAGCGTCAGCGTGGTCAGCAATGCCCTGCTGCTCACGCGCTGGCAGCCCACGATCGACCACGAGCCTTCCCCATGACCACCACACCCCCGCAAGACCGCCATTTCGATGCCCTGGCCAGCCGCTTTGCCGAGAAGATCTACGGCGGCGCCAAGGGTGCCATCCGCCTCGCTGTGCTGCAGGCGGATCTCAAGGAGGCGCTGCCCGCGCGGCCCTTGCGGGTCTTGGATGTGGGCGCCGGCCTTGGCCACATGAGCCTGTGGCTGGCCCAGCAGGGCCATCAGGTGACGCTGGCCGAGCCCGCCGCGCCGATGCTCGACGGCGCCAGCGCCCGCTTTGCCGAAGCGGGGCTGGCCGCCACCTTCGTGCAGGCGCCCTGGCAGGATCTGCTCGGCGAATTGACCGCGCCCTTTGATCTGGTGCTCTGCCATGCGGTGCTGGAATGGCTGGCTGAGCCGCCGGCGATCCTCCCGGTGCTGCACCAGCTCACCGCGCCGGGCGGCTGGCTGTCGCTGGCCTTCTACAACCGCGATGCGCTGGTCTACCGCAACCTGCTCAAGGGGCATTTTCGCAAGCTGCGCCGCGAGCACTTTGCCGGCGAGGGCCAGAGCCTCACCCCGCAGCGCCCGCTCGATCCGCGCGAGCTGGCGCTGCAGTTGGATGACTGGTTTGCGGTCGAGGCGCAGAGCGGCGTGCGGGTCTTCCATGACTACATGCCCGCCGAGTTCCAGAGCCGTGCCGAGCTGACGGACCTTCTGGAAATGGAGCTGGCCCATCGCCGCCACCCGGCCTTTGCCGGCCTCGGCCGCTACCTGCACTGGCTGTGCCGGCCGCGCCTCGACGTGCTGCAGCGCCCCGCCTAGAATGCCCGCCCCGACTCACAGCCCGGTCACCGCCATGCTCTCTACCCCTTCCCGCCCGCGGGTCGCCGTGATCGGCGGTGGCCCGGCCGGCCTGATGGCCGCTGAAGTGCTCGCTGCCGGCGGTGCCGAGGTCGAGCTGTTCGATGCCATGCCCTCGCTGGGGCGCAAGTTCCTGCTGGCCGGGGTCGGCGGCATGAACATCACCCATGCCGAGCCCAAGAACACCTTCATCCCCCGCTACGGCACCCGCGCTCACGAAATCGGCGCCCTGCTTGCGGAGTTTGACGCCGACGCCCTGCGCGCCTGGATCCGTGGCCTTGGGATCGACACCTTTGTCGGCAGCTCCGGGCGGGTATTCCCCATCGACATGAAGGCCGCGCCCTTGCTGCGCGCCTGGCTGCGCCGCCTGCGCGAGGCCGGCGTCCTGCTGCACACCCGCTCGCGCTGGCTGGGCTGGAGCGCGGACGGCCAGCTGCGTTTGCGCACCGCCGCGGGCGAGCAAACGCTCCGCGTGGATGCCTGCGTACTGGCGCTGGGCGGCGGCAGCTGGGCGCGGCTCGGCTCGGACGGCGCCTGGGTGCCACTGCTGGAAGCGCCCGGCATCCGCGTAGCACCGCTGGTGCCAAGCAACTGCGGCTTTGAGGTGGCGGGCTGGAGCAGCCTGTTTGCCGACAAGTTCGCCGGTGCGCCAGTCAAGCCGGTGGCCATCCGCCTCGGTGATCACGCGCCGCGCCAGGGGGAATTTGTGATCACCGCGCAGGGCGTCGAAGGCAGCCTGATCTATGCGCTGTCGGCTGCGATCCGCGAGCAGATAACCCGCGAAGGGCGCGCGCTGCTCCATCTGGATCTGCTGCCCAATCGCAGCCGCGAGCAGGTGCTGGCGGCGCTGAGCAAGCCGCGCGGCTCGCGCTCGATGGCCCGCCATCTGGCCGGAATCGGCATCGACGGCGTGCGGGCCGGCCTGCTGCGCGAGTTGACTGATGCCGCCACCTTTCAGGATTTGCCGCGCCTGGGCGCTGCGATCAAGGCGCTGCCGCTGGAACTGCTCCGCCCACGGCCACTCGATGAGGCGATCAGCAGCGCCGGTGGCGTGCCGTTCGAGGCGCTGGATGAGCAGCTGATGCTGCGTCAGCTGCCGGGGGTGTTCTGCGCCGGCGAGATGCTCGACTGGGAAGCGCCCACCGGCGGCTACCTGCTCACCGCCTGCTTTGCCAGCGGCCGGGCGGCCGGGCTGGGCGCGCTGGCCTGGCTCAAGGCCCGCGCTACGCCCTGAGCGCGCTTACTGGCCGACCCGCACGCCCGAGAGGCGCGGCACCAGCCAGCGCTCGAACAGCGCCGGCGCAAAGCGCGCCAGCTGGCGGGCCAGCCAGTTGACGTTGGAATGCACCAGCAGACGCTTGCGCCGCCGCGCCGCGCGGTAGATGGCTTCCGCCGTGTCATGGGCCGAGCTGACCTTGCCGACCAGCGGAATCGGCCGGGCAATCACTGAGCCGTCGCCCTTCAGGGCATTCTTGCGGATGTCAGTGGCGGTGAAGCCCGGACACACCAGCATCACGTTCACCCCGCTGCCCTCAAGCTCCAGACGCAGACTCTCGAACAGCCCGTGCAGCGCGTGCTTGCTGGCGTTGTAGGCGCTGCGATGGAGCATCGGCGCAAAGCCGGACAGCGAGCTGAGCACGATGATCTGCCCACGACGCGCCCGCAGGCTGGGCAGCGCCGCCTGGGTGCAGTGCAGCGCACCGAAGTAGTTGACCGCCATCACCCGCCGAAACACCGCCAGATCCGTGTCGGCAAACGCGCTGCGGTGGGTGATGCCGGCATTGTTGATCAGCACATCGATCCCGCCGAACTGCTCGATGGCCCGCGTCACGCTGGCCTGCACGCACTCGGCATCCGCAACATCGCAGCACAGCGCCAGACTCTCGGCATTGAGATGATCGCGCAGGTGCTGCACCAGACTGTCCAGCGCCGGCCCATCCTGATCCAGCAGGACCAAGCGCGCCCCGGCCTGGGCAAAGCGCAGCGCCAGCGCCCGACCAATACCGGCGCAGGCGCCAGTAATCATCACCACCTTGCGCTCGAAAACCTTGCTGACGAATACCTTGCGAATGACCCGCTGCATGAGCATACCTCGCTGACTTTTCTGCGAGCTTAGCCGCTGGCGCGCCAGGCGGACACTCTCAGCGTGCTCGCGGCTTGGCGCGCGCCGTCGGCGCGGCGATCAGCGGATCATCCGGCCAGTAGTGTTTGGGATAGCGGCCCTTGAGGTCCTTTTTCACCTCGGCATAGATGTTGGCCCAGAAGCTGGCCAGATCCTGGGTGACCTGCACCGGGCGCTGCGCCGGTGAGAGCAGGTGCAGCTTGACGCCGAGGCGCCCGCCAGCGATCCGTGGCGTGCTGGCCAGACCGAACAGCTCCTGCAGACGCACCGCCAGCACCGGCGGCTCCTCGCTGTAGTCGAGGCGGATCGTTGATCCGGACGGCACCGCCAGCGCCTTCGGCGCCCACTCATCAAGGCGCTGCGCCAGTGGCCAGGGCAAGAGCCCGCTGAGCATGGCGGGAAGATCCAGCGCGGCAAAATGGCTGAGCCGGCTGACCTTGCCCAGGTACGGCAGCAGCCAGTCCTCCAGCGTGGCCAGCAGCGCCGCATCGGTGACATCCGGCCACTCGCTCGCGCCCTTGTCGGCCAGATCAAGACGGCGCAGCAGCCGCACGCGCGCCTGCCATTGACGCAGCTCCGGCGTCCAGGGCAGCAGCTCCAGCCCCTTGCGGCGCACCAGCGCGAGCAGCGCGCGGCCCCGCGCCGCTTCGTCCAGCTCACTCAGCGGTTCGCTGGATAGCACCAGCTCGCCGACCTTGCGCTGGCGCTCGGCACGCAGCACGCCCTCGCGCGCATCCCAGTCGAGCAGCTTCACCTCACGCACCTGCTCGGCCAGCGGGCCGTCGAACAGGGCGGGATCGAGGTCGGCGGCAAGATAAATGCGCTCCTCGCGCTGGCCCTGACGACTGCCCAGATCAGCAATCACCAGCCACTCGTGCTTCATCAGCGCATCCACCTCGGCGAACTGCGCGGCGCGGCCGTTGGCCAGCCGGTAATCGGCACCGCCGGCGCGGCGCTGGCGGGCGATGCGATCGGGATAGGCGAAGGCCAGCAGACAGCCCAGCCAGCGCGGGTGCTCGGCATCCATGACCGGCTGCTCGACCCGCCGGGGCAACAGTTGACGGAACTGCCGCGCCAGCTGACGGGCACGCTGCACCCCGCCTTGACGCGCCGCGCGCGAATCACCCGCCAGCAGCGCCAGACGGTGGTGCAGATCGGCCCCCGCGCCGCCCTGGCCGGCGCGCAGGATGTCGCGCTCAGACAGCAGCGCGGCCAGATCCGCCGCCAGCACACCAAGGCCAAGGTGCTGCCCGCGCAGCAAGAGATGCGCCAGGCGTGGATGGGCCGGCAGGCTGGCCATCGCCTGACCGTGGGCGGTCAGCGCCCAGCCGGTGCCGCGTGGCAGCAGCGCGCCGAGGCGCTGCAGCAGCTCGCGGGCCTGGGCCAGTGCCGCCGCCGGCGGCAGATCGAGCCAGACCAGCTCGGCCGCCTCGTCGATCCCCCAGCGCGCCAGCTGCAGCGCAAGGCCGGCGAGATCCGCCTGGAGGATCTCGGCACTGGCGTGGACGGCAAGCTGTTCGTGCTGGGTCTGCGACCACAGTCGGTAGCACACCCCCGGCTGCAGGCGCCCGGCGCGACCGGCGCGCTGGGTAGCCGAAGCGCGGGAGATGCGCTGGGTGTCCAGGCGGGTCATGCCGCTGGAAGGGTCAAAGCGCGGCACCCGCTCAAGGCCGGCATCCACCACCACGCGCACGCCGTCGATGGTCAGGCTGGTCTCGGCGATGTTGGTGGCCAGCACCACCTTGCGCAAGCCAGCCGGCGCCGGTTCGATGGCGGCCCGCTGAGCCGCGAGGTCCAGCTCGCCGTGCAGCGGGCAGAGGCGGATATCGCTGCGCCCGGCCAGCGCCTCGTCCAGCAGCCCCTGTACGCGGCGGATCTCCGCCTGACCGGGCAGAAATACCAGCAGACTGCCGGACTGCTCGGCCAGCGCCTGCAACACGGTCTGGGTCACCCGTGGCTCCAGCGCCTCGCCCGGCTGGGCGGCGCGGCCCCACTGGATGTCCACCGGGTACATGCGCCCCTCGCTACGCACCCGCGGTGCATCCTCCAGCAAGGCCGCCAGACGCTCGCCATCCAGCGTGGCTGACATCAGCAGCACCTTGAGCGGCGGTCCCTCGCGCAGCAGCGCGCGGCCACTCAGGGTCAGCGCCAGCGCCAGATCGGCCTCCAGACTGCGCTCGTGAAACTCATCGAAGATCACCAGCCCCACGCCCTCAAGGCCGGGATCATCCTGCAGACGGCGGGTAAGGATGCCCTCGGTCACCACCTCGATACGGGTGCGCGGACCGACCTGGCTGTCCAGACGGATGCGATAGCCCACCGTCTCGCCGACCGGCTCGCCGCGCTCGCTGGCCAGCCGCTCGGCAGCGGCGCGCGCGGCCAGACGGCGCGGTTCGAGCATAAGGATGGTCTGCCCGGCCAGCCACGGCTCATCGAGCAGTGCCAGCGGCACGCGGGTGGTCTTGCCGGCGCCGGGCGGCGCTTCCAACACCGCCTCGTCACGGGCCGCGAGCGCGGCGCGCAGCTCCGGCAGGACAGCATCGATCGGCAGGGCGGTGGACAGGCTCATGGGGGTGTCTGCGGCAGCGGGTGGGGCGGCGATTATAGCCAGCTGCCGCCGCGCCTTGGCCGGGGCGGCGCGGGCTGCGTACACTGTGCGCACTGACGGGGCCACGCATGGATGCCTGCAACCTGACGTACTCGTCGTGGTCAATGCCTGTCTGTCACCGTCATCCGCACAAGGAGTCTCCCATGTGTCCATCCCAACGTCTGATCAGCGCCCTGCTGGCCGGCAGCCTGCTGGTGCAACTGAGCGGCTGCGGCACGCTGCTCTACCCCGAGCGGCGCGGCCAGATCAGCGGCCAGATCGACCCGCTGGTGGCCGTCCTTAACGGAGTCGGCATTCTGTTCTTCGTGGTGCCGGGGCTGATCGCTTTTGCCATCGACTTCACCACCGGCGCCATCTACCTGCCCGGCGGGCGCTACTCGGTGGCGCCCGAGCGCTTGCAGGAGGCGCTGGATGCCGACGGTCGCCTCGATCAGGCCCGCCTGCGCGAGGTGCTGAAACAGACCCTGGGCGAGGATCTGCCCCTTGACAATCCCCATCTCAGGGTGCAGCCCGGCCACCCTGAGCAGCTGGCCCGCTTCGGCCTGCTGCCCCATGCGTGAGACCCTGCATTGACTGCTCTCCGCCCTGAAGGACGGAGATTCCCAATTCATCGAGATCAGGACAACGGTACTGGACCGATGCCACTTACGTTCTCTCCAAGGGCTAACACCGCCAGCCCGGCGGCTTTGATATTGAGCGCAGCATTCACGTCGCGGTCATGCTCGGCTCCGCATTCCGGGCAAGCCCAGGTGCGCAGGTTGAGCGGCAAAATGTCCAGCGTATACCCGCAACAGGAGCAGCGTTTGGAACTGGGATACCAGCGGTCGATGGCGACCACCTGCCTCCCGGATCAAGCGCCCTTGTACGCCAACTGGCGGGTCAGCTCGCCCCAGCCGGCGTCGGCAATCGCCTTGCTCAGCGTCGGGTTGCGGATCAGGTTCTTCACGGCGAGGGATTCGGTGCAGACCACTTGGTTCTCGTTAATCAGTCTGCGGGACAGCTTGTGCAAGCTGTCCATACGGCAATCGGCGATTTTGGCGTGAATGCGCGCCACCTTCTTCCGGGCCTTGGCGCGGTTGGCGGAGCCGAGCGTTTTCTTGCTCAGCCGGCGCTGCGCCAGAGCCAGCTTGGCAGCGTATTTCGCGGTATGGCGGGGATTGCCGATCCGTTCACCCTCGCTGGTGACGAACAGGTCTTTCAGGCCCAGATCAAGACCCATCATCTTCGGCGTGACGGGCAGGGTTTCGGTGTTGAACTCGCACAGGCAGGATACAAAGTAGCGACCGGCGGCATCCCGAGACACGGTAACGGTGGAAAGGTCAGAAGGAAGCGCCCGACTCCAGCGGATCGCCAGTGGCTCGGCACACTTGGCCAGGAACAGCTGCCCGTCGCGGTATTTAAAGGCCGAAGTCGTGAACTCAGCCGACTGTCGATGGCGTTTCTTCTTGAGCGCCGGGTACTTGGCCCGACCTTCAAAGAAGTTCTTGAAGGCGGCCTGCTGGTGACGAAGGCACTGCTGGAGCGGAACACACGAGACTTCGTTCAGGAAGGCCAGATCCGGTTCCTTCTTGATCGCGGTCAGGCGTGCGCTGGCCTGGGTGTAGCCGATCTTCTGCTGTTCCTTGAAGAAGGTATCGGTGCGCCAGCGCAGCACAGAGTTGTAGACGAAGCGCACGCAACCGAACGTCCGCACCAGCAAGTCAGCCTGCTCGGGCGTCGGGTAGAAGCGGAATTTATAGGCGCGTTTCGTCATGTTCCGCAAAATAACCAAGCGAATGTAAAGGTAGCAACCACTAAAAGGAGGCAGCGAGAACAGGGGCGCTCTGCGAGCGCCGCGCTATCCCTCCCCGGTCTGAAGACCGAGGTTTCTCGCGTAAATTTGATGACCCAGATACACCATGCCCGGCTGATGCGGCTGGCTTCACTGGCAGCCCTGCTGACCGCGTTGACCCTGGTGGCCGCCAAGGCCGTGGCCTGGTGGCTGAGTGGTTCGGTGAGCCTCTTGGCCGGACTCACCGACTCGCTGCTCGATGGCGCCGCCTCGCTGCTCAACCTACTGGCCGTGCACTACGCGCTGCGCCCGGCCGATGACAATCACCGCTTCGGGCACGGCAAGGCCGAGGCACTGGCCGGGCTGGCCCAGGCGCTGTTCATCGCCGCAAGCGCCGTGCTGGTCGGTTACAACGGCTTCGAGCGCCTGCAGGCCCCCGAGCCGCTGGCCGCCACCGGGCTGGGCATCGCGGTGATCGTGCTGTCGCTGCTGCTGACCTTCGCGCTGCTGCTGCTCCAGCGCCATGTGGTACAGGTCACCGGTTCAACCGCGATCCATGCCGACTCCCTGCACTACCGCTCGGACCTGCTGCTCAATCTGGGCATTCTGCTGGCGCTGGCGCTGGCGGCCGGCGGCTGGGTGCAGGCCGATGCGCTGATCGGCATGGCGATTGCGCTGTACATCTTCTGGAGCGCGCTGGGCATCGTACGCGAATCGGCGGCGGTGCTGATGGATGAGGAACTGCCGCTTGAGGTGCGCGAGCGCATGCTGCAGCTGGCCCGCGCCGTACCCGGCGTGCTGGACGCCCATGACCTGCGCACCCGGCGCTCGGGCACCCGTTGGTTCGTGCAGCTGCATCTGGACCTGCCAGCCCACCTGCCCCTCGCCCAAGCCCATGACCTGTGCGAGGCGGTAGAGGCGGCGATCTGCACGGAATTTCAGCGCGCCGAGGTGCTGGTACATGCCGACCCGGATGACCAGCCCGCCCGCGCCCAGACCTTCGGAGCAGCCGCCCGATGAGCAAGCTCGACCGCTATGACCTGCGCATCCTCGCTGAACTGCAGCGCGACGCGACGCTGGCCAACCAGCAGCTGGCCGAGCGCATTGGCCTCTCGCCCTCGCCCTGCTCGCGCCGGGTGCATCAACTGGAGGATGAGGGCTACATCCTGCGTCAGGTGGCACTGCTGGACCGCAAGAAGCTCGGCCTGAGCCTGACGGTCTATGTGCTGGTCGGCATGGATCGCCACACCCCCGAGCGCTTTGCGCACTTCGAGGAGCAGATCCGCCAGTGCCCGCCGGTGCTCGAGTGCAGCCTGGTCACCGGCATGGAGGCGGACTATCAGCTCAAGGTGGTGGTGCCGGACATGGAGCATTACCAGCAGTTTCTGCTCGGCACCCTGACGCGCATCGAAGGCGTCTCCAGCGTGCGCTCCAGTTTTGTGCTCAATCAGGTGGTCAGCAGCACCGAGCTGCCCCTTGAGCACCTGCGCTGAGGCAGCGCTGGCCGGCCGTTGGCCTGAGGGGGCGCGGCGCCTATAATCGCCGCCGATTATCGCCCCACGCAGGAGACGCCGATGGAGCCTGAAGTCTTTGAAAACTGGATGATGACCGGCCTGATCACCGGTCTGGTCGGGTTCATGGCGTTCATCGTCTGGGACCTGGCGAAGAAATCCAATGCCGGCAAGTTCGGCACCTTCATCCTGTTCTTTGCCCTGGGGCTGGGGGTGCTGGGCTTTGTCATCAAGACCCTGGTGATCGGCAGCCTCGAAGGCCTATAAAAGTCGCCCTCCCTCAGCGGCGGGCGCCGCTACCTCGCGCCACTCGCCGGGCTGCAGATCATCCAGCCGCCAGGGACCGATCGCCACCCGCACCAGCCGCAGGGTCGGCAAGCCCACCGCGGCGGTCATCCGCCGCACCTGACGATTGCGCCCTTCGCGGATCACCAGCTCCAGCCAGCAGGTCGGAATATGCTGGCGAAAGCGCACCGGGGGCTGACGCGCCCAGAGCGCCGGTTCAGCAATCTGGCGCACCTCGGCCGGGCGGGTCGGCCCGTCATTGAGCAGCACCCCGCGCCGCAGCTGCGCAAGCTGCGCTTCTTCAGCCACGCCTTCTACCTGCACCCAGTAGGTCTTGGGCAGCTTGTGGCGTGGATCGGCGATCCGCGCCTGCAGGCGGCCATCGTTGGTCAGCAGCAGCAAGCCCTCGCTGTCCCGATCCAGCCGCCCGGCCGGGTAGACGCCGGGCACCGGGATGTAGTCCTTGAGGGTGGCGCGGCCGTCAGCGGCGGCGAACTGGGTCAGCACATCAAAGGGCTTGTTGAACAGCAGCAGCCGCGGTTTTTCCGGCGGCGCCTTGCGCGGGCGCGGCGCGCTGCCTCGGGGATGGCGGGAGCGGGCGGAATCGACAAAGGCCATGGCAGAGTTCGCAACAAGGCACGGCCAAAGGCTCGCGCAGGATGAGTGGAGCGCGGCATTCTAGCAGCCTCACGGCAGGCGGCTGAACGCCCTGCCGCCCCGTCCACCTTCCCGCCCACTTTGGTGATAAGCTCGCCCGCCATGAACAGATTCCCCTTGCTCTCGCCCTCTCCCGCCCCGGTGCGCCCCGTGGTGCTGTGCCTGTCCGGCCATGATCCCAGTGGCGGCGCCGGTCTTCAGGCCGACATCGAAGCGCTGATCGCCCAGGGCTGTCACGCCGCACCGGTGGTCACCGCGCTGACCGTGCAAGACACCGTCAATGTGCAGGATTTTCGTGTGCTCGATCGCGCCTGGGTGCTGGCTCAGGCCGAGGCGATCATCGCGGATCTGCCGATCGCCGCCATCAAGCTCGGCATGCTCGGCTCGCTGGAGATGGTCGAGACCGTGGTGGAGATCGTCCAGGGCCTGCCGGGCGTGCCGCTGGTCTGCGATCCGGTGCTGCGTGCCGGCGGCGGCGGCGCGCTGGGCAAGGATGAAGTCGGCTATGCGATCCGCGAGCACCTGCTGCCGCTGTGCCACATCGCCACCCCCAACCTGCCTGAAGCGCGCATCCTCGCCGAACTGCCCGAAGGCAGCGCCGATGAATGCGCGGCGCGGCTGCTTGCGCACTGCGAGCACCTGCTGATCACCGGTGGGCATGGCGATGAGCGAGATATCCACAATCGCCTGTACAGCCGCGATGGCCAGCGCGCGGAATTTGCCTGCGTGCGTCTGCCCGGCAGCTATCACGGCAGCGGTTGCACCCTGGCCAGCGCCCTGGCGGGCCGTCTGGCGCTCGGTCAGGATCTGCCCGGCGCAGTCAAAAGCGCGCTGGATTACACCTGGCGCACCCTGCGTGACGCCGAACAACCCGGCCGCGGCCAGTACGTGCCGCGCCGTCTGCCCCTGAATTGACCTGCCCCTGCGGATACCTGCGATGAAAGCCTTGCGTGGACTCTATGCCATCACCGACAGCCAGCTGCTGGCGGACGGTCGCCTGCTGCCCTATGTCGAGGCGGCCCTGCGCGGCGGGGCAAAAATCCTCCAGTACCGCGACAAATCCAGCGACGCCGCCCGCCGCCTGCGCGAGGCCGAGGCGCTGGCCGAGTTGTGCCTGTGCCATGGCGCCGAGCTGATCATCAACGATGATCTGGATCTGGCGACCCGCCTTGGGCTCGGCGTGCATCTGGGCCAAAACGATGGCTCGCTGGCCGCCGCCCGTGCGCTGCTCGGTGGGCGGCCGCTGATCGGCGCCACCTGCCATGCCCGCCTGGAGCTGGCCGAGCAGGCCCAGCGCGAGGGGGCCAGCTACGTGGCCTTTGGTCGCTTTTTCAATTCCCAGACCAAGCCCGGCGCACCGGCGGCCGGCCTTGAGCTGCTCGAACAGGCCCGCGCCCAGCTGCGCCTGCCGATCGTGGCGATCGGCGGCGTCACCCTCGACAACGCCCCGGCGCTGATCGCGCGCGGCGCCAGCCTGATCGCCGTGGTCCACGCCCTGTTCGCCGCCGACAGCGCCGATGAGGTCGAAGCCCGCGCCCGCGCGTTCAGCGCCCTGTTTGCATCGCACTGAGCAGCCTGGCTGCTCCGTTTCCCGTTCCCCTGGAGGCCCCATGTCCCGCTCCGAAGTTCTTTTCCACAGCGCCCAGCAGCACATCCCGGGCGGCGTCAATTCGCCGGTGCGTGCCTTCAGAAGCGTCGGCGGCACGCCGCTGTTCTTCAAGCATGCCGAAGGCGCTTATGTGATCGACGAGGACGACAAGCGCTATGTCGATTACGTCGGCTCCTGGGGGCCGATGATCCTCGGCCACGCCCACCCCGAGGTGCTGGACGCGGTGCGACGCCAGCTGGTGCATGGCCTGTCCTATGGCGCACCGACCGCGCTGGAAGTGGAGATGGCCGAGCTGGTCTGCCGTCTGGTGCCGTCGATGGAGATGGTGCGCATGACCAGCTCCGGCACCGAGGCGACCATGAGCGCGATCCGTCTGGCGCGCGGCTACACCGGACGCGATGACATCATCAAGTTCGAAGGCTGCTACCACGGCCACTCCGATAGCCTGCTGGTCAAGGCCGGCTCCGGTGCCCTGACCCAGGGCGTGCCGAGCTCGGCGGGCGTGCCGGCGGACTTTGCCAAGCACACCCTGACCCTGCCCTATAACGATCTGGCCGCCGTCGAGCAGACCCTCGCAGCCGTCGGTAGTAATGTCGCCTGCATCATCGTCGAGCCGGTGGCCGGCAACATGAACTGCGTGCCGCCGGCGCCGGGCTTCCTCGAAGGCCTGCGAGCGCTGTGCGATCAGCACGGCGTGGTGCTGATTTTCGATGAAGTGATGACAGGTTTTCGCGTTGCGCTGGGCGGTGCCCAGGCCCATTACGGCGTGACGCCGGATCTCTCCACCTTCGGCAAGATCGTCGGTGGCGGCATGCCGGTCGGCTGTTTTGGCGGCAAGCGCGCGATCATGGAATGCGTCGCGCCGCTCGGCCCGGTCTATCAGGCCGGGACCCTGTCCGGCAATCCGCTGGCGATGGCTGCGGGCCTGACCACCCTCACGCTGATCAGCCGCGAGGGCTTCCACGCCGAGCTCAGCGACTACACCGCCCGCATGCTCAGTGGCCTGCGCGAGCGCGCCGCCGCGGCCGGCATCCCCTTCGTCACCACCCAGGCCGGCGGCATGTTCGGCCTGTACTTCAGCGAAGCGGCGCAGATCGTCACCTTCGAGGATGTGATGGCCAGCGATGCTGAGCGCTTCAAGCGCTTCTTCCACCTGATGCTGGAAGGCGGCGTGTACCTGGCACCGAGCGCCTTCGAGGCCGGATTCACCTCGATTGCCCACGGCGAGACCGAGCTGGCGCTGACCATGGACGCAGCCGAGCGCGCCTTCGCCGTGCTGGCCCGAGGCTGAGGCCATGCCCTGGCTGACGATGGCCACGGCCGCCAGCGCGTTGCTGGCGGCTGCACTCTGGTTCGGTGCCCGTCGCCGCTTTGAAAGCGCGCAGCAGCCGCTGTGGTTCTGTGCGCTGCTGGGCTTTGTGCTCAGCGCCCTGGCGGCGGCCAGCGGGCTGGGGAGTTCGGCGGCACTGCTGCTCGAGCAGGCCCGCGACTACCTGGCCCTGCCGCTGCTGGCGGCTGTGGCGCTAGCACTCGGGCGACACTGGCAGTGGCAAGGCAGCGTGTGGGGCCGTGTGGTGCTGGGCTTGTGCCTGTTCTTTGAGGTGGCGCGTCAGCTGCAGGCCCTTGAGGATTACCGCCTGCTGCTCGGGCTGTTGAGCGTGGCGCTGATCCTCTACAGCGCCCTGTGTCGCTGGCCGGCGCGGCGGGCCTTGCCGCTCGGACTGGCCAGCGCGCTGCTGCTGGGCGGCGCGGTGCTGGCACCACCCATGTCCACCATCGCCCTGGCCAGCAGTGCGCTCAGCTATCCGCTGCTAGCCCTGCTGCTAGTGCGTCTTTGCGAGGCGCCGCGTGGCTAAAAAGCCACCGGCGCCCTGTCATCACCGGGGCGCATAGCCCATAATGGCGCGGCCGGTGTACTGCTGGCCGGGAGCCTTTCCCGCAGATCCCGGGAGTTGTCCGACTGTCATGAACCGCGCTGTCCGTATCCTGTTCTTGGGGTACTCGTTGATGCTTTTACCGCTGGCGGGCCTTGCCGAGAGCAACTCGCTGCTGGTGCCTGCCACCGGCCGCTGCGTGCTGGACACCCCCGCCGACTCCCGCGAACAGGCGCTGGCACAGTGCCTGAGCCTGGCCGAAGGCGGCGATGCCGAGGCCCAGTACGAACTCGGCGAATACTTCTACAGTGATCACCTCAAGGATCGCGACCTGCCCGCCGCCCTGCACTGGTATGAACAGGCCTCCCTGCAGGGTCATCCCGATGCCCAGCTGCGCCTCGGCCTGCTGTTCTGGCAGGGCGAGGGGGTGACGGCGAATGCGCTGCAAGCCTATATCGTGCTGAAGATGGCCGCCGTCAACGGCTCGGACGAGGCGATGGACAGCGCCGATGAGGTCGCCGAAAGCATGAGCCGCGAAGAGCTCGGCCACGCCAACCGCCTGCTCGGCGAAATCTTTCGCAACTACCTGCTGGAGCTGCAGGCTGGCGAGTTCGGCCCGCCCTTCGCGCCCCTGCGCTGACGTCCCCGCCCCGCGCCAAGCCTAGGAAGGGCCGGGATGGCTGCCTATAATGCGCAGCCTTGTGCCTTGCATGACGACTGCCCATGACCCGCAAGCTTTTCATCGAAACCCACGGCTGCCAGATGAACGAGTACGACAGTTCGCGCATGGCTGACCTGCTGGGTGCGCATCAGGCGCTGGAACTGACGGAAGATCCGGCTGACGCCGACGTGATCCTGCTCAACACCTGCTCGATCCGCGAGAAGGCCCAGGAAAAGGTCTTCTCCCAGCTCGGCTGCTGGAAGGAGCTGAAAAAGAGCAACCCCGAACTGGTGATCGGGGTCGGTGGCTGCGTCGCCAGCCAGGAAGGCGCGGCGATCCGTGAGCGTGCGCCCTATGTGGACGTGGTGTTCGGCCCGCAGACCCTGCACCGCCTGCCGGAGATGATCGACGCCGCGCGCACCACGAAAAAGCCGCAGGTGGACATCTCCTTCCCGGAAATCGAGAAATTCGACCGCCTGCCCGAACCACGGGTCGAGGGGGTCAGCGCCTTCGTCTCGGTGATGGAGGGCTGCAGCAAGTACTGCACCTTCTGCGTGGTGCCCTACACCCGCGGCGAGGAAGTCAGCCGCCCGCTGGCCGACGTGCTGGCCGAGATCATCCACCTCGCCGAACATGGCGTGAAGGAAGTCACCCTGCTCGGCCAGAACGTCAACGGCTATCGCGGCACCGGCCCGGACGGTGAAGCGGTCGATTTTGCCGGCCTGCTGTATGCCGTGGCAGAAATCGACGGCATCGGGCGGATTCGCTACACCACCAGCCACCCACTGGAGTTTTCCGACGCCCTGATTCAAGCCCATGCCGAGATCCCGGCGCTGGTGAAATTCGTGCACCTGCCGGTGCAGGCCGGCTCCGACCGCATCCTCGCCGCCATGAAGCGCAACCACACGGCGCTGGAGTACAAGTCGCGGATCCGCAAGCTGCGCGCCGCGGTGCCGGATATGTGCATCAGCTCGGACTTCATCGTCGGCTTCCCCGGGGAAACCGAGCAGGACTTTGCCCAGACCATGAAGCTGGTCGAGGACGTCGGCTTCGACTTCTCCTTCTCCTTCGTCTACAGCGCGCGCCCCGGCACCCCGGCCGCCGACCTGAGCGACGACACACCCGAGGAGATCAAGAAGCAGCGGCTGGCCATACTGCAGGCACGTCTCAATCAGCAGGGCTTTGAGATCAGCCGGCGCATGGTGGGCACCACCCAGCGCATCCTGGTCAGCGACTACTCGAAGAAAGACCCGGGCATGCTGCAGGGCCGTACCGAAAACAACCGGGTGGTCAACTTCCGCGCCAGCAACCCGCGCCTGATCGGCCAGTTCGTCGAGGTACAGATCGACGAGGCGCTGCCACACTCCCTGCGCGGCCACCTGCTCGACGACTGAGCCGCCGCTCTGCCACCAAAGGCCAGTGCCGGTGTGCTTTCACCGCCCCGGCACTGCGGTTATCCTCCCTTCATTCCTTCAGCCCGACGGGGCCAGCAGATCACCTTGAACACGACCCAGACACTCCATCACTTCACCCTCGAACCCTTTGAAGCGCACCGCTTTGCCAACCTGTGCGGCCCCTTCGATGAGCACCTGCGGCTCATCGAGCAGCGCCTCGATGTGGAGATCCGCAATCGCGGCAACCAGTTCGAGCTGGTCGGTGACAGCGAGCGCTGCCGCATCGTCGAGCGCCTGTTGCAGCGCCTGTACCGCGAAGCCCAGGCCAGCACCCTGAGCGCGGAAACCGTCCACCTGTTCCTGCAGGAATCCGGCCTTGAAGAGCTGGCGCTGCCCAGCCAGACCGCCCAGGTCACGGTCCGTACCCGCAAGATGCACATCACCCCGCGCGGTACCAACCAGCAGCGCTACGTGCGGGCGATCCAGGAAAACGACATCAACTTCGGCATCGGCCCGGCCGGTACCGGCAAGACCTACCTCGCGGTGGCCTGCGCGGTGGAAGCGCTGGAGCGCGAACAGGTGCGGCGCATCCTGCTGGTGCGCCCGGCGGTGGAAGCCGGCGAGAAGCTCGGCTTTCTGCCCGGCGATCTCGCGCAGAAAATCGACCCCTACCTGCGCCCGCTTTACGACGCGCTCTACGAGATGCTCGGCTTCGAGCAGGTGGCCAAACTGATCGAGAAGCAGGTGATCGAGATCGCTCCGCTGGCCTACATGCGTGGGCGTACCCTGAACAACAGCTTCATCATTCTCGACGAAAGTCAGAACACCACCCTTGAGCAGATGAAGATGTTCCTGACCCGCATCGGTTTTGGCTCCACCGCGGTGATCACCGGCGACATCACCCAGGTCGATCTGCCACGCGGCACCAAATCGGGTCTCGCCCACGTCATCGACGTGCTGCGCGATGTGCCGGGGATCAGCTTCACCCACTTCAAGGCCAAGGATGTGGTCCGCCACCCGCTGGTACAGCGCATCGTCGAGGCCTATGACCGCTACGATCAGCGCCTGCAGGGTGCCGCCCAGCCGGAGCGGGAGAGCCGCCGTGCCGATGCCTGAGCTTGACCTGCAGCTGGCCAGCCAGCACAAGGACCTGCCCGACCACGCGCAGCTGCTGGCCTGGTGCACCCTGGCCCTGCGCCAGCGCAGCGCTCCCTCAGAGCTGACCATCCGTATCGTCGATGAGGACGAGGGCCGCGAGCTGAACCGCACCTGGCGCGGCAAGGATTACGCGACCAACGTGCTGTCCTTCCCCGCCGACATCCCCGAGGGGCTGCTGGACATCCCGCTGCTCGGCGATCTGGTGATCTGCGCCCCGGTGGTGCAGCGCGAAGCCGCCGAGCAGGGCAAGGCCCTGACCGCCCACTGGGCACATCTGGTGATTCATGGCTGCCTGCATCTGCTCGGCTATGATCACCTCGACGATGATGAGGCGGAAGAAATGGAAGGCCTCGAGCGCCAGCTGCTCGCTGAGCTGGGCTATCCCGATCCCTACGACTGTGACTGAGAGCAAGGCATCATGAACGACGACCGATCGAGCCACGGGCAGAAGTCCTGGCTGGAACGCATCACCCAGGCTTTTGCCCATGAACCGAAAAGCCGTCAGGATCTGCTCGACATCCTGCGCGGTGCCCACGAGAACCAGCTGCTGGATACCGAAGCGCTGAGCATCGTCGAAGGCGCCATCCAGGTTGCGGATCTGCAGGTACGCGACATCATGATTCCCCGCTCGCAGATCATCAGCATCAAGGCCGCGCAGACCCCGGTCGAATTTCTGCCCGCAATCATCGAGGCCGCGCACTCCCGCTACCCGGTGGTGGGCGAGCACCTCGACGAGGTGCTGGGCATCCTGCTGGCCAAGGACCTGCTGCCGCTGATCCTGCAGGGCAACACTGAGGACTTCGACATCCGCGCCCTGCTGCGCCCGGCCACCTTCGTGCCCGAATCCAAGCGCCTGAACGTGCTGCTGCGCGAGTTCCGTGCCAACCGCAATCACATGGCGGTGGTGGTCGACGAGTACGGCGGCGTCGCCGGGCTGGTGACCATCGAGGATGTGCTAGAGCAGATCGTCGGCGAGATCGAGGACGAGCACGACGTCGAGGAAGACAGCTTCATCAAGGCGCTGCCCAACGGCGACTTCATCGTCAAGGCGCTGACCCCGGTCGAGGAGTTCAACGAGTACTTCAACGCCGGGTTCTCCGAGGATGAGTTCGACACCCTGGGTGGGGTGCTGATGAACACCTTCGGCCACCTGCCCAAGCGCAATGAGGTGGCTGAACTGGACGGCTTCCGCTTCCGGGTGGTGAACGCCGACAGCCGGCGCATCCACCTGCTGCGCCTGACCCCGCCAAAGGCCTGAACCTCTGCCGGGCGCTCAGCGGGCGCCCGGACCACCCTGCGCGGCCAACCACTCCTCGCGCAGCACCCGCCGTAGCACCTTGCCGACCGCCGAGGTCGGCAGGCTGTCGCGAAACTCGATGCGTTTGGGCACCTTGTAGCTGGTCAGGCTGGCGTGCATGTGCGCCAGCACGCGGGCCTCATCCAGCAGGCTGTCGGGCTCGCGCACCACGAATACCCGGATCGACTCACCGGTGCGCGCATCCGGCACGCCGATGGCGGCAGCCAGACGCACCCCGGGCAGGCTGGACAGCACATCCTCCAGCTCGTTGGGGTAGACGTTGAAGCCTGAGACCAGAATCATGTCCTTCTTGCGGTCCACCAGGCGCAGATAGCCATCGGCCTCGATGATCGCGATGTCACCGGTCTTCAGCCAGCCCTCGGCATCCAGCACCTCGGCGGTGGCGTCCTCGCGCTGCCAGTAGCCCTTCATCACCTGCGGCCCGCGCACACACAGCTCGCCGGGCACACCCAGACCCAGCTCCTGCCCGGTATCATCGATGACCTTGCAGGCGGTCGCCGGCATCGGCAAGCCGATGGTGCCGGGGAGGATCGCCTGGATCGGATTGACCGAGACCACCGGGCTGGTTTCCGTCAGTCCGTAGCCCTCGCAGATCACGCAGCCAGTGATCGACTCCCAGCGCTCGGCCACCCGCGGCTGCAGGGCCATGCCCCCGGAGAGGGTCAGTTTGAGCGCGGAAAAATCGAGCATGCGAAACACCGGCTGCTCGCACAGGGCGATGAACAGGGTGTTCAGGCCGACAAAACCGGTAAAGCGCCAGCGGCGCAGTTCGGTGAGCATCGCCGGCAGGTCACGCGGGTTGCTGATCAGCACGTTGTGGTTGCCGGTCAGCATCATCGCCAGGCAGTGAAAGGTGAAGGCGTAGATGTGGTAGAGCGGCAGCGGCGCGATGATGGTCTCCGCGCCCTCCTCCAGGTTATGGGCCATCAGGGCCTGACACTGCAGCATGTTGGCAATCAGGTTGCGGTGCGTGAGCATCGCGCCCTTGGCCACCCCGGTGGTGCCGCCGGTGTATTGCAGGATCGCCACATCGCTGCTGGCCGCCCGATGCTCGCGCAGCGTCTGGACCCGCGAGCGGCCACGGGCCAGCGCCGTCGGCAGATCAATCGCCTGGGGCAGGTGGTAGGCCGGCACCATCTTGCGCACATGGCGCACCACCGCATTCACCAGCCAGCGCCGGGGCCGCGGCAACAGATCCCCCACCTGAGTGACCACCACATGACGAATCTGCGTGTGGGGCAGTACCGCCTCGGCCAAGTGCGCCATGTTGGCCAGGCAGACCAGCGCGCGGGCGCCGGAATCACGGAACTGGTGCTCCATCTCGCGGGCGGTGTACAGCGGGTTGGTGTTGACCACCACTAGACCTGCGCGCAGGGCGCCGAACACTACGACCGGGAATTGCAGCAGGTTGGGCAGCTGGATGGCGATCCGATCGCCCGGCTGCAGATCGGTGTACTCCTGCAGCCACGCCGCAAAGGCCGCCGACTGACGCTCCAGATCGGCATAGCTCAGGGTATGCCCGAGGCTGCTAAACGCGGGCCGACGGGCAAAACGCTGGCAGGCCTCACGGAACAGGTGGGTGATGCAGTCAAAGCGCTCGGGATCGATCGAGGTGGCGATGCCCGATGGGTATTTATCGACCCAGAAGTTCGCATCCATGGGCTTTTCTCCCCTGACAGCCACGGCAGGCCTGCCTGGCTGCGCGCCAGTACGGGCCGGGCGGCGCGCATGCGCCTTTTGTCCGGAGAATACCAGCTCGCCGCCGCCAGCGCCCAGTCGCCGGTGCGCTGCCGCCGGGCAGCAATCCTGCTACCTTAGCGCCCCGGTCGCGCACTGCGTCCACCTCATCTGTTCCGCTGCCAAGGAGCCCAGCCCATGAGCCTGGTTGAAAATATCCCCTATGACGAACTGCAGATCGGCCAGTGCGCAAGCATAGAGCGCACCGTGAGCGAGCGCGATGTCCAGCTGTTTGCCGAGGTCTCCGGCGATCGCAATCCGGTGCATCTGGATGCCGAGTACGCCGCCGGGACGCCCTTCAAGGAGCGCATCGCCCACGGCATGCTCACCGGCGCGCTGATCAGCGCCGCCATTGCCGGCCACCTGCCCGGGCCCGGCAGCGTCTACCTTGGCCAGAACTTGCGTTTTCTGCGCCCGGTCAAGCTGGGCGATCAGCTGCGTATCGAGCTGGAGGTGCTGGAGAAGCTGCCCAAGCAGCGTGTGCGTCTGGCCACCCGGGTGTTCAATGCCCAGAACAAGGCGGTGGTCGAGGGCGAAGCCGAAGTGCTCGCCCCCAAGGACAAACTGCGCCTGGCGCTGACCGCCCTGCCGCCGATTCAGGTCGGCTAAGCCCCCCGTGTGCGCCGCACCGGCGCGGCGCACATGCAACGTGCAGGGATAAAAAAGGCGACCGAAGTCGCCTGAAATGCCTTGCGTGCTCGTGATCCGGAAATAACCCTCAGGGCTTGCGCTTCTTCTGGGAGTCCTTCCAGATGAAATAGGCGAAACCGCCGAGGAAGGATGCAGTCAGGACGACAATCAGCAGTCCTGCAAATACCACTTCATCCATAAACATGCTGCACCCCCTGCGGGTCGTTGACCGGAACTGAGAGTCAGATTAGCCGATTCCCACCGGCATCCATTGATCCTGATCAACGAATCGCTGCCTTGCCAGGCGACGCCTCAGCGCTTCTTCCTGCCGCGGCGGGCCGGCTTGGCGGAGAGCGGCAGGGCCTGCTCGAACGCCTGGCGCATCTCCTGCAGACGGCGCTCATGCAGGTCATGGATGCGCCGCTCGCGCTCGGCGCCAAAATCGATCGGGGTGTCATGGCTCATCGGGGCAGGCTCCCAGCAGGTCGAAGGATGCGGCCATGATGCCAACAGGCCACGCCCCTGCAAAGCCTGCGGCCGCGTCACTGCCTTGGGTCGGACTGGGCGGATCCGTTACCATACGCGCTCATTTTCATGGCGGGAGACAGGCATGGCGCAGCAGTATCAACCGGGACAACGCTGGATCAGCGACAGCGAGGCTGAGCTCGGCCTTGGCACCATCCTCGCCCAGGATGGCCGCCTGCTCACGGTGCTCTACCCGGCCACCGGCGATACCCGCCAGTACGCCCTGCGCAATGCCCCCCTGACCCGCGTGCGCTTTGCCCCTGGTGATGAAATCACCCACTTTGAAGGCTGGAAGATAACCGTGCAGAGCGTCGAGGACATCGACGGCCTGCTGGTCTATCACGGCATCGACAGCCACAGCGTCAGCCACCTGCTGCCGGAAACCCAGCTGTCCAACTTCATCCAGTTCCGCCTCGCCAGCGATCGCCTGTTTGCCGGGCAGATCGACCCGCGCAGCTGGTTCGCCCTGCGCTATCATACCCTGATGCACCGCTCGCAGCTGTTGCAGGCGCCGCTGTGGGGACTGGCCGGCGCGCGCGCCCAGCCGATCGCCCACCAGCTGCACATCGCCCGGGAGGTGGCCGACCGGGCCAGCCCGCGCGTCCTGCTGGCCGATGAAGTCGGCCTGGGCAAAACTATCGAGGCCGGTCTGATCCTGCATCGCCAGCTGCTGGGTGGGCGGGCCAGCCGGGCGCTGATCCTGGTGCCGGAAAACCTGCAGCACCAGTGGCTGGTGGAGATGCGCCGCCGCTTCAATCTGGAAGTCACCCTGTTCGATGCCGAGCGCTTTCTGGAAAGCGATGCCAGCAATCCCTTCGAGGACAGCCAGCTGGCACTGGTGGCCCTCGACTGGCTGCAGGAGGATCCGCGCGCCTGCCAGGCGGCGCTTGAAGCCGACTGGGACCTTTTGATCGTCGATGAGGCGCATCACCTGGTCTGGCACCCCGAGCGGGCCAGCGATGAGTACCAGCTGGTCGAGGCGCTGGCCGCGCAGATTCCCGGCGTGCTGCTGCTGACCGCCACCCCCGAACAGCTGGGCCTTGAGAGCCACTTTGCGCGCCTGCGCCTGCTCGATCCTGACCGCTTCCACGATCTTGAAGCCTTCCGCGCCGAAAGTGCCCAGTACCAGCCGGTGGCAGCGGCCGTGCAGGAGCTGCTGGATCAGGGTTGCCTGTCTGCCCCGTCCCGCGAGGCGATTCAGCGCTTCCTCGGGGCCGCAGGGGATGCCCTGCTCGGCGCGGTGGACAGCGGCGATGCCGAGGCTCGCGCGCGGCTGATCCGCGAGCTGCTCGATCGCCACGGCACCGGCCGTGTGCTGTTTCGCAACACCCGCGCGGCGGTGGCGGGCTTCCCGCAGCGCGAGCTGCACCCCTACCCGCTGGCCATGCCGGCAGCGTATGCGGCCGCCGGCCATGCCAGCGAGCTGTACCCGGAAGTCGCCTACCAGAACGGTGAGGACGCGGAAGCCGAGCACTGGTGGCGCTTCGATCCGCGGGTCGAATGGCTGATCGACACCCTGAAGATGCTCAAGAAGAGCAAGGTGCTGGTGATCTGCGCCCATGCCGAAACGGCGCTGGACCTGGAAGAAGCGCTGCGCGTGCGCGCCGGCACGCCAGCCACGGTGTTCCATGAGGGCATGAGCATCCTCGAGCGTGACCGGGCGGCGGCCTATTTTGCCGACGAGGAGTTCGGCGCCCAGGTGCTGATCTGCTCGGAAATCGGCTCGGAGGGGCGCAACTTCCAGTTCGCCCATCACCTGGTGCTGTTCGACCTGCCGGCCCATCCGGACCTTCTCGAGCAGCGGATCGGCCGTCTGGACCGTATCGGCCAGCGCCATGCCATTCAGCTGCATGTGCCCTATCTGCAGGACGGTGCGCAGGCGCACCTGTTCCAGTGGTATCACCAGGCGCTCAACGCCTTCCTCGCCACCTGCCCGACCGGCAACAGCCTGCAGCAGCGCTTTGGCGCGCGCCTGCTGGCCCAGCTCGATCACCCGCAGCCCGCCGCCTGGCAGACGCTGCTGGAGGAAGGCTGCCAGGCCCGCCAGGTCCTGGAAGCGGAGCTGCACAGCGGCCGTGACCGCCTGCTGGAGCTCAACTCCGGCGGCGCCGGTGAAGGCGAGGCACTGGTCGAGGCGATTCTCGAACAGGATGATCAGTTTGCGCTGCCGATCTACATGGAGCGGCTGCTCGATGCCTTTGGCATCCACAGCGAGGATCACTCGGACAATGCGCTGATCCTGCGGCCGGGCGAGAAGATGCTCGATGCCGGCTTCCCGCTCGGTGATGACGAAGGCGTGACCATCACCTATGACCGTGAGCTGGCGCTGGCCCGCGAGGACATTCAGTTCCTCACCTGGGAACATCCGATGGTGCAGGGCGGCATGGATCTGGTGCTGTCCGGCTCAATGGGCAACACCTCGGTGGCGCTGATCAAGAACAAGGCCCTAAAGCCCGGCACCGTGCTGCTGGAGCTGCTATTTGTCAGCGAGGTGGTCGCGCCGCGAGCCCTGCAGCTCGGCCGCTACTTGCCGCCGGTCGTGCTGCGCTGCCTGCTGGATGCCAATGGCAACGATCTGGCGGCCAAGGTCAGCTTCGACACCCTCAACGACCAGCTCGAAGGCGTACCGCGCGCCAGCGCCAGTAAGTTCGTGCAGGCCCAGCGCGAGGTATTGACCAAGCAGATCGCGGTCGGTCAGGACAAGGTACTGCCGCGCCACGCCGCGCGGGTGGCCGAGGCGGTGCAACGCTTTGGCGCTGAGCTGGATGAGGAACTGGCGCGCCTGGAGGCGCTGCGCGCCGTCAACCCCAGCGTGCGGGAAAGCGAGCTGCAGGCCCTGCGTGAGCAGCGCGAACAGGGCCTGGCGCTGCTCGACAAGGCTGCGCTGCGCCTTGAGGCAATCCGCGTGCTGGTCGCCGGCTGAGCCATCCCTGCCCTGCCGGCGGCGACGCCCGGACAGGGCACTCACCGCGCCTTCAGTGCCCGGGCAGGCACTCGCGCCAGTCGGCCAGCCAGCCCAGACTGGCCGCAGTGCCGGCCTCGCCCGGCCGATACTCGGCGGCCAGCGCGCCGCTGTAACCGTGCATGCGCAGCGCCCGCAGCGCAGCGGCAAAATCCAGCGCACCACTGCCCGGCGCGCCACGCCCCGGGCAGTCGGCAAACTGCACATGCCCGATATGCCCGGCCAGCTGGGCGATGCAGTCCACGCTGTCGAACCCCTGACGGGCCATGTGATAGAGATCCAGCTGCGCGGCCAGGTTCTCATGCCCGACCGCCACGATCAGCGCACGCTGCTGCGCGGGGGTGGTGATCAGGAATCCCGGCATGTCCAGCGGATTGATTGCCTCGACCAGCACGCGGACCCCCAGCGGGGCAAATGCCTCGGCGCAGCGGCGCAGGTTGCGCACCAGACAGGCCTCGGCCACCTCACGACTCACCCCCTCGACCAGGCGGCCGGCCAGCACATTGACCGCACGCGGCCGGACGATGGCAGCGTAGGCCAGTGCCTGCTCCAGGGCACGATCAAATTCGGCCTGGCGCGGCGGCAGCGCCGCCAGCCCCGGGCCACCCTCCAGCAGATCCGCGGCCGGCAGATTGATCAAGAGCAGCGGCAGACCCGCCGCCTGCAGCGCCGCCTGCAGCTGGGTGGCGGGTAGCTCGTAGGGAAACTGGATTTCCACCGCCTCGAACCCGGCGGCCGCCGCCGCGGCCACGCGCTCGATCAGGGGCTGCTCGGTGAACAGCAGGCTCAGATTGGCGGCCAGTTTCATACCGGAGGCTCCGCACGGTACAGCTCGATCAGGGTGGCCGGATCGCGCTCCAGATTGCCCAGACCACCGTGCAGGCGCATCAGCTGCGCGGCCAGGCCGCTGAGCGGCGCAGCGCTCTGCTGCTCGCGGGCCAGCTTGACCGCGGTTTCCAGATCCTTGAGCAGGGTACGCACATGCCACTTGACCGGCTCGAAGCGCCGCTCGGCCATCTGCGGAGCGAGGATCTGCAGGGGCTTGGAATCAGCAAAACCGCCGCTCAGCGCTGGAGCGAGCAGGCTGGCATCCACCCCGGCGCGCTCGGCCAGTGCCACCACCTCGGCGATCACCAGCGCATTGCAGGCGACGAGCATCTGATTGCAGACCTTGGTCACCTGCCCGCTACCCACCTCGCCCATCCGCGTCAGGCGCTGACCCAGCGCGGCGAGAATCGGTCGCAGCCGCTCGATCGCTTCCATCGGCCCGCCGGCCATGATGCTCAACGTCCCGGCCTCGGCACCGGGCGTGCCGCCGGAGACCGGCGCATCCACCCACTGCATGCCGCAGCGGGCCTGCAGCTCAGCCGCCATGTCGCGGGTAGCTGCGGGATCACTGCTGGACAGATCCACCAGCAACTGTGACGGACGAGCGCACTGAGCGATGCCCTCGGCGGCAAAGACCACCTCACGCACGGCGGTGGTATCGGCCAGGCACAGCAGAATGATTTCAGCCTGTTCGCACAGCTGCGCAGGGGTTGCCACCACGCGTGCACCGGCGGCCTGCAGCGGTGCGCATTTGTCCGGGCTACGATTCCAGACGCTCAAGGGGTAACCGGCCGCCAGCAGGCGGTGACACATCGGCAGGCCCATCAGGCCGATACCGGCAAAGGCCAGAGAAGGCAGGGAAGACATGCTCACTCCAGGGAGAATCAGAGCAGGCGCCTAACCAGGGCAGGTGCCCGCGAGGGGTGTTTTTCAGTGCATCGTCGGCGGCGTGTCACGCTGCTGCACCAGCACCCAGGGCGCAACGACCACCGCCCACAGCCGGGGCGCCTGCTGCTCGAAGGTCTGAGCATCCTCCACCGCCATGCGCCGCACCTCGCCGCTGTTCAGCCAGTAGCTGACCTGCTCACGACGATCCTCGGCAAACGCCTCGGCCACCGCGATCAGATCCAGACTGTCGGCGACGCAGAGCACATTGCCGCGGGCAAAGAACGGCTGCAGCTCCGGCCAGGACAGGGTGGCGGTTTCACCCAGCAGCTTGAGGTAAAGGGGCGTGTGTTCGCTCATGGCAATCACCTGTGACGATCGGGGCGGCCATGATAGCGGGCAAATGGCTGCGGGCACGAAAAAGGGCGACCGAAGTCGCCCTTTTTCAGATCAAGCCAGAACTCAGTTCTGGTTGCTCATCTGAGCCTTGATCAGGTCACCGATGGTGGTCGGGCCAGCGCTGACGTCCTGCTTGCGCAGGGCCGACATGGCTTCCTTCTCGTCATCGACGTCCTTGGACTTGATCGACAGGCCGATCACGCGGGACTTGCGGTCCACGCTGATGATCTTGGCTTCGACTTCGTCGCCTTCTTTCAGCACGTTGCGGGCATCTTCGATGCGGTCGCGACTGATTTCCGAGGCCTTGAGCTGACCTTCGACTTCGGTCGCCAGGGTGATGACGGCGCCCTTGGCGTCGACTTCCTTGACGATACCGCGGACGATGGCGCCCTTCTCGTTCAGGTTGGCATAGCTGGAGAACGGATCGTCTTCCAGCTGCTTGATGCCGAGGGAGATGCGCTCACGCTCCGGATCGACCGACAGGATGACGGTTTCCAGCTCGTCGCCCTTCTTGAAGCGACGCACGGCTTCTTCGCCGGCTTCGTTCCAGGAAATGTCGGACAGGTGAACCAGACCGTCGATACCGCCGTCCAGACCAATGAAGATACCGAAATCGGTGATCGACTTGATGGTGCCGGAGATGCGGTCGCCCTTGTTGAACTGACCGGAGAACTCTTCCCACGGGTTCGGCTTGCACTGCTTGATGCCGAGGGAGATGCGGCGACGCTCCTCGTCGATGTCCAGCACCATGACTTCCACTTCGTCGCCGACATTGACGACCTTCGACGGGTGGATGTTCTTGTTGGTCCAGTCCATTTCGGAGACGTGTACCAGGCCTTCCACACCCTCTTCCAGCTCGGCGAAGCAGCCGTAGTCGGTGAGGTTGGTGACGCGGGCCTGCACGCGGGTGCCTTCCGGATAGCGCGCCTTGATGGCGACCCACGGATCTTCACCCAGCTGCTTGAGACCCAGGGAGACGCGGTTGCGCTCACGGTCGAACTTCAGCACCTTGACATCGATCTCGTCGCCAACATTGACGATCTCGGACGGATGCTTGATGCGCTTCCAGGCCATGTCGGTGATGTGCAGCAGACCATCGACGCCGCCCAAGTCAACGAACGCACCGTAGTCGGTGAGGTTCTTGACGATACCTTTGACCTGCTGGCCTTCCTGCAGGGATTCCAGCAGGGCTTCGCGCTCGGCGCTGTTCTCGGCTTCCAGCACGCTGCGACGGGAAACGACAACGTTGTTGCGCTTCTGGTCGAGCTTGATGACCTTGAACTCCAGCTCTTTGCCTTCCAGGTGAGCGGTATCGCGCACCGGACGGACGTCGACCAGCGAACCCGGCAGGAACGCGCGGATGCCGTTGATGTCGACGGTGAAGCCACCTTTGACCTTGCCGTTGATGATGCCCTTGACCACTTCCTCGGCAGCGAACGCAGCTTCCAGAACGATCCAGGATTCGGCGCGCTTGGCCTTCTCGCGGGACAGCTTGGTCTCGCCGAAGCCGTCTTCCACCGCGTCCAGAGCAACGTGCACTTCGTCACCGACCTTGATGGTCAGTTCGCCCTGCTCGTTGTAGAACTGCTCGACCGGGATGACACCCTCGGACTTGAGGCCGGCGTGGACGGTCACCCAGTCACCGTCGATATCGACCACGATGCCGGTGATGATGGCACCCGGCTGCATGTCGAGGGACTTCAGGCTTTCTTCAAAAAGTTCTGCGAAGCTTTCGCTCATGTTCATACCTGTTGATCAAGGACACGCCAACCGTGCCCGATCCGTACCACCAGTCGGTACGGGTTTGTTGTATTGAAAGGAGTCAGTGCGGGAAGTGGACTGGTTTCCCGCCTGCTCGCTGGAGCCTCAGACCAGGCCGCGGGCGGCGGCTTCGGTCAGGATGCGCTCCAGAACCTGCTCGATCGAGAGCGTCGTGGAATCCAGCTGTACGGCATCGGCGGCCGGCTTCAGCGGAGCGACAGCGCGATGCATGTCACGCGCATCGCGCTCACGAATCTCTTCTAGCAGACTGCGCAGGTTAACATCGGCCACCTTGTCCTTCAACTGCAGGTAGCGCCGACGGGCACGCTCCTCGGCGCTGGCGGTGAGAAAAACCTTCAGCGGCGCATCGGGAAATACCACGGTACCCATGTCGCGGCCATCAGCGATCAGCCCCGGCGCGACGCGAAAATCGCGCTGACGCTGCAGCAGCGCTGCGCGCACCGCCGGCAGCGCCGCGACCTGGGAGGCGCCGGCGCCGGCCTGCTCGGTGCGCAGCTCGTCACCGACCTCCACGCCCTCCAGCAGGATGCGCTGGCCATGCAGCCCAGCCTCGGCCGCGACAAAACGCACGTCCAGCTGGGCACCCAGCGTGCCGAGCGCCGCGTCATCGTCCAGGGAGATGCCGCGCCGCTGCGCTGCCAGGGCCAGCAACCGGTACAGCGCACCGGAGTCCAGCAGGTGCCAGCCCAGCTGACGGGCCAGCAAGCTGGCCACGGTGCCCTTACCGGAGCCGCTTGGCCCGTCAATGGTGATCAGCGCGCAGGCCTCGCTCATGCCTGCCCTTCCCGCGCGACCCGCACCCCGACCTGTGCACAGAGGTCGAGGAAGTTGGGGAAGGAAGTGGCGACGTTGGCGCAGTCGTGGATGCGGATCGGCGCACTGGCGCGCAGTGAGGCAATGCTGAAGGACATGGCAATCCGGTGATCGCCATGCGCCCAGACTTCGCCACCGCCGATCGGGCCACCGTCGATGATGATGCCATCCGGGGTCGGCTCGGCCTTGACGCCGCAGGCGATCAGGCCATCGGCCATCACCTGGATGCGATCCGATTCCTTGACCCGCAGCTCCTCGGCACCGCGCAGCACCGTGCGCCCTTCGGCACAGGCCGCGGCGACGAACAGCACCGGGAACTCGTCGATCGCCAGCGGTACCAGCGTTTCGGGGATCTCGATGCCTTTGAGCTTGGCCGAACGCACGCGGATATCAGCCACCGGCTCGCCGCCGACCACGCGCTGATTTTCCAGGCTGATATCGCCCCCCATCAGCTTGAGGATGTCGATCACGCCGGTACGGGTCGGGTTGATGCCGACATGCTCGAGCACCAGCTCCGAGCCCTCGGCAATGCTCGCCGCGACCAGGAAGAAGGCCGCCGAGGAGATGTCCGCCGGCACCTCAATACGGGTCGCCGAGAGGCGGTGACCGCTCTCGACAGTCGCCGTCGCGCCCTCGACCTGCACCGGGTAGCCAAAGCCCTGCAGCATGCGCTCGGTGTGATCACGGGTCGGCGCAGGCTCGGTCACCGAGGTCTGGCCAGCGGCATATAGACCGGCCAGCAACAGGCAGGATTTGACCTGGGCACTGGCCATCGGCATCTCGTAGTGCATGCCGGTCAGCGCCTGGCCGCCCTTGATGTTCAGCGGCGGACGGCCTTCCGGACCGGTCTCGATCACCGCGCCCATCTCGCGCAGCGGCTTGGCCACGCGATTCATCGGCCGCTTGGACAGCGAGGCATCGCCGGTCAGCACGGTGTCGAACGGCTGCGCTGCCAGCAGGCCCGAAAGCAGGCGCATCGAGGTGCCGGAGTTGCCCATGTACAGCGGGCCAACCGGCGCCTTGAGGCCATGCAGGCCGACGCCGTGCACGGTCACCCGGCCATGGTGCGGACCTTCGATCACCACGCCCATGTCGCGGAACGCCTGGATGGTGGCCAGCGCATCCTCACCCTCGAGGAAACCCTCCACCTCGGTCACGCCCTCGGCCAGCGAGCCGAGCATGATCGAGCGGTGGGAAATGGATTTGTCGCCCGGAACGCGGATACGTCCGCTCAGGCTGCCGCCCGGCTGGGCGAGGAAGATCAGGTCGTTGGAATGCATGGCGTCCACATAGGCCCGGCGGGCCAGGATTTTGCTGAAATGCTCGCGGGCCACCCGGGCACGGGTAAACACACCGAGCAGATGATGCCCGTCGCCCCCGGCGACGGCGCGGCGCAGCTGATCCAGATCGCCCTGGAAGCGATCAAGAATCCGCAGCACCGCCTCGCGGTTGGCCAGGAAGATGTCGTGCCACATCACCGGATCACTACCGGCAATGCGGGTGAAGTCGCGAAAACCGCCCGCGGCGTAGCGGAAGATGTCGAGGTTGTCGCTCTGGTGGGCCAGCGAATCAACCAGCCCGAAGGCCAGCAGGTGCGGCAGATGGCTGGTCGCGGCCAGCACCTCGTCATGGTGCTCGACCGCCATGTGCTCGACATCCGCGCCCAGCGCCTGCCACAGCCGATCCACCGTGGCCAGCGCGCCCGCATCGGTCTCGGCCAGCGGGGTGAGGATCACCTTGTGCCGGCGATAGAGGCTGGCATTGGCGGCCTCGACCCCGCTCTGTTCGGAGCCGGCAATCGGGTGTCCGGGCACGAAATGCCTGATCCGCTCGCCCAGCACCGCCCGGGCCACCCGCACGATGCTGCCCTTGGCACTGCCGGCGTCGGTGAGAATCGCATCCTGCAGATCCAGCGCCGCCAGCTGGCCCAGCACCCGTTCCATGGCCAGCAGCGGCACCGCCAGCATGATCACCTCGGCACCGACACAGGCACTGGCCAGATCCGCCTCGCTGCGATCGACTACCCCCAGCTGCACGGCCAGGCGCCGCGACTCGGCATCCAGATCGACGCCGACCACCTCGCGACACACCCCGCGCTCACGCAGACCGCGGGCAAAGGAGCCGCCGATCAGGCCCAGCCCGACCACCACCAGCCGGCCGATCAGCGGCTTGGGGCTGCCTTGGCGCTCAGTCACCACCGAGCACCTCGGCCAGCGCGGCGAGGAAGCGGGCATTCTCGGCTTCGGTACCGATCGAGACCCGCAGGAAGGTCGGCAGGCCATAACCAGCAATCGGTCGCACGATCACCCCGCGCTCCAGCAACGCACGATTGATCGGCGCCGCATCACACCCGAAGTCCACCGCCAGGAAGTTACCGCGCGAAGGAATCCACGCAAGCCCCAGCGCCTCTAGCCCGGCTTCCAGCTGGGCCATGCCGGCGGCATTGACTCGGCGGCCTTCGGCCAGATACTCGGTGTCTTCCAGCGCCGCATAGGCCGCCACCAGCGCGAGGCTGTTGACGTTGAACGGCTGGCGCACGCGGTTGAGCACATCGGCCACCTGCGCACTGGAAGCGGCATAGCCGACACGCAAGCCGGCCAGCCCGTAGGCCTTGCACAGGGTGCGGGTGACGATCAGGTTCGGGTAGCGGGCCAGATACTCAAGGCCGTTGGGCAACTCGGAACCCTCGGCAAATTCGATATAGGCCTCATCCAGCACCACCAGCACATGGGCCGGCACGCGGGACAGGAACGACTCCAGCGCCTGCGGGCCGAACCAGGTGCCGGTCGGGTTGTTCGGGTTGGCGACGAACACCACGCGGGTGTTGGCGTCGATGGCGGCCAGCATGGCCTCCAAATCATGGCCATAGTCCTTGGCCGGCACCGCGCGCCCCTCGGCCCCGGTGGCCTGGGTGGAGATCGGATAGACGGCGAAGGCGTACTGGCTGAACACCGCATTCAAGCCCGGTGCGAGCCAGGCGCGGGCGATCAGGTCCAGCACGTCATTGGAGCCATTGCCGAGGGTGATCTGCTCGGGCGCCAGGCCAAAACGCTGGCTCAGCTTGGCTTTGAGCGCATAGCCGCTGCCATCGGGATAACGGGTGATGTCCGCCAGTTCGGCGCGAATCGCTGCCAGCGCCTTCGGCGAGGGGCCGAGCGGGTTCTCGTTGCTGGCCAGCTTGACGATACCAGCCGGATCAAGATTCAGCTCACGGGCCAGCTCATCGACCGGCTTGCCTGGCACATAGGGGGAGAGTTTCTGCACACCCGGCACGGCCAGGGCGAGGAAGTCACAGCTCATCGAGGAGTCTCCGGCGGGATCGGTGGCCGCAGGCAGCGCCGTGCGGCCATCAGGGGGGATGATTTACAGGACAGCGCGCGGGTAGGAGCCCAGCACCTTGAGGGCGACCGTCTCCTCGGCCAGCTGCTCCAGCACACCCTTGACCAGCGGATCGTGCTGGTGACCGGCAAAATCGATGAAGAAGACATAGGTCCACTTGCCACTGCGCGAGGGGCGCGTCTCGATGCGGGTCAGGTCGATGCCGTTGGCGTGGAACGGTGCCAAGAGGTCATGCAGCGCGCCCGGCTTGTTGCTGGTGGAGACGATGATCGAGGTCTTGTCGTCGCCGGTCGGCGGCACGGTCTGATTGCCGATGATCAGAAAACGGGTGGCGTTGTCCGGGCGATCCTCGATTTTCTCCGCCAGCTTGCGCAGGCCATACAGCTGGGCCGCCATGTCGCCGGCAATCGCCGCGCTGCTCCACTCGCTCTTGACCCGCCGCGCCGCGTCGGCGTTGCTGGAGACCGCCACTCGCTCGACATTCGGGTAATGGGCATCCAGCCACTTGCGGCACTGGGCCAGCGACTGGGCGTGGGAGTAGATGCGCGAGATCTTGTCGGTCTGGGTGGTCTCACCGACCAGCAGGTGATGATGGATACGCAGCTCCACCTCGCCGCAGATCTGCAGATCATGCTCCAGGAAGCTGTCCAGGGTGTGGTTGACTGCGCCCTCGGTGGAGTTTTCCACAGGCACCACGCCGTAATTGACCGCACCGGCCACCACCTCGCGGAACACCTCGTCGATGGCCGCCATCGGCTGGCTGTGCACCGCATGGCCGAAGTGTTTGAGCGCCGCGGCCTGGGTGAAGGTACCTTCCGGGCCGAGATAAGCGACCCGCAGCGGGTGCTCAAGCGCCAGGCAGGAGGACATGATCTCGCGGAACAGCCGCGCCATCTCCTCATTACCCAGAGGGCCGGGATTCAGCGCCATGATGCGCTTGAGCACCGCCGCCTCGCGCTCAGGACGGTAGAACACCACCGACTCACCCGCCGGCAGCGCAGCGGTCTTGACCCGCGCCACCTCTTCCGCGCAGCGTGCCCGCTCGCTGATCAGCTGGAGAATCCGCTCATCGAGGCTGTCGATGCGCAGGCGCAGGGCCTGCAGCTGTTCCTGCTCGCTCATCAGGCATGCTCCTTCTCGAACTCGGCCATCCAGTCCACCAGCGCCTCGACGGCATCCAGCCCGACCGCGTTGTAGATCGAGGCGCGCATGCCGCCCACCGAGCGATGGCCCTTGAGGTTGAGCAGGCCACGCGCTTCGGCACCGGCCAGGAAGGCCTTGTCGAGCTTCTCGTCAGCCAGGCGGAACGGCACATTCATCCACGAGCGGGCGTTATGGGCCACCGGGTTGCTGTAGAAGTCGCTGGCATCGATGGCGCCATACAGCAATTCCATCTTGGCGCGGTTGCGCTGCTCCATCGCCTCCAGGCCGCCCTGCTCCTTGATCCACTGGAACACCAGACCCGACAGGTACCAGGAGAAGGTGGCCGGGGTGTTGTACATCGAGCCGTTGTCGGCGGCGACCTTGTAGTCGAGCATGGTCGGGCAGAGCGAGCGGGCACGACCGAGCAGGTCTTCACGGATGATCGCCACCACCAGACCGCTCGGGCCGATGTTCTTCTGCGCACCGGCGTAGATCATGCCGTACTGCGAGACATCGATCGGCCGGGAGAGGATGTCCGAAGACATGTCACAGACCAGCGGCACGTCACCGGTTTGCGGCACCCAGTCGAACTGCAGGCCGCCGATGGTTTCGTTGCTGCAGTAGTGCACATAGGCGGCATCCGCCGAGAGCTGCCAGTCGTTCTGACCGGGGATGGCGAAGTAGTCGTAGGGCTTGGCGCTGGCGGCTACCTGGATGCGGCCAAAGCGCTGGGCTTCTTCGATGGCCTTCTTCGACCAGATGCCCGTCTCGATGTAATCGGCCACCCCCGACTCGGGGAGCAGGTTGAGGGGAATCGCCGCAAACTGCTGGCTGGCGCCGCCCTGCAGGAACAGCACCTTGTAATCCTTGGGCACCGCCAGCAGGTCACGCAGGTCCTGCTCGGCCTGCTCGGCGATGGCCACGTATTCCTCGCTGCGGTGGCTCATTTCCATCACCGACAGGCCACGGCCCTGCCAGTCCAGCAGTTCAGCCTGGGCGCGCTCGAGCACGGCAGTGGGAAGGGCGGCTGGGCCGGCACAGAAGTTATGGACTCGCTTGCTCACGTCTGTCTCTCTCAATTCACCGAAGGGCCGCTGCACCGGCAGCGGCGGCACTCAATCCGCTACAGGGCGCTCGCCCTGTTCCACCGGGGCCGGCGATGCCGCCTCGGCCTCTGCAGCTGTCGCCGCGAGGGCGTCAGGCTCTGTCACCTCAAAGGCCTCGTCACCGTCCTCGGACGGCTCCTGCACGCGCTCAAGGCCCACCAGCGTTTCGCCCTCGGCCAGCTTGATCAGGGTCACGCCCTGGGTATTGCGGCCAAGCAGCGAGACCTCGCTCACCCGGGTACGCACCAGGGTGCCCTGATCAGAAATCAGCATGATCTCCTCACCGTCCTGCACCTGGATGGCACCGATCAGCGCCCCGTTGCGCTCGTTGACGACCATGGCGATCACGCCCTGACCACCCCGCCCGCGACGCGGGAACTTGCTCAGCGGGGTGCGCTTGCCATAGCCGCGCTCGGCGGCGGTGAGGATCTGCGCACCGGATTCGGGGATCAGCATGGAAATCACCCGCTGCCCCTCGCCCAGCTTCATGCCGCGCACGCCACGGGCGTTACGGCCCATGGTCCGCACCACGCTCTCGGCAAAGCGGATCACCTTGCCGGCGCTGGAGAATAGCAGCACTTCCTTGGCGCCATCGGTGATCGCCGCGGCGATCAGGGTGTCGCCCTCGACCAGCTCCAGGGCAATCAGGCCGGCCTTGCGCGGACGGCTGAACTGCACCAGCGGCACCTTCTTCACCGTACCGAAGGCGGTAGCCATAAGGATGTAGGCACCGTTTGGCTCGGCTTGCAGCTCGGCGGTATCGCCCTCGGCATCCTCGACCGCCTCAGCGGCTTCGACCAGTTCACCCTCGATGACGGTGGTTTCGCCGTCCAGATCATCCTCGCTGCCAGACTGCTGCAGGGCTTCCAGATCGACCTGCAGCATCGCGGTGATGCGCTCGCCCTCGGAAAGCGGCAGCAAGTTGACCAGCGGCCGGCCGCGCGCGGTGCGCGAGGCCTCGGGAATTTCAAAGGTGCGCAGCCAGTAGACCTTGCCCTTGCTGGAGAACAGCAGCAGCGTGGCATGGCTGTTGGCGACCAGCAGGTGCTCGATGTAGTCCTCGTCCTTGACCCCGGTCGCCGACTTGCCGCGCCCACCACGGCGCTGCGCCTGGTAGGTGGCCAGCGGCTGGCTCTTGGCGTAGCCGCCGTGGGAGATGGTCACCACCCGCTCCTCTTCCGGGATCAGGTCGGCAACGGTCAGATCTTCCTGGGTGGCGCGGATCTCGGTGCGCCGGGCATCGCCGAAGTCGGCCCTGACCTTCTCCAGCTCCTCGCGGATCACCTCCATCAGCCGCTCGGGGCTGGTGAGGATGCGGAGCAGCTCGCCGATCTGGGCGAGGATGTCCTGATACTCGGCAAGCAGCTTATCCTGCTCAAGGCCGGTCAGCCGGTGCAGACGCAGCTCGAGAATCGCCTGAGCCTGCTCGGGGGACAGGTAATACTGGCCGTCGCGCAGACCGTACTGCGGGTCCAGATCGTCCGGACGGCAAGCATCGGCGCCCGCGCGCTCGACCATCGCCTGCACCGCGCTGGAGGCCCAGCCGGTGGCGATCAGTCGCTCGCGGGCCTCGGCCGGGGTTGGCGAGGCCTTGATCAGCTCGATCACCGGATCGATGTTGGACAGCGCCACCGCCTGACCTTCGAGGATATGGCCGCGCTCGCGGGCCTTGCGCAGCTCGTAGACGGTGCGGCGGGTCACCACTTCACGGCGGTGACGGACGAATACCTCAAGCATGTCCTTGAGATTCAGGGTGCGCGGCTGGCCATCGACCAGCGCCACCACGTTGATGCCGAACACGCTCTGCATCTGGGTCTGGGCGTAGAGGTTGTTGAGCACCACCTCCGGCACCTCGCCGCGGCGCAGCTCGATGACCACGCGCATGCCGTCCTTGTCCGACTCATCGCGCAGCTCGCTGATGCCCTCGAGCTTCTTTTCCTTGACCAGCTCGGCGATCTTCTCGATCAGCCGCGCCTTGTTCAGCTGGTACGGCAGCTCGGTGATCACCAGCTGCTGGCGACCGCCCACCTTGTCGACGTCCTCGATCTCGACACGCGCGCGCACATAGATGCGCCCGCGCCCGGTGCGATAGGCCTCGATGATCCCGGCGCGGCCGTTGATGATCCCGGCGGTGGGGAAGTCGGGGCCGGGGATGAACTGCATCAGCTCATCGACCGAGAGCTCTGGATTCTCGATCAGCGCCAGGCAGCCCTCGATCACCTCGGAGAGGTTGTGGGGCGGAATATTGGTCGCCATGCCCACCGCGATACCGCTGGAGCCGTTGACCAGCAGGTTGGGGATGCGGGTCGGCATCACCGCCGGAATCAGCTCGGTGCCGTCGTAGTTGGGCACCCAATCGACGGTTTCCTTCTCCAGATCGGCGAGCAGCTCATGGGCCAGCTTGGCCATGCGCACTTCGGTGTAACGCATGGCGGCGGCGTTGTCGCCGTCCACCGAACCGAAGTTGCCCTGCCCGTCCACCAGCATGTAGCGCAGCGAGAACGGCTGTGCCATGCGCACGATGGTGTCGTACACCGCGGTATCGCCGTGCGGGTGGTACTTACCGATCACATCACCCACCACACGGGCGGATTTCTTATAGGGCTTGTTCCAGTCGTTGCCCAGCTCGCTCATGGCGAACAGCACGCGCCGGTGTACCGGCTTGAGGCCATCACGGGCATCCGGCAGTGCGCGGCCAACGATCACGCTCATGGCGTAGTCGAGGTAGGACTGCTTCAGCTCGTCTTCGATATTGACCGGGAGGATTTCTTTGGCCAGTTCACCCATGAGAAGCCGGATTCCTTTGTTCTGGGCGGGCGGCGCACCGGCCCTGCCTGCTTTGAAAAATAACGCGAGAGCTTACCACAGGCCGCTGCCGAGGGCTTCACGCGACCTGCGCGTTCAATGTGCCGGCGCAGCGCGCATCAGCCGCTGCAACTGCTGACGATCCGGCCGCTCGATGACCCCGCGCTCGGTCACCAGCGCATCGATCAGCCGGGCCGGCGTCACATCGAATACCGGATTGATCGCCTCAACCTCAGCGGCCACCGGCTGCCCGGCCAGCCTCAGCAGCTCCTCGCCGCTGCGCTGCTCGATGGGAATGTCCTCGCCCCGCTCGATGCTCATGTCGATGGTCGAGGTCGGCGCCACTACCATGACCCGCACCCCGTGATAGGCCGCGCATACTGCCAGCTGGTAGGTGCCAATTTTGTTGGCCACATCACCACAGGCCGTGATGCGGTCGGCACCGACAATCACCCAGCGGATGTCGCCCTGCTGCATCAAATACGCCGCCGCGGCATCAGCATTCAGCGCCACCGGAATCCCCTCGCAGGCCAGCTCCCAGGCGGTCAGCCGGGCGCCCTGCAGCCAGGGGCGAGTTTCATCGGCATGGACCCGCGCCACCAGCCCGTCCAGCGCGGCGGCGCGAATCACCCCCAGCGCCGTGCCAAAGCCGCCGGTAGCCAAGGCGCCGGCGTTGCAGTGGGTGAGCAGTGCCTGCGGGTGCGGATGATGGCGACGGATCAGCGCTGCGCCCAGCTCGGCCATGCGCAGGTTGGCCTCGCGGTCCTCGCGGTGGATGGCGATCGCCTCCTGCTCGATGCGCTGCAGCTGCTCGGCCGCCTCACCCGGCTGCGCCACACAGGCCTGCATGCGCGCCAGCGCCCAGAACAGGTTCACCGCGGTGGGCCGCGAGGCGGCGAGCAGAGCCAGATCAGCCGCAAACGCCGACGGGCACAGCGCCCCCGACTGCAGATGCTGGCGTGCCGCCAGCGCCACGCCGTAGGCCGCAGCGATACCGATGGCCGGGGCGCCGCGCACCACCATGTCGCGGATCGCCGCGGCCACCGCGCCGGCATCGCGGCACTCCAGCCAGCGCTGGATATGGGGCAGGACGCGCTGATCCAGCAGGCGCAGCACACCCGGCTGCCAGTCGAGGGCAATGATCTGTTCGGCGGCCAGCAGCTGCTCGCGCATGACAGGCAATCTCGTGAAGAAAGGGGGCGTGCAGTATAGCGAGCGGCCCCGTGTTCCGGTGCTTCAAGGCGCTTCGGCCAGGCGCTACACTGCCTCACTCGAATCTTCCGGACACCTGCCCCGATGCCCGCCTCTGCCGCCCCACTGCCGCCCCTGGATCTTCTGCTGTTCCCCGAATGGATCGTGCCGGTCGAGCCGGCCGGCGTGGTGCTGCGCGAGCATGCGCTGGGCGTGCGTGAGGGGCGCATTGTGCTGATCGCGCCACGTCAGCAGGCCCGCACCCTGCAGGCAGCACAGGTGCTCGAACTGCCCGGCATGCTGCTCGCCCCCGGGCTGGTCAACGCCCACGGCCATGCGGCGATGAGCCTGTTCCGTGGTCTGGCTGATGATCTGCCGCTGATGAGCTGGCTGCATGAGCACATCTGGCCGGCCGAGGCCAAGTGGGTCAGCGAGGAGTTCGTGCGCGACGGCACCGAGCTGGCAATCGCCGAGCAGGTGCTGGGCGGCATCACCGCCTTCTCCGACATGTACTTCTTCCCCGAGGTGGCCAGCGCAGTCGCCCATGCCGCCGGAGTGCGCGCCCAGATCACTGTGCCGGTCATCAACTTCCCGGTGCCCGGCGCCCACAACACCGACGAGGCACTGCGTCACGGCCTGGAACTGCTCGCGGACCTGCGCCATCACCCGCGCCTGCAGGTGGCCTTCGGCCCCCATGCGCCCTACACCGTCGATGATGCGCGCCTGGAGCGGGTGCGGGTGCTGGCCGAGCAGCTCGATGTCGGCATCCATATGCACGTGCATGAAACCGCCGTCGAGGTGCGGCAGGCGCTCGAGCAGCACGGTGAGCGGCCGCTGGCGCGGCTGGCCCGCCTGGGTCTGCTCGGCCCGCGCTTTCAGGCCATCCACATGACCCAGATCGACGAAGCGGATCTGGCCCTGCTGGTCCAGCACAACGTCAGCGTCGTGCATTGCCCGGAATCCAACCTCAAGCTGGCCAGCGGCTTCTGCCCGGTGGAGCGGCTCTGGCAGGCCGGCGTGAATGTGGCGATCGGCACCGACGGTGCAGCCAGCAACAACGATCTGGACCTGCTCAGCGAAACCCGCACCGCCGCGCTGCTGGCCAAGGCGGTGGCCGGCTCCGCCACCGCGCTCGATGCGCACCGCGCGCTGCGCATGGCCACCCTCAACGGCGCCCGGGCGCTGGGCATCGACACGGACTGCGGCTCACTGCAGGTGGGCAAGAGTGCCGATCTGGTGGCCTTTGACCTCTCGGGCCTGACCCAGCAACCGGTCTACGATCCGGTCTCGCAGCTGATCTACGCCAGCAACCGCAGCTGCGTGCGGCATGTCTGGGTCGCCGGCAAGCCGCTTCTGGACAATGGTCAGCTGACCCGCCACGACAGCGCGGCGCTCAGCGCCCGCGCCCGCGCCTGGGGGCAACGCATCGCCCGCGCCTGAGGCGTCACCGGCACGCCCCAAGGGCGGCTAAAACTGGCAAGATAGCGCCCCGAAGCCTTCAGCCTTGCCAACGGAAGCCGCACCATGAGCAACGTCGATACCGCCGAAATCGCCAAGTTCGAAGCCCTCGCCCACCGCTGGTGGGACCGTGACAGCGAATTCCGCCCCCTGCATGAAATCAACCCGCTGCGGGTCAACTGGATCGATGAGCGGATCGATCTGGCCGGCAAGCGCGTGCTGGACGTCGGCTGCGGCGGCGGCATCCTCAGCGAGGCGATGGCCCAGCGTGGGGCCACGGTCACCGGCATCGACATGGGCGAGGCGCCGCTGGCGGTCGCCCGCCTGCACCAGCTGGAGTCGGGCGTCAGCGTCGAGTACCGGCAGATCACTGCCGAGGCGCTGGCCGAGGAGCTGCCCGGCCAGTTCGATGTGGTCACCTGCCTGGAAATGCTCGAACACGTCCCGGACCCGGCCTCGGTGATCGCCGCCTGTGCCCGGCTGGTCAAGCCCGGTGGCCAGGTGTTCTTCTCCACCATCAACCGCAACCCCAAGGCCTGGCTGCTGGCGATCATCGGCGCCGAGTACATCCTCAAGCTGCTGCCGCGCGGCACCCATGACTTCAAGAAATTCATCCGCCCCTCGGAGCTGGGCGCCTGGAGCCGCAACGCAGGGCTTGAGGTGCGCGATATCATCGGTCTGACCTACAACCCGCTGACCAAGATCTACAAGCTGGGCAGCGATGTGGACGTCAACTACATGATCCAGACCCTGCGCCAGGAGTGAAGCCGATGCGTATCCGCGCCGTGCTGTTCGACATGGACGGCACCCTGCTCGACAGTGCCCCGGATTTCATCGCCGTCTGCCAGGCCATGCGCGCCGCGCGTGGTCTCGCGCCTGCCGAGGAGGCGGCGATTCGCGCCGTGGTCTCTGGCGGTGCGCGCTCGATGGTCTGCAGCGCTTTTGGCATCGACGACAGCCACCCGGATTTTGCCCTGCTGCGCGATGAGTTCCTTGAGCGCTACCAGCAGCACTGCGCGGTGCTGACCCGCCCGTTCGCCGGCATCAGCGAATTGCTCGATGACCTGGAACGCGCCCACCTGCGCTGGGGCGTGGCCACCAACAAGCCGCTGCGCTATGCCGAGCCGATCATGCAGGCGCTGGGCCTTGCCGAGCGTGCCGCGGTGCTGGTCTGCCCGGAGCATGTCAGCCGCAGCAAGCCGGACCCGGAGATGATCACCCTGGCCTGCCAGCAACTGGCACTCAATCCCGCCGAAGTGCTGTATATCGGCGACGATGCCCGCGATATCGAAGCCGGCCGCGCCGCAGGTACCCGCACCGCCGCGGTGCGCTATGGCTATATCCACCCGGATGATCACCCGGCGCACTGGGGCGCGGATCTGTTGATCGAGCGCTCCCAGGAGCTGCGCCAGGTGCTCGACCGAGTGCTCTGCGGCTGCTGAGTTCCAGAGCCGCGCCTGCGACTTGTGCCGCATGGCCGCCCAGCGTGGCCTGGGCGACACTGCAGGCTTCTCCGGCCGGCCCTGGCGCCGGCCTTCTGCTGATTCATCGAGGTTTCGTTCATGTTCCAGTACAGCGCCCGCCCGGATCTGCTCAAGGATCGCGTCATTCTGGTTACCGGCGCCGGTCGTGGCATCGGGACCGCGGCGGCCCGCAGCTTCGCCGCCCACGGCGCCACAGTGATCCTGCTTGGCAAGACCATCGAGCATCTCGAGGAGGTGTACGACCAGATCGAGCAGGCCGGCGGCCCGCAACCGGCAATCTTCCCGTTCAATCTGGAGACCGCCCAGCCGCACCAGTACGACGAGCTGGCGGCGACCATCGAGCGCGAGTTCGGCCACCTCGATGGCCTGCTGCACAATGCCGCAATCCTCGGCCCGCGCACGCCGCTCGAGCAGTTCTCCGGCGATCACTTCATGCGGGTCATGCAGGTCAACGTCAACGCGGTGTTCATGCTCACCAGCGCCCTGCTGCCGCTGCTCAAGCTGTCCCGGGATGCCTCGGTGATCTTCACCTCCAGCAGCGTCGGTCGCAAAGGGCGCGCCTACTGGGGCGGCTATGCCGTGTCCAAGTTCGCCAACGAGGGGCTGATGCAGGTACTGGCGGATGAGCTGGATGGCATCAGCCATGTGCGCGCCAACAGCCTCAACCCCGGCGCGACCCGTACCGGAATGCGCGCCCAAGCCTATCCCGGTGAAAATCCGGCCAGCAACCCGGCACCCGAGGCGATCCTGCCCGTCTACCTGTACCTGATGGGCCCGGACAGCGCCGGGGTCAACGGCCAGGCCTTCGACGCCCAGTAACCCTTCGCCCCGCCGGGCAGGATGCGCCGCCAAGGCCCGGCGCAGAGCCTTCGCCGGCCCCAGACCTTGGTCGCAGTGGCCTGACGGACGCAGGCTTTGCTGCCACACTCTGCAGGCCTTGCCTGTTCGGAGTTCCCATGTCGTTGTCCAGCGCCCTGCTTGCCGCGGTCGCCCTGCTGTATATGGCCCTGCTGTTTGCCATCGCCTTCTGGGGCGACCGGCGCCGCGCCGAGTTGTCGCCGCGTCTGCGCGGCTGGGTCTACAGCCTGTCCCTGGCGGTGTACTGCACCAGCTGGACCTTCTTTGGTGCGGTCGGTCAGGCGGCTGAGCAGTTCTGGGCGTTCATCCCCATCTATCTTGGTCCGCTGCTGCTGCTCCTGCTGCTGCCGCAGGTGCTGGCCAAGATGATCCTGATCAGCAAGCAGGAAAACATCACCTCGATCGCCGACTTCATCGCCGCGCGCTACGGCAAGTCGCAGACGCTGGCGGTGGTGGTGGCGCTGATCTGTCTGGTCGGGGTGCTGCCCTACATCGCCCTGCAGCTCAAGGGCATCGTGCTGGGTGTCAACCTGCTGACCGGCCTTGAGGCCAACACCAGCAGCGCCCGCGCCCAGGACACCGCGCTGCTGGTCTCGCTGGTGCTGGCGCTGTTCACCATCCTGTTCGGCACCCGCAACCTGGATGTCACCGAGCACCACCGCGGCATGGTACTGGCGGTGGCGTTCGAATCGATCGTCAAGCTGCTGGCCTTCATGGCCGTGGGCGCTTATGTCACCTGGGGGCTGTTCGACGGTTTTGACGACCTGTTCAGCCGTGCCCGCAATGCCGTCGCCCTGGAGCCATACTGGGACCAGTCGGTGAACTGGGTGGCCCTGCTGGGGCAGACCGGGGTGGCGATGATGGCGATCATCTGCCTGCCGCGGCAGTTTCACGTCACGGTGGTGGAGAACACCGAGCCTGCCGATCTGAACATGGCGCGCTGGGTGTTCCCGCTGTATCTGCTGCTGGCGGCGCTGTTCGTGCTGCCGGTTGCGCTGGCAGGGCAACTGCTGCTGCCAGATGAGGTCGTCCCCGACTCCTTCGTACTCAGCCTGCCGCTGGCGCACGCGCAGTCGGCGCTGGCGCTGCTGGCCTTTATCGGCGGTGCCTCGGCGGCCACCGGCATGGTGATCGTCGCTGCGGTGGCGCTGTCGACGATGATTTCCAACGACATGCTGCTGCCCTGGCTGCTGCGCCGCCACAGCGCTGAGCGGCCTTATGAGGCATTCCGGCACTGGCTGCTCTCGGTGCGGCGCATCAGCATCGTCGCCCTGCTGCTGCTGGCCTATGTGATCTACCGGATGATGGGGCCGAACATCAGCCTGGCCAGCATCGGTCTGGTGGCGTTTGCCGCCATCACCCAGCTCGCCCCGGCGATGTTCGGCGCGCTGTACTGGAAGCAGGCCAACAGCACCGGGGTATTCGCCGGGCTGATCGTGGGCGGGCTGCTGTGGCTCTACACCCTGCTGCTGCCGGTGATCGCCACGGGGCTCGGCTGGTCGATCGCCCAATGGCCGGGCCAGGCCTGGCTGAGCGGGCACGCCTTCGGCCTGCCAATGGATGCCCTGACCCAGGGCACGCTGCTGTCACTGTGCGGCAACTTCCTGGTGTTTGCCGTGGTGTCCTGGCTGTCGCGCACCCGCGTCTCCGAGCACTGGCAGGCCAGCCGCTTTGTCGGTCAGGAGGCCTCGGTACGCCCCAGCCCGCGCATGCTGCTCACCGTACAGGTGCAGGATCTGCTGATGCTTTCGGCGCGTTTTGTCGGCGAGGAGCGCGCCCGGCAGAGCTTCATCCGCTTCGCCTATCGCCAGGGCAAGGGCTTTAGCCCCGGACAGACCGCCAGCGGCGAGTGGATCGCCCACACCGAGCGACTGCTGGCCGGGGTGCTCGGCGCGTCCTCGGCCCGCGCGGTGGTCAAGGCGGCCATCGAAGGGCGCGAGATGCAGGTCGAGGATGTGGTGCGCATCGTCGATGAAGCCTCCGAGGTGCTGCAATTCAACCGCGCGCTGCTGCAGGGGGCGATCGAGAACATCACCCAGGGCATCAGCGTGGTCGATCAGGCGCTGCGTCTGGTGGCGTGGAATCGCCGCTATCTGGAAATCTTCGACTACCCCGAGGGGCTGATCCAGGTCGGCCGACCGATTGCCGATATCATCCGTTTCAATGCCGATCGCGGCCTGTTCGGCGCTGGAGACCCTGAATTGCAGGTCGCCAAGCGCCTGTACTGGATGCGTCACGGCACCGCCCACAGCTACGAGCGCACCCTGCCCGATGGCAGGGTGATCGAGCTGATCGGCAACCCGATGCCCGGCGGGGGCTTTGTGATGTCGTTCTCCGATATCACCGCGTTCCGCCAGGCAGAAAAGGCCCTCAAGGAAGCCAACGAGAGCCTGGAGCAGCGCGTGGCCGAGCGCACCCGGGAGCTGTCGGCGCTCAACGAACAGCTCTCCGAGGCCAAGGCCCGCGCCGAGCTGGCCAACCAGTCGAAGACCCGCTTCCTTGCCGCGGTCAGCCATGACCTGATGCAGCCCTTAAACGCCGCGCGGCTGTTCTCGGCGGCGCTGGCCCATCAGGACGGCCTGCAGGACGAGGTGCAGGATCTGGTCCGCCACCTCGACTCCTCACTGCGCTCGGCAGAAGACCTGATCAGCGACCTGCTGGACATCTCGCGCCTGGAGAGTGGCCGCTTCACCCCCGAGCGCAGCGCCTTCAGCGTGGACAGCCTGTACGAAGCGCTCGGGGTCGAGTTCCGGGCGCTGGCGCAAGAGCAAGGCATCGATCTGCACATCCGCGGCAGCCACCTGCGCATCGACAGCGACATCAAGCTGCTGCGCCGGGTGCTGCAGAACTTCCTGACCAATGCCTTCCGCTACGCCAAGGGGCATGTGCTGCTCGGCGTGCGCCGCGAGGGGTGCCACCTGCGCCTGGAGGTCTGGGACCGCGGCCCGGGGATTGCCGCCGACAAGCTCAAGGTGATCTTCGAGGAGTTCAAGCGGCTGGACAGCCACCAGACCCGCGCCGAAAAGGGGCTGGGGCTGGGGCTAGCGATTGCCGATGGCTTCTGCAAGGTGCTGGAGCACAAACTGGAGGTCCGCTCCTGGCTCGGGCATGGCAGCGTGTTCAGCGTGCGGGTGCCGCTGGCTCGCGAGCATGCCGTGCAACAGCAGCCGCGCAGCCAAGAAACCGCTGGCCAGTCACTGAATGGCGCGCAGGTGTGGTGCATCGACAACGAGGATAGCATCCTCACCGGCATGCGCAGCCTGCTCAGCCGCTGGGGTTGTCAGGTGAGCCTGGCCCGCACCCGCGCCGATTGCGCAGCCCTGCTCGCCCGTGGCGAGCGGCCGGAGCTGGTGTTGGTCGACTTCCACCTGGATGAAGGCGAAACCGGTGTGGCGCTGATCGGCTGGCTGCGGGCGCGGCTCGGCGAGCCGGTGCCGGGGGTAGTGATCAGCGCCGATGCTCGCCCAGAGCTGATCGCCGAGGTGCATGCTGCGGGGCTCGACTACCTGAGCAAGCCGGTCAAGCCGGCGGCGCTGCGGGCGCTGATCAGCCGGCATCTGACCCTGCGCTGAAAGCACGCGGCGCCTAGACTGAAGCTTGGATGCTTCAAGGAGCTCGCCCATGCCGCTGACCCCGGATCTGCTGCTGGACCTTTGCACGGCGCTGGCCATCGGCCTGCTGATCGGTGCCGAGCGCGGCTGGAGCGCGCGCAGCACCCGCGATGAGCGGCTCACCGCCGGACTGCGCACCTATGGCCTGCTGGGGCTGCTCGGCGGGCTGGGCCTGCTGCTCGGCCAAACGCTGGGGATTGGCGTGTGGATCGCCCTGCTGCTGGCGGTGTCGGCGCTGATCATCACCACCTACATCACCGGCCTGCGCCGGGACCCCGATCAGGGCATCACCAGCGAGATTGCCCTGCTGCTGACCTTCCTGCTCGGCAGCCTGGCGCTGGCCGATGCACGGCTGCTGGCCGCTGGCTGCGCGGTGGTGGTCGCGCTGCTGCTGCGCCTGAAAGAGCCGCTGCACCGCGCCCTGCACCGCCTGTCCGCCGAGGAGCTGGGCGCGGCGCTCAAGCTATTGTTTATCTCCCTGGTGCTGCTGCCGGTGCTACCCAATCAGGGCTATGGCCCCTGGCAACTGTTCAATCCCTATGTGCTGTGGTGGATGGTGGTGGCGCTGTCGGCGATGGGATTTGCTGCCTATGTGGCGGTGCGACTGGTCGGTGCCCGGCATGGCCTGCTGCTGACGGCGGTGCTCGGCAGCCTGGTGTCTTCCACGGCGACCACCCTGCTGCTGGCCCGCCTGCAGCGCCGCGAACTGCAGGCTTTGCTGTCGGCGGGCCTGCTGCTGACCTCGGCGCTGATGTTCCCCCGGGTGCTGCTGGAGGTGGCGGTGTTCAATCCGGCACTGGTGGCGCCGCTGCTGGTGCCGGCGCTGGCCTGTCTGGGTGGCTACCTGGCAGGGGCCCTGTACTGGTGGTGGCGCAGTGGCCATGAGGTAGCGAGCGGCAGCGAGCCCCTGTTCAAGAATCCCTGCGAGCTGGGGGCTGCCCTGCGCTTTGCCCTGCTGCTGGCGCTGATCCTGCTGCTGGTGGAGGTGGCCCACCGCCAGCTGGGCGCACCAGGCGTCTATCTGGTGGCGCTGTTCGCCGGGGTGGCGGATGTGGATGCCATCGCCCTGTCGCTGGCACGCAGTGCCCAGGGCGAGCTGGACAGCACAGTCGCTGTGCAGGGCATCGCCATCGCCGCCGCCAGCAACAGCCTGTTCAAGGCGCTGCTGATCCTACTGGCCGGCGGGCGGGCACTGGCGCTGCGCACCCTGCCCTGGATTGTCGCCAGCCTGCTGCTGGGTGGCCTGCTGCTGATCGGAAGCTGACTCCCCTCAGGCCGGCTGCAGCGTGGCGGTCAGCATGTCGCTGCGTAGCCGGTCTTCCAGTGCCAGCAAGCCTTGTAGCAGCTCGACCGAGGCGCTTGAGAGCCGCTGACTGATCTGCAGCATGACCTGCGGGTCACGCTCGCGCCGGCCGGCCTCCTCAAGCAGCTGATGGGCCAGCTGATGCACCTCGTGGTGCGGCGCCTCCAGTGCCCGGTATTCCGCCAGCCCGGCAAAAGCCTGGGACAGGCTGTAATACCACTGCCCGACCATGCAGCGCAGCAGATCAAGCACCTGACCGCGCCACAGGCGGGCCCGCTCATGCTGCTGCGGATCGAAGGCAAAGGCCGCCTCGACCAGCGCCTTCTTCCACTCCAGATGGCCGATCTGCGCCAGATGCAGCATCCCGGCCGGATTGACCGGCCAGCGGCGGTGACGATCAGCCAGAAAATCGACCAGATCCGCCAGCGCCAGCGGCCGCGACACCAGATAGCCCTGCGCCGCCGCGCAGCCCAGCGCCTGCAGCTGCTCATAGGTGGCCAGATCCTCGACCCCCTCAGCCACAGTGGACAACCCCGCGCGGTAGGCGCTGTGGATCATCTCGCGCACGATCACCGCCACCTCGGCATTGCTCGCCAAGGCATTGATGCGGGTACGGTCGATCTTCACCTGACTGAACAGGCCGCCCGTCAAGCGATCCAGCGGCTGGGGCGCCGTGCAGCCATCCACGCTCAGCGACAACCCCAGCTCGCGCAGACGCGCCAGCAGCGGGGCCTCGGCATGATCGTCAAGCAGATCCTCACGCACCTCAACGCCCAGCTGGCGCGGGCAATGGGCCTGCTGGCGCAGCTGAATAGCCAGCTCAGCGCCCAGCGCAGGATCGGCCAGCTCGGCGGCGCTGAGGTTGAAGGACACGCGCAGCTTCGGGTGCAGGCTGTAGAGCAGGTTGGCATCGGCGATCAGGCGCTCGAACAGGGTGGCGGTGATTTCACTGATGAAACCGCTCTCCTCGGCCAGCGGCAGGAAATGATGCGGCATGACCATACCGCCCTCCGCCGTCTGCCAGCGGATCAGCGCCTCGACGGCATTGATCTCACCAGTGAATAGCGACACCTGCGGCTGGTAATGAAACCGCAGTTCCCCGTTACGCAGACCATCCTGCATGCGTTCCAGAGTGATCCCGCTCATAGCTCGTGCTCCTTGTCGAAATGATCCATCCAGAGCGGTCTCCTACCACCCGGACGCTTTGCAGCATAGGATCGATTGGCGATTGCGTCAGAAAAAAAGCCGCTTGATGGGCGCCGGTTCACTCACCGGCGCCTGCCAAGCCCCCGTACCTGATGCGCGGATCGTCGTGATCGCTGGCGCTATGGCGGGAACCCGGCTAGCCTGCAGGAAAAATGCCAGGCTGTACTAGGCAGACTGGATTGTACAACGGCAGAGCCTGCAGGCTGTCACGCTACCGCGCGGATACGGATGACTCAGGGATGCACGACATGGATTACGAACAGGAGCGGCTGCGCCAGCTGCACGATCTGCAGATTCTCGACACCCCAGCGGAAGCCTCTTTCGATCGCCTCACAGCGCTGGTCGCAGACCTTCTGGAGGTGCCGATTGTGCTGGTCTCACTGGTTGATCAGGATCGCCAGTGGTTCAAGTCGCGGGTCGGCTTGGCCGTTTCGCAGACCCCGCGGCGCGGCTCCTTCTGCCAGTACGCACTGATCGAGGGGCGCCTGCTGCTGGTCGAGGACACCCAGCGCGACCCACGCTTTGCCAACCATCCGCTGGTGAACGGCGCGCCGCATCTGCGCTGCTATGCCGGCGTGCCCCTGAGCATCGATGGCACCCACCTGCTCGGCACCCTGTGCGTGCTGGACCTTAAACCGCGGCGCTTTACGGCGCGCCAGCTTGAGCATCTGCAGACTCTGGCGCTGCAGGTCGAGGAGCTGCTGCGCCTGCATGCCCGCAGCCTTGAGCTGGACCGCGAAAGCCGGCGCAGCCGCAAGCGCGCGGCGCGCTATGAGGCGATCTTTCATGGCGCCGCCGCCGGCATCGTGCGCATCGACAGCAGCGGGCGGATCGTCGAGATCAATGACTTTGCCCTGCAGCTGCTGGGCTATCACCGCGAAGAAGTGCTGGGCAGCAATGTCAGCCGGCTGATGCCCTCGCACTGGGCGCGCTTTCATGACCGCTACCTGAAAAACCATCTGGAAGATGGCAGCGATCAGATCGTCGGCAAGGGCCGGCGCGTCGAGGCCCTGCACCGCAACGGCCAGCGCATCCCCGTGCACCTGGCTGTCAGCCACGCGCCCTATGATGAACAGGGCGGGCGCGGTGACTTCATCGGCATCCTCTCGGATCTGAGCGAGATCCATGAAACCGCGCACCGCCTGCACAAGCAGCAGCAACTGCTCAGCGTGCTGCACCGCGGGCTGACCGACTACCGCGCCCTGCTCTCCGGCAATACCCTGTGGACCTTCCTCAAGCATGCCCTGCGCGAGCTGACCGGCAGCGATTACGCACTGATCGGCGAAGTCCTGCACACCGAGGGCAGCCCGGCCCTGAAGATACACGCCCTCTCGGATCTGTCTTGGAACGCCGAGTCCCAGCAGCTGATGAGCCAGCTGCGCAGTGGCGGCATGCTGCTGCGCAACCCCGACAGCCTGCTGGGCCAGGTGTTTGTCGGCGGGCAGACCATCCTCTGCAATGACCTGGCCAGCCATCCGCAGCACCGGCTGCCGCCAGGCCATCCGCCGCTGCGCAATTACCTGGGTGTACCGATCGTCGATCAGGGCGAGGTGCTGGGCATGTTCGCCATCGCCAACAGCGCCGAGCCCTACCGCGAAGCGCTGGTGACCTGGCTGGAGCCTTTCACCTCGACCTGCGCCCTGCTGATCAAGCTGTATCGCCAGCTCAAGGAGCGCGCCGCCTTCACCGAGCAGCTGCGCCAGACCCGCGATGAGGCCGAGGCGGCCAGCCGGGCCAAGAGCGAGTTTCTCTCGGCGATGAGCCATGAACTGCGCACCCCGCTCAATGCCATCCTAGGCTTTGCCCAGCTGCTGCAGTGCAGCCAGCGTCACCCGCTGGATGAGCGCCAGCGCCGCCAGATCGAACAAATCGAGAAAAGTGGCCAGCATCTGCTGAACCTGATCAATGAGGTGCTGGATCTAGCGCGTATCGAGGCCGGCAAGCTCAACCTGAACCCTGAGGCGGTGAATCTGGCCGAGCTGGTGCGCGAGGCCTGCGAAACCCTGACCCCGATCGCCCACCAGCATGGGGTGACGCTGCAGCACACCGGCCTTGAGCACTTTGCCGTGACCCTGTGGGCCGACCCGACCCGGCTGCGTCAGGTGCTGATCAACCTGCTGAGCAATGCCATCAAGTACAACCGCCCGCAAGGCAGCGTGCAGATCGATGCCCAGCAGCTGGGCGGCTGCGTGCATGTCAGCGTGCGCGACACCGGCATTGGCATTGCCGCCGAGGACATGCCGCGCCTCTTCCAGCCCTTCAGCCGTCTGGAGACCGGCAACGCCGCCATCGAGGGCACCGGCGTCGGCCTGGTACTGACCCGCCAGATCCTGGAACAGATGGGCGGGCGCATCGGGGTGACCAGCCGTCCGGGACTGGGCAGTGAGTTCTGGTTCAAACTGCCGCTGGGCGATACGCTGCGCATCCCCTCATCCTGTACCCAACCCCTTTGTACCCGGCAGGCCCGTTGCAAGGAGAGCTGCCCATGAACACCCCGAGTGCCATCCACGCGAGCGCGCGCATCCTGGTCATTGATGACAAACCGGTCAATGTCGAGCTGCTGCTGGACATGCTCGAGGATGCCGGCTACGAAAACCTCGAGGGATTGAGCGACCCGCGCCAGGTCGAGCCGCTCCTGGAGGAGGGTCTGCCAGACCTGCTGCTGCTGGATATCCGCATGCCGCATCTGGATGGTCACCAGATCCTCACCCGGCTGCAGGCGCGCTGGGGCGAGCAAGCGCCGCCAGTCATCGTGCTCAGCGCGCAGACCGACCGCGATACCCGCCTGCAGTCGCTGGCGCTGGGCGCGCGCGATTTCATCTCCAAGCCCTTCGACCAGCATGAGGTGCTGCAGCGCCTGCACAACACGCTGCAGGCGCACTTTCTGCTGCGCGAGCGCAGCAACCAGGCGCGCCAGCTGCAAGACCTGATCGAAGAGCGCACCGTGCAGATCCAGCGGCTGGCCCGGGAAGACCCACTCACCGGCCTGCCCAACCGCACCACCCTGCTCGAGCTGATCGAGCAGCAACGCCAGGCCCAGCGTCCGTTCACGCTCTGCTATCTGGACTTTGCCGGCCTGAGTGAAATCAGCCGTCTGCACGGCCAGGCCAGCAGCGAGTGCCTGCTGCTGACCCTGCGCGAGCGCCTGCACGAGTGGCTGGATCCAGAGGCGCAGCTGGGCGTCTGGCGCTACAGCGCCTGGGTGCTGTGCCTGCCCGGCCCGCTGGCGGCGCTGCGCATCGAGGCCTTGCTTGAGCGCCTGCACAGACCGCTGCAGGGCGACTCGCTCAGCGTGCGTCTGGATGTGCGCGTGGGGGTCAGCCACAGCCAGATGCCCCATGACTCGGCAGAACACCTGCTGCGCATGGCCGCCCTGGCAGTGGCCGAGGAGCGCGGCCGCTGGCAGCTGTACCAGCCAAGCCTTGAAGCTGCGCTGCAGCGCCGCGACCAGTACCACCAGGCGTTGCACCAGGGGGTCGAGCAGCAGCTGTTCATGGTCTACCAGCCGAAGATCGACCTGGTCAGCGGCCGGGTGATCGGTGCCGAGGCGCTGCTGCGCTGGCAGCATCCGCAGTGGGGGCTGGTGCCGCCGGGCGAGTTCATTCCACTGGCAGAATCAAGCGGTGACATCCTGAACATCGGCCAGTGGGTCATCGAACAGGCCATCCGCCAGCTGGAGCAGTGGTTCAGCCAGGCGTTGCTACCGCGTGATTTTCGGCTGGCCGTGAATGTCGCCAGCCTGCAGCTGGTGCAACCCCACTTTGCCCGGCTCCTGCTGGAGCGCCTGCGCCACAGCCAGCTGCCGCAGGGCGCGCTGGAAATCGAGATCACCGAATCGGGGCTGATGCGCGACATCGATCTTGCGCGCCAGCAACTCAAGGTGCTGGCCGATGAAGGGCTGTCGATTGCGGTCGATGACTTTGGTACCGGCTACTCGTCGCTGGCCTACCTGAAGACCTTGCCGGTGTCGGTGCTGAAGATCGACCGTGCCTTCATCCAGGACATGGACAACAACCCGCAAGACCTGCGCCTGACCGAGACCGTGGTGCAGATGGCCCGCAGCCTCGGGCTGGGTACGGTGGCCGAAGGTGTCGAGCGCTCGCGGCATGTCACCCTGCTGCATCACATCGGTTGCCAGCTCGGGCAGGGCTTCTGGTACTCACCGCCCCTGCGGGCCGAGGAGTTCATTACCTTCTGCCGGCGGCAGAACAGCAGCGGAGAGCACCTGCGTCTGCGCTACTGACGCCTCAGCCATCGACGCCGTCTCAGGATCGGCCAGCCAGTCGGCGGGCAGCTGCTTGCTGGTGCGCGCGCCGAGCTGGCGCAACTGCTCGCTGCGCCCGATCAGGTTGCCGCGCCCCTCGCAGAGCTTGTTGCGCGCCGCGGCATAGGCCTTGTCCAACTGCTGCAGGCGGGTGCCGATTTCCTGCAGATCGTCGATGAACAGCACGAACTTGTCATACAGCGCCCCGGCGCGCTCGGCGATCTCGCGGGCATTCAGACTCTGACGCTCCTGACGCCAGAGGCTGTCGACCAGACGCAAGGTGGCGAGCAGGGTGGTCGGGCCGACCAGGATGATGTTCTGCGCCGAGGATTCGCGCAGCAGCTCAGGCTCGGCCTGCAACGCCGCGGCAAACGCGCTTTCCAGCGGCACGAACAGCAGCACGAAGTCGAGGCTGTTCAGGCCCTCCAGGCGCTGATAATCACGCTGCGACAGGCCGCGCAGGTGGTTGCGCAGCGACTGGACATGCTGGCGCAGGGCGTGCTGGCGCCGCGGCTCATCCTCGCCGCTGACATACTGCTGCCAGGCGGTGAGGCTGACCTTGGCATCCACCACCACCTGCCGCTCGCCCGGCAGGCGGATCAGTACATCCGGCTGGAAGCGCTCGCCCGAGGCGCTGCGCAGACTGACCTGGGTGTCGTATTCGCGGCCCTTCTGCAGGCCCGCCTGCTCCAGCACCCGCTCCAGCACTAGCTCGCCCCAGTTGCCCTGGGTCTTCTGGCCACGCAGGGCGCGGGCCAGATCCTGTGCCTCGCTGCCCAGACGCTCGTTAAGCTGCTGCAGGCGCTCCAGCTCGCGGCCCAGCGAGAAGCGCTCGCGTGCTTCCTGCTGATAGCTCTGCTCGACCCGCTGCTCAAAGTGCTGCAACCGCTCGCGCAGCGGCTCCAGCAGCTGGCGCAGCGACTGCTCGCTGTCCTGACTGAAGCGCTGCTCACGCTCGGCGAAGATCTGCCCGGCCAGCTCGGCAAACTGCGCACGCAGCGTATCGCGCGCTGCCTGTACTTCTTCAAGGCGCTGACGGTGCCCCTGCTGCTGCTCATGCAGCGCGGCCTGTAACGCCGCACGCTCGGCGGCCAGCTCGCGCAGCTCGCTCTCCAGCCCGATCCGCCGCTCCTCATCCAGCAGGCGCTGCCGGCTGGCCTCCTGACGGGCCGCCTGCAGCAGCTGCACCTCGCGGCGCAGGGCGGCGTTATCCCCCTGCAAATCGACCAGCTGATCCTGCTGGAACTGCGCCTCTTCCTGCAGACGCTGCAGATCGGCCTGCGCGCGCTCGGCCCGCTCGTGAGCACTCTGCACCTGCAGCTCAGCCTGCCAGCCGGCCTGCTCGCGCTGCTGCAGGCGGTACCAGAGCATCCCCAGGCCGATACTGGCCGGTACCAGCATCAGCAGGACACCCAGCAGCCATTCAGGGATCGACATACTCATCGGCAGCGCTCTCGTTCACTCAGGCATCGGGGCGCCAGTATAAAAGGTCGCCGCGCAGGCTTTGCGTGGATTCAATCCACAATTACTGTGGATAACTGCGTGGACAACACAGGGGCAGATGCCCCGGGGCCAGCAATGACGCGCCCCACAGACAGACTGGCTATTTTTTGCACAACCCCGCACGGGGACTTTTCCACAGGCTCAAGGCGTGCTAGGCACACCCGATACCAGCCCGCCGGGTACGTCAAAGCCCCGCGCCGGCAGGGGCCGGCACAGGGACTTGACCAGAAAAAGCAACGCCCCCGCCACAACGGACGGGGGCGTCAGACACAGCGCCGCGTCAGCCGACCTTGTGGCCATGCGCTTGCTGATCGGCGTGGTAGGAGGAGCGCACCAGCGGGCCGGAGGCTACGTTCTTGAAGCCCATCGCCTCGCCCTGCTCGGCAAACCAGGCGAAGGTGTCCGGATGCACGAAACGCTGCACCGGCAGGTGATTGCGCGAGGGCTGCAGGTACTGGCCGAGGGTCAGCATATCGATGTCGTGCTCGCGCATGCGCTGCATCACCTCGATGACCTCCTCGTCGGTCTCGCCGAGGCCGAGCATCAGACCGGACTTGGTCGGCACGCCGGGCACGCGCTTCTTGAACTCCTGCAGAAGATCCAGCGACCACTCAAAATCCGAGCCGGGACGCGACGATTTGTACAGGCGCGGCACGGTTTCCAGGTTGTGGTTGAACACATCCGGCGGTTCGGTGGCGGTGATGTCCAGGGCAATCTCCATGCGCCCACGGTAATCCGGCACCAGGGTTTCCAGCTGGATGCCCGGCGAGCGCAGACGGATCTCGCGCAGGCAGTCGGCAAAGTGCTGGGCACCGCCGTCGCGCAGGTCATCACGGTCTACCGAGGTGATCACCACGTATTTGAGGCGCAGGTCGGCAATCGCAATCGCCAGGTTTTTCGGCTCATCCACATCCAGCGGCTTGGGCCGGCCGTGGCCGACGTCACAGAACGGGCAGCGCCGGGTGCAGATGTCGCCCATGATCATGAAGGTTGCGGTGCCGCCGCTGAAGCACTCCCCAAGGTTCGGGCAGGAGGCTTCCTCACAGACGCTGTGCAGCTTGTGCTTGCGCAGCAGCTGCTTGATCCGCTCGACCTCGGGGGTGACCGGGATGCGCACGCGGATCCAGTCCGGCTTGCGCGGCAGCTCCTCGGTGGGAATGATCTTGACCGGAATGCGCGCGACCTTCTCGGCGCCGCGCAGCTTGACCCCGGCCTCAACCTTGCCCGGCTTGTTGTTCTCGGCAGTGCTCATCTCAGCTCCAGCCCTCAGTGAGGGTTTCGTGTTCTGCAGGGCCAAGGCGGGCGAGCAGCAGCTGCTGCAGGCGCTCGCACACCGTGGCGAAATCGATAGGTCCGGCCAGATCGCGCAGCTGGGTCATCGCCAGCCCGGCGTAGCCGCAGGGGTTGATGCGCTGAAACGGTGCCAGATCCATGTCGACATTCAGCGCCAGGCCATGAAAGGAGCAGCCGCGGCGGATACGCAGGCCGAGCGAGGCGATCTTCGCCGCGCCGACATAGACGCCCGGTGCATCGGCTCGGGCGTGGGCCTCGATACCGTAGCCGGCCAAAAGCTCGACCAGCACCTGTTCCATCAGGCTGACCAGCTCGCGCACGCCCTGTCCCGAGCGGCGCACATCCAGCAGCAGGTAGGCAATCAGCTGACCGGGGCCGTGGTAGGTCACCTGCCCGCCCCGATCGGCCTGCACTACCGGAATGTCACCGGGCAGCAACAGGTGCTCGGGCTTGCCGGCCTGGCCCTGGGTGAACACCGGCTCATGCTCGAGCAGCCAGATTTCGTCGGGCGTATCCGGGCCGCGCTCGTTGGTAAAGCGCTGCATGGCCTGCCAGACCGGCAGATACGGCTGAAGGCCCAGCCAGCGCACCCGCAGTGCGGCCATCAGAGCACCATATGTACGCGCCCGGTGGCGCGCAGATCACCGTGGATGGCCTGCAACTGCTCGACACCAGTGGCGACGATCGCCAACTGCACCGAGACAAAGCGGCCATTGCTGCTGTCGCGCACCTTGAGGGTGGTGACATCCAGATCCGGCGCGTGGCGCTGGATCACCTCGATGACCAGGTCATGGAAACCGGCGCCGGCATCGCCGATCACCTTGATCGGATAACCAGCACAGGGGAACTCGATTTTCGGGGCTTCGGTCTGCTTGTCGCTCATCATCACACTCGCGGCCGGCTTATGGCCGGCAGTCAGGACGGCCTCCCGGATCGGCAGGCCGCAGTCTCATCACTCAGCCCAACAAGCCTGAGAAAAACAGTCGGATACTATCCCACAGGCGGCGCAGCAGGCCACCCTTCTCGACCGCTTCGATGGCTACCAGCGGGGCGGTGTGCACCAGCTCCTCGCCCAGACGCAGCTCGACGCGGCCGATTTCCTGTCCGGCGGCAATCGGCGCCTCCAGCATCGGCTGCAGGCTGGTGCTGGCCTTGAGCTGATCCATCTGCCCGCGCGGCAGGGTCATGACCAGATCCTCGGCAAGCCCGGCACGCACCTGACGCTCGGCACCCTTCCACACCGGCGCACGCGCCAGCTCAGCACCTTGCTGATAGACCGGACGGGTCTCGAAGAAGCGGAAGCCATAGGTCAGCAGCTTCTGCACTTCCGCCGCACGGGCCTGCTCGCTGGCCGCCCCGAAGACCACGGCAATCAGACGCTGGCCATCGCGCACCGCCGAGGCCACCAGGCAGTAGCCCGCCTCATCGGTGTGACCGGTCTTCAGGCCATCAACGGTCTTGTCACGCCACAGCAGCAGGTTGCGGTTCGGCTGCTTGATGCCGTTCCAGAAGAACTCCTTCTGGGCGTAGATGGCGTAATGCGCCTGATCTTCGCGGATGATCGCCCGCGACAGCAGGGCCATGTCGCGCGGCGAGGAGTAATGCTCGGGGTGTGGCAGGCCGGTGGCGTTCATGAACTGCGAATTGCCAAGGCCCAGACGGCGGGCATGGCTGTTCATCAGGTCGGCAAAGGCTTCCTCGCTGCCGGCAATGTGCTCGGCCAGCGCCACGCTGGCATCGTTGCCGGACTGGATGATCACCCCGTGCAGCAGGTCATCGACCGACACTTCCTTGCCGACCTCGATGAACATCCGCGAACCCCCGGTGCGCCAGGCGCGCTCGCTGACCCGCACCATGTCGCTCTCGCGGATCTGGCCGCGGTTGATCTCCAGGGTGGCGATGTAGGCGGTCATCAGCTTGGTCAGGCTGGCCGGCGGCAGGCGCTCGTCGGCATTCTGCTCGACCAGTACCTTGCCGCTGTCAGCATCCATCAGGAACCAGGCCGTGGCGGCCAGCTGTGGCGCTTCCGGTACGGCCTGCTCGGCCAGGGCCAGCGGCGCCGTACCAAGCACGACCAGCAGGCACAGACGCTGCACAAGGTGGGTAATCTTCTTCACGCTCTCGAATCCTCTGGGTGAATGAGCCCGCCGGGCAGGCAGTGTGCCGGCGGGCAGTCGGGGTCAGTCGGCCTGCACCAGGGTCGGCTGGCCGAGGCTGGCGGTGCGCAGCGTATCCTGCAGGCGACGCGCTTCGGCCTCGCTGCCCAGCGGCCCCAGGCGCACGCGATGCAGCACCTGCTCGCCCCGGGCGATCGGGCTGATGAACGCCTGGGTACCGACCGTCCCCTGCACGCGGGCGCGCAACAGCTCGGCCGCATCGGGGTTGGCGAAGGCGCCCAGCTGCAGGTACAGCCCGGACGCCACCGGCGCTGCCGTCTGCTGCCCAAGCTCAGCCGCTGACAGGGCACCGGCGTGCTGGGTGGGCGGCGGCGTGTAGCGCTCGAAGGTCGCCGCACTCGGCTGGGCCATCACCGTGGCGGCGGCCACGGGCTGCGCCGCGCCCTGCCCGGCGATCCAGCGCTGCGGATCGATGCCCTCGATCCGCACCCGCGCCGTGCCACGCTCGGCAAAGCCGAGCTTCTTGGCGGCGGCAAACGACAGGTCGATGACGCGATCGGAATAGAACGGCCCGCGGTCATTGACCCGCACGATGATGCTGCGCCCATTCTCAAGACTGGTCACCCGCACGTAGCTGGGCAGCGGCAGGGTCTTGTGGGCGGCGGTCATGCCGTACAGGTCATAGGTCTCGCCGTTGGCGGTGGCCTGACCGTGGAACTTGGTGCCGTACCAGGAGGCTGTGCCCTCGACACGGTAGTTGCGGGCGTCCTGGATCGGGAAGTAGGACTGCCCCAGCACCGTATAGGGGCTGGCCTTGAATGGCCCGTGATGGGGCGTCGGTACCGCGTCGGGGATCTGCGAGACATCCACATCCCACCAGGGCGCACCGTCATTGAGCGGGCGGACATAACTGCCTTTGGCTGCCGGCGCTTTGGCGCTCGGCGCCGGGGCATCGCGCCCGGCACAACCAGCCAGCAGCAGGCTGCCGAGGGTGACCAGGGTCAGTGCGCGCAGCGCGTTCATGCTCAACGCTCCTGATGCCGGGCGCGCAGCGCCTCGGAGAGCTGATGCACGGCCATTGCATACATCACGCTGCGGTTATAACGGGTGATGACGTAGAAGTTGGGCAGGCCCATCCAGTACTCGGCACCGGCCTCCCCCTCCAGACGAAACGCGGTCACGGCCAGATTACCCTCGACCTTGTCCTCAGCCTGCCAGCCGAAGGCACGCAGATCCTGCACCGAGCGAGTCGGCTCCAGCCCCTGGGTCAGCCCCTGCTCGACCTTGCGACCCTGCACCCGGGCGCGGCTGACCACCGGATCCCCAGCCACCCAGCCATGGCGCTGGAAATAGCTGGCAACACTGCCGATAGCATCCACCGGGTTGTTCCAGATATCGATGCGGCCATCGCCATCAAAGTCCACCGCATAGGCGCGGAAGCTGCTAGGCATAAACTGCGGCAGGCCCATGGCGCCGGCGTAGGAGCCCTTGAGCGCCTGCGGATCCACCTGCTGCTCGCGGGTCAGCAGCAGAAACTCGCGCAGCTCCTTGCGGAAGAAGTCGGCGCGCGGCGGGTAGTCAAAGCCCAGCGTCGCCAGCGCATCCAGCACCGGCCAGGTGCCGGTGTGCCGGCCATAGAAGGTTTCCACCCCGATGATCGCCACGATCACCTCGGCCGGCACGCCATACTCGCGCTCGGCCCGCGCCAGCGCCTCGGCATGCTGCTGCCAGAAGGCAGCGCCCTGACTGATCCGCGCCTCGGTGATGAAGATCGGCCGGTACTCCTTCCAGGGCTTGACCCGTTCGGCCGGGCGCGAGATGGCGTCGAGGATCTTCTGCTGGCGCGTGGCACCGGCAAACAGCTCGCGCAGACCCTCTTCGGCAAAGCCGTGCTCACGGGTCATCTCGGCGATGAAGGGCTCCAGCTGGGCCGGGTTGTCGTAGGCCATGGCCACGCCGGGCGCAATGCCGACGGCACCGAGCAGGCCAAGGCCCGCCCCTCTGACCCACTGTTGCAATCTGTGCATGTTGTTCACTGTCAGCCTCAAGCCTGGGCGATCCATTTGCGATGGGTATGGATCGCCATCAAAATTCCGAACCCTGACATCAGGGTCACCAGCGAAGTTCCACCGTAGCTGATGAAGGGCAGCGGCACGCCTACCACCGGCAACAAGCCGCTGACCATGCCGATGTTCACGAAGACGTAGATGAAGAAGGTCAGGGTGATGCTGCCCGCCAGCAGCTTGCCGAACAGCGTCTGCGCCTGTATCGCGATGAACAGGCCGCGCGCCACCAGCAGCAGATAGACCACCAGCAGCAGACACACGCCGACCATGCCGAACTCCTCGGCCAGGACGGCAATGATAAAGTCCGTGTGGCTTTCCGGCAAAAAATCCAGATGCGACTGGGTACCCTGCAGCCAGCCCTTGCCCAGTACCCCGCCCGAGCCGATCGCCGCCTTGGACTGAATAATGTTCCAGCCGGTGCCCAAAGGATCACTTTCCGGATCCAGGAAGGTCAGCACCCGGCGCTTCTGGTAGGGGTGCAGCACGAAGTACCACATGCCGACCGCAATCGGCACCACCGCCGCCAGCGCCGTGGCGATCCACCACCAGCGAAGGCCGGCCAGAAACAGCACGAAGCCCCCCGGCACCAGCACCATCAGCGCGGTGCCCAGGTCCGGCTGCTTGAGGATCAGCACACAGGGCACCAGGATCAGCAGCAGGGCAATCGCCAGCTGCTTGAGGCTCGGCGGCAGGGTGCGCGTCGAAAGGTACCAGGCCACGGTGATCGGCATCAGCAGCTTCATGAACTCCGAGGGCTGGAAGCGGATCACCCCAGGGATGTTGATCCAGCGCGTGGCGCCCATCGCCGTATAGCCGAACAGTTCGACGATGATCAGCAGTAGCACACCGATGCCATAGGCCAGCGGCGCCCAGCGCGCCATGAAGCGCGGCTCGAACTGGGCGATCACGCACAGCGCCGCCAGACCGATGCCCAGCGAAGTGGCCTGGCGTTGCAGCAGCTCCCAGCTCTTGCCGCCGGCCGAATACAGCACGAACATGCCGATCACCGCGAGCGCCAGCAGCAACAGCAGCAAGGGGCCATCCAGGTGCAGACGCTGCAGCCAGCCACCGCGGCGGCGCAGCACATCTTCGCTGGAGAGGATCCGGTCAAAGGTCACGTTGCTCACGGCATATTCTCCTGCGCAGGGCGCATCCCGCCCGGATCAGCCTTGAGGCGGCCCTGCTCGTCCAGCAGCCAGGCATCCATCACCTGACGGGCAATCGGTGCCGCCACGCCCGAGCCGGACTCGCCGTTCTCGACCATCACCGCCACAGCAATCTGCGGGTTCTCTGCCGGGGCAAAGGCCACGAACAGCGCATGATCCCGGTGACGCTCGCGCAGCTTGTCACGGTCGTAGCGCTCGCCCTGACGAATGGCCACCACCTGCGCGGTGCCACTCTTGCCGGCGATCCGGTAGACCGAATCCTTGCCGACCTTAAACCCCGTACCACGCGGGCCATGCAGAACTTCGACCATGCTCTGGGTCACCTGATCCCAGTAACGCTCATCCTTGGCGACGAGATCGGGCGGCGTCTCGCGCGGCTCCAGCAGGCCCTGGGCCATCAGCTGCTCGGGACTCAGCCCTGCGGCATCGCGCAGCAGACGTGGACGGGTCCAGCGGCCACGGGTAGCAATCAGGGTGGTGGCCTGGGCCAGTTGCAAGGGCGAGGTGAGCATGTAGCCCTGACCGATACCGGTGATCACCGTCTCACCGGGGAACCAGGCCTGACGACGGTTGAGGCGCTTCCACTCGCGCGAGGGCATCAGGCCCGCCGCTTCCTCGAACAGATCGAGCGCCACCCGCTGGCCAAGGCCAAAGCCGCTCAGGTAATGATGCAGCCGATCGATGCCCAGCTTGATCGCCAGATCGTAGAAATAGGTGTCGTTGGAGCGCGCCATAGCCAGATTCAGATCGACCCAGCCATCGCCGCTGCGGTTCCAGTTGCGGTATTTGTGGGTGTTGCCGGGCAGCTGGTAGAAGCCCGGGTCCCAGACCCGGCTGAGCGGCGTGATCAGCCCGGCATCTAGACCGGCCAGCGCCACCTGTGGCTTGACCGTGGAGCCCGGCGGATAGAGGCCGCGCAGCGCGCGGTTGTACAGCGGCCGGTCGATGGAATCGCGCAGCTCAGCATAGTCCTTGAAGCTGATCCCGGTGACGAACAGGTTCGGGTCGAAACTCGGCTGGCTGACCATCGCCAGCACGCCCCCGGTGGCCGGCTCGATCGCCACGATCGCCCCGCGCCGCCCGCCCAGCGCCGCCTCGGCGGCCTTCTGCAGCGCAAGGTCCAGGTGCAGGGTGATGTCACGGCCGGGAATCGGTGCGGTGCGCTTGAGTACCCGCAACACCCGGCCACGGGCGTTGGTCTCCACCTCCTCGTAGCCGACTTGCCCGTGCAGCACGTCCTCGTAGAAGCGCTCGGCCCCGGTCTTGCCGATGTGGTGGGTACCGCTGTAATTGATGGTGTCGAGGCGCTTGAGCTCCTGCTCATTGATCCGCCCGACATAACCGACCGAGTGGGCAAAGTGCGCACCCTGCGGGTAATGACGCACCAGCTGGGCCGCCACATCGACCCCCGGCAGGCGGAACTGGTTGACCGCGATACGCGCGATCTGCTCCTCGGACAGCTCGAACATCACCGGCACTGGCTCGAACGGCCGACGCCCCTGGCGTACCCGGCGTTCGAACAGCGCGCGCTCCTCCTCGCCGAGCGCCAGTACCTCGACGATCACGTCCAGCACCTGCTGCCAGTCGCCGGCACGCTCGCGAGTCACGGTCAGGCTGAAACTTGGCCGGTTGTCGGCGAGGATCACCCCGTTGCGGTCATAGATCAGGCCGCGGGTCGGCGGCAGCGGCTGGACGTGGATGCGGTTGTTTTCCGCCAGCGTGGTGTGGTGCTCGTACTGGATCACCTGCAGGTAGAACATCCGCGCCACCAGCCCGAGCGCCAGCGCCAGCAGAATCGCTGCACCGACCAGTACCCGCGCACGCACCAGGCGGGCGTCGTGTTCGTGGTCCTTGAGCGGGATCGGTTGCGGCATGGGCGCGGGCTACTTGTGGTACGGATGGCCGGACAGCACGGTCCAGGCCCGGTAGATCTGCTCGCCGAGCAGCACCCGCACCAGCGGATGCGGCAGGGTCAAGGGCGACAGCGACCAGCGCTGCTCGCTGCGCGCGCAGACCTCCGGTGCCAGCCCCTCGGGGCCGCCGACCATCAGGTTGACGGTGCGCGCATCCAGACGCCAGCGCTCCAGCTCGCGGGCCAGCTGCTCGGTGCTCCACGGCTTGCCCTGCACTTCCAGCGTGACGATGCGCTCACCGGGCTGCACCCGGGCCAGCATCGCCTCACCTTCCTGACGGATCAGCCGGGCGATGTCGGCGTTCTTGCCGCGGGTGCTGAGCGGAATCTCCACCAGCTCTAGGGTCAGTTCGGGCGGCAGGCGCTTGACGTACTCCTGCCAGCCCTCCTCGACCCAGCGCGGCATCCGCGAGCCGACCGCGATCAACCGGATGCGCATGCCGGCTCCTTATTCCTGCAGCATCTGGATACGGTTCTGCTCGGCACCGCGCCACAGGCGCTCCAGATCATAGAACTCGCGGGTAGCCGGCTGCATGACATGCACCACCACATTACCGAGGTCGATCAAGCCCCACTCGCCGCCCTCCAGACCTTCGCTGCCGACCGGGCGGATGCCCTGTTCCTTGGCCTTTTCCAGCACGTTATCGGCCAGCGCCTTGACCTGGCGGCTGGAGCTACCGGTGGCGATCACCATCACGTCGGTGATGCTGGTCTTGTCACGCACGTCGATGCTGACGATGCCCTGGGCCTTGAGGTCCTCGAGGGCGGCAATCACCAGTTCGACCAGCTGTTCGGTTTGCATTGTCATGAAATCACTCTTGAGTCACAGAATCGGCACGGTACAGGCCGTGCGCATGGATGTAATGAAGTACCGCATCGGGTACCAAAAAACGGATTGAATGCCCAGCCGCCAGCCGCTCACGCAGCTGGGTAGCCGAGACTGCCAGCGGCATCTGCCAGACAAAGGCGATCTGCCCGGCCGGGCCGCTCAGTGCGCGCGGGTCGTTGACGCTGCGCGCGGCCAGCAGGTTGCGCAGGGCTTCGGGCGCCTCACTGTCGGCATCCGGGCGCTGCAGCACCAGAATGTGACAATGCGCCAAAAGCTCCTGCCAGCGGTGCCAGCTGGGCAGCCCACAGAAGGCATCCCAGCCGAGCAGCAGAAACAGACGCACCTCAGCGCCCAGCTCCAGGCGCAGGGATTCGAGGGTGTCGATGGTCCAGGAGGGCCGTTCGCGGTGCAGCTCACGATCATCCACACACAGCGGCGCCACGCCCTCGACCGCCAGTCGCACCATGTCCAGGCGCTGCTGGGCACTGACCTGCGGCGTGCCACGATGCGGCGGACGCGCGCTGGGAATCAGCCGCAGTTCATCGAGGGCAAACTGCTCGGCCACTTCCAGCGCGGCGCGCAGATGGCCAATGTGGATGGGGTCGAAGGTGCCGCCGAGCAGACCAATGCGCCGGCTCATCAGGTGCGCACGTGACCGTCGCCGAACACCACGTACTTCTCGCTGGTCAACCCTTCCAGACCGACCGGGCCGCGGGCATGCAGCTTGTCGGTGGAGATGCCGATCTCAGCGCCGAGGCCATACTCGAAGCCATCGGCAAAACGGGTCGAGGCGTTGATCATCACCGAGCTGGAATCCACTTCGGTGAGGAAGCGCCGTGCATCGGTGAAGCTCTCGGTGATGATCGCGTCAGTGTGATGCGAGCCGTAGTGGTTGATGTGCTCCATCGCCGCCTCCAGCGAGTCGACCACACGGATCGCCAGGATTGGCGCGTTGTATTCGGTGTGCCAGTCGTCCTCGCTCGCCTCCCGCACGTCCGTGCCGAGCAGCGCACGGGTCGCCGGGCAGCCGCGCAGCTCGACGCCCTTGGCACGGTAGATCTCGGCCAGCGGCGGCAGCACGCGGGCGGCAATCGCTTCATGCACCAGCAGGGTTTCCATGGTGTTGCACGGCGCGTAGCGCTGGGTCTTGGCGTTGTCGGCGACGCGAATCGCCTTGTCCAGATCGGCCGCATGGTCGATGTAAACATGGCAGATGCCATCCAAATGCTTGATCACCGGTACCCGCGCATCGCGGCTGATGCGCTCGATCAGGCTCTTGCCACCACGCGGCACGATCACGTCGACAAACTCCGGCATGGCAATCAGCGCACCCACCGCAGCGCGGTCGGTGGTTTCCACCACCTGCACGCAGGCCGCTGGCAGGCCGGCCTCAGCGAGACCCTGCTGGATGCACGCAGCGATCGCGCGGTTGGAGTGGATCGCCTCGGAGCCACCGCGCAGGATGGTGGCGTTGCCGGATTTGAGGCACAGGCTGGCGGCGTCGATGGTCACGTTCGGGCGCGACTCGTAGATGATGCCGATCACCCCGAGCGGTACGCGCATCTTGCCGACCTGGATACCCGAGGGCAGGTAGCGCATGTCGCGGATGGTGCCGATCGGATCCGGCAGCGTGGCGACCTGGCGCAGGCCCTCGATCATGTCGTCGATACGCGCCGGGGTCAGCGCCAGGCGATCGAGCATCGCCTCATCGAGACCATTGGCGCGGCCATTGGCCAGGTCCTGGGCGTTGGCCTCGATCAGCGCCTCGCGGGCGGCATCCAGCGCGCGGGCAGCGGCCAGCAGAGCGTTGTTCTTCTGCGCGGTGGTGGCGCGGGCGGTGATGCGCGACGCCTCACGGGCGGCGCGACCCAGGCGGGTCATGTAGTCGAGTACGGACTCGGTCATGGTCTCGGCGTTCCGGGGGCGAAAAATGGCCGCCGATTATAGCCCTGCGATCACCCCACATCCCAGCACCACCGCCAGATGGTCGCTTGCTATGCTGCGCGCATCCCGTTCCAGCGTGGAGGCCCTCCATGTTCGAGCTGCATTGGGGTGCCTGGCAGGCCTGGCTCGGCGCCCATCCCGACTGGCTGGGCGCGGCAGTGTTTCTGATCGCGCTGGTCGAGTGTCTGGCGCTGGTGGGCCTGCTGATTCCGGGCGTGACATTGCTGTTTGCCGTGGCGGCGCTGGCCGGCAGCGGCGCGCTGGGTCTTGGGGAAACCCTGCTGCTGGCCTGGTGCGGGGCGCTGCTGGGCGATGGGCTGTCTTACCTGCTCGGGCGCCTGTTTCATCAGCGCATCCGCCAGTTGCCGCCACTGCGCCGTCACCCCCACTGGCTGGTTGCCGCCGAGCTGTACATGCAGCGCTATGGCGCGGCAGGGCTGCTGATCGGGCGCTTCATCGGCCCGCTGCGCCCGCTGCTGCCGATGACCGCCGGGATGCTCGACATGCCCGCCGGACGCTTTGCCGCGCTCAGCCTGCTGGCCTCCAGCGGCTGGGCGCTGGCTTATGTGCTGCCCGGCTGGAGCACGGGGGCAGCGCTGCGCCTGCCGCTGCCGGAGGATGCCTGGTGGCATCTGCTGCTGGCGCTGCTGCCGGGCGCGCTGGGTGCCTGGGGGCTGCTGCACCGCCGGCAAACGCCCCGCTCGCGCCGCCGGTGGCTGCTGTGCGGCGCTCTGCTGGCCGCCAGCCTGCTGGGCCTTGGGCTGCTCGCCTGGCAATGGCTGGGAGCCATGCCGCCGCGCTAGAGCACCAGCATGGCTACCGGCAGCAGGGTCGCCGTTGCCACCCCCATCAGGCTCATGCCCAGCGCGGCAAAAGCGCCGGCTTCCTCGCTTTCCTGCAGGGCATGGGCGGTGCCGACCGCATGGGCAGTCAGACCCAGTGCCATGCCGCGCGCGGCCGGATGCCGGACCTGCAACCAGTTGAGCACGAACGGCCCACAGATGGCGCCCAGCACGCCGGTGATCAGCACAAAGATGGCCGCCAGTGCCGCCAGCCCGCCGAGCTGCTCGGCCACCAGCATGGCGATCGGCGAGGTCACAGACTTGGGCAGCAGGGTCATCTGCAGTACCTGATCCACGCCCAGCAGGTAGCCAATGCCAATCCCCAGCGCCGTAGCCAGGCTGCCGGCCAGCAGCAGAGTCACCAGCACCGGCCAGAACAGCGCACGGATCCGCCGCAGGTTGAGAAACAGTGGCACCGCCAGAGCTACGGTGGCCGGGCCCAGAAACACGCTGAGCATCTGCACGCTGGCGCGGTAATCGGCGTAATCGATTCGGCACAGCAGCAGCACCGCAATCACCAGCAGCATCGACAGCAGCACCGGCTGCAGAAAGATCAGCCGGGTACGCTCAAAGAGTGCCAGCGCCAGCTGATAGGCCCCCAGGGTGATGGCAAAGCCGAACAGCGGGTGTTCCAGAATGGCGGTCAGTGCGTTCATTGCCCGGACTCCCGCCGCGCCTTGCGCGTGATCAGGCGCTGCATCAGCCAGCCGGCGAAAGCCAGCGAGATCAGTAGCGACAGCAGCAGGGTGGCCGCCAGCGCCCAGAAGTTGGCCGCCAGCACCTCGGCATAAGCCATCACCCCGACGGCCGGTGGCACCAGCAGCAGCGGCAGATAGCGCAGCAGCGCCGTCCCTGCTTCCTGCACCGACGCAGGCACCTCGCCGCGCATCAGCAAAAAGCCCAGCAGCAGCAACATGCCAAGGATCGGCCCCGGCAACGCCGGCAGCCACAGTGCATTCAGTCCCGTACCCAGTAGCTGGAACAGCACCAGCCAGGTGATTCCCCGCAACAACATCCGCCCCCTCCTGCCAGCACCCCCGGCGCCAGCGCTTGACCGGCCTGATCGGGCCGTGCTGATCTACAGTGAAAGGCGATACTGCCTCTCCACCTTGCAGCGAGTCCAGGCCATGTCCAACCCTTCTCCCCACCGCATCCTGATTGTCGGCGCCAGTGGCCTGAGTGGCGAGCATCTGCTGGATCGCGCCCTGAGCGAGCCGAGCATCGAGCAGGTGCTGGCGCCCAGCCGGCGCCCGCTGGCCGCCCACCCGCGCCTGTGCAATCCGCAAGGTGAGCTGCAGAGCCTGCTGCCACAGCTGGCCGGGCCGATTGATACCGCGTTCTGCTGCCTGGGCAGCACGCTGCGCGAGGCCGGCTCCGAACAGGCGCTGCGCCGGATCGAGCATGATCTGGTGCTGGCCTGTGCGCAGCGCGCCCGGGATCTGGGCGCGCGACATTTCATCCTGGTCAGTGCGCTGGGCGCAGATCCCCAGGCCCGCAACGGGTACAGCCGGATCAAGGGAGAAGCCGAGCAGGTACTGATCGAGCAACACTGGCCCCAGCTGACCATTGCCCGCCCGGCACTGCTGCTCGGGCCGCGGCGTACGCCGCGTCTGGGCGAGCAACTGGCCGCACCGGTGGCCCGGCTGCTGCCGGGCAAGTGGCGGGCCATCAGTGCCGCGCGTCTGGCGCGGGCTCTCTGGCGGCTGGCGCTGGAGACGCAGCCGGGGGTGCGGATCGTCGAATCCGACGAACTGCAGCAACTGGGCCGCTGATCAGCCGCTGTCATCCGCCAGAGGCATACGCCTCATAAAGCGGGCGTGTGCCAGCGGAACCCTCGCGACTCAGCGCGCGCCCGGCCGCTTGCCGGATGGCTTCTTCTTGCCCCGGGCAAACGCCTGCGCCTTGCCCTCCTCACCCTTGTTCCATGCCTTGCTGCCGTTACTGGCGCGCGGCGGCAGGCCGTTGTGCTGGGTCAGCAGCGGCTTGCCGGAGGCGGCCCCGCCAAGCTTCTTGCTGCCGGCCGGGGTGGAGTTCTTGCGCCGGGCGCTCTGGTAGGTGCCATCGCCCGCCGGCTGGGTGGCCGGGATCAGCTGATGCTTGCCCGGACCGATCAGGTCGCTGCGCCCCATGTTCTGCAGCGCCTCGCGCAGCAGCGGCCAGTTCTTCGGATCGTGATAGCGCAGGAACGCCTTGTGCAGACGGCGCTGACGCTCACCCTTGACGATCGGTACACCTTCACTTTTATAGGTGACTTTGCGCAGCGGGTTGCGCCCGGAGTGATACATGGCAGTAGCGGTGGCCATCGGCGAGGGATAGAAGGCCTGCACCTGGTCAGCGCGGAAACCGTTGCGCTTGAGCCACAGGGCGAGGTTCATCATGTCCTCGTCGGTGGTGCCCGGGTGCGCGGCGATGAAGTACGGGATCAGGTACTGCTCCTTGCCCGCCTCCTTCGAATACTTCTCGAACATCTTGCGGAAGCGGTCATAACTGCCGATCCCAGGCTTCATCATCTTATCCAGCGGACCGCGCTCGGTGTGCTCCGGGGCGATCTTCAGGTAGCCGCCCACATGGTGGGTGACCAGCTCCTTGACGTACTCCGGCGACTCCACGGCCAGGTCATAGCGCAGGCCAGAGGCGATCAGAATCTTCTTCACTCCGGGCAGCGCGCGCGCGTCGCGGTAGAGCTGGATCAACGCCGAATGGTCGGTGTTGAGGTTGTCGCAGATCCCCGGATAGACGCAGGACGGCTTGCGACAGGCGGCCTCGATCTCCGGGCTCTTGCAGGCGATGCGGTACATGTTGGCGGTCGGCCCGCCCAGATCGGAGATCACCCCGGTAAAGCCCGGCACCTTGTCGCGAATCTCCTCGATCTCGCGCAGGATCGATTCCTCGGAGCGATTCTGGATGATCCGGCCCTCGTGCTCGGTGATCGAGCAGAAAGTGCAGCCGCCAAAGCAGCCGCGCATGATGTTCACCGAGAAGCGGATCATCTCGTAGGCCGGGATTTTCTCGCCGTTGTAGGCCGGGTGCGGTACGCGGGCGTAGGGCAGGCCGAAGACGTAGTCCATTTCCTCGGTGGTCAGCGGGATCGGCGGGGCATTCAGCCAGACATCCTGATCGCCGTGGCGCTGCACCAGCGCGCGGGCGTTGCCAGGGTTGGTTTCCAGGTGCAGCACGCGGTTGGCGTGGGCGTAGAGTACCGGGTCCCCCTTGACCTTCTCGAAGGACGGCAGGCGGATCACCGTGCGGTCACGCTCCAGCTTGGGGTGCGGCAGCAGCTCGACCGGCTTGGCCAGGTTGGGGTCTTCCGCCCCGCCTTTGGCCTGCTCGATGGCACAGGCGTCGAGATCCTGAGTGTTGACGTAGGGGTTGATGATCTTGTCGATGCGCCCCGGCCGATCGATACGCGTGGAGTCGATCTCGAACCAGCCCTCGGGGGTGTCGCGGCGCACGAAGGCGGTGCCGCGCACGTCGCTGATCGACTGGATCGGCTCGCCGGCGGCCAGGCGCTGGGCGACCTCGACAATCGCACGCTCAGCGTTGCCGTAGAGCAGGATGTCGGCCTTGGCGTCCATCAGGATCGAGTGGCGCACCTTGTCCTGCCAGTAATCGTAATGGGCGATGCGGCGCAGGGAGGCCTCGATGCCGCCGAGCACGATCGGCACGCCCTTGAAGGCTTCGCGGCAGCGCTGGCTGTAGACCATGCTGGCCCGATCCGGACGTTTGCCGGCTACGCCGCCGGGGGTGTAGGCATCGTCGGAGCGGATCTTGCGGTCGGCGGTGTAGCGGTTGATCATCGAGTCCATGTTGCCCGCCGCCACGCCAAAGAACAGGTTCGGCTTACCCAGCTTCATGAAGTCATCTTTCGACTGCCAGTCCGGCTGGCTGATGATCCCGACGCGGAAACCCTGGGCCTCGAGCAGGCGGCCGATGATCGCCATGCCGAACGACGGGTGATCTACGTAGGCATCACCGGTGACGATGATCACATCGCAGGAGTCCCAGCCGAGCAGATCCATCTCCTCCCGGCTCATCGGCAAGAAGGGCGCGGGCCCGAAACACTCGGCCCAGTACTTGGGATAGTCGAACAGCGGCTTGGCGGCTTGCATGGGGATGACCGGCACTCGTGGAGGGTGTAAAGCGGGCGGCGAGGATAGCACAAAAAGTGTACAGACCGGACCGCGCCTCAGCCGTGATAGTGGCGCGGCACCCGAGCGGCCAGCTTGCTGAGCAGCTCGTAACCGATGGTGCCGCAGGCGCTGGCCACCTCATCGACCGGCAGCGTGCGCCCCCACAGCTCGACCGGCGTGCCGACCTGTGCCTCGGGCACCGCAGACAGATCGACGGTGAGCATGTCCATCGAGACCCGCCCGACCAGCGGCACCCGCCGCCCGGCCACCAGTACCGGCGTGCCGGGCGGTGCGCTACGCGGATAGCCGTCGGCATAGCCGCAGCTCAGGGTGCCGATACGGGTCGGCTGCGCCGCCACCCAGCTGGCGCCGTAACCGACGCTCTCCCCAGCCGCCACTTCACGCACGCCAATCAAGGCCCCCTGCAGGTGCATTACCGGCTGCAGGCCCAGTGTCGCGGCTGGGCGCTCGACGAACGGACTGGCCCCGTAGAGCATGATGCCGGGACGCAGCCAGTCGCGGTGCGCGGCGCGGCAGGCAAAGATCGCCGCCGAATTGGCCAGCGAGCGCTGGGTAAAAGACAGGTCATCCAGCGCCGTAAAGGCGTCCAGCTGCTGACGATTGAGCGGATGCTCCGGTAGATCCGCACAAGCAAAGTGGCTGAACAGGTTAAGCTCGGCCACCTGCGCCGCGCCCTGCAGACGCGCATGAGCCTCGCGCAGCGCCGCAAGGTCAAAGCCCAGACGGTGCATGCCGGAATCCAGCTTGAGCCAAAGGCGCAGCGGCTGCACCACCTGACAGGCCAGCAGGCTTTCCAGCTGCTCGCGCCCTTGCACCGCCACATCCAGCCCCAGCTGCGCGGCGTGCTGCCAGTCCTCGCTGCCGAACACACCCTGCAGCACCAAGATACGTGCCTGCGGGCGGCAACGGCGTACCTCGAGTGCTTCCTCCAGACAGGCGACGGCAAACCCATCGGCCTCGTCCAGGGCCTCCACCACCGCGCGCACGCCATGCCCGTAGGCATTGGCCTTGACCACCGCAAAGGCCGGGCGATCGCCGGCCTCGCGCCTGGCGAGGGCGTAGTTATGGCGCAGGGCAGACAGATCGACATGGGCAACCAGCGGGCGCATCAGGCGGACTCCTGGCAGGCAAGGGGCAAAGACGGTTAGGGGGCAGCACTCACTCTTCGTCGAAGTTGTACATGCCCGGCGCCAGATTCTCGAAACGGGTGTACTTACCGAGGAAGGCCAGACGCACGGTGCCGATCGGCCCGTTACGCTGCTTGCCGATGATGATTTCGGCCACGCCCTTGTGCTCGGTTTCCGGGTGATAGACCTCGTCGCGGTAGACGAACATGATCACATCAGCATCCTGCTCGATGGCGCCGGATTCGCGCAGGTCGGAGTTGATCGGCCGCTTGTTGGGGCGCTGCTCCAGCGAGCGGTTGAGCTGCGAGAGGGCAATCACCGGGCAGCTGAACTCCTTGGCCAGCGCCTTGAGCGAGCGGGAAATCTCAGAAATCTCGTTGGTCCGGTTCTCACCGCCACTGCCGCCCAGCTGCATCAGCTGCAGGTAGTCGACCATGATCAGCGCCAGCTCGCCATGCTCGCGCACCAGACGGCGGGTGCGGGCACGCATTTCCGAAGGGGTGATGCCGGCGGTGTCATCGATGAACAGCTTGCGCTCGTTGAGCAGGTTGACTGCTGAGGTCAGGCGCGGCCAGTCGTCCTCGTCGAGGCGACCGGAGCGCACCTTGGTCTGGTCGATGCGCCCGAGCGAGGAGAGCATACGCATCACCAGCGATTCGGCAGGCATTTCCAGCGAATAGACCATCACCGCCTTGTCGCTGCGCAGCACCGCGTTCTCCACCAGGTTCATGGCGAAGGTGGTCTTGCCCATCGAGGGACGGCCCGCGACGATGACCAGATCACCCGGCTGCAGACCGCTGGTCTTTTCATCCAGGTCGGTAAAGCCGGTGGACAGTCCGGTGATCGCCTCATGGCTGTTGAACAGGGTATCGATGCGGTCAATCGCGCGGGTCAGCAGCTCATTGAGCCCGATCGGCCCGCCGCTCTTGGGCCGCGCCTCGGCGATCTGGAAGATCTTGCGCTCGGCCTCATCGAGGATTTCCTCGGCGCCCCGGCCCTGCGGGTTGTAGGCACTGTCGCCGATCTCGTTGCTGATGCCGATCAGCTGACGCAGCGTGGCACGCTCGCGGATGATCTGCGCATAGGCCTTGATATTGGCGACCGAGGGAATGTTCTTGGCCAGCTCGCCCAGATAGGCGAGACCACCGACTTGACTGAGCTGGCCTTCCTTGTCGAGCTGCTCGGACAGGGTGACCACATCGAACGGCTGGTTGCGTTCGGCCAGGCGGTAGATGGCGCGGAAGATCAGGCGATGATCGTGACGGTAGAAGTCGCCATCCGAGACCAGGTCAAGCACCCGCTCCCAGGCGTTGTTGTCGAGCATCAGGCCGCCCAGCACCGCCTGCTCGGCCTCGATGGAATGAGGCGGCACCTTGAGGGCGGCGGTTTCCAGATCGTACTGCTCGGAGAGGCTGATATCGTTCATCGCGTATCTGCTGAATCGGCTACGGCATAAAGACAAAGGGCACGCCTGCCGAAACAGTGCGTGCCCGATGTTGCAGGCCCGGCATCAATGCTGCGCGGGCCGGTCACGGCATGCCTCAGGCAGCCACGACCACCACGCGGACGGTGGCTTCGACGTCGGTGTGCAGGTGCACGGCCACGTCGTATTCGCCGACCTGACGGATGGTACCGTTGGGCAGGCGGACTTCGCTCTTGGCCACTTCCACGCCGGAGGCGGTCAGGGCGTCGGCGATGTCGTGAGTACCGATGGAGCCGAACAGCTTGCCCTCATCGCCCGCAGTCGCGGTGATGGTGACTTCCAGCTCGGCCAGCTCGGCAGCGCGGGATTCCGCGTAGGCCTTCTTCTCGGCCGCCAGACGCTCCAGCTCGGCACGACGGGCTTCGAACGCCGCAACGTTCTCGGCGGTGGCCATGGTGGCCTTGCCCTGCGGCAGCAGGAAGTTGCGAGCGTAACCGCCCTTGACGTTCACCTTGTCGCCCAGGTTGCCCAGGTTGGTGACTTTTTCCAGCAGGATGACTTCCATTTGGCTTTTGAACCTCTTGACTTTTAACCTTCACCGCCCGTGGAAGACCCGCCGCCATTGCGGGCGGCCCGACCACGGAAATCAAACAGACTGTCGACTGCAGCCATCACGACCAGCAGCGGGTAGATCACCTGCATGAACATCAGCAGGGCGACATAGAAACCGACCAGCACAAATCCACCGCGCCCCTTCTGGGCCGACAGGCCATGCAGCAACGCCAACCCGGCAAAGGCCAGTGGCAGACTGCACAGCGGCGTCAGCATGGCCAGCTGTGCCTGCAATCTCGGCAATAAAAAGATGCCCAGAAGCAGCAGCAAGGCCAGAGGCACCGGCAGGCGTATCGCCTGAAACTCGCGGGCAAAGCCTCCCGGGTTGTACAGCAGCGACTGCCAGTAGCGCGCCAGCACCAAGCCCAGCAGGCAGAGTAGCTGTAAAACAGCCGCCATCAGCCCGACCAGTACCGGAACCAGCAGCGCTTCGACCTGCAGGCGCTCGGTCGGCGGGATCTGCTCCCACGCCGCACCCAGTACCTGCGGCATGGCGCTGCGAATCTCGGTGGCCACTGCCTGCACGGACGCACCGAGCAGCAGGTTGATCAGAACGCCGAAAGCGGCCCCCAACAACAAGCTGAACAGCAGCACGCGCAACCAGGAGGCGCTACTGCGCAGAACGCTAGCCAGAGCCAGCGTGCCCGCAATCACCAGCAACGCATTGGGTTCGCCTTGCGTCCACCAGAGCAGTGCCGGTAGCAGCGCCCAGAGGGCGACACTCAACGCATCTGCACTGCCGCGACGCAGCAGCACCAGTGCAGCGCTGGCTGCACTGATCCAGTAGGTCATCGGCAGGGCAGCGGTGAGGGCTGCCACCAAGCAGGCCTGCACCTTGCCACGCATGATGAAGTCGGCCAGTAACCGCATGCGGATCGTCTATTGTCTGCCGTCGACTACGGAACCTTAACGGCCGTGGCTGTCGGTGTAGGGCAGCAGGGCCAGGTAGCGGGCGCGCTTGATGGCGGTGCCCAGCTGACGCTGATACTTGGCTTTGGTGCCGGTGATACGGCTCGGGACGATCTTGCCGGTTTCGGAGATGTAGGCCTTCAGGGTGTTGAGATCCTTGTAATCGATCTCGACAACGCCTTCAGCGCTGAAACGGCAGAACTTGCGACGACGGAAAAAACGTGCCATGAACGTGGCTCCTCAATACAGGTTACGAAGATTACTCGTCGGCGTTGTCGCCGTCGGTGCCTTCAACGAGGCCTTCACCGGCATCGCTGCGGTCACGGCGCTCGCGGCGCTCGTTGCGGCTTTCTTCGGCCTTGAGCATCTCGGACTGCTCGGTCACGGCGGCATCGCGGCGAATCACCAGGTTACGGATGACCGCGTCGTTGTAGCGGAAGTTGTCTTCCAGCTCAGCCAGGGCAGCAGCGCTGCACTCGACGTTCATCAGCACATAGTGAGCCTTGTGCACGTTGTCGATGGCGTAGGCCAGCTGACGACGGCCCCAGTCTTCCAGGCGGTGTACTTTGCCGCCGTCTTCTTCGATGGTCTTGGTGTAACGCTCGACCATGCCGCCGACCTGCTCACTCTGATCCGGGTGAACCAGGAAGACGATTTCGTAATGACGCATGCAATGCTCCTTACGGGTTATGCAGCCTGCCGCCCATTGGCGGTCAGGCAAGGAGTGGATAGTTCGTGTGACTTGCCGGCCCGCCGCTCTTGCAGAACGATGGAGCAACAAGGGCCGGCATTGTACGGACCCCCCTCCCCCCCTGCAAGCACGGAGACCGCTCAGGAGGCCGTCTGCGGCCTGCGCTGACGAACGGCCTCAAACAGACAGACTCCGGTGGCCACCGAGACATTCAGACTGCTGACACTGCCCGCCATCGGCAGGCGCGCCAGGTAATCGCAGTGCTCGCGCGTCAGCCGGCGCATGCCACGCCCCTCGGCGCCCATCACCAGCACGGTCGGACCGCGCAGATCCAGATCATAGATCTCCTGGCTGGCCTCACCGGCGGTACCCACCACCCAGAGGCCCTGCTGCTGCAGTTTCTCCAGCGTGCGCGCCAGATTGGTCACCGCCACCAGTGGAATGACCTCGGCAGCGCCGCAGGCCACCTTGCGCACCGTAGCGTTGAGCGTCGCTGACTTGTCCTTGGGCACGATCACCGCCTGCACGCCGGCCGCCTCGGCCGTGCGCAGACAGGCGCCCAGGTTATGCGGATCCGTCACACCATCCAGCACCAGTAGCAATGCCGGTCCCGTGCCGCGAGCCAGGATCTCCTCCAGGGCATTCTCACCCCACACCTGACTGGGACTGACCTCTGCCACCACGCCCTGATGGACGCCCTCCACCCATTCGTCCAGCTCACGACGCTCGCGCTGCCCGACAGGTACGCGGGCCTGCTCAGCCAACTGCAGCAACTCCTGCACCCGCGGATCCTGACGCCCCTGAGCCAGCCACAACTGCTTGACCCGCTTGGGGTGATGGCGCAGCAGCGCCTCGACCGCATGTACGCCGTAAATCGTTTCCCACTGACTCATTTCTTGCCCTTGTGCTTGCGCTTGCCCGGCACGGCCTCGGCAGCCTTGTGCGCCTTGCCAGCCCCTTTGGCAGACTTGGGTGCCTTGCCGCCCTTCTTCTTGCCCTTGGCGGATTTATCCGACTTGCCGGAGGCAGCAGGCTGCGCCGCATCGCTCAGCAGCTTCTTCTTGAGCGAGCGACTCTTGGCCCGCTCGGCATCGGCCAACAGTTGCTCGGCCTGCGCCAGCAGCTCCGGGGCAACCGCCGGCAGCGCCTGCACACGACCACTGGCCCGCTTGCGCCCACCCGCCGGGACAGTCGCCGACTCACCACCCGCCTCTGCTCCACGCTCGCGCTCGCGCTTGCGCGGCACGCGCGGCACCTCAGCGCCGCCTTCGACAGCGCGCGCCCCGCGACGCGGCATGACCGACAGCGGGTTCTCAGACAGCTCGAAGTCAATGCGCCGCTCATCCAGATCCACCCGCGCCACCAGCACTTCAACCGTGTCGCCCAGACGGAAACTGCGCCCAGAGCGCTCACCGGCCAGACGGTGGTGCATCGGGTCGAAGTGGTAATAGTCGGCCGGTAGCGCGGTGATGTGCACCAGGCCCTCAACGTAGATGTCTGTCAGCTCGACGAACAGGCCAAACCCGGTCACCGCCGAGACCACCCCAGGGAAGGCCTCGCCAACATGCTCGCGCATGTATTCACACTTGAGCCAGTTGACCACATCGCGGGTCGCCTCATCGGCGCGGCGCTCGGTCATCGAGCACTGCTCGCCCAGCTGCTCAAGCTGCGCCTCGTCATAGGGATAGATCCGCGCCTTCGGCAGGCTGGTCGCGCCCGCGCGCAGCACCTTGTCGGTCTGCCGCTTGGAGCGGATCACACTGCGGATGGCCCGATGTACCAGCAGGTCGGGATAGCGGCGGATCGGCGAGGTGAAGTGGGTGTAGGCCTCGTAATTCAACCCGAAGTGCCCGGCATTCTCCGGGCTGTACACCGCCTGACTCAGCGAGCGCAGCATCACCGTCTGGATCAGGTGATAGTCAGGACGCTCGCGCACCGTCTCGAGCAGGTTCAGGTAATCCTTGGGAGTCGGCTCACCCTTGCCGCGATACAGGCTCAGCCCAAGTTCGGCCAAGAAGCCGCGCAGCTTTTCAAGTTTTTCCGCAGGCGGACCGTCATGCACGCGGTACAGACCCGGCACCTCATGCTCTTCGAGGAAGCGCGCGGTCGCGACGTTGGCGCACAGCATGCACTCCTCGATCAGCCGATGCGCATCGTTACGCTGGGTCGGACGGATCTCGGTGATCTTGCGGTCCGCACCGAAGACGATGCGTGTTTCCTGGGTCTCGAAATCGATCGCGCCGCGCTGCTGACGCGCCGCCAGCAGCACCTTGTACAGCGCATACAACTGGCGCAGATGCGGCACCAGATGCGGCATCTGCTGACGCAAGAACTTGGCTTCGGTGGAGTTGGGCCGCTCCAGCAGCTGACTGACCTTGGTGTAGGTGAGGCGCGCCTGGGAGTGGATCACCGCCTCATAAAAGCGGTAATCGGTCAGCTCGCCCTGCCGCGACACGGTCATCTCGCAGACCATCGCCAGGCGATCGACCAGCGGATTGAGCGAGCACAGCCCGTTGGACAGCGCCTCGGGCAGCATCGGGATGACCCGCTCCGGGAAGTACACCGAGTTACCGCGCAGCGCAGCCTCAGCATCCAGCGCCGAACCTACCTTGACGTAGTGGGAGACATCGGCAATAGCCACATACAGACGCCAGCCATCGCCCTTGATCGCCTCGGCATAGACGGCATCATCAAAGTCGCGCGCATCCTCACCATCGATGGTGACAAAGGGCAGTGTGCGCAGATCGATGCGCTTCTCCTTGTCCTTATCATCGACCTCTGACTTGAGCTTGCCAGCCTCCTTGAGCACAGCCTCCGGCCAGATGTGCGGCAGATCATGACTGCGCAGCGCTACCTCGATCTCCATGCCCGGGGCCATGTAGTCACCGAGCACCTCGACCACCTCGCCCTGCGCCTGGCGGAAGGCGGTCGGCCAGAGATCGATACGCACCTGCACGAATTGACCGTGCTGCGCCTGCCCCTGCTTGCCCGCCGCAATCAGTACCTGCTGCTGGATCTTGGGATTGTCGGCCACCACACTGGCGATGCCGTTCTCATCAAAGAAGCGGCCCACCAAGGTCTCATGCGCACGCTCAAGCACTTCGACCAGCGCGCCTTCGCGGCGCCCCCGCCGATCAAGGCCAGCCACGCGGGCCAGGGCGATATCACCATCGAACACCAGACGCATCTGCGCCGGGCTCAGGAACAGATCATCGCTACCGTCCTCAGGGATGAGGAAACCAAAGCCATCACGGTGGCCACTGACGCGGCCGCGGATCAGATCAAGCTTGTCCACCGGGGCATAGGCGCCGCGACGGGTATAGATCAACTGCCCGTCACGCTCCATGGCGCGCAGGCGGCGGCGCAGGGCTTCTTCGGACTCTTCGCCGGCCAGGCCCAGCTCTTCGAATAATTGACTGCGAGTGGCCGGCGCACCGCGCTCGGCCAGGTGCGCGAGGATCAGCTCGCGACTGGGAATCGGGTTGTCGTACTTCTGCGCCTCGCGGGCGGCTTCGGGGTCGAGCGTTTGCCAATCGGCCATGTGCGGGTATTTACCTTATGTTGTCTTACGTAGACTCATGACGCTATTGAAGCGCGAAAGTGCCTTGCGGGTCAGTCATCGGCACAATAAATTTTTTCACATCAGGGGTTTACAAGACTTCCGGGGCAACCTTATGATGCGCGCCCACAGCAGCAGTGGCCCTGCAGGCTGTAACGATAGAGCAGATGAGCAATCATCGCACTATTTGCCCAGGTGGCGGAATTGGTAGACGCGCTGGTTTCAGGTATCAGTGGTAGAAATACCGTGGAAGTTCGAGTCTTCTCCTGGGCACCAATTCCAAGCAGTCGCGCAAGCGAATGCTGGCAATAAAGAAGCAGTCAGGCTTCGCCGGTAACGGCAGACATGGCACGCCCAGGTGGCGGAATTGGTAGACGCGCTGGTTTCAGGTATCAGTGGTAGAAATACCGTGGAAGTTCGAGTCTTCTCCTGGGCACCAATTCCAAGCAGTCGCGCAAGCGAATGCTGGCAATAAAGAAGCAGTCAGGCTTCGCCGGTAACGGCAGACATGGCACGCCCAGGTGGCGGAATTGGTAGACGCGCTGGTTTCAGGTATCAGTGGTAGAAATACCGTGGAAGTTCGAGTCTTCTCCTGGGCACCAATTCCAAGCAGTCGCGCAAGCGGATGCTGGCAATAAAGAAGCAGTCAGGCTTCGCCGGTAACGGCAGACATGGCACGCCCAGGTGGCGGAATTGGTAGACGCGCTGGTTTCAGGTATCAGTGGTAGAAATACCGTGGAAGTTCGAGTCTTCTCCTGGGCACCAACTCCAAAAAACCGAATCGAAAGATTCGGTTTTTTTTCATCTCGAGAAAGCCCACAGTGGGTTACGCAGGCACCGCCGCGCTTTCTCTATAACGAAAAGGCCGCTTTCGCGGCCTTTTCCTGCTGCACAACCCGCCTTAGGCGTACGGGTGACGCAGCACGATGGTCTCGTTGCGGTCCGGACCCGTAGAGACAATATCAACCGGCGCACCCACCAGCTCTTCCACGCGCTTGATATAGGCACGCGCGTTGGCCGGCAGTTCATCCAGCGATTTGGCACCGACGGTGGATTCACTCCAACCCGGCATCTCCTCGTAGACCGGCACCAGACCGACATAACTGTCGGCATCGGTCGGCGCATCGCCCATCAGCTCGCCAGCGGCGTTCTTGTAGGCCACGCACAGCTTGACGGTTTCCAGGCCGTCGAGCACGTCGAGCTTGGTCAGGCACAGACCGGACACCGAGTTGATCTCGATGGCGCGGCGCAGGATCACCGCATCGAACCAGCCACAGCGGCGGGCACGGCCGGTGGTCGAGCCAAACTCGTGACCCTTCTCGGCCAGACGCGCACCGACTTCGTCGAACAGCTCGGTAGGGAACGGACCGGAGCCGACGCGAGTGGTGTAGGCCTTGGTAATGCCGAGGATGTAATCCAGATACAGCGGACCGACGCCGGAACCGGTAGCCACGCCACCGGCAGTGGTGCTGGAACTGGTCACGTAGGGGTAGGTGCCGTGATCGACGTCGAGCAGCGAGCCCTGGGCGCCTTCGAACATGATGCAGGCGCCGGCCTTACGCAGCTCGTGCAGGCGCGCAGTGACATCCAGCACCATCGGCTTGAGGATCTCGGCATAGGCCAGTGCGTCGGTGAGGGTCTTCTCGACATCGACCGGTGCGGCCTTGTAGAAGTTCTGCAGCACGAAGTTGTGGTATTCCATCAGCTCGCGCAGCTTCTTCTCGAAGCGCTCCGGGTTGAACAGATCGCCGATGCGCAGACCGCGACGGGCCACCTTGTCCTCATAGGCCGGGCCGATGCCGCGACCGGTGGTGCCGATCTTGCCTTCCGAGCGGGCCGCCTCGCGGGCCTGATCAAGGGCCACGTGGTAGGGCAGGATCAGGGTGCAGGCCGGGCTGATGCGCAGGCGCTCACGCACCGGCACACCCTTCTCTTCCAGCTTGGTGATTTCCTTGAGCAGCGCATCCGGCGCCACCACCACGCCATTGCCGATCAGGCACTGCACGTTATCGCGCAGGATGCCGGACGGAATCAGGTGCAGCACGGTCTTCTCACCGTCGATCACCAGGGTGTGACCGGCATTGTGGCCACCCTGGTAACGCACCACAGCGGCAGCCTGATCAGTCAGCAGGTCGACGATCTTGCCCTTGCCCTCATCACCCCACTGGGTGCCCAGGACTACGACATTCTTACCCATAAAACGTGTCCCCTCACGGAAGGTCGAAGCCGGCGCTGGGCCGGCGCAAAAAACTCAGGAGGCCAGCGGCGAAACCTGCCAGCCACCCTCCTGGAAAATCAGTTGCTCGCTGCAGCCAGCGGCCTTTGCCGCCTCGAAGGCCTGTCCCGGCAGGGCCTGTACCACCCGCACGCCCTGACGACGCAAGGTCTGCACGGCATTCCAGAGCGCCTCATCAGCCTGCGCCGGTGCCCAGACACCGCCACTCGGCGGCGCAACAATGCCATCCCCCAGACTCACCAGGGTTTGCAGATCGGTCGAGAAACCGGTGGCCGGACGGGCGCGGCCGAAGTCTGCACCGATGTCATCGTAACGGCCGCCCTGGGCAATCGCCTGCCCGATGCCGGGCACAAAGGCCGCAAACACCACACCGGTGTGATAGTGATAGCCGCGCAGCTCACCCAGGTCGAAGTACAGCGGCAGCGCCGGGTAACGGGCCGCCAGCACATCCGCCAACTGCTCAAGCCCCTGCAGGGCTTCCAGCACGGCCGCTGGCGCACCGGCCAGCCGCTGACGCGCCACGTCCAGCACCTCGCGCCCGCCACACAGCTCGGCCAGCGCGCGCAGCATGCCTGCCAGCTCAGCCGGCAGCGGCGCCGTCAAGGTCTCTACTTCGTCGATGGCCTTGCGCTGCAAGGCATCGAACAACTGCTGCTCCACCTCGCCACACAGCCCGGCGGCGCGGGCCAGGCCGCGATAGATCCCGACATGCCCAAGATCCATGTGCACCTGAGCAATGCCAGCCACTGCCAGCACTTCCAGCATCAGGCAGATGATCTCGCTGTCACTGTTGGCGCTGGCATCCCCATAGAGCTCGGCACCGATCTGGATCGGACTGCGCGACAACCCCAGCGGACGGGGACGGGCATGCAGGACGCTACCGGCGTAACACAGCCGGCTGGGGCCCTCGCGGCGCAGCGTGTGGGCATCCAGACGGGCAACCTGCGGCGTGATGTCCGCGCGAAAGCCCATCTGCCGACCGGACAGAGGGTCGGTCACCTTGAAAGTACGCAGCTGCAGGTCCTGACCGGCCCCAGTCAGCAGCGATTCGAGATATTCGATATGGGGCGTGATGACCAGGTCATAACCCCAGTTGCAGAACAGATCCAGCACCTGACGGCGGGCCGCCTCGATGCGGGCTGCCTCCGCCGGCAGCACGTCCTCGATTCCATCCGGCAGCAGCCAGCGATCCAGCGTTGCCATATTGCCCCTCCCCTTTCAGCCGGGCGATGTATTCAACGAAGCCAGTAGAGCAGGCTCACGCCCAGCAGCATGCTGGCCAGCCCGATGGCGCGCAGTCCGCGATCATCGAGCTGCAGCAGCGTGATGACCGACTCGCGCCAGCCCCGCGGCCACAGGAAGGGCAGGATGCCTTCCAGCACCAGCAGCAGTGACAGCGCGATTCCGAGTTCTTGCCACATGGTTCCCGCAGACGCAAAAAAGCCGGGAAATCCCGGCTGCCGCATGATAACACGTTTTGTCCGCGATCATCCCGGCGGCTGCAACGGCAGCCGCCGGGGCGGCGGATCAGCGCGTGGGCTGCTCCATGTAACGGAAGAATTCGTTCTTCGGATCCAGCACCAGCACATCGCGCTTGTCCGCGAAGCTCTCGCGATAGGCCTGCAGGCTGCGGTAGAACGCATAGAACTCCGCATCCTGCCCATAGGCCGCTGCATAGATCGCCGCCGCCTGAGCGTCACCGTCACCGCGGGTCTCCTCGGCTTCGCGATAGGCCTCGGCCAGCAGCACACGGCGCTGACGGTCGGCATCGGCACGGATCCCCTCAGCTAGCTCACGACCCTTGGCGCGGTGCTCGCGGGCTTCACGCTCACGCTCGGTGCTCATCCGCTCGAATACGCTGCGGTTGACCTCGCGGGGCAGGTCAATGGCCTTGACCCGCACATCCAGCACCTCAATACCCAGCTCACGGCGCGCCATGCGATCCAGCGAACGGGTGATGTCCGCCATCAGCGCATCACGCTCACCGGATACCACCTCATGCAGAGTGCGCTTACCGAACTGGTCACGCAGCCCTGCCTCCAGGCGCCGCGCCAGACGCTCATCGGCAATCTGCTTGACGCCCGAAGTCGCGGTGTAGAAGCGCTCGGCATCTGCCACCCGCCACTTGGCGTAGGAATCCACCATGACTGCCTTCTTCTCCAGCGTCAGGAAACGCTGAGTCGGCGTATCCAGGGTCAGCAGACGGGCATCGAATTTACGGACCTGATTCACATAGGGAATCTTCACATGCAGGCCCGGCTGTACATCCGGCTCGACGATCTTGCCGAACTGCAGCAGCACCGCACGTTCCGTCTGCAGGACGATGTAAAAGCAGTTCCAGGCCACCAGCCCCAGTACAGCAGCAGCAACCAGAGTGATCAGCGACTTGTTGCCCATCAGCGGCTCTCCCTCGAACGCAGTTCACGCTGCGGATCACTGGTCGGACGCGGCGCTGTCGTGGCGCCCGCCTGCGCGGGCGACAGCAGGCTGCTGCCGGCAGGCGCGGCAGCAGCGCGCCCATCGATCATCTTGTCCAGCGGCAGGTACAGCAGGTTGTTCTGCCCCTCGCCCCCGCTCACCAGCACCTTGCTGGTGTTGCCCAGCACTTCCTGCATGGTTTCTAGGTACAGGCGCTCGCGGGTGACCGCAGGCGCCTTGCGGTACTCGACCAGCAGGCGATTGAAGCGCTCGGCTTCACCGCGCGCACGGGCCACCACCTCTTCACGGTACCCGTTGGCATCCTCGAGCAGGCGCTGAGCCTGACCGCGCGCCTCGGGGATCACGCCATTGGCGTAGGCTTCGGCCTGATTCTTCTCGCGCTGCTCGTCCTCGCGGGCACGGATCACATCATCAAAGGCATCCTGCACCTCACGCGGCGCCGCTGCGCTCTGGATGTTGACCTGAGTGACGGTGATACCGCTCTTGTAAGTGTCCAGGAAGCGCTGCAGGCGCTCGCGCACCTCAGCTGCCATCTGCTCGCGGCCCTCGGTCAGTACCTGATCCATCGAGGTGGAGCCGGCCACATGCCGCAGGGCGCTATCGGTGGCGTGCTGCAGACTCAGCTCAGGCTGATCGACGTTCAGCACGAACTCCTGCAGGTTGCTCACCCGGTACTGCACAGTCAGCGGCACCTCGATGATGTTTTCATCCTCGGTGAGCATCTGCCCCTGCTTGCTGTAGGCCCGCTCGCGGGTCACGTTTTCCTGGAACTTGCGATCAATCGGCGGCAGGTAGATGTTCAGGCCGGGACCGACGGTTTCGTGATACTTGCCAAAGCGCAGGATCACCGCCTGTTCCTGTTCATCCACCACATAGACCGCGCTGTACAGCCACAGCGAGGCCAGCGCCGCAAAGGCGACAGCCAGCAGACCCAGGCCACCACCACTGCGCGGGCTGCCGCCGTCGCCGCTGCGACGCTTGCGACCGCCGAACAGGCCATTCAGATTGTCCTGCAGCTTGCGCAGGGCCTCGTCCAGGTCAGGCGGACCCTGGCGGTCACCACCACCCCGGCGACCACCCCACGGATCATTGTCGTTCGAGTTGCCACCCGGCTCGTTCCAGGCCATAGCGTTCTCTCCACTGGTCACGCACAGATGCACACGCGCTGCGCACCGCTGAATGCTACAGAAAGCGCCTTTGCCACGGCAAAAGCGCATCCTGATGCTTTATTGCAAAGTATGTTGCGCAATGAACGCCTGCGGCTCCCAGCCATCACGGCTGAGCAGACGATTGAGATCGGCGCGCGGCAGGCGCACCTGCAGCAGGATCGCCCCTTCCTCGTCATGGGACTCACCCTGCACCGCCCCCTGAGCGAACAGCTGCGCCCGTAGCCGGCCAAGACGCTGCGGCAGGCACAGGGTGCCGATGAACAGATCCTCACCCAGCAGTTCACTGATCGCTTGCTGCAGCAGGTCCAGCCCCTTGCCCTCGCGGGCTGACAACCAGACGCGCACCGGCTTGCCCTGATCATCACGCTGGATCTGCGGCGTGAAGTCGGGCAGCAGGTCGATCTTGTTGTAGACCTCAAGGGTCGGCAGGCTCTCGGCACCGATCTCCCGCAGCACGGCATAAACCTGCTCGATCTGCAGATCCCGCTCCGGCTCGTGGGCGTCGATCACGTGCAGCAGCAGATCGGCGTTGCTCGACTCTTCCAGCGTGGCGCGGAAGGCCTCGACCAGCTTGTGCGGCAGATGCCGGATAAAGCCCACCGTGTCCGCCAGGATCACCGGCCCGACATCGGCAAACTCCAGACGACGCAGGGTCGGGTCCAGAGTCGCGAACAGCTGGTCGGCCGCATAAACCTCTGCGGTCGTCAGGCTGTTGAACAGGGTCGATTTGCCGGCGTTGGTGTAGCCGACCAGCGAGACCACCGGCACTTCAGCGCGCTGGCGGCCGCGACGAGCCAGCTCACGCTGGCTGCGGACCTTTTCCAGGCGCTGCTTGATCTGGCGGATCCGCACCCGCAGCAGGCGACGGTCGGTTTCAAGCTGGGTTTCACCCGGCCCGCGCAGACCGATACCGCCCTTCTGCCGCTCCAGGTGAGTCCAGCCACGCACCAGGCGGGTGCTCATGTGCTCCAGCTGGGCGAGTTCAACCTGCAGCTTGCCCTCGTGGGTACGGGCGCGCTGGGCGAAGATGTCGAGGATCAGCCCGGTACGATCTAGCACCCGGCACTCGAAGACCTTCTCGAGGTTACGCTCCTGGCTGGGGGTCAGCGTGTGGTTGAAGATCACCAGCTCGACCGCCTCAGCGTGTACCTGCTCGCGGATCTCGTCAACCTTGCCGCTACCGATCAGAAAGCGGGCGGTCGGCTGATGGCGCGGCACGCGCACCATCGTCACCACATCGGCGCCGGCCGAGCGGGCCAGCTCGAGGAACTCGTCTGGGTCCTCACGCACATCCGGCGCCTGACCCTCGAGGTGAACCAGCATGGCGCGCTCGCCGCCGCCGTGGCGTTCAAAGAACAAGGTCGTCTGCCTCGCTTACTCGGCCAGCTCGCCGGTTTCGCTGCTGGGCAGACGCACCGGACGGCTCGGCACCACAGTGGAAATCGCGTGCTTGTAGACCATCTGGCTGACGGTGTTCTTCAGCAGAATGACGAACTGATCGAAGGATTCGATCTGGCCCTGCAGCTTGATACCGTTGACCAGATAGATGGACACCGGCACACGCTCCTTACGCAGGGTGTTGAGGTAAGGGTCTTGTAGGGAATGCCCTTTTGACATGTTGCTACTCCTTGAGGGGGGAATCAGTTGCGGTGATGGGTGAGCGGATCAGGTCAGCGCCAGAGGCCTGGCGCGCATCAGGTATTGCTAGGTGGCGACGCCGCGCAGGTATTTCAAGGCCTGTGCCACATTGTCAGCGGCCAGGCTGTCCAGCCAGTGCAGCGCCGGCCAGCTGCGCAACCAGGTGAACTGACGCTTGGCCAGCTGGCGGGTGGCGATGATGCCGCGCTCAGTCATGGCCTCGTAGCTCAACAGGTCCTCCAGATGCTCCCAGGCCTGCCGGTAGCCCACCGAGCGAATAGAGGGCAGCCCCGTGTGCAGATCACCCCGGGCACGCAGCGCATGCACTTCGTCGAGAAAGCCCTGCTCAAGCATCAGGCCAAAGCGCCGAGCGATACGCTCATGCAACACCTCACGGCGCTCTGGGGCGATCGCCAGTTGCGCGACAGTATAAGGCAAAGCACCGCCCTGCACTGCCGAGCCCGGGAGATTTTGCGCCGCTTGCAGGCGGCGGTGTTCCGTCATCGACAGGCCACTGACCCGATAGACTTCCAGCGCCCGGATCAGGCGCTGCGGATCGTTGGGATGGATGCGTGCCGCCGACTGCGGATCGACACCGGCCAGCTCGGCATGCAGCGCGGCCAGCCCCTCGGCGGCCATCTGCGCCTCCAGCTGTGCGCGGACCAGAGGATCAGCCGCCGGCATGTCGGCCAGCCCCTCCAGCAACGCCTTGAAGTAGAGCATGGTGCCGCCCACCAGCAGCGGGATGCGCCCGGCGGCGCTGATTTCCGCCATTGCCGCCAGTGCATCGCGGCGAAACTCCGCGGCGGAATAACTCTCGGCCGGATCGCGGATATCGATCAGCCGATGGGGAAACTCGGCCAGCAGGGCCCGCGAGGGCTTGGCAGTCCCGATGTCCATACCGCGGTAGATCAGCGCCGAGTCGACGCTGATCAGCTCGCACGGCAACACCCGCGCCAGCTCCAGGGCAAGATCGGTCTTGCCCGAGGCGGTCGGACCCATGAGGAAGATGGCAGGAGGCAGTCGGGACATCACAACTCTCGTCTTCGGGCTCAGCGGCCACGCAGGAACAGCTTGTCCAGCTCGTCCATGCCCAGCTGCGTCCAGGTGGGACGCCCATGATTGCATTGACCACTGCGCTCGGTGTGCTCCATGTCGCGCAGCAGGGCGTTCATTTCCGCAAGGCTCAACCGGCGATTGGCGCGCACCGCGCCGTGGCAGGCCATGGTCGCCAGCAGCTCGTTGAGATGCGCCTGGATACGATCACTGCTGCCGTATTCGAGCAGATCACTCAGCACATCACGCACCAGCGCCGCCGCCTGCGCTTGCTTGAGCAGCGCCGGGATCTGCCGGATCGCCAGGCTTTCCGGCCCAAGACGCTGCAGCTCAAACCCGAGCCTAGCAAACCACTCGGCATGCTCCTCAGCGCAGTCCGCCTCGCGCTGGCTCAAGGCCAGTGTCTCGGCCATCAGCAAGGGCTGGCCACGCAGCCCCTCGGTGGCCATCGCCTGTTTGAGCCGCTCATACATGATGCGCTCGTGCGCTGCGTGCATGTCGACCAGCACCAGCCCACGGGCATTCTCAGCGAGGATATACACGCCCTTGAGCTGCGCCAGCGCATAGCCCAGCGGCGGGATATCACCCTCACTGGCCGGCAACGGCGCGGCGGCGGGCAGCGGAGCAAAGAACTCGCGATAAGCGCCCTGCAACTCGGCCTGCACCGTAGCAGCCCCCGGCGAGACCGGTGCCAGGCGGTAGGCGCCCGCCCCGCGACTTTCATGCACGACGGGCGCGTCCGGCTCCGTAAAGGCCACCGGCGCAGCCTGGCGAGCCAGGCTCATCTCCTGCTGTCCGGCAAACTCGCCAGCCTGCACCCCGCTCAGGCGCGGCGGCTCCAGAGCCGCTGCGGCCGGCGCGGGCTGATCCTGCGGGCGCAGATCGGCCAGCGCGCGGTGCAGGCTGCCATACAGAAAGTCATGCACCATACGGCTGTCACGAAAGCGCACCTCATGCTTGGTGGGATGCACGTTGACATCGACACTGGCCGGATCCAGCTCCAGAAACAGTACAAAGGCCGGATGACGGCCGTTGTACAGCACATCCCGGTAGGCCTGGCGCACCGCATGGGCTACCAGCTTGTCACGCACCATGCGGCCGTTGACGTAGAAGTACTGCAGATCCGCTTGGCTTCGGGAAAAGGTCGGCAGGCCCACCCAGCCCCACAGCCGCAGGCCGCTGCGCTCGACCTCGATCGGCAGAGCCTGCTCCAGAAAAGCCGGTCCGCAGACATGGGCCACGCGCCGCGCGCGCTGGCTCTCGTCCAGCGCCGGGTGCAGCGCCAGCACCTCCTTGCCGTTGTGGCGCAAGTGAAAGCCGACTGCAAAATGCGTCAGCGCCAGACGCCGCACCACTTCCTGCAGGTGGTCGAACTCGGTCTTTTCCGCCCGCAGGAACTTGCGCCGCGCCGGGGTGTTGAAGAACAGGTCACGCACCTCGACAGTGGTGCCCTCGGGATGGGCCGCCGGCTGCAGATTGGCCTGCATGTCGTGCCCCTCCACCTCGACCTGCCAGGCTTGGGCACTGCCACGCCGGCGCGAGGTGAGCGTCAGACGCGCCACCGAACTGATCGAGGCCAGCGCCTCGCCGCGAAAGCCCAGGCTCAGCAGGTGTTCCAGATCGTCCAGGTCGCGAATCTTGCTGGTCGCGTGACGCGCCAGCGCCAGCGCCAGGTCATCCCGCTCGATGCCCGCGCCGTCATCGCGCACCCGCAGCAACTTGACGCCGCCCTGCTCGACCTCGATCTCGACCCGCTGGGCGCCGGCATCCAGGCTGTTTTCCAGCAATTCCTTGATCACCGAGGCCGGCCGCTCGACCACCTCGCCGGCGGCAATCTGGTTGGCCAGCCGCGGGCTCAGCAGCTGGATACGCGCCGCCTCCCCCATCACTGGCCCGCCAGGGTTTGCGCCGGAATCACCAGCAGCTGCCCGACTTTCAGGCCGTCGCTGCGCAGGCGATTGGCCTGACGCAGGGCCGGCAGACTGACCTGATAACGCTGCGCCAGCAGCGCGAGGGTTTCCCCCGGGGCGACCAGATGTTCACGCTCGCCCAGACGAATCTTGCCCTGATCGCGCAGCCAGGCAATGTAGCTGCCGGGCGGCGGATTCTCATGGAAGAACTGCCGCACACCGCTGTGGATCGAGCGGGCGAGAGCCTGCTGATGGGCGCGGGTCTTCAGCTTACGCGCCTCCTCAGGGTTGGAGATGAACCCGGTTTCCACCAGGATCGAGGGAATATCCGGCGATTTCAGCACCATGAAGCCGGCCTGCTCGACGCGCCGCTTGTGCAGCGCCGCGATCCGCCCCATGCCGCTTAGCACCTTCTGACCGACATCCAGACTGGAAGACAGCGTGGCGGTCATCGACAGATCCAGCAGCACGCTGGCCAGCATGCGGTCCTTGTTGTCGAGACTGACGCTGCCGGCACCCCCGATCAGGTCGGAGCGGTTTTCCCGGTCCGCCAGCCAGCGGGCCGTCTCCGAGGTCGCACCGCGATCGGAGAGCGCATAAACCGAGGCACCATACGCCGTGCGCCGCGGCGCGGCATCGGCGTGTACCGAGATGAACAGATCCGCGCCCTTGCTGCGGGCAATCGCCGGCCGGCGGGCCAGCGGGATGAAGTAGTCGCCGGTGCGCACCAGCTCGGCGCGAAAACCGCGCTCCCGGTCGATCACCTGCTTGAGCTCACGGGCGATGGCCAGTACCACGTCCTTTTCACGCTCGCCGTTAGGGCCCAGCGCCCCAGGGTCCTTGCCGCCATGTCCGGCATCAATGGCAATGACGATGTCACGCTGACCGCCAGCGCTCGACGGCAGCGGTGCACTGCGCCGGGTGCTGGCCAGCGGTGTAGCGGTCGCCGGCGGCTTGCTCGGCACGCTGGCCACTGAGCGCGCGGGCGGCGCACTCGGGGAGGTGCGCGCTACCGCCGCTTCCGCCACAGGGGCGCGCACCGCTGCCGGTGCACCGGCCATGACCTTATCCGGCGCCGGAGCAGACCCTGCCGAGGCTTTAGACGCTGCGGCGCTGGTGACGTCCTTGAGATCGACCACCAACCGGTGGCCGTACTGCTGGTTGGGCGCCAGACTGAAGCTGTTGGGCTGCACGGCACTGGCCACATCCAGCACGATGCGCAGCTGATCGGCCGAACGCGCCGCCGCCCGCAGGCCACTGATCGGCGTTTTTGCGGTGCCCAACTGCTCGAGGGAGGTGGCCATCTTCGCCCCCTCCAGATCAATGACAATGCGCTCGGGCGCACTCAGGGTGAAGACGTTGTGACGCACCGGACCGCTGAGGTCGAATACCAGGCGGGTGTTATCCGCGCTGCGCCACAGCCGCACGCTGCGCACCTCACTGGCGGCCAGCGCCAGCTCGGTCAGCAGCAGGCTACCGAGCAGGGCACACAGGGCGAAGAATCGTGATCGACGCATCTCAGTTCACCTCGCTCAGGGCCGCACACCAGGCTTCGCCCCGCGCACCGTGGGGCTGCAGACGCAGACGCCGCTCCTCCCCCTCGGCCTGAATATGAATCTGCAGATCTGCTGGCGGCAGCACACCGGCACCGCGCTCCGGCCACTCGATCAGGCACAGGGCATCACCACTCAAATAGTCGCGGATGCCGAAGAACTCCAGCTCCTCCGGGTCGGCCAGACGGTACAGATCAAAATGATAGACGCGCCGCTCGCCCAGCTCATACGGCTCGACCAGCGTGAAGGTCGGACTCTTGACCGCCCCGGTGTGCCCAAGCCCGCGCAGCAGGCCACGCGACAGGGTGGTCTTGCCCATGCCCAGGTCGCCCTGCAGGAAGATCACCCCGCAGGCGCCACTCACCGCGGCCAGTCGGGCACCGAAGGCCAGCATGGCCGCTTCATCGGCCAGATACAGCATCACTTCAGACACGGACTATGCTCCTCCAGCACTTGACGGATTGCCTCACAGAGTTCTCCAGCCGCCAGACCCCGGCCTGCACCCGCCAGCCGCTCACCGGCCACGGCATGCAGCCAGACCCCCAGACGCGCGGCCTGATCGGGCACCAGCCCCTGAGCCAGCAACGCGCCGAGCAGCCCCGCCAGCACATCACCGAATCCGGCACCGGCCATCACCGGATGCCCGCGCTCGCACAGATACAAGCGGCCTTGCGGCTCGGCCACCAGCGTACCCGCGCCCTTGAGCACCACCACCGCCTGCAGGCGCTGCGCCAGCGCGGCCGCGGCGGCGGCTCGATCGGCTTGTACCTCAGCCACCGAGACACCCAGCAGACGCGCCGCCTCCCCCGGATGCGGCGTGGCGATCCACGGGCCGTCAGGCGCCCGCAGCACACCCGCGGCGAGCAGATTGAGCGCATCGGCATCCCAGACCTGAGGTACAGCAGTGCCCGCCAGACTGCCCAGCAGACTGCGCGCCCAAGCCCCCTGGCCGATCCCCGGCCCCAGCACCAGCACATCAGCCGCTTGCGCCAGCGCCCGCACCTCATTACCCGACTGCACGCCCCGGCACATCACCTCCGGGCGGCGCGCCAGGGCTGGGGCGACATGCTCGGCGCGGGTGGCCAGCGTCACCAGCCCGGCACCGCCACGCAGGGTGCTTTCCGCCGCCAGCAGCGCGGCACCGCCCAGGCCGTTGTCACCACCCACCACCAGTACGCGGCCAAACTGGCCCTTGTGGCTGTGGCGTGCGCGCGGCGCCAGCACGGGTAGCTGCTCGCCGGCCAGTCGCCAGGCGGCTACCGGCATGGCCGCCACCTGCAGCGGGTCGGCCTGCAGGTCGGCAAAGACCAGATGCCCGGCCTGCGCGCTGCCATCGAGCTGAAACAGGCCGAGTTTGAGACCGATGAAGGTCACGGTGAGTTCGGCGCGCACCGCACAGCTCAGCACCCGGCCGCTGTCCGCGCACAGGCCGGAGGGAATATCCACCGCCAGCACCGGCCGCTCATGCTCGTTCAGGGTACGAATCACCGCGGCAAAGGGCTCGCGCACGGCACCCTGCAGCCCCGTGCCCAGCAGCGCATCGACAATCACGCCCTGCAGGGAGCTGTCCACCTGCCAGGGCTGGATCGATACCCCCGCGGCACGCGCCGCCGCGAAGGCACTGGCGGCATCGCCATTGAGCCGCGCCGGATCGCTGACCGTCAGCACCTGAACCGCCATGCCCGCCTGCTGCGCCAACAGCGCCAGCAGATAGCCGTCTCCGGCGTTATTGCCGTGACCGGCCAGCACGGTCAGCGCCGACGCACTCGGCCAGCGCAGGCGCAGCGCCTGCCACAGCGCCCGGGCGGCACGCTGCATCAGCACATACCCGGGCGTGCCGGAGGCGATCAGCCGCGCATCCAGGTCACGCACGGCAGCGGCGCGGTACAGCGCGAGGGGCAGAGGCTCAGCGACAGTGGCGGACATGAGGTCATTCACACAAGGATTGAGGCACAATTATACGCCCTGCGCCCCGGAGCACCGCCAGCATGCAGATCAATGAAATCGACCTTGAGGCCCTGGCCGAGCAGATTCGCGACTGGGGGCGCGAGCTGGGCTTTGCGCAGGTCGGCATCAGCGGCATTGATCCGGGCGAGCACACCGAACACCTGCAGCGCTGGCTGGCCGCCGGCCATCATGGCGAGATGGACTACATGGCCGCCCACGGCAGCAAGCGCTCGCGCCCGGACGAACTGGTGCCCGGCACCATCAGGCTGATTTCGCTGCGCATGGACTATCTGCCCGGCGACACCCGCATGGCCGAACAGCTGGCCGATCCGGAGCGCGCCTACCTGTCGCGCTACGCGCTGGGCCGCGACTATCACAAGCTGATCCGCAAACGCCTGCAACAGCTGGCCGAGCGCATCCAGAGCGCCATCGGCCCGTTTGGCTACCGCGCCTTTGTCGACAGCGCGCCGGTGCTGGAAAAGGCCTTCGCCCTGCAGGCTGGCCTTGGCTGGATCGGCAAGAACACCCTGCTGATCAACCGCCGCGCCGGTAGCTGGTTCTTTCTCGGTGAACTGTTCGTGGATCTGCCGCTACCAACCGACGCCCCGATGCAGGACGAGCACTGCGGGCGCTGCCAGGCCTGCCTGGATATCTGCCCGACCGCCGCCTTCGTCGCGCCCTATCAGCTGGATGCGCGGCGCTGCATTTCCTACCTGACCATCGAGCTCAAGGGCAGTATTCCGCTGGAGCTGCGCCCGCTGATCGGCAACCGGGTGTTCGGCTGTGATGATTGCCAGCTGGTCTGCCCGTGGAACCGCTTTGCCCGCCCCACTGGCGAGCATGACTTTCAGCCCCGCCATCAGCTCGACAGCAGCAGCCTGGCCAGCCTGATGCGCTGGAGCGAGGCGGAGTTTCTTGCGCGCACCGAAGGCTCGCCGCTGCGCCGCGCCGGTTACGAGCGCTGGCTGCGCAACCTGGCCGTCGGGCTGGGCAACGCGCCCTCGACGATTGCGGTGCTGGAGACGCTGCGTCTCTACCGCGATCATCCCTCGGCGCTGGTGCGCGAGCATGTCGAGTGGGCGCTGGCCGAACATGCTAGGCGGGCGGACGCAACCGAGATCACGGCCCCCGCCTGAGCATCATCGGTTCAGCACTTGAACATCTGCTCGCGGTAATAGCGCAGCTCCGCGATCGACTCATAGATGTCGTCCAGCGCCAGGTGCACGCTGTTCTTGCTAAAGCCCTCGCGCACCGCCGGCGCCCAGCGCGCCGCCAGCTCCTTAATGGTTGAGACATCCAGGTTGCGGTAGTGGAAGAAGGCTTCCAGCTGCGGCATGTAGCGAACCAGAAAACGCCGATCCTGCCCGATGCTGTTGCCACACATCGGCGAGGCACCCGCCGGCACCCACTCAGCGAGAAACGCCAGCGTGCGCCGCTCGGCTTCGGCGGTATCGATCGTGCTCTCGCGCACCCGCTGGGTCAGGCCGCTGCGGCCATGATGCTCGACGCACCAGGCACTCATGCCCGCCAGCACCTCGTCACTCTGGTGCACCACCATCGACGGCCCCTCGGCCAGCACGTTGAGCTGCGAGTCGGTGATCACGGTGGCGATCTCCAGAATCACATCCAGCTCAGGATCAAGGCCGGTCATTTCCAGGTCGATCCAGATCAGATTCTGCGGGTTTTGCATGATGATTTTCCTCGGCGAATCCGAGGATTTTAGCAGGCCCGGCCCATGCTAGACTGCCGGCGATTTCAGGACACGGAGCCATCATGGCCAAACGCCAACTGAGCCGCCGGCAGAGCTGGCGCATCGAGAAGATCCAGGACGAACGCGCCGCCCGGGCCGCCCGCCGCGAACACCGCGCCCTGGAGGAGCTGGAAGGTGGCGATCTTGGCCCCGAGCAGCAAGGCCTGGTGATCGCCCACTTCGGCGTGCAGGTCGAGGTCGAGGCCCTCGATGGTGAGCAGCGCGGCCAGCTGTTCCGTTGCCACCGGCGAGCCAATCTGCCGACCCTGGTGACCGGCGATCGGGTGGTCTGGCGTCCGGGCAATCAGGGTATCGGCGTGATCGTCGCCCAGCTGCCGCGCAGCTCCGAGCTATGCCGCCCGGACATGCGCGGCGTGCTCAAGCCGGTGGCGGCCAACGTCGATCAGATCGTCATCGTCTTCGCTCCGCTGCCAGAGCCCCACGGCAACCTGATCGACCGCTACCTGATCGCCGCCGATCACGCGGGCATCCAGCCGCTGCTGCTGCTGAACAAGGCCGATCTGATCAATGAGGAGAATGCCGCGCGCCTCGATGCCCTGCTGGCGGTCTACCGGGCGCTCGGCTATCCGCTGCTGGAAGTCTCCGCCCATCACGGCAATGCCATGGATGAACTGCGCGAGCGGCTCGACGGGCGAGTCAGTGTGTTCGTTGGTCAGTCGGGGGTCGGCAAGTCCTCGCTGGTCAATGCCCTGCTGCCTGGGGTCGATCTGCGGGTCGGCGCGCTGTCGGAGCTGACCCAGAAAGGCACCCACACCACCACCACCGCGCGGCTGTTCCACTTCCCCGGCGGCGGGGATCTGATCGACTCGCCCGGCATCCGCGAATTTAGCCTCGGTCATGTCACCCGCGCCGATGTGGAGGATGGCTTCATCGAGTTTCGCGACCTGATCGGCCGCTGCCGCTTCCGGGATTGCCGGCATGAACAGGAGCCTGGCTGCGCGCTGCTCACGGCGCTGGCGGAAGGCCGCATCCACCCGCAGCGCCTGGCCAGCTACCGGCACATCCTCGCCTCGCTGCCGCAGGAAACGTACTGAGCAGAGCCGGCGTACTCCGGGCACTTTCCGTTACACTCGGCGCTTTTCCGAGCCTGCGAGGATGTTCGCCATGTCCGTGTTTGCCGACCTGCCGCTGTTGATCGAGCCGGCCGAGCTGGCCAGTCGTCTGGAGGCGCCTGAGCTGATCCTGGTCGATCTGACCCCCGCCGAGCGCTACGCCGAGGGACATATTCCCGGCGCGCGCCATGTCGACAGCAAGCGCACCCAGCTGGGCCTGCCGCCGGCGCCGGGACTGCTGCCGGACTGGAACGACTTCCAAGCACTGCTCGGCGAGCTGGGCCATCGCGAGGAGGCCGTGTATGTGCTGTATGACGCCGAAGGCGGCCCCTGGGCCGGGCGTTTTGGCTGGCTGCTTGACCTGATCGGTCATCGCCGCTGGCATCACCTCAACGGCGGCCTGACCGCCTGGCTGGCCGAGGGCCGGGCGCTGAGCACCGCGGTGCCGGCGCCGGTTGGTGGCCCGGTCAGCGTGCAGCCGGTGGCCGATGTGCTGGCGACCCGCGAGGACCTGCTGGCCCATCTGCATGATCCGCAGCGGCTGATCTGGGACGCCCGCTCTCCCGAGGAATATCGCGGCGAAAAGGTGCTGGCGGCGCGTGGCGGGCATATTCCCGGCGCCATCAACCTGAACTGGACCGACTGCCTGGACAGCCAGCGTGCCCTGCGCCTGCGCCTTGACCTCGCCGCGCTGCTCGCCGCCCACGGCATCAGCGCTGACAAGGAAATCATCACCCACTGCCAGACCCATCGCCGCTCCGGCCTGACCTACCTGGCCATGCGCGCCCTGGGTTATCCACACATCAAGGCCTACGCCGGCTCCTGGTCCGAGTGGGGCAACCATCCCGATACTCCGGTTGAATGCTGAGAATTGTCATGAACATCAAGGAACGCCTGTTTCTCGCCGGACAGCACCTGCTGCCGCACCATACCCTGTCACGCCTGATCGGCTGCGCCGCCGAGTGCCGCAAGCCATGGTTCAAGAACCGCCTGATCGATGCCTTTATCCACCGCTACCAGGTGGACATGAGCGAGGCGGAGATCGGCAACCCGCACGCCTACGAGCATTTCAACGCCTTCTTCACCCGCGCGCTACGCGACGGCAGCCGGCCACTGGACCCGACGCCGGGCGCAGTGCTGTGCCCGGCCGACGGGGCGATCAGCCAGCTGGGGCCGATCGAGTATGGCCGCCTGCTGCAGGCCAAGGGCCACAGTTTCAGTGTGCTGGAACTGCTGGGCGGTGATGCGGAACGCGCTGCACCCTTCATCGGCGGGCAGTTCGCGACCGTCTATCTGTCGCCACGCGACTACCACCGCGTACACATGCCTCTGGCCGGCACCCTGCGCGAGATGGTCTATGTGCCGGGCAAGCTGTTCTCGGTCAACGGCTTTACCGCCGAGCAGGTGCCGGAGCTGTTCTCGCGCAACGAGCGGGTGGTCTGTCTGTTCGATACCGAACGCGGTCCGATGGCGGTGGTGCTGGTCGGGGCGATGATCGTCGCCAGCATCGAGACCGTCTGGGCCGGTCTGGTGACCCCACCCAAGCGCACCCTCAAGACCTTCAACTACGGGGTGAGCGAGCCGATCCATCTGGAAAAAGGCGCTGAGCTCGGCCGCTTCAAGCTGGGCTCCACGGCCATCGTGCTGTTCGGCCCCGATCAGGTGCGCTGGGCCGAGGAACTGGCGGCCGGCAGTGCGGTGCGCATGGGCCAGGCGCTGGGCGGTCCGCTGCAGGACGCCTGAGCCACGCAGACTGCCCACCCCCACGCAGGCGGGCAGCTTTCGGCGGAGCGCCGTGCGCGATCCGCCGACGCTGCGCAGGATTCAGTCGTGCCCTTCGCGGTCGCGATAGCCCAAAAGGTAGAGGATGCCATCCAGCCCCAGGGTCGAAATCGCCTGCTTGGCCGACTGCTTGACCAGCGGCTTGGCGCGGAAGGCGACGCCCAGGCCGGCAATGGCCAGCATCGGCAGGTCGTTGGCGCCATCACCGACCGCAATGGTCTGCTCCAGACGCAGCCCCTCGCGCTCGGCCAGCTCACGCAGTAGATCCGCCTTGCGCTGGGCATCGACAATCGGCTCGACCGCCACGCCCGTCACTTGGCCATCGACGATCTCCAGCTCATTGGCAAACACATAGTCGATGCCGAGCTTGTGCTGCAGCTGGCGGGCAAAGTAGGTGAAGCCGCCGGAGAGGATCGCGGTCTTGTAACCCAGGCGCTTGAGCTCGGCAAACAGTGTCTCGGCGCCCTCGGTCAGGCGCAGCGAGGCGCCAATCCCTTCCAGCACTTCCTCGGAGAGCCCCTTAAGCAGCGCCAGACGCTCCTTGAAGCTCGCGCGAAAATCCAGCTCGCCGCGCATCGCACGCTCAGTGATTTCGGCGACCTGCTCACCCACGCCGGCCGCCTTGGCCAGCTCGTCGATCACTTCTGCCTCGATCAGCGTCGAATCCATGTCGAACACCGCCAGACGGCGATTGCGCCGGAACACGCTGTCACGCTGGAAGGCAATGTCCACGCTAAGCTCCTGAGCCACGCTAAGGAACTCGGCCCGCAGGGTCGCAGGATTGGCCGGCTCACCGCGCACCGAAAACTCGATGCAGCCCTTGCCGCACTCCTCCGGGGTATCCAGCGGCATCCGCCCGGACAGACGGTCGATATGGTCGATATTCAGGCCATGCGCGGCCGTGATGGCACTGACCCGATGCAGCTGTTCGGCGGTGATGCGCCGGGTCAGCAGAGTGACAATATGGCGCGGCTTGCCCTGCCCGGCCACCCATTGGCGGTAGTCGTCCTCGGAAACCGGGGTAAAACGCACCTGCTGATCCAGCTCATAGGCGGTGAACAGCACCTCCTTGAGCACCGCAGACGCCTGTGCGGTGTGCGGGATCTCCACCAGGATGCCGAACGACAGGGTGTCGTGGATCACCGCCTGACCGATGTCGAGAATGTTGACGCCGCCCCGGGCCAGCACGCCGGTGATGGCCGCGGTCAGCCCCGGACGGTCTTCCCCGGTAATGTTGATCAGGACGATTTCGCGCACGGCACACCCCCAAGGCAGAAAAGTGCCGATTCTACCTGCAATCCCGGCAGCCGGGCAGCGTGCTTTGCCCGTGCGGCAAGCGCGCGGCTATACTCCGCATCCTTTCCCTGCAGTCGAGTCTCCTGCTCGTGAGCCGGCCATCGCCCGTCAAATCCGACAACCTGTTCGTATCCATGCTTGGCGCCTCGCAGCGCCGGCGCTTCCCGCTGACCGTGCGCCTGGTGCTGCATACCCTGCTGCTGCTCGGCACCTGCCTCTTGGTCTTTATCTGGGTGACAGGCCTGCAGCTGCGACAGGCCACTGATCAGCAGGCGATTGCCGTCGGGGAGGCCCTGCGTGCCCAGGCCGTGACGGCGGCCAGCGACCTGCTGGTCGCCAATGACCGGCTGAGCCTCAATGTGATGCTCGACAAGCTGGTGGACAACCCGCTGGTCGCCCACGCGGTGATTCAGGATGCCAACCAGCGAGTGAGTGCCGAGGCCGGCCAGCGCCCGCTGGGGGCCTGGCCGCCGCATACCGACAACATCACCACCTTCAGCGCGCCGATCGCCATCCAGGACGATCGTACCGCCGCCCAGCTGTACCTGACCCTCGACCGCGCCCAGCTGGCGGCGCCGCTAGCCGACAGCCTGCAGAACCTGGGTATCCTCGCCGCCATCCTGATGACCGTGGCGCTGGCCTTCAGCCTGCGGCTGGGCAGCCAGCTCAGCGTGCCGCTGCTGCAGCTGCGCCTGTGGCTGCGCGACCCGATCGACAATGCCCCGGCGCTGGAGCGTCAGGATGAGATCGGTGATCTGGCGCGCCAGCTCGATGCGCGGCTGGCGCCGCCGCCTGAGCTGCAGCCCGAACCCGAGCCGCCCTTCGAGCAGGACGACGAAATGCTGCTGGACACTATTCGTGCCGACCTCGATGACAGCGTGCCGCAGCGGGTCCGCGCCCGCCAGAGCAGCGCGGCAACTCCGGCCACGAGCCTGACCGCTGCTGAACCGGATGAGCCGGACTTTGACCTGGATTTTGCGCTGGACCTTGAGGAGCCGGACGAGATCGACACGCAGCAGCACCGCCCGGCCCCCGCCCAGCCAGCGCCCGCGCAGGCCAGTCCCGCCGCCCCCCGTCCGCTATCCGCCCGGCGCAGCGTGCTGGAGGATGAAGAGGACTTCGGCCTGCAGGCGGCTGATCTTGGGCTGGACAACGAGCCCTTCGTGCCCGCCGCAGCCCCCATCGCCCCGGCACCGCAGCCCGTCGCACAGGCCGCACCATCCGTCCCGGCGGATGCTGTAGCCGAGCGACCGATCCCCAGTGCAGTGCTGTGCGTGCAGCTTGGCGGTCAGCATGAACTGCAGCAGCTGCCGCGCCCGCGGCTGCTGGCGCTGCTGCAGCGCTATCGTGACTGCCTGGATGAGGCGACCCGTACCTATCAGGGCAGCCTGTACAGCCTCGATGATGGCGGCAGCCTGATCCTGTTCCATGACCAGCAGCAGGACGAGCGCTATCTGGTGCGTGCCCTGTGCTGCGGTGAACTGCTGCGCATCCTCAGCCATGAGCTGCAGGTGCTGATCGCTGATAGCGGCCTGACCCTGCAGCTGCAGCTGGCCATCAGCCGCGGCAACAATCTGTATGGGCTGACCCAGGGTGAACTGCTCCTGCAGCCGGCCAGCCAGCAGGCGATCGCCCTGAGCCGCGACAGCCGCAATCTGGTGCTGCTGGATGCTGGGCTGAGCGGTGATCCCCAGCTGCAGCACTATGCACAGATCCGCAGCATCAATAGCCCCGCGGGCGCCAGCTGCATCAAGAGCCTGCAGCCGCCGCTGCCAGCGGAACTCGAGCAACAGCTCGGCCGGATCCTCGGCACCCCCTGAGTGCGCTGCCGGCACTCAGGGCATCGCCCGCGCAGAGCGCGTACTCAGAAGCGATAGACTTCGACCGGCGTCGAGACCGGGGAGACTGGCGAGCGGCGGGTGCGCTCTTCGCGGGTGACGGAAGATGCCGTGCGCGGCGCACGCCGTGATGTGGTCGCACCCGCCTCCTCGCCCAGCAGCGTCTCAGGCAAGGCCTTGATGGCCTGCGCCAGACGCTCGGCCAGTTGGTGCAGCAGCTGGCTCTGCATGCGGACCTGATTGACCAGCGATCCGGTATGCGGATGCTCAAGGCGCAGCACCTGGCTGTGACGCATCGTGCCTGCGGCATCCAGCAAGCGCCACTGCGCTTCCAGCACGGCTGGCTGATCGGGCCCGGCATCAAAGCGTGAAATGCTGAGCAGCACCTGCACCTGCGGCGTAAAGCCGACCCGATCCGGGTAGAGCGCCACCTGGCTGCTGCCGGTCCGAACGGACAGCTCGCGCAGCAGCACGCGGGCGATGTCGTCCTCAAGGCTACCGGCCCAGCGCGCCGCGCCACCGAGCTGCAGATTACCCTCAAGCGTGCGCTGCACCACCACCTCGCGCTGCAGGTAGTCCGCCACCTCCAGCGGCCCGAGCAGGATGGCCGGGCCCTGATTCTCGGCCGCCAGCGCCAGCTCACTGGAGGTCTGCAGTTGATAGAAGGCCGAGGGCGGCGTCGAGGCACAGCCGCCCAGCGCCAGCAATGCTGCCAGACAGCCCATCCGGCTATAGGGCGCTATACGCATGGAATGGTTCACCGTTGCTTGCCAAAGATAAGGGATTCAGGGTGCTGCTCGAGACTCTCGACCGTGCGCTGCAGCGCCTTGCTGCTGCGGGTCAGGGCCTCCAGGGTGGAGAGCAGCTGGTACTGGTTTTCCGACTCCGGCCCCAGACCGCGGCGCAAGTCGTGCGCCAGTATATCCATCTGCTCCAGCGCCAGGCGCGCACTGTGCATGGCCTGCCGGGCATCGTCCAGCGCCAGACGCAGTGACGCGCTGCTGTCGCGCGCCTCACTCAGGATCGCCGGCAGCTGCGTCTGCAAGGTGCCGCTCAGTTGCTCCAGATGCGCCAGGCTGCGCCCGAGATTCCCCAGCCCCTGCCCCAAGGCGGGCGAGGTGCTGAAGCGCTCCAGCGCCTGCAGACTGTGATGCGCCGATTGCACCAGCTCGCGCAGCGGCATCTCACGAAGGCTGGCCAGCAACTCGCGCAGCACATCCGCCGCCTGATCGACCCGCGACGGCACACTGGGAATCACCGGCAGATCCAGCGCCTGGGGATCGCCCAGATACCCCGGCTGGCCCGGAAACAGGTCCAGCGCCACGATCGACTTGCCGGTCAAAAGACTCTGGGTCTGCAACTGGGCGCGCAACCCACGCTCGATCAGTGGCTCCAGCACCGGGCCGATCGCATTGCGGCTGCCCGCCAGATTCGGCTGGATGCGCAGCACCACCGGGATCATCACCTCTTGCAGCTGCTGATCGTAGGCCAGGCGAATCTCCCGTACGGTACCGACCTTGACCCCGCGGTAGGTGACATCCGCACCGACATCCAACCCATCGAGGCTGCCGGTGAAGTACACCGCGTAGTCGCTGGGCTGGCTGAACCAACTGTCGCGGGCCAGCAGCAGCAGACCGGCCGCCAGGAGGGCGATGCCGCTGAGCAGAAAAGCCCCGATCCAGAAGGGTTTGCGGGTTTCGTTCATCGGTGGATCTCCCGGGTTGCAGCCGGCGCTCCCTCACCCCGGCGCAGAAAGCGCTGCACGACCTCAGGGCCATGCGCCAGCAGCTCTGCCAGCGGACCAAGGGCCGCTTGGGTGCGGGTCTGGTTATCAAGAAACAGGCAGGTATCGGCCACGGCAAAGATGCTCGGCAACTCATGGGTGACCAGCACGATACTGGCCCCCAGGCTGTCGCGCAGCTCAAGAATCAGCTGATCCAGCGCCTGCGAGCTGAGCGGATCGAGCCCGGCCGAGGGCTCATCAAAGAACAGGACCTGCGGATCCAGCGCCAATGCCCGCGCCAGCCCTGCGCGCTTGCGCATGCCACCGGACAGCTCGGCCGGATACAGCCCCTCGCAGCCCGCCAGACCGACCAGCGCCAGCTTGAGGGCGGCTAGCTCGTCCAGCTCATCGCCGCTCAGGTGCGGGTGATAGGTGGCCAGCGGCAGGGCGATGTTGTCGCGCAGGGTCATGCCGCTCCAGAGCGCACCGTCCTGATAGAGCACGCCGAACTGGCGTTGCAGCTGGGCGCGCCGAGCGCTGTCTTGCGCCCAGAAATCCTCGCCATGCAGCCGCATGCGCCCGGCCAGTGGCCGGTTGAGGCCGATCAGGTGACGCAGCAGGGTGCTCTTGCCGCAGCCGCTGCCGCCCATCACCACGAACACCTCGCCACGGCGCAGGCTGAAGTGGATATCGCGCAGCACGACCTTTTGCCCGTAGCCAGCGCTCAGCCCCTCCACCTGGATCACGCACTCTTCCATGCTCAGATCCCCAGTTGCGTGCAGATCAGCGTGATCAGCGCATCGCTGACCACCAGCGCGACGATGATGCTGACCACCGCATGGGTGGTCGCCTGCCCGACTGCCTGGGCATTGCGGCCACAGGCCAGCCCGTAGTGGCAGCCGATCAGGGCGATCAGCACGGCAAACACCAGACTCTTGAAGAGACCGAGCAGAAAATCGGTCAGGGTCAGCATCTCAAGACTCTGGCTGAGGTACAGCGGCGCCGAGATGTCGAAGAGCCCCGCCCCAATGATGAAACCGCCGAGAATGCCCAGTGCATCGGCAAACACGCACAGGATCGGCATGCTCACCAGCAGCGCCAGCAGGCGCGGCAGGACCAGAAATTCCAGCGGCGGGAAGCCAAAGGTGCGCAGGGCGTCGATTTCCTCGTTGGCCTGCATGCTGCCGAGCTCCGCCGCATAAGCCGCGCCGGTACGCCCGGCCATGATTACCGCGGTCATCAGCGCGCCCATCTCGCGGGTCATGCCGATGGCTACCATGTTGGCGATATACAGCTGGGCGCCGAAGGCCTGCAGCTGGGCGGCGCCAACGAAGGCCAGAATCAGCCCGACCAGGGTGGCAATCAGCGCAACGATCGGCAGCGCCCCCGGCCCGCATTGCGCCAGCGCTGCGGCGAAATCCTGCCCGCGCATCCGCGCCCGACCACGCAGCAGACGCCCCAGCCCGAGCAGCACCTCACCGATGAAGATGCAGGCCTGGCTCAACGCCTGCTGACGCTGCAGCACCTGCCAGCCCAGCCGGACCAGCAGGGGCTGATGCACCAGCAGGGGCTCGCTGACCTGCGTGGAAGGACGACTGGCCAGCTGCAGCAGCCGGGCGACCCCTTCGGGCAGCGCCTGGTACTCGAGGGTGTGGCCGTGCGTCTCGGCCAGGCGCTGCAGGCGGCGCAGTACCGCCAGCAGGCTGCTGTCCCATTGCCCTAGCGCCTCCAGCTGCACACACAGACGCGCAGGCTTGCTGGCCTGACTGTGCCAGACGCTCAGCAGATCCGGCTTGGACGCGGCCAGCGTCCAGTCGCCGTGCAGCGCCAGATGCAGCACTCCGTCCTGCTCGCCCGCCCAGCACAGCGCGGCCCGGGGGCGGCTGGCTTCCTGCATATCCAACTCCTCGGGTGGGTTATTCGACCAGCAAGGCATCGACCCGCTGGAAACCACGCGGCAACAGACTGCCGCGCCGGCCACGCTCGCCGCAATAATGCTCCAGATCGCTGCCGCGCAGCGACAGGGTACGCTTGCCGGCCTGCAGCACCAGCGTAGCGCCGGCGGGCAACACTTGCAGATCGACGACATACTCCTCACGGCGCGCCACCCGCTCACCGGGAATCCCGATGATCTTGTTACCCTTGCCCTTGGCCAGCTGCGGCAGATCGCTGACCGCAAATACCAGCAGACGCCCCTCGCTGGTCACCGCGGCCAGCTGCTCGCTGCTCACATCATTGAGCCGACGCGGCGCCATGACCCGCGCACCCTCGGGCAGGCTCAGCAGCGCCTTGCCCGCCTTGTTCTTGGCCAACAGATCAGCGCCCCGCAGCACGAAACCATACCCCGCATCCGAGGCCAGCACATACAGCGCGTCCTCATCCGGCAGCAGCAGACACTCGAAACTGGCCCCTGCCGGCGGACTCAGCCGGCCGGTCAACGGCTCACCCTGGCCACGCGCCGAGGGCAGCGAGTGGGCCGGCAGCGAGTAACTGCGCCCGGTGGAATCCAGGAAGACCGCCTGCTGGTTGGAGCGCCCCGGCGCGGCAACACGGAAGGCATCACCGGCCTTGTAGGACAGCCCCGCTGCGTCGATGTCATGCCCTTTGGCGCAGCGCACCCAGCCCTTCTCCGACAGCACCACGGTCACTGGCTCGCTGGGCAGCAGCGCCGCTTCGCTCAGGGCGCGGGCTTCGGCGCGCGCCACGATCGGCGAGCGCCGCGCATCGCCATACTGCTCGGCATCCTCAAGCAGCTCCTTGCGCACCAGCCGCTTCAGCTTGGTTTCGCTGCCGAGCAGCGCCTGCAGCTTGTCGCGCTCCTTGGCCAGCGCGTCCTGCTCGCCGCGGATCTTCATTTCCTCAAGACGCGCCAGCTGACGCAGGCGGGTGTCGAGAATGTACTCGGCCTGCAGCTCGCTGAGGCCGAAGCGGGCGATCAGCTCGGCCTTGGGCTGGTCTTCCTCGCGGATGATGCGGATCACCTCATCCAGGTTGAGGAAGGCAATCAGCAGGCCTTCCAGCAGGTGCAGGCGCTTCTCCACCTTGTCGAGGCGGAACTGCAGCCGCCGGCGCACGGTGCCGATACGGAAGGTCAGCCACTCGGCCAGCAACTGGCGCAGGTCCTTGACCTGCGGCTTGCCGTCCAGGCCGATGACGTTCAGGTTGACCCGGTAGCTGGATTCCAGATCAGTGGTGGCGAACAGGTGAGTCATCACCTCATCGGCGTCGATCCGCCCCGAGCGCGGCACGATGACGATCCGGCAGGGATTTTCATGGTCCGACTCATCGCGAAGATCGGCGATCATCGGCAACTTCTTGGCCTGCATCTGCGCGGCAATCTGCTCGAGCACCTTGGCACCGGAGACCTGATGCGGCAGCGCCGTGACCACGATGTCGCCATCCTCGACGCGGTACAGCGCGCGCATGCGCACCGAGCCGCGGCCGCTCTGGTAAATCTTCAAAAGGTCGGCGCGCGGGGTGATGATTTCCGCCTCGGTCGGGTAATCCGGCCCCGGCAGCAGCTCGCAGAGGCGCTCGACCGTGGCCTGCGGCTCATCCAGGAGGTGCACGCAGGCCATCGCCACTTCGTGCAGGTTATGCGGCGGCACATCGGTGGCCATGCCCACGGCAATGCCGGTGGTGCCGTTGAGCAGCAGGTTGGGCAGCCGCGCCGGCAGCACCGCCGGCTCATCCAGCGTGCCATCGAAGTTGGGCACCCAGTCCGCCGTGCCCTGGCCCAGCTCACTGAGCAGCACCTCGGAATAGCGCGACAGACGCGCCTCGGTGTAACGCATGGCGGCGAACGACTTGGGATCGTCCGGCGCCCCCCAGTTGCCCTGGCCATCGACCAGCGGATAGCGGTAGCTGAACGGCTGGGCCATCAGCACCATTGCCTCATAGCAGGCCGAGTCGCCGTGCGGGTGGTATTTGCCCAGTACGTCGCCGACGGTGCGCGCCGACTTCTTGTGCTTGGCATCGGCGGACAGGCCCAGCTCGCTCATTGCATAGACGATGCGCCGCTGCACCGGCTTCAGGCCATCGCCGATATGCGGCAGGGCGCGGTCCATGATCACGTACATGGAATAGTTGAGATAGGCCTGTTCGGTGAACTCGGCCAGCGGACGACGTTCGACGCCGTCCAGGCTCAGATCGAGGGATTCACTCATCTGCGTTCTCAGAAAACGGGTGTATTCAGGGCGCGCCCGCCGAGGGCCGGCACGCCGGAGGAAGGCCTGCTCAGCCGCGACCGCGGGTGCTCGGCGAAGAGGGCCGCATCACAACAGCACCTCGGCCAGATTGCCCTTGCGCTCCAGCCAGCTCTTGCGATCGCCGGCGCGCTTTTTGGCCAAAAGCATGTCCATCAGCTCGCGGGTGCCATCGAAATCATCCAGGGTCAGCTGCACCAGGCGGCGGGTGTTGGGGTCCATGGTGGTCTCGCGCAGCTGCAGCGGGTTCATCTCACCGAGGCCCTTGAAGCGGGTGACCTGCGGCTTGCCGCGCTTCTTCTCGGCGACCAGGCGCTCGAGGATGCCGTCGCGCTCGGCCTCGTCCAGCGCGTACCAGACCTCCTTGCCCAGGTCGATGCGGTACAGCGGCGGCATCGCCACGTAAACATGCCCAGCCTCGACCAGCGGGCGGAAGTGGCGGACGAACAGCGCGCAGAGCAGCGTGGCGATGTGCAGACCGTCGGAGTCGGCGTCGGCGAGGATGCAGATCTTGCCGTAGCGCAGCTGGGACAGGTCCGCAGAGCCCGGATCAATGCCGATCGCCACGGCGATGTCATGCACCTCCTGGGATGCCAGCACCTCGCCGCCATCGACTTCCCAGGTATTCAGGATCTTGCCGCGCAGCGGCATGATCGCCTGGAACTCCTTGTCGCGCGCCTGCTTGGCGCTGCCGCCGGCAGAATCCCCTTCCACTAGGAACAGCTCACCGCGCATCGGGTCTTGCCCGGCGCAGTCGGCCAGCTTGCCGGGCAGCGCCGGGCCCTGGGTGATCTTCTTGCGCTCGACCTTTTTACCGGCTTTGAGGCGCCGCCCGGCGTTGCTGATCGCCAGTTCGGCCAGGGCCAGACCCAGCTCGGGATGGGCGTTGAGCCACAGGCTGAAGGCATCCTTGACCACCCCGGAGACGAACGCCGCCGCCTCGCGCGACGACAGCCGCTCCTTGGTCTGCCCGGAGAACTGTGGCTCCTGCAGCTTCATCGACAGCACGAAGGCGATGCGCTCCCAGATATCCTCGGGCGCCAGCTTGACGCCGCGCGGCAGCAGGCTGCGGAACTCGCAGAACTCGCGCATGGCATCCAGCAGACCCTGACGCAGGCCGTTGACGTGGGTGCCGCCCTGGGCGGTGGGGATCAGGTTGACGTAGCTTTCCTGCACGCTCTCGCCGCCCTCCGGCAGCCACAGCACCGCCCAGTCGACCGCTTCGGTGTTGCCGGCGAAGTTGCCGACAAACGGCTCCTCGGGCAAGCGGACGAACTCGCGCACCGCATCGGTGAGATACGAGCGCAGACCGTCCTCATAGCACCACTCGACTTTCTCGCCGCTGGCCTTGTCCTCGAAGGACACACTGAGCCCCGGACAGAGCACTGCCTTGGCTTTGAGCACATGCTTGAGGCGGCTGATCGAGAACTTTGCCGAGTCGAAGTAGCGCGGATCCGGCCAGAACTGCACGCTGGTGCCGGTGTTGCGTTTGCCGACCGTGCCGACCACCTGCAGCTCGCTGGCCTTGAAGCCATCGGCAAAGCAGATGGCGTACTCGTTGCCATCGCGTCTGACGCGCACCTCGACGCGGGTCGACAGCGCGTTGACCACCGAGATGCCGACGCCGTGCAGGCCGCCGGAGAACTGGTAGTTCTTGTTGGAGAACTTGCCGCCGGCATGCAGCTTGGTGAGGATCAGCTCGACGCCGCTGACGCCCTCCTCCGGGTGAATATCCACCGGCATGCCGCGGCCGTCGTCGATCACCTGCAGCGAGTGGTCGGCATGCAGGATCACCTGCACGCTTTTCGCGTGGCCGGCCAGCGCCTCGTCGACACTGTTGTCGATGACTTCCTGGGCCAGGTGGTTGGGACGGCTGGTGTCGGTGTACATGCCCGGGCGCTTGCGCACCGGGTCGAGGCCGGAGAGGACCTCGATGGCTTCGGCGGTGTAGCTGGTAGTGGCCATGAATGCGGTATCTGTCTGGCGAAAGGAGTGCCCGCGCAGGATGCGGGGCGCAATTCAGGGGCGGAGCAGGCCGGCGAAGGCCAAGAGCTCTGGGATGCGCGCGGCAAAGCCCTGGTAGCTGTGGTCACCGCCCTCCTCGATCTCTAGCGTGCAGGCGCGGTAGTAGTCGGCGGCGTCGCGGTAGTCGAGGGTCTCGTCACCGGTCTGCAGCCAGACCACGAAGCGCTCGGGGTCACGAGGCGGTGGAACTTCCAGCGCCGCCAGTGCCTCGACGTGGGCGGCGGTCAGCTCCCAGCGCTCGCCGCTGTAGAAGTTCTGCTGCGGGCCGAGGTAGCGCTGAAAATAGCGCTGTACACGCACCGCCGGGTTGATCAACAAGGCCTTGAGGCCATAGCGCTCGGCGAGATGGGTCGCATAGTAGCCACCCAGGGAGCTGCCGACCAGCGTTACCCGGCCCTCGGCGGCGCAGATGTGCGCCTCGAGCAGGGTCATGGCCTGGCGCGGATCATGGTGCAGGGCCGGAATCTGCAGCTGTGCGGCCAGGCCACGCTGCGCGCAGGCGGCCATCAGCTCGCGCGCCTTGTGGGAGGCTGGCGAGCTGTTGAAACCATGAATGTAAAGCAGGGTAGGCAGAGCCGACATGGTGGATAAATCCGAAGCGCTGTATGGATGTACAAGCAAACCATGATCCGGACGGCAGCTTCAAGCCGGATCAGTAACCACGCTGCAGATCCGGCTGCCAGGCAAAGTGTGCCAGTCGCTCAACCCCGGTATGCAGCTGGCCATCGGCATCCAGCCGTAGCCAGCGATAACCCGGCAGTCGCTCATCGATTGCGAAGTCCACGCTATTGGGAGCGAACTGTACACAGGTCGAGGGGCTGGCCAGCAGCCGTACCCCCTGTCGCCACAGATCGACTTCCTGATGCACATGACCGAACAGTATGGCCTTGAGGTTGGGGTACTGGTCGGTGATAGCGAACAGTGCCTCGGCATTGTTCAGGCCTATCGGATCCAGCCAGGCGCAGCCGACCGGCAGCGGGTGATGATGGAAGGATAGGAGGACCGGACGACCATCAGCCCCCTGTAGCGCCTGCTCGAGCAACGTCAGTTGTGAGGCATCCAGATGCCCTGCCACCTGTCCAGCCTGGCTGGAGTCCAGCAGGATCAGTCGCCAGCTCCCCAGATCCACCACCGTATCCCGGCGCGCGTCATCGGCGCAGAGCGCCTGCAGCACATCGGCTTCATCGTGATTGCCGGGGTACCAGCGGGCCGGGGCCTGCAACGGGCGGGTCAGTTCGGCAAAGCGCTGGTAGGACGCCACCGAGCCGTCCTGGGAGAGATCACCGCTGGCCAGCAGCAGATCGATGCGCGGGTGGCAGGCAGCTACCTGTGTCACCACCTGACGCAGGCTTTCTGCGGTATCCATGCCCAGCAAGGTGGCATCGGGCGTACCAAACAGATGGCTGTCGGTGAGCTGTATCAGCCACAGGCTGCGCTCGGGGGCGGGTGCAGGATCGGCAGACACGCACGGACTCCCTGTATCAAGAAATGGAAAGAATCAGGCCATGCCCAAGGGTGCTGGTTTCAGTGCTCAGGCGTCAGCGGTTGCCAGTGCAGCGGCTCATCCAGTGGGTAGCCGGTACGCAGGCCATGGGTCAGCCACTCGCCGAGGAACAGATTGAGCTGCAGCTTCTCATCCGGCTGGTGCATCGCGGGATTGGGATAGGCATAGCGGGGCCTCAGGGTGCGGCAGTGCGCCGCGGAAATCACCTCGGCCATCCGTGCATCATGATAGACACGCACCTGCAAAAGCGGTGCCGGCAACCAGGCGTATCCGCCCTCCTCGCGCACCTCAACCAGACTGGTGTAAAGCCCGCAGGCCGTGGTCTGCAGCCACAGCACCTGGGTGGCGGGCGGTCCATCCAGTGCAATCCGCCGCTGGCTGGTCTGTTCACGCATGCGCGGCAACAGACTCAGCAGACGCGCATAGTTGGCCTCGCAGGTGGCCTGAAGGCCTGGCAGATCGACCCGATAACGCTCAGCCAGCCTCATGCCCATCGACGCCTGACCTCATCACGGTTGAGTTGCAGCCACTGCAGGGCAATGATGCTGGCCGCATTGTCGAGTCGCCCGGCATGCATGGCGGCCAAGGCGCCTTGGAAGCTCAGCACCTGAACGCGGATATCCTCACCCTCCTCCGCCAGTCCGTGCAATCCACCGGCATGCTGGCTGTCGCAACAACCAACGAAAAGATGCACACGCTCATCGGATCCACCCGGCGAGGGGTAATAGGTGGTCAACGGCCACAACTCAGTGAGGGCAATGCCCGCCTCTTCTCGGGCCTCACGCATCGCCACCGCCTCGGGTGATTCGTCTGGATCGATCAGCCCTGCAACCAGCTCCAGCAGCCAGGGATGCTCGCTCTTGGTCAGTGCACCGACGCGGAACTGCTCGACCAAGACCACCTCGTCGCGGCGCGGATCGTAGGGCAAGACACAGACGGCATCCGGGCGGATAAAGAGCTCTCGACTGATCTGCGGCCCCATCCCGCCCGCGAACAGACTGTGGCGCAGATGGATCCGGTCAAGGGCGTAAAATCCACGAAAACAGGCTTCACGCTCGATGATGTCTACCTGCAGGTCGCTGGACTGCGTCGTTGGGGGCATGAGCAATACCTGTAATCTGGGCTGTCCTGGCAAGAGCAGCGGATGGTCATGGAACGTATCCGCGCACGTTGCGGGGACTCGCCGCGCATTTTAACCCTGCAACCCCCTTACGTCGCTGGGCGGATTGCATCGAAAATGTACAACCACTGCTGTCATGCCTTTGGAGACCTCATGCAACGCACTACTCTTCTTGCCCTCGGCTGTCTGCCCTGGCTGACGGCCTGCCAGTGGTTGCCGAATATGCCGGGATGGCCAGCCACAGAATCACAGCTGCAGCCGCGGTCCATCAACTGGGAGCGCCAGGCGGCAGGCTGCCAGGGCGAACTCTGCAGTCTGCTGCATGTAGAGAGCCTGAGCTTTCCCGGTGAGCCTGAACTGGATGCGCTGATTGAGGCGCGTCTGCTGGAGCTGGCACTCTCGGAAGAGGCAACACCCGGGGCGCGCTCACTGCTCGAGCATGCCGGGCGCTTGCTGCCCAATGCACCGGAGCGCTGGCAAAGCTGGCTGCAGGCCAAGCTGATCGATCAGCATGGGGATGTGCTGGTGGTCGAGCTGTCCAGCTATCTGTTTACCGGTGGCGCACATGGCATCCCGGGACGCGGCTTCATCAATTACTCGCGCAGTCGTAAACAGGCGTTGAGGCTGACGGATATTATCCTGCCCGGCCGGGAAGATGCGTTCTGGAATCTGGCGCGTGCCGCCCGGCGTGCCTGGCTGCAGAGTGAGGGGTTGGATCAAGATCGTGATTTTCAAGCCAGCTGGCCGTTCGTGATGACGGACAATGTCGCCTTGCTGCGTGATCGCATACAGCTCAAGTATGACGTCTATGCCATGGCGCCCTACTCGATGGGACATCCGGTGCTCGATATCCCTTATGGCCACTTGCAAGAGGTATTGCGCCCGGAGTTTCTGCCAAAGCCCTGAAAAGACTGGCGGCTTCGCACCGGTGGAGCCGCTGCCTTCGCAGGGTGCTGGGAGCCAATTTGACCGGTTTTAGTATTTCCCGCGCAAAGACAAACCCCCGACCAGCATGCGCGGGTCGGGGGTTTGGGATAGGTGCTTGACGATGACCTACTCTCACATGGGGAGACCCCACACTACCATCGGCGATGCGTT